>CALXZO010000007.1 GCA_944393265.1 uncultured Clostridia bacterium | reverse complement strand
AAATTATATCATATTTTTTTGGTATTTCCTTTTTATTTAATTTTGTTACTGTGACATATCTATGTTAAACCAACAATTTTTACTTTCTTAAATATTCTTTTAGCTTCTTTTACCCTTTTATCCATAAAATTCATATACTGCAATATTTGTATAACTTCACTTATAATCTTTTCTAAAACCTCTAATTCTTCCCCAATTTTAACTATCTTAGGTACAATAGTATTCATCCTCAATTTCATATCTTTCCCCTTTTCTCTTTCTATAATACTTTCCTTAAAGAATTCCAGTTATTATTGAAGAATTAGCAATCATATCCTAAAAAATGTATTAATATACAGATGATGTTATTTTTGTTAACGCCATTAGAACAGCTTGTTCTTCTAATTCATCGCGGTATAACCTCTCTGACGTTAGTACACCTATTGCGCCTTTTCTGCCCTTTGCAGTATTTCCAAATATGTCCTGCATAAAGCCTACTTCTTCGCCTTGTAACACTCTATTTACTACAGCTTGAGGATACTCAAATGACGGACTAAATCCGACATAATATTGCTTTCCGTCATATATTGCACATACACTTGTATCCATATATTTTGTAGAAACCTCTTCGACTCGGTACATACCAGCTTCTATCCCAACTCCAAAATCGCATCTGTTTTCATTTTTTTCAGCGTATTCATATGCATTCTTTGCTCTATTCTTAGCTCCTTTTATGGTTTCAGATAACGTTAATGGATTACACGAAACTCCTGAAAATTTGTCTTTTTCTTGACCAAAATTTTCATCAATTCTCATATCTTTAGGGATTATAATATACTCTACTCTTTCATCATTATCTGCCCATAATTCCGGATACTTTGAAAATGCTTTTGTTATTGCAGCAATCTTTGCCTTACTCCTGCTCCCAATAGAAACTATCATATACACTTCCTCCTTATAAATCCTCAGGCAAAATTGTTACTAATGCCTCTTTATCAATTACTGTTTCGTTAGACAATCTTAGTGACTGGTTATTAATTGATCTTTCAAACATATTTCTTACAAATCTTCCGTTTCCAAATCTTGCATCTTTTTTTGCTTCGACTAGAATACTTCTAATTTTCTCCAGTGCGTCTGTTGTTATGTTATATCCATTTTTCTGATACAGTTTTTGTGCAATTAGTAATAACTCCTCAACTGTATAATCCTCAAACTCAATTATATTCGGGAATCTTGACAACAATCCAGAATTCGTATCTAAAAATTCTTGCATTTCCTTACTATATCCCGCAAGAATTACAACTAGCTTATCTCTATTATCGTCCATTAATTTAACTAATGTATCAATTGCCTCTTTACCAAAATCACTATTTCCACCTTGCGATAGTGCATATGCTTCATCTATAAATAAAACTCCATTTAATGCCTCTTTTACTTTTTCTGTAGTTTTCATAGCAGTTTGTCCAACATACCCTGCAACAAGCCCCGCTCTGTCAGTTTCAACTAATTTATCTGTAGATATAACACCAAGTTTATAAAGCATATTTGCAACCGCTCTTGCCATCATAGTTTTACCTGTTCCAGGATTACCCTTAAAAATCATATGTAAAGATTGCTCATCGTTAGTTGCCAAATCGTGCTTTTTCCTCTCATTCATTATTTTAATTCTTGCAGCCAACATTCTAATATAATCTTTAACACTCTCTAAGCCAATTATATTTTCAAATGCCTTTTCATAATCATAATTGCTATCTTCATTTTCAAACTTTTTGCCAACATCTTCTAAAATAATCAAATTACTTTCTGTAATTGCAACATCGTCCGCTGTCGCAATTCTCGTACTCTGATTTCTTATTATTTCATCTAAAATATTTCTCACCATTCTACCATTACCAAAATTAGTTACTGCCGTCTTTCTCTGGAAATCAATTTTAGCAACAACTTCTTTTCTAGCCTCATCATTTATCTTAAATCCTCTATCTGCGACCATCTTATCAAATATTTGCAAAAGCTCCTCCGAAGAATAATCAGGGAATTTCAATTTCAATGGAAAACGAGATTCAAGACCAGAATTAATTTTTAAAAAGTCTGTCATTTCCTTCTCATATCCTGCAATGATTACAACAATTTCACCACGATGATCTTCCATAAGTTTTATAAGAGTATCAATTGCCTCCTTGCCAAAATCATTATCTCCACCTTGTGAAAGCGAATAAGCTTCATCAATAAACAATACTCCGCCAAGTGCCATATTAAACACATTAGTAGTTTTTTGCGCTGTCTGTCCCACATATTCTGCAACTAAGTCAGTCCTCGTTACCTCAACTAAATTATCATTTCTCAAAAATCCCATATTTTTAAGCATTTCTGCCACAACTCTTGCCACAGTAGTTTTGCCAGTTCCAGGATTACCAATAAAAATCATATTTAGCGTTTGTGTCACATCAGTTGTAACCCCCATACTTTTTCTCTTTTCTTGTGCTTTCAAAACATTATATTGATTTCTTAAAAATGTTTTTACATTATCCAAACCAATTATTTTACTTAATGCTGCTTCAAGATCAAACTTTTCCTTCTTCTCTAAGTTAAAATCAACTAATTTTAATAATGAATAGTTCACTTCATTTTCCTTTACAATTCTCGCAGACTGGTTTGCAATCGCATTTTCAACAAGATTTCTAACAAGTCTTGCGTTCCCGTTAGGATTTTTTCCCGAATATACTTTGCTTTCAAAATAATCCACTAGAGGATCGTAGCATTCTCGGTCAATAACATACTCATTATTCTTCGCCATTACCTCGGCTATTTTATACATCTCTTCTGGCGTATAATCTTTAAAATTAATCGTATTTGGAAATCTAGATTTAAGAGCAGGTTCAATCCTCATCATCTCTTCCATCTCATCCTTATATCCAGCAAGAATAATAACTAGCTTTTCGCGATTGTCTTCCATGATTTTTATAATAGTCTCTACTGCTTCTTTTCCAAAAGAATCTTCCTTAGAATTAAGCAAAGAATATGCTTCGTCAATAAACAAAACTCCACCCATAGCCTCATTAAGCTTTTCCTTCGTTATGCTTGCTGTCTCTCCTAAGTGTGTCCCAACAAGATCTGCACGTGTCACTTCAATAAATTGCCCTTTTTCAAGCATTCCTAGCGCGTTTAAATACTCAGCTACAATTCTTGCCATTGTAGTCTTTCCCGTTCCAGGATTACCAGTAAAAATCATATTAAGCGGAAGAGGAGCAACCTTCATCCCTGCACGCTCTCTCATTCTTTGTGCTTCAATATTACTTTCCAATTTATATAAAAAATCTTTTACTTCATTTAATCCAACAATAGACTTCAACTTGCTTTTAACAATGGCAAGTCGGCTTGCAAATTTATCAAGATTTTTTTCATCTAGATATGATTTCTCTCCATCAACAGAGATAAATATTTTTTCACCTTCTACTCCTACAATAATTTCGCTTTTATTATTTATCTTTCCTTTTAATTTATATTCTGTAATGACGTTATATATCTTATTTTCGATTAACAAATTAATTCCCTTAATTCCAGCTGAAGTCGTATAAGATTTTTGCAAATATTCTTCTAAAGACATTTCACTAGTAATATTTAATTCGAGTTCTTTTTTACATTTGGTTTTTAACTTATTTACACACAATGAAATTATTTGATTAATTTCCTCCGTTGAAAATTCTGTAATTTCAATCCTGTCTTTTACCATATCTAAAAACTCATGATCCAGTATATCTTCCAACTCTTCATTACTCTTATTCGAAATTAAAACAATATACTCGCCATTAGCAGTAACCTCAAGCGGTCCTCTAGGTGTATTTAATTCTATTCTTCCATACTTACATATATTTTTTACAAACACTTTGCATGACTCACTTGCAAGCTCAATATTTTCAAAGATTATAACATTTCTCTTTTCTTCCACGGCATCAATATATTCAGCAACAAATGAGCCCAAAGATTCTTCCTTTTTATATTTGTTAAAATCTATTACTTTGCTAGTATTTTCTATTAATCCGTTTTTTTGCATTCCAGTCGCAATATTTTCAATCAATTCATTTACAAAAACATTTTCATTAGACAACACTACAATAATATTTTTCAAAAAGCCTTGTTGATTCTTTACTATAAAAGGTCTTTTAAACGATATTACAAGTTCCTTCACAAAATCTTTTTTCGAAATGTTTTCAAAAATATTTTTTTCGATTTCATTAAAAACTTCATCTATGCTTTTTTTCTTTTCCTTCTTATTCGCCTCATCTACCGAATCTACATTATATATCGCCTTATATCTTTTTTCACTCATTTTAAAAGTCATTTTATATAGTTCCAAAATCTTATTTTCATCTTCAGTTATTTTTCCGCCTTTTTTCATAAAGCTTACAATCATTTTTAATACGCTGTCTTCAAACGCTTCTTGTTCTTGCATCGGCAAAGAGGCACATGTTTCATCAATCACATTTTTTAGTCTAATAATTAAATTTTTATTATTCTCATGCGTACCTCCAAGGATTCCTTTTCTTGTAGCCTTATCATAAAAAGTAATCAAATATTCATACTGTTTCTTTGTAAGGTTTTGACTCCTCAAAAAATCTTCCAAAAATATTTTAAATTCATTTCTATTATTATCATGTTCACGCGCGATATTGGCAAAGATAGCCGTAAAGCAATAAGAAACTTCAGGAGGAATTTCCTCACTTCTATAAAGCTTCTTTTTTTGAACACAAACTAAATTTCCACATCTTGGACAATTAAACGCTTTTTTATTTGCTATTAATTTAATCTCAGAATTACAATATGGACACTCCGGATTTTTTGCCATCTTTAGCCCTCCCTTAAATTATATAGTATCATTTATGTTTTTCTCAGTCAAGCATACTGGCATAGCTAAGGTTTCAAACATCAATATATATCGAATAAAAAATATTCATGTTGATATACTATAAATAAATAATTTTAACATTGGAGCTTATGATGAAAATTGAAAATTACTTATTGACACTACAGTCAATATTTTTTTATATATTAATCTTTTTCGGACTTTATCAAACATTCATCTGTTTATTTGCTTTTACTAAAGAAACAAAAAAAAAATTACAAATAAACAACATAAATTTATGGCTGTAATTGCAGCACGAAATGAGTCAAATGTAATAGGCGCACTTATAAAAAGTATAAAAGAACAAGAATATAAAGACGTTGATATCTACGTTATAGCAGACAATTGTACAGATAATACCGCTGATATAGCTAGAAAAAATAACGTCTTCGTTTACGAAAGGTTTAATAATAAAAAACGTAGCAAAGGATATGCACTTGAATGGTTCTTCAACAAAATATTAGTAGAAATACCCAACAAATATGATGCATTTTCTATATTTGATGCAGACAACATCGTGTCAAAAGATTTTTTTCAAAAAATGAACGAAAAGCTTTGTCAAGGAGCAAAAATCATACAAGGATATCGCGATATAAAAAATCCAGGCGATAATTGGATAACCTCATGTTATGCCATTTTCTACTGGACAATGAATAGATACTACCACTACTCAAGATATAAAATAGGTCTTTCTCCACTTATTAACGGCACAGGTTTCACTGTTGCCATGTCAGTCCTAAAAGAAAATTCCGGGTGGCATTCTAGGACGCTCACAGAAGATATAGAATTTTCAATAGAAAATATTTTTAAAGGACACACAATTGCATGGGCACATGATGCAATTGTGTATGATGAACAACCACAAACATTTAAGCAATCATGCAGGCAGAGACTCAGATGGTCAGTTGGACATATGCAATGCTTCAGAAAATTTTCAAACAATTCTTTTAAAATAAAAAACATAACTGCTACCACCATAGATGCAATAATATATATATTAGGTGTACCAATGATTCTGCTACCAATTGCAATAACTTTGATAGACATCTCCAAAATTTTCTTTCATAATTACAGCTTTCATACAGTAGGAATAAAATCTAGTATAATTGCCATTATACTAACTATGCTTCAAGCTCTTATCATACCATTGCTCGAAAGAAAAAATATAAAAAATTTTTGGAAAGGTATTGCAACATACCCCTTATTTCTGTTATCATGGTTCGTGATTAATATGGTATCGTGTTTCAAAATGAACTTGGAGTGGAAGCCTATAATCCATACCAGACAAAATAAAACATTTTGAGATATGCATTTATATCATGTTACGCGAACATTGGGGTATGGCCAAGTTGGTAAGGCATTCGGCTCTGAACCGAAGATGCGCAGGTTCGAGTCCTGCTACCCCAGCCAATTTATTTTTTGGTCGAATTTTTAAAGTTGATGAAAAAGTCGTGAGTAATATTGCAAGATATAAGTCGATTTAGTCGGCTTATTTTTTTAGTCTTTAGACATGCAGACAGAGTTTTTGTCTATATAATTACAAATAAGTTAAGCTCAATATACAAAGGCAAGAAAACAATGTTTGAAATAAAAGCAGAAGAATTAGGAATAGAACACAAAGTAATAAGAGCACGAACACTAAGGCACAACGGAAAAGTAGAGAGAAGTCACAGAAAAGACCAAGAAAGATTTTATTACAATAGAATATTTGTAAGTTTTGAAGACTTTAAAGAAAAACTAAGACATTGGAAGAGAGAGTACAATAATTCTCCAAAGAAACTATTAAATTGGTTAAGTCCAAATGAAAAGTTGGCTAGATTTCAGGAATAGTGGAGCTAGTATATCATCAAACCCAGACAGTTCTATGTAGGTATGACATATGTTTAACAAACCTACACTACACCTACAATTTTGCATATACTGGTTATTGACAGTATCACTGTTTGGTGGTATACTGTCAAAAAGAGATGGATTTGTAGATGATTCAGTTTTCATACTGATGTTGCTATCCATCTCTTTTATATTAGTTATATCGTACAATATTTTTTTATTTCCATCATTTGCAATATTTAACAATCCTGAATATATTTTATTTCCAACTTGAAATACTGTTTCATAATACTCCCAACCTACTTTCGCAAAAGAATGTCCTCCATCGTCTTGTTTACTATACTTATATTTGGACACTTTTAACAAATTATCTAATTCCGCAGATGCTTTCATTTTACTTGAAGCCACTTCTTTATTAAGTATATTTTTAGGATATGTATATTCATTTGCTGTTTTCCTTGTAACATTTATATTTTGACCATCTTTTATTAAACCTTTTTCTCGAAATTTTTCAAGTACATATTTCCTAGCGATTTCTTTTTGCTCTTTTAATGTCTTGCCTTCAAAAATATCTTGGTCTGTATCTACTTTAACATATTTATTGCCATTATTATCTACTTGAATACTATATTGTTGGCTTGTATTCCCTTTATATGCTGTATTATACGCTATTTCAAACTTGTTCTTTAATTCTTGCAAATACTTATTATTTGTTCTTCTTTCGTTAAACGTCTTGCCTGTTTTTTGCCCATCAAATGCTATATTTTTTATCCAGTTGTATATTATCATAAATACATTAGGCTTTTTACCTACAAGTTCATTTAAAAACTCTTGATTGCCTAATGCTCGAGCTGTCATATCGTTTGTTGTTTCAACATCCATATTTAAGCCTGACATATCTAGTCCATTTTCTTGATAATATTTTGTATATTGTTCTGTAATAGCTTTTTTAGCTTCTTCAAAGCCTTCTTGCGTTGTTGCTCTTTCCTTTACGAAATTTAATAATTCTTGATATTCTTGTGTGCCTTCTAAATCGTGTAGCATTTCATGTACTGCAACAAAATCATATGCTTTACTTCAATTTGGATTAATTTTTATTGTCCTTGTTCCATCCCCATTCTTTATAATAACACAATTGGTATTTAAACTATTATCCATTTTAACATTTAATCCTGGAGAAATTTTATTTCTGTTATCTACAAATGCTTGAATTTCCTGTGGCATTGTTTTGAGAAATATTTTCATGTTTCGTTACTACCTAAAATAACATACCTCTAAAACTATATCCCTATTTTTTCTTCATCATTAAATGTTTCGTTACTACCTAAAATAACATACCTCTAAAACAGTAACTCTTCTATATACATAGTAAGCAAAGTTTCGTTACTACCTAAAATAACATACCTCTAAAACAGAGTGGTTCTCACGGCAAGTTTAAATCTTGTTTCGTTACTACCTAAAATAACATACCTCTAAAACTGAAGTGGGATAACATGCAGAACGAGTACGGTTTCGTTACTACCTAAAATAACATACCTCTAAAACAAAGATTGTTCAAATCGTGGACAAGTTAATGTTTCGTTACTACCTAAAATAACATACCTCTAAAACACTTTTATGCGTACGTTCGCTATTTGATACGTTTCGTTACTACCTAAAATAACATACCTCTAAAACAATCAGTCTCATAAACGCAATTTTGTTTATGTTTCGTTACTACCTAAAATAACATACCTCTAAAACTAGCTCCCATCTAAAAACCCTCCTTTTTTTGTTTCGTTACTACCTAAAATAACATACCTCTAAAACCCATACCGACCATAGCACCTTTATATGCATGTTTCGTTACTACCTAAAATAACATACCTCTAAAACTAGATGCTGAATCTATCGATACGTTATTTGGTTTCGTTACTACCTAAAATAACATACCTCTAAAACCGGTGATACGCCAGGCGGAGATTCTGGCGAGTTTCGTTACTACCTAAAATAACATACCTCTAAAACAAGTTCTAATCATTTTATCAGCAAACCAACGTTTCGTTACTACCTAAAATAACATACCTCTAAAACTATACTCCAATTCGCCAAATTTTTACCTAGGTTTCGTTACTACCTAAAATAACATACCTCTAAAACTAAACATCGGTCCTCATTTGCATTTGAGCAGTTTCGTTACTACCTAAAATAACATACCTCTAAAACATACCTAAATTTTCTTGAGCTTCACCTGCAGTTTCGTTACTACCTAAAATAACATACCTCTAAAACCTCCAGATTTAAACTTCCACAAATTAACAAGTTTCGTTACTACCTAAAATAACATACCTCTAAAACTAAAATTGATTGAATTGCTGGAGGAAATTTGTTTCGTTACTACCTAAAATAACATACCTCTAAAACATAGTACTAACGGAAGTTAAAATCGACTCAGTTTCGTTACTACCTAAAATAACATACCTCTAAAACTAATCGATAAGTTCATAACTTATAAGATCCAGTTTCGTTACTACCTAAAATAACATACCTCTAAAACTAAAGGAAACATCATTCCAACTTAATTTAAGTTTCGTTACTACCTAAAATAACATACCTCTAAAACTTATTTTTTTTAAAATCTTCTAATACCAGTGTTTCGTTACTACCTAAAATAACATACCTCTAAAACGCGATTAATTTGGGTTATTATGACTATAGAGTTTCGTTACTACCTAAAATAACATACCTCTAAAACAGTATGAAGCATTAATCATTACTTTTCCGAGTTTCGTTACTACCTAAAATAACATACCTCTAAAACGAGATATGGGAGATGTATCATTAGAGCCTAGTTTCGTTACTACCTAAAATAACATACCTCTAAAACATATAATTTAGATGATGTTGTTGCAAGTATGTTTCGTTACTACCTAAAATAACATACCTCTAAAACAAAAGCGTTAATGCCAAAATAAGGAAAATCGTTTCGTTACTACCTAAAATAACATACCTCTAAAACTTTAGATTTAAGAAATAAGATACGTAATGTGTTTCGTTACTACCTAAAATAACATACCTCTAAAACCCTTTAAAACTGGTAATGTTGGCGTATATAGTTTCGTTACTACCTAAAATAACATACCTCTAAAACATAATCAGAATGTTAGAAGATTAGGAGTCAGTTTCGTTACTACCTAAAATAACATACCTCTAAAACTCTGGTTTTGAAGAAATCGGTAAAACTGATGTTTCGTTACTACCTAAAATAACATACCTCTAAAACCGCATCTGATATGCGTCGTTTATCTGATTTAGTTTCGTTACTACCTAAAATAACATACCTCTAAAACGGGATATCATAGGAGCGAACGTTATCGGTAGTTTCGTTACTACCTAAAATAACATACCTCTAAAACAATCAATATGATTAATAGGTATATAAACAGGTTTCGTTACTACCTAAAATAACATACCTCTAAAACACATGGGTCTTTTGTTGCCCACCTAGTCATAGTTTCGTTACTACCTAAAATAACATACCTCTAAAACTTGACGAAGTTTTAGCAATGAATGAAGAAGGTTTCGTTACTACCTAAAATAACATACCTCTAAAACCTAATCCGAATATATCAATCGATATACCTCGTTTCGTTACTACCTAAAATAACATACCTCTAAAACAACATGAAGACCGAATCCGAAAAGAACAAGGTTTCGTTACTACCTAAAATAACATACCTCTAAAACAGCGCATCGGCACTAAGACCATCAGCAAGTGTTTCGTTACTACCTAAAATAACATACCTCTAAAACAAGTATCATATAATTCAATAACTTTCTTATGTTTCGTTACTACCTAAAATAACATACCTCTAAAACCTCAAATTGTTTGATAGATTTTTACAGTTACCGACACCGGATATGTTATTTTAGGCAGTTTTGCCCTAATATATGTAGTCATCAAAACTTTCATCGATACACATTATTTGTTCGTATTTGAGTTTTTCATTACATTTTCGCTCTATTAGGACTAATTTTATTTCATTATACATTGAATACTTATATAATTCAATCAATTCTTTATCTGTTAAGTATAATTTTAAATTAGGCATTATTAAAACCTTGGCGATTTTTAAGTTTGCTATTATGTCTATTAATACCTCTATCTTTTCAAATATTGTTTGATAAGTTGTATCTTCTATCTTAACTGAAAAAAGCTTTAAAATTTCCTCCACATCAATATCTTCTTTTATCTGAAATTCAAATGGTAACTCCATTAATTTCATATCAACGTAGTGCCTTAACTTAACAAGTATCTCTTCTAAGTTATTTTCTTGAGAATTTTTGATTTCTACAGATATTAGATCATATATTTTAGAAATTATTTTTTTAGAATTATAATCAATATTATAAAGGTCAATTACCATGATCACTTCTTTTTCAAATTTCATAACTTCTTCAGAATCCGTTAATAACAAAATCTCGTTAGTTTCATATCCATTAATTTTATCATTTATACTTTGGATAAGTTTGGCATAATATTTTACGTTATGTACTTCAATAATGTTTATAGTTCCGTCTAAAAGGTCTATGTCATTTTGAAAATTATTTAGCCTTAATTTCATAATATCGTCAACCTTTCTGTATCATTTAATACTCTTGTCGTAGCACTCCCTACTATATATTCAATTTCATTAAATTGTTTTTCTGTTACAGTTAGTAGTTGTACTATTCCTTGTGGTGGCTTGTTTTTGTTTATTTTCTCTTTTTCAGCATTAACAACTGATGTATTTAATGCTAGTTTTGAATACACGGATTTTTGCATCATTATAAATCCTTCTGAAATCAAGAACTTTCTAAACTTTGAATATATTTTTCTGTCTTTTGCGGTCTCTGTTGGCAAATCAAAAAATAATAACATTCTCATATATCTAAAGCTCATAATTCATAATTTTACTTTCTGAATTTTTGTCCATAAAGTTTAATACACTATTCGTAAATTGAGAGATCGCATTTGATACAAATTGATTTCTATCACCAATATCTACATTTCTATTTAATACATTCAAAAGTTTTAATTTAAATTCTTTTCCAAAAACAAGTTCTCTATTTTCATAAACAATTTCATCTACTAACGGTCGAAACGGCTCCATGAAATCACATGATAAATTGTATTGATTAAATTCATTTTTATGATTTATGCCTAATTGTGTTATATATCCCTTACTAACTATTTCTCTGTTAAATGCGGAAAGAAGAATGGAGTATCCATAGTCTAGTGCCACATTTGTGTTATCCCCTTTGCCTCTTATAAAATCTCTACCAAATAGTAAATTAAAATAAACTTTAGCCGCATGACCTTCTCTGTTAGTTGCATCTCCATCTTTCACGCCATCTATGTATGCTTCTAGTTTTTCATACCCTACAATCCCTAATTTTTTTAATAATTGCAACTGATTATATATTTTATATTTTATTATAGTTTGCCAAGCTTGGTCCTTTGTTTCCTTTTCCCACATTGCCTGCATTTGAACTCTCTTACTAGTATTATGCGCACCGGTAATATGGAGTCAGCTCACAAATTGGATTATGTTTTTCATCACATATTATTAGCTTTATTTTGTTCTTAGTTAGCTCGTTTATCAAATATGATGTTATAGAAACCATTCCGATTTTCTATAACAATCATATTGATTTCTGATAAATGAATCATATTTACATTTTCGCTTCTAATAACAAGGTATTCATTTTTATAACTAAGCTTGCAAACATTACTTACTAGTATTGTTCTCCACCCCATATATCTTATACCTTCTTTCGTATATTCCTGTAATTGACTTATCTATAAATGTCATATCTTCAAGCTTCTTTTCTGAATACTTTTTACCGTTTTGCCTTCCATATTGACTTCCAAAACCAAGTAAACTTAAATCTCCATAACCAACTTTAATCATCTTTATAATTTCATTTATAACCTTTTTCTTTTCGTTATTATCTATTGATACGTATTTTTCTTTTTTATTCATTAATTTATCTGCTGCTTTCCTATATATTGGATACTCTGCCTGTATCTTTTCTAGCAATTTCAAATACATCGTTTCAGCATAATCATTTATAAATTTTTCTTCGTCTTCTGTTCTTTTTTTCGCATCACCATTCATAATATTAAGATATTTGTTCATTTTTTCTTCTAAAATCAATTGCTTTTCGACTTTTATCTCTTGCTCACTACAAAGCCTAATAAAGTTTTGCTCCTTATCAACAAATAATTGATTAAGTAGCATTTTTTCTTTTAGGATTTTAATTTCCGTATATTTTTCATTTTTTAACTCACTTGCTTTAATATATTCTTCCAGCGTTAGCATTTTATTTTTTATATCGCAAGCAATCTTAACAGGCACATACGTCAATTGACATTTTTCTTTTCCATTTGAAGTTTTATAACTGTATATGCATAAATATGCTCTTTTTTCACTGCTATATCCGCCATAAATTTCAGTTGGCAAATTTCCTTTTCTTGGGATCAATTCCTTTCTCTTTTTATATATCGTTTGATTATAAAATTCTCCCGTACCCTCTTCAAGTTTTCTACTCAAATAGCAGTCTTTATATGCAAGTACCCTTTTTAATTTTTCCGGCTCAATGTATTTACTAATTAATCCTATTAACACGCCATAAGCATTTTTGGTGGTGTCTTTATTTTCAGAAGATTCTTTAAAATATTTTTTAACATATTCACCATATTGAAATTCATCTTTATATTTGAGCTTCTGCTCAATAATATTTCCGACCGTACATAGCAAATATGCGTCGTGTGCATGGTGGTAATCATTTACATTTCTATTCTTATATAATTTATATTTTGAACGAATATTACTTACAACACCTGCTCTTATTGCATATATCTCCGTATCTTTGTAATTGTTTTTCAATAAGTTAGTAACATACTTCGTTATCTGTCTCGTTTCTACTAACTGTCTATTAACAAAATCAATTTTTTGGGATTCTGTTTCTAACATATTTCTTTTAATCAATCTAAAATACTTGCTCTGTGAAATCAAACCGTTATCTAATAGTAATTTCCACTCTTCAGTTCTACTGTTTATTATATGATCCTCAAGTAATAAACTATCTTTCTTCCTTTGATTTTGTTCTCTAATTACCAACGCCTTATTATCAAAGCTATCATCTTTTATGTATGATTGAGGTATAATATGATCTACTTCATACTTGTCTAGTTCCTCTAATTCTAGTGGTTTAGCACTATACATACATTTTCCATTTTGCATAAAATATAAGTACATTTTTTCTCCAAGTTTAGTCCTTTCACTTTGAGCTCTCTTTAATTCCGTATAGACTTTTTCATTTCTTTCTATAAACTTTTCATACAACTTTACTAGCTTTTCAAGCCTACTATCTTTCATTTTCTTTTCTTCTTCACTTCTAGCAAATTCAATATAAATATTTTCCGGCTCTCTACCCATTACCTTTGTTATTTCATTAACAATACCAATTGCTTGCCAAATAGCCCTCTTATTAGCTGGTGAAGTTGGTATTGGTTTAATATCTTCTTTATAATTTATCTTATGCGGTCCTTTATATAATTGTTTTTCAATTATTCTGTCAAAGCCTAACTCTGGATTTGTTATAATTTGCATAAAATTCATTTTTGAACTTTCTAGAAGATCCATTATACTGTCACCTTGATTAGACTTTATATCTACTAATAATTCCTTAGAAAGTCTAGACCAACCTGAATATTTTAAATTCACAAGTTTTTTTATAGTTTCTTTTTGAATTTGTGGGTATGTTCTTTCTATCTTTTCTTTTAGTAATTTCTTATCTTCAAAAATAGTAATCAAATATATCAATGTTTCGTACATTTCATAATCGTTAAGAGTATAATCTTCTGAGAAAAGCTTTTTCATATCTATATAAGGTGCTAGATTAGAATTAAAATTGTTTCCATCAGATAATCCTGATATGCTTTCACAAGGTATACCATTATTATTTAAGTAATTTATAATATCTTTTTTTGTTACTTTTTTACGTTCTAGGAAAAGGTTATTTATAATTCCTTTTTTAGTTTTTGCATCTAAATGCACATTACTTCTATCGCCGGTAATTATTCGTATATTGCAAAGCTCATTTAAAACGCAGAACTTTGAATAAAGCAATGAATTTTTAGGTATTACATCTTTATTTAACAAATATGTACACTTATTCGTCATGCGTTTTATAAACTCTTCAGCAGTCAAATCCTTATCAATAATTTCCTCTATATTCCACGGTCTAATTTTTTCATTGCTTTTTCTCTTAACCCACGCAAAGTCACTACCTTTTCCTATTGCTAATGGACCCACATAGTAAGGAATTCTATATTCAAATATTTTGAGTATTTTATCCTTATTTTCTCTTAATGTTTTATAATATGGACTTTGATTATCTATTATTCTTTCTAACTCAACCATATGTAATTGATGTGGAATAGCACCATTATCTGTTGTATTCAGTTTTCTTAAAAATGTATCATTTTCAATTTCAATAATAATTTCTTTTTTTTCTGCACATGAATCAGGCAGTCCTGCAATTTTATTTTTTATCTTTTTATAAAAGTTTTCTAGAGTATCTTCTTTAGACTTATCTTTTTTCAAAGCTTTGCCTCTAAAAGAAACATAATTATTTGGCAATTCTTTTCTAAACATATCATTATATTCGCTTGGATAATATTCTTTATATATCCTCTTTAATATTTGCAAATCTCGTTTATGTTTTTCATATTTAGCTATATATGCTTTAGATATTGTAAAATCTTTTTCGCCTTCTTCTATATCTAAAATACTTTGTAAAATAAACCAATTGTATATATTTTTCATTGCTATATATACTTCTGATTCTTCTTTTAACATTTCTATGATTTCGTCTTCCTTTTCAATTTCTGAAGAAAGACTTATTTTGTTTTCACCATTCAAATCAAATACTTTTGATACATCAAATTTATATCCTACTAATCCCTTTAATGCATTTTCCAAAACACTTTTCTTTTCTTTTTCAAAGTCAAAGTAGAAATACTTTTTTATTTCATCAATTTTTTCTTTCTTAGAAAAAGACTTTGATTTTAGTACATTTGTTATTTTCGGTATAGCACCTTCTTCAAGTACTATCTCATGAACTCTAGCTAGGAATTCTGTAAAAGATATAAAATCCTTTTCTATTTCTTGTATGTTATCATTAACATTACCTTCGTATAAAAAGTTCCCTCGATACTTAATAATGTGATGCAAAGCTAGATAAACGAGCCTAAAATCTACTTTTTCTGTTTTTTGTGATAGGAATCTTCTAAGATGATATATTGTAGGGAAAGTGGCATAATAGCTTTCATCATTAAAATATTTTTCATCAAATAAGTTATAATTTTCATTAAAAATATTGTTATCTTTATCGCTATATATTAATGATGAATTTCTTAGTCTTTGAAAAAAATTAGGATATAATTCTTCCATATCTTCCTGTAACAAACTCTGGAGCATATTTATTCTTTCTTTTCTTCTCTCAATTCTTCTTCGAGCGCTTCTAAAAGCTCTTCTAATTTCCGCTGTATTCGCTTCTTCAAAAAGTCTTGACCCCCATAAGTTTCTACCTTGTCTTTTTAACAAATCTCCATTTTCATCAGTTACAGCCCAACCAACTGAAGCCACACCTATATCTAGTCCCAAATTATATTTTTTCGAATTATCCACTTGACATCTTTCCTTTCTATTGTTATCATTAAGTTGCTATTAAGATTACTACCTAAAATAGCATACCGAGTTAAAATAAGGCTTGACCTTAAATGCTGATCAATTTCAGCCTCGCTTAGGTGAGATTAAAAGTTCTAGTTCGCTAGAGCTTTTTTTTTTTACAGTAAATTTATATATTCTTATATCTAATAAATACACTTTCTTCTAGTAAATATAAATACTCTCTCTTTTGCCAGAAGTAACTTTCTATCCATATTGCTCAAGATATGATTATTAAATTTGCGAGACTTTATCCTTTTGCATTTTATTATTTTCAGTACAATCCTATCATACTATCATGTTGTAGACAATATACAACATATTTTTCTTTCCACATTAATAGAACTCTATTTTTTTCTAAAAAGTGACAAGTTTTTACAACTTTTTTATCTCATAGGAAGGTAATAAAAAGCTAACGCATTATATTAAAAAACCTTTCTGTATGAAACAAAAATAATTTAATATCTAAAGTCAATCTTAAATCGATTTATGATATTTCGAAAGTTTACGGTTTAATATTATATTCTGATATCATAGAGCTTCTAATAATTTTCGCCCTATTATCACAAGATAAGTATCATTACAAAACTAATATGTCAATTATTCGTAAAAGCTCTTTAATAACTTTCTCTGTATTATAAATATTTATTACCATTTACCTTATAATCAACTTGAACAGCATGCTTTGAATTCATACAAATATCAATGTTGACAATCTTGCATAATCATTATATAATTCTAGCGTTTCAAATTTTCCCAAAACTCGACCATAATTAAGGAGGGATTCTATGTTCTTACTGGTTTTGGGCATTCTATGCGTACTTCTTGCAGTTGTGGCATTCATTGCCCTTCCGAAGTTTAATCTTCGTCTCCACAAGATCTTATCCCCGCTGGTTTTACTTCTTGGTGTAGTTTTTGTGCTGTTGTCTTTCGTTGTGACTCTAGATCCTGGCCAAGTTGGAATTGCGTACCAACTAAACGGTAATTCGACTCCGTTGAACGTGGGCTACAATTTCATTCCGCCATGGTCTCGCATTAATCAATGGGATGCGACTATTCAAGTGTTTGTCTTCAGTCAAGGCGAAGCCAATGACGACATCTATGGTGCACAAACGATGGAGAAAGATTACATCGAAGCTGTTGCCACCATTAGTGTTCGCATTGACACCGAGCAAATGGATAAATACGTTGCCCTGTATGGCAATGAACAGCTTTCTTCCGTTCGGATTCAGCAAATGCTGAAGACAATTTCACGTGAGGCCATTGAAAGTTCTGTTAACACCAAAGAGACTGCCACTGTAATGGGCAACAAGAAGCAAGTTACGGCAGAAGCAAAAGACTACCTTCAAAATGCTTTGCAAGATTTGCCTATTGTGCTCATCTCATTTACGCTTGACGACCTAGTTGCACCAGACTCCTATGAAGCCGCAATTAGAGAGCAGGCTCAGTTGCGGATGGATAAGGAAAAAGCTGTGCTGCAACAAGAAATCAATGAGCAACAAGCACTGGCCGACAAAATCAAAGCAGAAGGCGAGGCACAGGTCAAAACTACTCAAGCACAAGCCGACGCCGATGTGAAGAAAATTGAGGCCGAGAACGTTGCTACGATAGCCAGGATTCAAGCAGAAAATGACGCAGAGGTAAAGAAGATTCAAGCAGAGGCTGAAGCAAGTGTTCGCAAAACGAAGGCTGATGCTGAAGCTAACGAAATTACCACTAAGGCAACTGCCGAGGCTGAAGCTACCATTGCTCAGGGCGAAGCTGAAGCAAAAGCAATTGCTGCCCAAGGCGAATCGTACAAACAGAATCCTCAGCTTATAGAGCTTAGATTGGCTGAGCTTCAAGCTGAAATTCAAGAAGCTTGGGCAAGCAAGTGGAGTGGATACTCCTTTGAAGGAATGTCCGGTTTCAACTTTGCAAACATGACAGAGATTTTGAAAGGGCTTATTCCATCAGTTGAGAGCCCCACCGCTAATGAAAGCCCCACCACTGAATAACTTTTTTTAAGGCTAATCCAAAAAAGGCTTGTGTTTTTCGCACAAGCCTTTTTCCGTATTTAATATATTTTCTTCATTAATAATCTTCTAAAGTTTCAATTCTTTAATGACTTCACTTTCTATTCTATCTGCTACAACATAGACGTCCTAGCAATTTAATCTGTAGATATTTTTCAAAAAATTTTATTACACTTTCTTTATGCTTCATTCTTTATGTTATATTGCCACTCATAAGAAAGTACCTTATTTAGTTTTGTTTGTGTTTATTTAAACATTATTATTTTTTTGTATTCTCTTTCAATATTTACTTTGTAACATATCTATTGTAACCCTATATTTTTAATATTTTACTAAGTTATATCTTAACAAATTTTAACGATGTTAAGTTATTTATGCTTTATCTTTATATATAAATAATTTTTATATTATTAATTCATATGAGAAATGGAAATGATATTATTGCTTCTATGGAATCAGTAGATTTTAAGTATTCCTATTGAGATCCTCCAACATATTTGTATATAATTTTTGTCTTTTCTCCATTTCTTTTTAGCATTATCCATTTGTTCGGAGACTTAGGATTAATATCGTATACATATCTTTGTTGATGTCATTCACCAGTCTAAATAGCATTTAGAGATTTTAATCTTTCTAGTATTTCTACATTCATGCTGATGTTCCTCCTTTTCAATCTCTATATATAAGCTGTGCTTATATATATTATAAATTATTTTATATTTACAAATATTACATAATATGTTACTATGTAAATGCAAGGTAAATCTACCCCCATACTTGACGTATCTCTTACATCATGAAAATTAGAACGGTGTACCGTTTTTACATAGATGTCTCCACATTTCAACCAACACACAAAGAAAGGATGGTTTTCTATGACGAAGCTCTTGCCCCTTCTGAAAACGCTGCGCTGTGCGGCGAACACCGTCATTTCCGGTTTCCTCTATGACCCTGCTCCCTCAAGTCCAGGGAGTCGGTTCATAAATCAGCTGTACATGGCCTCCACCATGCCTGATGATGCCCTTCGCGTGACATACACCTGGGTGAGTGAACACCACACAGGCTGTTGCTTCCACTGTAGCACCGCTCTCGCATACCTGCTTGGGCGGGCGGGCCTTAAGGTCGCTATCGTCACTTCACCAGAAGGCAATGCGAAAAAAGTCTCCTTAGCGTACGTGGCTGACGGGTCGCTCTTCGTGTGTGACATCGTTGAAGCAGTTAAAGGGGCTACCTCTCTTGAGGAGTGCCTCGCCATCCCTTATCCCAAGTTTGTGGACAGCGTGGGTGGTGGCGTGCAGTTATTCGACACTGCAACGCTGGATGCCCCTTACGTCAAGGCTCTCTCGTACGAACTTGCCAATTCCAGTGCAGAGGAGTTCTTGCGAAAGGAACTAATGTGACCGACATCTGTCTTTGATTGAAAGGAGTGATCAATCTACCCGTGTGCAAAATGCATGCGGGATTTTTTTCAATAAAACAACTCCTTTGTTTTTACATAGTGCTGTGTAAAATAATCTCAAAAAGTTTCCTATACTCATCAATTTTCTACTAAGATTTTTATCAATTCATTTGTTGCTCTGCTAACAAATTTTTTATTTCTGGTGAAAATTCCAACTTCTGTTTTTTCAAATTTTACTTCATCGTACAATTTAATTAGCTTACCACTTTTAAGCTTTTGCTTGATATATTCCACTGTAATAATTCCAATTCCTCCTATAGTTTCAACAAATTCAACCATAGACTGTGCACTTGAAAATTCATAATTACTTTCACCTAATATCATATTGCTCTTTTTCAATTCTTTGTCTATGATTGCCCTATAGTTAGTTCCTTTGCTAGGAAATACTGTCATATAGTTGTTGATATGTTCTAGCTTTTTGTCTTTTTTCATTACAGACTCATAATATTCTTTGCTAGTAAAAAAACATTCTTCCATCAAATCTGTTTTGTGTAGTTCTACTCTTTCACTGTCAAAATCACACGGCAGACTTGTAATAATTACATCATAAACACCCTCATTTAACTTCTTTAATCCTACAGTAACTTTTTCATTTATTATATTAATCTTAATTTTAGGGTATTTTTCCACAAACTTTTTAATCTTTTTTATTAATATTGCATTTGCTAGTGTCGAACCACACGCAATAGCTATTTCACCATCTTCTAACTTTTTATACTTAGAAAATAACGCTTCTGCATTATTTAAAGTTTCAATACTTGATGCAATGTAATTATATAATTCTGCGCCTTCAGCTGTTAATTCAACACCATTTTTAGAACGATTAAATAATCGCCCGACCAAGTTCACCTTCTAGTTTCTTTACCGACTGCGTAACTGCCGATTGCGATACATATAGTTTTTCAGACGCTTTTGTGAAGCTTCCATTTAATGCAACATGATAAAAAATTTTATATAAATCATAATTAATATCCATACTTTTCCCTCTTTCGCGCACCTTAATAACTACCAATACTTCAAAGTAATTTAAACGAAGTATCACGATATTATTTTATCATATTTGCCATATTTTTTAATAGTATATAAAAACGAAATAAATCTAAAAGTCAAATATTTTTAATTTTAGATGTCAAACAAAAAGCCACTTTAAGTATTATTTTTTCTTGCTTTATATGAAAAATTTTCAGTAACATAGTAAGTTAATTTTTTGGTGCTCCATATAAAACATAAGCTACTGATAGGATATACTATCAGTAGCCTTACAAAAAATACTCAAGCTTGACACTGCTATAAAGTATGTAAATATAGCTCTAGCAATTTTCTCCTTAATCATTGATATTTCTCTTGGCTTTTTGCCTTTTTTGATATATTATAATGACGAAAATATATATGAAAAAGGTGATTAAATGATAGATTTACATACCCATACAAATTTCTCAGATGGTACTGATACCCCTATAGAATTGCTTGAGAATGCTGAAAAAAACCGGAATAGAAATTATTTCGATTACTGATCATAATACTGCAAAAGTTTATGAAGCTTTAGAAAAAGTAGACATTAATAAATATTATAACGGTCAAATAATTGCTGGAATAGAACTTAATACAAAAATCTTAGGTATCCCTATTGAAATTCTAGGATATGGTATCAATTACAAAAAAATAAATGAAGATTTAAAACGTGTTTATCTTTCATCTGAAGAACGAAACATTAAAGAGGCCGAAAGACTATACGAAAAGTGCTTACAAACAGGTATAAGATTAGAGGATGGATGCCTTAAAAATTATGTACCCACTTCATTTGCTTCTAAGTTTATCCAATCAGAAATTAAAAAATTTGAAGAGAACAAAAATATTATTTCTGAAGATGCTTTAAACGATATTAGAATTTTTTATAGAAAATATATGTCTAATCCTGAGGGGCCTTTATATGTTGAAATGGACGATCTTGTGCCAGACTTCGAGGTTGCTACTAAATTAATAAAAGTGGCCGGACGGACTTGTTTTTATTCCTCACATCTTCGAATACAGGGAAAACTCAAAAAAGATTTTAAAATATATATTAGAGCATTATAAGTTCGATGGCATAGAGTGCTACTATACTACATTTACAGAAGCACAAACAAGTGAGATTTTAGAAATATGTGCACAGCATAATTTATACGTATCTGGAGGAAGTGATTATCATGGAAAAGCCAAGCCTGATGTTTCCATAGGCGTTGGTTATGGAAATCTTTGTATAAATAAAGAAATTATATCTTCTTGGGCAGATAAAATAGAATGGTATCATAAATAATATACAGCAAAATAATTAAATTTTTTCTGATTAAAGATTTTACGATTTAATACATAATTATTATAGATATAATCTAAGGAGTGGTATTAATGGATAGCGGTATGTGGCTGTTAAATCAAATATTTGCAATTATATTTTATATATTGTTTTTTTGTTGGTTATTTTTTTAATTAAAAAACGTTGTCCTAGTTAATAAATTAAAATGTAAAGATTTTTATGAAAATATCAAAAAAGATTTTAAAAGTACAAAAGTTTCAAAAAATTTATTTAAAGTTTTCTTGTCATTAACAATACTACTTTTTATATATTTAGGTATTGGCTTTATTTGTGGTATATTAGCAGGAATCATGTTTTTTGTTACTTTAGGTGGAAGTATTTTTGTAATTAATAGCACGGATTCAACTTTTTACGATAATTTTATGAGTTTCGTTGGTAAATATCTTAGTTTATTAAAGTATATTGCTTATTATTTGTATTTAATAGTATATACATGGTTAATAAGAGCAATATATATTAATAATTTAACACATAAAGAGTTGTCTAATAAACCAGCACAAATCGAAGAATCGAATGAAAAATAAGATGATTACAATAAATATAATATTATACTTCTAATAGTGAGTATCATTATTAGACCAGCACTTACAATATCGATAATATTTGATATTTCTAAAATTCCTTTATTTGATAACAAGATGTTAAGTAATTCAATCATCTGTGAATGTAACAGACATTATGACTCCAAATCGGTATCTATTCCATAATGATAAATTGTTTGTATATGATAGTCACAGAGAGCAATTATATTCATTGCCGAGAACCACATCTTAAACACTTTTACTTAGAGATTATGTATTGTAGCATAAAAGTTTATTCAAGTGTTATCATTGATTTTACCTGAAACTATATCATATATTTCATGAGTATCTTTCGTATCACTCATTCCGATTACAAGAGTTTCACCATTAGAAGTTATTACTATATATTCTTTTGCTCCTGTGTACGCATATAAAGTGTATGAACCAAATTCTTCGTTTTGGAAAATACCCATTGACAGTCTTACTGAGCCAAATCCATTTGTTCGTACTCCCACGTCCAAGTCTTTGCAATACTCAATAGTATCAATATCTGAATAATCCACCTCTATGTCTGTCCAATAAGTTGCATTTATCTTGAAAGAGGTATCTTCACAACTCACCTCTATATTGCCGGTAAACATCAGCACCGCCACGCCGATAAGAACAGTCTGTATGATTACAGCAGATATTCCGACAGTAATTTTTTCCGTTTTGCTTCTCAGCGGAGTTACATATGCAATTCCGTTTTTCTGATGTTGTTTATAAACATAATATGAATAAGCGATAGGAATAATCGCCATTGCTGTAATCACGGAAATTATTATCCATTCCATTGATTTAAGCGGAAGAAAAACAGAGAACAGCAAAATCACACCTCCGATAACCCAAACCTTACCACTGAATCTGTGGGTTCTATTCCAGTTTTCCTCATTATTCAAAGTCCAAGACACCTTAATTCCAAGCGTTCTATTCTGCTTTATTTTAGGGAGATAGTTGCCCATAAAAACAAACATTATTCCAAGCAGTATGGGAGCAAACAATGACAAATCAATTTCTTTTCCAAAAGCAGCACGATACATACTTCTATTGACTAAAAGAGAAGTTACAGGAATAATCCAAAAAACCATACTAAGAGCTTTTGAATTCTGCTCTTTTTGTTTTTTGTCAAGCAGCGTAAAGAGCAAACAAACAAAATGTAATACAAGAAAAATACAGGGCACCCCGAAAACTGCAAAAACCTTTCCGCTAAATCCATCTGCATTACCGTCAGCCCCCCAATGAGTTGTCATCGTATTCGGCAGATCATTCCACATAATTATTCCAAATAACACAGGCAGTAAAATAATAATTGCGGATAGTATAACCTTAAATTTATTCTTTTTCAGCATTGCTGTTATCTCCTTTCAAATCTGCTATCCAAAGCATAGTTTCCTCAAGCACTGAGGTGTTTATTTCGTAGAAAATGAATTTTCCTTCTCTTGTATCTCGAATTAAGTCAGCATCTTTTAATACAGATAAGTGTCTAGAAATAGATGGTGCTGTTACCGAAAAACATTCCGTTATCTCGCCTGCTGACATTCGACCTTTCTTCAGCATATTGAGTATTTCACGACGAATTGGATCAGCAATAGCTTTCAGTGTCTGTTGCAATCCCATTGCATTACCTCCTTTAACAATTAATTTAATTGTTAAATATATTATTCACATAGCTCATAAAATTGTCAATATACTTATAAAAAATTATTGACTCACTAAAATTAAGTGACAAGGATTTTTTCTGTCCATTATACTAACACTAAATTTGCGATTACTAAAATCAAAAATGTAATAACTAATAAATATTTATATTTAATTCCTGATACATTAAACGTTAGTAAAATAGTAGTAAATTATTTAAACAATTATTCCGGAAAAGTAGAGAGAAGTCATAGAAAAGATCAAGAAAGATTTTATTACAATAGAATATTTATAAGTTTTGAAGACTTTAAAAAAAACTAAGACATTGGAAGAGAGAGTACAATAATTCTCCAAAGAAACCATTAAATTGGTTAAGTCCAAATGAAAAATTGGTTAGATTTCAGGAACAGTGAAGCTAGTGTATCAAAAAAGGTATTTCAAACCCAGATAGTTCTGGGTAGGTGTGACATATATTTAGCAAACCTACAGTTTTGAACAGTTCCTCACAGATTAACAAGTATACATAAAAGATGTATAATGTAATTATGAGATTGTGAGGTGTAAGGGGGAATCATATGAGTAGTTTTAAGAGTATGGTAGATTTATTAAGAAAAAAAATTGAGGAAATGATATCAAACTATGAAGATGGAAATTTAGATAGTAACTCAAAAAGATTTTTCAATAAATTAAATACATTTTATAATAATCATGATTGGTATAATTCAAATGTTAACCTACCCAATTTGCTGTCAAGAGTTTTCCATAAATGTAGAGGTAAATACGGAATGAATTTTGATGAAGCAGTAAGTCAATACGATAACGGAACAGGGAAACCCTCGATTTTAGTTGAAAGACGAATGGGAAATATTACTACAAACAAATTAACAGTCGGTAATTCTATTCTCGAACTTGGGTTTGAAGACAGGGAACAAACTCATTCGTATTATAAGATTGAAGATATAGAGCAAAGATGTGTTGATACAGTACTTGGATATGATATTGATGAAAATTCAAGAGGACTTTTTCCTAACAAGATACGAAATGCTAAAAAAGATATTACATTTATTAGTGGTATTGATAGAGATGGAAGAGATTACAGCGAAGAGCATTATCCATTATTGTCAAATGGTGGAGAAGTCTTGGGACGAGAAAGCAAAGTGGAAAAGGCTAATCCTTCTTCTGATGTAGATAGGCAAACTACTATATCCAGTGTAATGAAAGATGGGACACGAATTGTAAAAACAGAATTTGTCATGTCAGATGGAACGGTAAGGTATGTTATAAAAGAAAATGATAGACTTATGCAGACGATTACTTTGGACGGTTCAGAATATTATGGCTTTGTGTATAATAAAGCGATGGATGAAATGGTAAAAATCGAAAAAGGATTTTTAAGCAATGATGAAACAATTGGACCACCTTTACTAAATGATAAATATGGACTATTTGTTTTAAGGTCAAAAAATGGAGAGGTAAAACATTTTAACGTTATAGCAGACTATGATGATCCTGTTGAGATTGGTTTATCTGAAGGAGCATTAGAAAGTTATGAACAAATAATAGGAAGCCAGACATATGATTATTACAATGCAAGAAACAATTTGCAAGCAGGGTACTTAGCAAATGAACAAGGTAAAGAAACAAATAAATCTATTAATTTAGAAAGAGATGATAAAGATAGTAGATAAATTTATAAGATTTAGTTTAAGTAAAATATTAATGTTTAAGACGGATAAGTTTGAACTTATACCGTCTATTTTTATAGTTAAAAAGATATATATGGAATAACCAGTAATTTGTTATAGTTATCACATTTTTTCTTCTGACAGTCTAATTTCGAGGAGAATATTGAAAAGTATTTTTGAGTAATAAATTTGAATTTTTAAAATATCAAAAAATAAAACACAGAAAAAGCAGTCAGACAAAGTAACTTCTATGAGATAAAAATATAGTCAAAAATCAGTCAAACGGAAACTCCACGCAATGCACCAGTACAGTTAAACTCTAGTCTTCTTTATAGAAAAATAAGAGTTTCCATAAAACCGTGTAATAGAGTAGTAACAGAACAAGAAATAAAACAATGGGATGTTGTTTTTCAGAAAACAAAAAACTCGAAATTCTTACTACTGTATGAGTTTCGAGTTCTTGGAGCCAGTGATCGGAATCGAACCAACGACCTACTGATTACAAGTCAGTTGCTCTACCAACTGAGCTACACTGGCAAATATATGGTGACCCGTAGGAGAGTCGAACTCCTCACTCCGCCGTGAAAGGGCGATGTCTTAACCGATTGACCAACGGGCCGTGTAAATGGTGAGCCATCGCAGATTCGAACTGCGGACAACTTGATTAAAAGTCAAGTGCTCTGCCAACTGAGCTAATGGCCCATGCAAAATTGAGTATCACCATAACTGCTCCTTAATGTTACTACAAAAGCTACGCTGTGTCAACATTTTTTTTAAATTACGCTAATAAAAATTTGAATTTTACTTCCTCACTTGTCTTCCTTCTTGAGATTAGTTGCCTCTTGGAATTTTCCTTGCCCCCTTATTTAGTTTTATTTTATTACAACGAAATGTTTAGGTCAATTTTTTGTGATACATTTTGCATTATTCTATCAAATTTTGTTTAAAATATTATATAACACTTATCTATTGAAAGGATGGTCTTTATGACAGATGACATAGAATTATTAAAAGAATGCGACGCTGGTGTAAAGCTGGGAATCCAAGGTATTTCTAATGTAATTAATAATGCGTTCGAAAAAGAATTTGTAGCTCTTCTGGAGTCGTATGAAAATAAACATCTAGATATATTAAATGAAATAACCGAAAAATTACATGAAAATGGTGCATCAACAAAAAAGCCACACCCTCTCGCTAGACTTAATTCTAAATTAGTCACAAATATGAAGCTTATGCTAAATTCTTCTGATGAAAAAATCGCTGATATTATGATGGATGGATGCAATATGGGTATCAAATCTGTTAGTAGATATATGAATGAATATTCTGGGGCTTCCAGCGAAATTATGTATATAGCCAACCAGATTGTATCATTAGAGCAAGATTTCATGGATGATTTGAGGCAATATTTATAACCATTTGTACTCTACAATATATTACAAATTATCAACATATTATAAGTATTTTGTAAGTGTACAATTCCTTGAAAAACATAGATTTATTGGATTATTAATATACTAGCCAAATTGCTCATAAAGAGGCGATGTTTACTTGACATAATGTAGAAGAATGTAGTATAATGTTCACGGAATTTAATTATACTAAAAGGAGGAATCCAAATGGAATCTATGTCTAAGGTTAACTTCTCAAATACTCGGTCTATAACTTCTTTTCCCGTATATTCTTACAAAGATGATATTTTGAAGACTGTGGCCAATAATCCCGTTACTATAATCTCAGCACAAACTGGTGCGGGCAAAAGTACTCTTGTTCCTAAATTTTTGTGTGAAGCTGGTTATAATGTAGTCGTAGCAGTACATTCCCGTATATCTGCCACTTCGCTCGCTAACCGTGTTTCTACTCTTTTGAACTCTTCTACTGGGAATATTGTTGGCTATCATACTGGATACGAGAAAAAATTCAGTCCTCATACTCAAATTTTATATACAACAGAAGGATTACAGTTTATAAAAGAACTGTACGGAACCAAGGATTCTCCAAACAGAGTTTTAATCATTGACGATATAAACTGGAATGTGAATGTCGAATCCCTAGTAGCATGGATACGGTATAAACTCGAAAACGGATGCAAATCCAAGTTTATCCTGATGTCCGCTACTCTAGAATCCCAAAAAATTTCAGAGTTTTTCTGGAATGCTCCCATCATTGATATTCCCGGATATCACTTTGACATCAAAGTAAAAGAACTTCCATCAAACAAATTTGTACAATCAATTTATGAGCTTGCGACAGCTGGGCATAACGTTCTTGCCTTTGTTCCGGGGAAACGCGAAATAGAACAAACCATCCTCTCTCTAGAAAAGATGAGGTGTCCTTCTCGCATTTTTCCATTGCATGCAGACATGATGCTTGACGAACAAGCAAAGGTGTTTGACGAATCTGATACTTCAAAAGTAATTGTTTCAACAAATGTAACACAATTCTCTATAACAATTCCCGGAATTGATGCTGTCGTGGATTCGGGACTTGAGCGTCGTATGTTACTTATTGATGAGCTATCACTATTCGGTGTCGGAAACATTTCGTACTCTGATCATATTCAACGTAAGGGAAGAGCTGGTCGTACGTGCCCTGGCGTTTACTATTGGTGTAATGATACCCCAATAAATTCGCTTGATAAATTTCCTATGGCGGAAATTTACACCGGACAAATTAACCAGATCGTCCTAAAGCTGGCAAACGCCGATGTGCGTACACAACATCTTACCTTTTTCCATCAACCCGAAGAAGGAAAGCTCCAGCATGTAGAAAAAGTTCTTAGGGATTTAAATGCATTTGACAGCGAAAATAAAATCACTGAACTCGGCAAAATAATGTCGCTATTTCCCATCGATGTCCGCTGTGCACGCATGCTTGTTGAAGCTCAAAAACGTGGTGTTCTGTCTGATGTTGCTACGATAGTATCAATAATGACCCATGGCGGACTTAAGAAAGCAGATAAAAGGTGGAATAAGCTGGATGGCCACTACACTTCTGACATCCTATCCGAATTATATTGCTTCAACGACTTTAAGAATCACCTGAATAGTTCAGAACACTTCTTTAAGGCTTCTCAACGCAACTACTTTAGAATCTTAGAATTACGTTCCAAACTCTACGATATATTGTTCGAATTATATGGTGATGTGAGCTCTACTGGAAGTACCGAAGACATCATCAAATCTTGTGCCACTGGATTTATTGATTTATTGTATGTCAAATCAAAATCAGGTTGGTATTACAGTCCATACGATGAATATGGCAGGAAACTAGAACTCGCATCAAGTACATTACCATCAAGGCTAGTGCTTGCACTTCCCAAAAACATCATTACTCAGGTAAATCCCTTGCACGCACAAACACTATATCTTTTAGCATGGGCAATTTCTGTAGATAAGAAATTCTTAGAAGAAATTGCACCGCAACTTGTAGAAAATGATGTTGTTACGGAATATAATTACCAAAACAATAGTTATCTGCAATATAACGTAACTACTTTCAATGGAATACCCATCGACAGAGAAGGCGAACCCACCAGTGACATCTCCGTTAAACGTGATACCTTTGTTAATTGGCTTGCTCAAAATACATATACTCCTTCGCAGAAAAATTTAACAAAATATATCTTCAGTTTTTTCAAAAACGCAAGAAATTTTCTAAGCAACGAAGGCGTGAATACATTGGAAGAATTAACGAATTGGTATAGGAAATTTGTTACCGAAAATTTCAACAATCAGTTACCCAATATGTCAAAAGAAAAGAACATTGAAAAAGTTGCAAAGATGATTGTTGCAACTTTCCAAACAAAACAATAAATAACATATAAAAATGAACTTTGAGTCAAAAAACGACTCAAAGTTCATTTTTTATTAATCTTTATTTATATATCTTTTTAATTTTATATATCAACCTTAACTTCGATATCCGCCGCATTTGAATAATCACCTGTTATCTTGGCATTTATGCTACTAGTTCCATTTGAAAGAAGTGAACTTGTTATAGCAGGCACAGTCACAAGCACATTACCATTTGAATCATAAAATATAATAGTTATATTTGCACCCTCATTATAATCTATTTCTGAATTATTCTGTACTGTTGCTAAAAACCTAGTCTGCCCTGCAAAATATTCAAGCGAAATATCTTTCAATTCAAAGTCACCTACAACAATACTTTCCTTGTTAATGTTTTCACTAACATTAATCTTGCGTCCATCTCCGTCAACTATAAAGTTTTCCGGTTCGTTTAAGCTATCATCTCCACTCATAAAATCTCCTGAAAAATCTTGATTGATATTATCCTCTTTATTTCCCCAAACAAAAACAGCTACGACTAATATTAAAAATATCAAGACAACACTAATTATTATAACTACTTTTTTTCTATCCATAACTTTTCCTCCTATGTAAAATAAACAGATATCACATAATAATTATAAATATATTCTACCGTTTTTGCAAGAAATTATAAATCAATTTTATTATATTTTATTTTCAACTTGTCAAGAAGCCTTTTTTCTCTGTCTCCACATGTTAGTAAAATAATTTGTGAATTCTTAGCTCGCATATTTAGCACCTTCAAAATATTTTCTAATCTCTCCTCATCATAGTATACAAAAGCCTCATCTAATATTATCGGCATATTTCCAATTTTATCTATCATTGCAAACCTAAAGCCCAAATACATCTGATCAATTGTTCCCATACTAAGCTTTTCAATTGGTACAACATCTCCAAGGTCATTTTCAATAAGTAACCCCTGAACATCATTATAGATAACATTAGAATAGGTTCCATTAGTAGTCTTTTTAATATTATCTTTAATCGCATTTTCAATATCTGGCACAACATCATTTTTTAATTCTTCATACGCCTCATCAAGTTTTTCTAAAGCAAGCTTGACCGAAAACTCAATCTTTCTAAGCTCGTCTTCTTTTTCATATAACACTGAAAGTTGCTCTTCTACATCATTTAACTTATCAATATGCTCATTAATCCCCTCATTTTCAATATTTAACTTATGTTCCTCAAGCAATAAATCGTTTTTTTTCTTTTCCATTCCAGTTATCAAACCTTTTAAATCAATAAGCTTCCTATCTAATAAACTTTCCTTAATTCCTTCATCTTTAAGTAACTCCAATTCTTTTTTTTCTTTCCTTCTAAAATTTTCTCTAGTCACAGTAATATCCTGTATTTCTTTAGACTTAGGTTCCTTAGTGGCCCATTTATTAACAAAATAAAAAATAATTAATGAAAAAATGACAGGTAATACAATCCATACGTAAAATTTATAGTAAATAAGCGCCACGATACTTGCCGCACAGGCAGTCCACGTAAGAGATATAATGCTATCTTTGCGAATATTCCTTTTTTTAATTTTCTCGCTTCTTTCTTTTTCTAAAAGTTTAACAGAAATATCATATTCCTTTTCACGCTCAGCAATCATATTAGAATATCTCTCTTTAACCTCATAAACTTTAGTCGCATCAATATACTCTCTATTAAGTTCAGCTAATTTTTGCGAAATAAGCTTTTTTCTATCATTAATACTTTCCCTTTTACTTCTATTCAAAATTAAATTATCGCGTGTTTTTTCAAAAGCATCAATCTCTCTCAAAATCACATTAATTGGCTTATTATGAGTCCTATCGCTTCCAACCTCATCAATCAAATACTTGTGGAGTTTTTGCTTAGCTTTATCAAACGAAATTCCCTCTTCACCGCTTTGAATAATGTTTGTAAGCTTCTGAATAATATTTTTTCTTTCATTATCTTCCACTAGAGCATTGCCTTGTGAAATAAAAAGCGAACTAAAAAACGTTTCCTCATCAATCCCAAAATGTGCAGCTCCGACTTCTGCCCCACGAGACTTATCTTTATTAAAAGTTGCTGTTATTTCAGAACCCTCATCATTAAAAATCTTAGTATTATTTCTATTAAAATCGCGAAATATCGAAAATTTTTTTCCATCCAAAATGTATTCTAATTTACCACTAAAGTCAGCTTTGTTCCAGGGTTTAAATCTCTCTATCTCCGAAAAATTGTTGCCTGCTTTATTTTTATTTACTCCATAAAACATTGCCTTTATAAAATATGCTAGCGTGGACTTTCCTGACTCGTTAGTTCCTTGAATAAGATTGATTCCATTTGAGAAGTTAATATCTTTATTTATAAGATTTCCAAATCCGTTAATTTGAGCTCTATTTATTTTCATTTTTCACCTCCTATCGTATCACAAAAAAGAGTATGTTATCTCAATTGCTTTCATTATTTCTTCTTCATTTTCTGGCATATCGTTAATAACCTCTAGCATCTTTTTCGTAAAAATTCCTTTTAAATTTTTCATAGAGGCAATCTCTTCTAGATTATATGGTAAATGCGTATTATCAATAACATTACAAATTAATCCATCTAACGATGCAATCACATCTTTAAGCTCTCTAAATTCAACATTCCTAATTCCCGTCAACTTAATTCTATATATATCGTTTTTAAGTTTAAGTAATTCCGCAATTTCATTAGCGCTCCTAATTTCGGAAATATCTAACTCTATAGTTTCAAAATGTCTTTCTTCAATATTTCTAAATTCATAACTAATATTTCCTTTTTCTAAATTTCCAATCACAAAACCATGTTCACCAGGCTCGTCAAAGCCACACGCCATAAAAGCTCCAGGGTAAACAACATTGTCATCCAACTTTTTAGCGTGAATATGTCCTAAAGCCACATAATCAAACTGTTTTAAATCGTTGTAATTAATGTCATTATATTTTGAATTTCCGCACAAAGTTCCGTGTGTAAATAATACATTTACCTTATCCGGGTTTTCAACTCTAAAGCCTTCAAGTTTGTTAGATGACATTTCATAATCCTCAAACCCGAAGCCATAAATATCAACAAATTCAAAAGAAATCTTTGAAATATTTTCATCAAAAATAATTACATTGCCCGGCCATTTATACGTTTTATATGGGGAATTCTTTATAAGTGGATCATGATTACCTGGTGCAATAAAGACCTTAATATTGGGAATAAGTTCAATAGTCTTTATAATATATTCAATAGTATTTTTTTCAACGAACTTCTGTTCAAAAAAATCTCCAGCTATAAAAATAAAATCAACATTCTCCTCTTTTGCTAAAAGTATAACATCCTTAAAAGCCTTTTTTTGTTCCATCCTTCGCTTTTTAACAAGTTCTCTATTATTTTTCAAAGCAACAAGAGGTGTATCAAGATGCAAATCAGCAATATGAATAAATTTCATCGTGACCTCCTTTCTTATAGTAGTTAATATTATATCATTTATAATCAATAATAATCAATAAATATAGACACGTGGACGGAGTTTTTGTCTATACTTTTTTAAATCAATCCACCCTAAAGCAATAGGTTCAATTAGTATAGACAAAAACTCCATCCACGTGTCTAAATTAAAAAGTCTCATATTCTACGACGCATTCGTATTTTTAGTATTTCCAAATAATTCATCAAATCTCTTCTCTAATTCTTCTTGTAAATCAGCTAACTCACTCGAAATTACTGCTTCACTCTTATTTTTAAAGATTGGTTCTTCTTCCACCTTATTTATCTCATTAACCTTTACATTAATGTCAGTATTTTTCTGTTGTTTTTCAGTTATATTCTTCGTTATATTTTCATCGAATTGTGGCTCCTCTTCTTTTCCAAAAGAATTGAAAATATCATCAAATTTATCTGAATTCAACTCGTACGGATTCATTATTTTATACTCGCCGCGCTGTGGTTGTTCAATATCTCTGTGACTCATTTCTACTTTTGATGCCTCTGGCCACAACGGATGCATCTTATAATACCAATATTTTTTAGCCTTTATTGGCTTCATAGCTTGAACTAATATAATACACTCATTTTTATCCATTCTTCGCAATTCATCAGGAGTCATAAGTGCCCTCGCCATTATCTGGTCAGAATAATTTCTCCCACTAAAATTAGATTCCTTATCCGTGCTTCTTGAAACATTATCACGTGAAATCGTCTTTTCTCCCAACTGTTTTGAAAAAGTCTCCAAAGTCTTCTGAGCATTACTTCCCAAGAACAAATGTGTACTACAGTTAGCCATAATATTTTCAGTCACTTTCTCATCATATATTGCTATAAGTTGATCTATACTTTGCAATATGATACTTATATTTATTTTATAAGAACGACATGTACTTAATATCTGTTCAAACCTTGGTATTCTTCCTATGTTTGCAAACTCATCAAGTATCAAAAACAAAGGTGTTGGCAAGCTTCCACCATTCATATCAGCGAACTCATATAACCTATCAAGCATTTGCGAAAAGAATATATTCATCAAAAAGTTATATGTATCATTAGTTGCAGGCGTAATGAAATATAAAACAGATTTTCTCTTTATTAAGTCTTCAAATTCTATTGTATTCGTACTTGTCATTGCTGCAATCTCAGGAGAATCAAATGCCTCCAACTTTGCCGCAAAAGAAACCATAATGTTCGAAAAAGTTTTCTCTGATCCAAGTCTAATAGTCTCAAAGGCTTTTCTAGCTGGATGATCAAACGGTAATTCCATAAATAAATTCTTTAAATCTTCTCCGTCATTTTCACCACCCAATCTAGCAAGCGCCAAGCAACTAGCTAGAGATTGTTCCTCTTTCGGTCTACTTGAAAGAATGTAGTAAATTATTGCTTTGAGCAAAGCCTCTGATGTTTGATCCCAAAAAGGGTCATTAGATTTTTTATCTTTTCCTTCTTTGTTTGAAATAATCTTTGCCACTGTATCAACATCAAGCGAACTACGAAGGTGTTCTAATGGGTTATAACCGTCACTATATCTAGGATCAACTAAATTAATAACATGTACATTGTATCCCTTTTTCTTGAATATGCCGGCTGTTCTATCGTATAATTCACCTTTCGGATCAGTAAAAACGTACGAGCCCATCATTTGAAGTGCATTAGGAATAACGTACGAAGCAGACTTACCAGAACCAGATCCACCTATTACTAGTACATTTCCATTCTTTCCTTCGGGAAGTCTTGGATTCACAGGGAAATAATATTTTTGTGCAAGAATCAGCCCGTCCTTCGAACTTAATGTAGAATATGCTTCTCCTGGCTTACACCAATCGGCAGATCCATGTTCAATAGATTCATACTCTTTCTTAGTCAACATTTTCCATACTATAACCACTGTAAAACCTAGATATATTAAAGAAAACATCTTAAGCGCTTCAAAATAACTTTGCCTGCTTTCCCCAAACGCTACCGATAGATTCTTTCCAACATCTGATGCAACCTCCGTAAAAATTATTACACTCCCTTCGCCGGAAAACTCACTTTCTGATCCCAAAGATTTCTCATATGTTACCCTACTAAATGATGGCACAAAAAACAGGGCTAGTAACAAAAATACTATCCCTAGTGGTATTAATATTCTTTTTATCTTATCTAACGCACTCTCCAAGATCGGCCTCCTCCTTTGTATGATAAAACCATATTAATTCTAACATAATAGGTTCCGTAAAATTACGAACTCTTTTTTCGTCGCTCCAAAATAATGAATATATAAATATCATTCTTGTTATATTAAAGAAAAGAACAAAATTCAATCCTTATTATATACATTTGCTACGCACAGCTAAAATACTTAACAAACATATTTTAGATACAAATCATGCAACTATGCAAATACAATACAAACCAACATTATTACATTATTCGATTTCTACCGATTCCTTCTCTTTATTAACATCACGACTACTTCTAAGATGTCCATCCGTTCCAACATCAATTACATTTCCCTTGCAAGGAACTAGATTATTTTCATCAATACTTAACTCTTCTCCATTTAAAGCATGCACGGCATATCTTCTCATACAAAAACCTCCTTAATCGGCCTACATTTGCTTTATTTCAAGCGCGATATATGACTTGTTAGGTTGTAACTTAATCTTAGCCTTAACCATATTAGCGTCTTCGTCATAATAAAGTGTAGGACGTACTTCATCAGCCATCTCTGGATCAATAATTGATATAGGTCTTTTAAAATTAGGTGTATACCTTAAATCCTTGTACTCTGAAGAATCAGCACTATAAAGAACTTTAAAGCTCACATCAGTTGGCTCTTTCGTTATAGATAATTGCTCATCCTTTAAAACCGCTGCATTAAGAAACGCTTTCTCTTTGTTAATGGTAAGCAGAACTATGCTTTCATCTTCTTCATTCGAAGCATCAAGATAAAAAGTTTTCTTTAATACATTTTCCGGTTCAGGGAAGCTATAATCCAACTTTTGCAAAGTACAATAGCTAGTTCCCTCCTCTGGCTTATTAATCCTAAAAGCCATAGTACACATTTCAGGTGAATCAATAATGGTAAAACTTTTTTCTTCCATTTCCATACTCCTTTTCCAATATCTCAACCTATATCCTTATCTAGTACTACATGGCACAGCACTAGTACTATTTAATTATAACACTGAATTATGTAAATGTCAATGTATGCGCGGATTAAATGTCGAGACATTCTTTAATTTTAAAAATAAATCTTTTTCATCACTTGTAAGCTTTCCGGGGGTCATAATCTTTATTGCAAGCAACAAGTCCCCTCTATTTCCATTACCACTCAAGTATCCTGCATTTGCCACGCGAAGTACTTCGCCCGTTTGCGTTCCCGGCAATATATTTATCAAAACATTTGAATCAATACCTTTTACTTCCACATTACAACCCAACACAGCCTCCCAAGGAGTTATAGGCAAATCCATAATCAAATCCGAGCCGGATATACTAAAAATGTCATGTTTCAACATATTAACTCTTATATAAAAATCACCATTTTTTCCGCCATTTTTTCCGGGTTTCCCTTGCTCAGAAATTCTAATTTTTTCTCCATTTTGAATACCACGCGGAATTTTCACTACAATGGTCTTTAACTTGCCATTTTCCCCTTTATAAGCTAGCTTTTTCTCGTTTCCAAAAAACGCATCCTCTAACGTAATATTTATCTCTGACTCTAAATCTTGTCCCATTATCTCTATATCATCATTGTAATATTTATCAAAATTTGTGAAGACCGTCTTTTGATTCTTTCCACCAAAAAACATTTTAACGAAATCATTTTTTCCTAACTTGTTAAACTTGTTTTTCATACTTTCAACACTAAAGTCATCTTTAAATTTATAAGCAAAACATGTTCTATCATATTTTCTTCGAGTAGCTTCATCTCCGAAGCACTTGATACGCTTCATTAATATCTTTAAACCTTTCGGCTGCATCAATATTGTCCTTATTAAGGTCTGGATGATATAACTTTGCCAAATGGCGATATGCATTTTTTATTTCACTATCCGTCGCTTTAGAATTTGGCAAACCCAAAATTTTATAATAATTCTTATACTTCAACTTGCTTCATTCCTTGCATAAAAACTTTCTACTTGTATTATATCATATAAAAAAGCATTGACAACAAAAAAAGTAAAAATTATTTTTTAAATATTGTAGGTTTGTCAAACATATAGAGGAGACGGAGTTTTTGTCTGTACTATTTGAGCCTATTGCCTTAGGCGGATTGATTTCAAGAAATATAAGCAAAAGCTCCACCTCCATGTCTACCAGCTCTATTGATTTAGTCAAAATATCCACTGTAAATAACAATTACTCCATTTAATTCACCTATAACAATCCTATCTCCACTTGATAGCACCAATTCATCTAAATTTACAAACTCTGTATTTGTAAATTTCCAACCACCTAAAATGCTATCTTGTTTAACTCTGCACTTTAATATCTTTTCGCCAAACAAATTATAAGTTTTGTCCTCATATTCAAATATTGTTTGTTTTAAATCAAGCACATCATCCGTTCCAATTAACGTAGCTATTCGCGTTTCATCATCAAATGACTCTACAACAATATCCCCTTTGTACCCTACAAAATCTAATTTGAACCTTTCCTTGATGCTAAAAATTGATTCCTCCTCATCATAATCAATTGTAACTAACTCTCCCACTTGACAGTCGCCACTTAATACTTCATGCCAAAAACTAGAACCACCTATAACAGTAAATCTCATTTCAACTAATTCAATGTCAATCTTATTATTATTCTCCTCTTCTTCATCTGTTTCAGTGTCTTCCGAATCTAATCTTCTGACGTCAGTTACCCTAGCAACAACGTAATCAGTTTTATTTATTATTTCCTCTGCAAAAATAATATCTATCTCCATCTTTTCATTATATAAAAAGTTGATGGTATACTTACTTAAGTCTCCTAAAGAATTAAAAGAACCAACTGCATTAACACTACAGCTTATAACATCATCCCTAGAATTTTCCTCACACACTTTGGTAACCTTATAGAAAAGTGTATTTTCCGTAATCACATACTCTCCGAACGCATTATTATAAAACTCATCTTTACAATCATACACAAATGAAATATCATCTGTGAACGATTGATTTGATTTTAAAACATTTGCCTCTTCTACATTTTTTCCACTTATTCCTGTTAGAACTAACAAATCTCCAATTCCACCAAAATCATCGTTCAAGCCTGTAACCCTATAATTTACTCTTCCTTTCCTATATGGCATTCCTGTTACAGAAATTATATCTTCATCCGCTGTAAACCCATACGAAGTAACATACAAAAATCTATAATCTCCCTCTTCATATTTCTGAGAAATATGATCACTGCGATAAGTACCAAAATAAATTTTTGAAATTTCTTCTCCTACATTTAAATAAAAAATAATATTTCTTGCCTTTAATTCATCAAATTTGCTTTTAGTCATAGAGCCTTTGAAACTATAATCCTCTTCTTCTTCATTACCATAAATTTCATATACACAATTTTTGGATATCAAATACTTGTCTTGGTCAATATATACTTCTGACAGACTATTATCTGTAATAACTCCTTCAATAGTTTTGGTTTCATATGTATATAATTTATCCGGGATTAATTCCGTTAAAATAGCACCTTCTGGCACATCAGACCATTCTACGCCTTCGCCATTTACCACAACTCCCGCACTAAGTGGCAATTCAATTGAATCATTAATAGTCACCTTGCCAGATTTAGGCGAATATCTAGTATTCTCCTCGTTTTCTTCCTCGTCTTCTTCCTCATCTTCTTCCTCATCATCAATTTCCACATTAGCGGATTCAAAGACAAAAGAATTTGAAGCATCAACATATACAGCTCTTTCAATAGTATCTTCACTGACAATCAAATATGCAAATGAAGCATTAGCATTCGACCCATACGTTACCTTATTGCGGGCACGAGTAATATCATATCCTTCTTCCTCCAAATAAAATATCGGCCCAGACACCACTTTTTTATTTTCAACATCCTCATCAAAAGAAACACCATATAAAAAATCCTTTTGTTTATCATATACTCCAGAAGCAGATGCGCCTAAAGCATAAATCGGAAGATTTGAATTCGTTGGGGCATCTAAATTTCCGATAGTAACTTTTAACGTCTCACCTGACGCTGCACCGCTAATACAATTAACTTTTCCCTCAACATATTCAAAATTAGGGAACAAAAATTCTAATTGTGTTTCCGAAGAATACGTATAATAAAATCCAGAACCTTCCGACTCAGCCATAATAGCCCACTTATCTGAAATCAACATATTCCACCACAAAATAGCAAAGTCTCCTCTTTTAGCCACCGCATTATAGCTTGGTAAATTAGATAGCCCCTTATCCACACCAATGCTATTCATTCTAGTAACATATCCGCTATACCAATTTTCACCTACAGACTCGCTAATATTTGTATATCCAAGAAGCCTCATTACAATCGCAATAAGCTCCGCATAAGAAACCTCCTTGTCAGGTTTAAACGTCCCATCACTATATCCCTTTAAAATGCCTAAATCATTAGCAAGGAAAATATAATTTTTAGCCCAATGGTTCTTGGTATCAGAAAAAATAGAATTAAAATTACTCTCATCCGCATAGTCTTGAAGACCTTTAGTATATACAATAATTTTTGCAAGCTCCGCTCTCGTTAATCCTTTATTCGGAGCAAAAGTATTTTCAGAAATTCCATCAACAATGCCAAGTACCGCAATTCTATCAACAATTCCTTCATACTTTGTCCCCTTTGTATCATAAAAATTTGTAGCATGCGAAATCGATGCGACTGAAAACATGACGCAAAAAAACATCAACCACAATCCAAACTTTTTCATTCGTAACGCCCCCTCTTCATATTCATAACAATTATATAGGAAATATAAAATTAAATAAAGAAAAAAATACATGAAAGTTGCATAAAATTCAATCGGAATTTAAAATGCACTTAATCTAATCTTAGGGGATGGAGTTTTTTGACATATTTAATATTGCAACAAAAGATACTTGTTACCATATTTACTAAAAAATATATCAAAAAACGCCATCCCCTGACACATTATTTCACCATTGGTCTAGCCACATCTTTTATTATGTTCGATTTGTAAGTATAATTATTTCTATTTTTTTCTACATGTTCAGCTTCCGCTATCTTTATAATCTGATCTATCAACTCTGGATATTTCAAACCTTCATAATCCCATAAATAGAAGGCAAATGAACCTGGAATAGTATTTATCTCATTCACATATACCTTGCCGCTCGTGTTATCGATTATAAAATCTACACGAACCACACCCTTAGAATTTAAAGCCTTAAACGCCTCTGCAGTCAACCTTTTTACTTCTTTCGTTTGCTCCTCTGTTATCTCTGCTGGGACTTTACGAGTCATATTTTGCATTCCTGAAGATTGTTTCGCACCACCATGTGCAACATTGCCCCCAGACTTGCCATTTCTTAAATACTTTTCGTCAAACGTCAAAAACTCTTTCCAAGAAACCGGTTGTTCACAAACCGAAACCCTAACCTCGTCTCCTCTTCCAAGCGCAGAACAATTTATCTCTTTTAAATCTTCAACACCCTCTTCAACAATAATTCTCTCATCATAACTTATGGCTACATCAATAGCATGTATTAATGAATCTCTATCTATTGCCTTAGAGATTCCAATGCTCGAGCCTAAATTTGAAGGTTTCACAAACATAGGATACTTTAAAACAGCCTCAAGCTTTGCCAAAACAATTTCTCTAGATTTTTCCCACTCACCGCGTAAGAAAAATGTATATGGTAGCACCGGAATTAAGTTGGCCTGAAAAATCTTTTTCATCAAAATCTTATCCATTCCTACACTTGCCCCCAAGACTCCAGAAGAAGTATATGGAATGTTAGCAAGCTCTAAAAGTCCTTGAAGAGAACCATCTTCACCATTCATCCCATGCATAGCAGGAATAACAACATCTAGCTTAATAAAAGATTCCTTTGCAAACATTCCTTTGCCTTGCATAATAATGCCATTTTTATTTGGCGGAATATACCCTTTCACTAATGCAGATTTATACGAATCAAAGTTTTCATAAATTTTAGCATCCAAAAGTTTATCGTCCACATACCATTCTCCATCTGTATGTATATAAATAGGGTAAAGATTATACTTCTTTCTATTAATATTTTCAATAAGTTGTAATCCTGTAACTATAGAAACATCATGCTCGCAAGTAACTCCACCAAAAATAACACCAATATTTTTCATAGCAAAACTCCCTTCTTTATTCACTCATTATAATTATCTGGCAAATCGTTTTCAAACAAAACCACATCTCCCATACGAGAAATTTTTGCCAATTTTTCAGTTGCACCTTTCAAATCCTTAACGATGTAGATATTAGCATCATCAAAGCCATTTTCTCTAAGCCCCTCAACAATAGGCTCGCTTCTCTTCGGTCCAACTAATATAGCAATATCAACACACTTTGCCATATGTATACCAAACTTTTTATTTTCATTTTTTTCTTCCGTTCCAAGCTCCACCATACCCGGTGTAATAATAATTCTTCTGCCATCAAACTTACTCAAAACATCAAGTGCCATCTTTGCTCCAACCGGATTTGAATTAAAAGCATCATCAATAACAATTGTACCATTTTTATTATCAATTAGTTGCAATCTATGTGGTACAGGTTCAATATTGCTCACGCCATTTTCAATTTGAAACTTATCAAGACCTAGTTCAATAGCAATCGTAATGCACCCTAAAATATTCAATATATTGTGTTCGCCTAAAAGCCTAGTATTACACTTGATATCACCAAGTTTTGTAACCGCTACAAAACTACTTCCATTCTTATCAAAAGAAATATTTTTTGCGTAAACATCAGCTTTTTTATTACTTAAACTATAACAAAACTTCTTCCTAGTTTCCTTATTATACAATTTCAAACAATGTTCATTGTCCATAGGCAAAAAAACTACTCCACTTGTATCAAGAGAATTTATAAGCTCTGCCTTTGTTTTTACAATATTATCAATATTCTTAAAAGTCTCTAAATGCTGTGGTCCAATCGATGTAATAATAGCAAATTGTGGATTTACAAAATCACAAATTTCTTTTATATCATTCTTATATCTTGCTCCCATTTCAGAAATAAAAACCTCATGCTCTGGGCTTAGCTTTTCACGAATCGCTCTAACATTACCCATCGTTGTATTATAACTTTCAGGAGTCGCAAAGACATTATATTTTTCCTTTAAAATAGTCTCCAAAATAAATTTTGTACTAGTCTTGCCATAACTTCCAGTGATTCCAATCTTTATTAAATTCTTATATTCTTTTTTATTCAATTTTCTACGTGCCGAATTAACGTAACGCTCTTTTACCCATTGCTCCGTCGGCCACGCAATCCAATTTGCAATTATCATATTCACTGGAATTGTAGCAATTAAAAAAGCAAGTACAGCAAAATTATAAAAATACATATTAATTATGTCGTACGCTGTATTAATCTCTTCACTGTATAAAAAACCTGCTTGTAAAAGCACAAAAGTAACAAAGTTATAAAACATCAAGCGTTTGGCTCTCGCTGTATATACTAACTTTTTCTTAGCATTTTTTCTTTCTCTCTTATCCTTAATATACTGATTAATATTTATACAATAAAAAGCCGCAACAAATATTAAAAATTCAAACAAAAACAATCTTATAGAAAAAGCATTCTGCCTAATTGCAATTAAATTAGCTAATAAAATTACACCATAACATAACGCCAAAGCAACTAGTTGCTTAACTCCAGACTTAAACGCTTTTTTAGGATTCTTAACAATCCATCTTATATAATCCTTATTGTTATACCCTTCAAGTTGCATCATATGAAGAGTTTTAGGAAGCATCATCATATAAATAGTCCACATTCCTAAACTCCCAACAAAAAAACCAATCAACAGCTCAATTATAATATTCATTCAACATCCTCCTTGAAATATAATTACAATTATATTCTTTTTCGATACAGCAAGGAAATTACCCTAACTGCTTCTCTAATACACAAGAAAAAGTTAATATTTATTTTTTCCAAAGAACAATATACAAAAGCTAAAACTCTTTACTTCTTAGCTTTTCCGTTTCCTTATATCACTTTTTACTCTCCCGATAAAAATTTATCTACTATGATATTATATTCCATGCTTTTTTCAAGGTACGAAAAATGCGTTGCTCCCTTCAAAACCACTAAACCGAGCATCTGGAATTTGTTCTTCCATAATCTTAGCCATATAAAGAGGCGTATCTATATCATTTTCGCCCCAAATCAAAAGGGTAGGTCTCGTAATACTTTTCAAGTTTTTAGTTAAATCTAAAGCAATAACCTTCTTAAACGTTTCTCTCATAATATCTGTTTTTAAAGCTTTATAATCTGGTGCACTATACTTTTCTCTATATTTCGCAAGCTTCTCTTCATATTTTTCCCTAGGTAAAAAAATCTTGCACATAAACTTGCCAACCTTGAAGCAAAGCTTTCTCTTAAATTTATAAAAAGTCATTTTAGGCTTTACACCAGCCGCGTCTGTTAAAATAATTTTATCAAAAAGATTCTCATAATGCGAGGCTAAATATATTATAACTCTTCCACCAAAAGAATGCCCGATAACATTTACTTTTTTTATATCCATCTTTTCAATAAACTTTCTCACCATCTCTCCATATTCAGGCACTCCCCAAGGAATAGGCGGTACAGAGCTTTGTCCCGATTCGCCAGGAAAATCTAAAACATAAACTTTATATTTATTTTTTAGAAACATCCAAATAGAAGTCATTGCCTCAACAGATGTTCCCCAACCATGCAATATAAGTACAGGTTTCCCTTCACCCATTACTTCATAACGAACATCTGCTCCATCAATTTTTATAATCATAAATCCTCCATGACTTGTAATATATTTATTCTAAGAAATATTTTTCATACCAAATTATTCTAAAATCTCGCGTTTCTTAAAAGAAGCATCACTTTCTAAATACTCATCATATGTTGTGCGTCTATCTATAATTCCATGTGGAGTTATTTCAATAATTCTATTAGCAATAGTTTGAACAAACTGATGGTCATGCGACGTAAATAAAAGCACACCCTTATAATTAATAAGTCCATTATTAAGAGCTGTAATAGACTCTAGATCTAAATGATTCGTCGGTTCATCTAAGATTAAAACATTAGCACCAGAAAGCATCATTTTTGCGAGCATACAACGAACACGTTCTCCACCAGATAAAACATTAACTTTCTTAAGAGCCTCTTCCCCAGAAAAAAGCATTCTTCCTAAAAATCCTCTAACAAAAGTTTCTTCCTTTATTTTTGAATACTGCATTAGCCAATCAACAATAGAGATATCCTTCATAAATTCAGATGAATTATCCTTAGGAAAATAAGCGACAGAAGTAGTAATGCCAAATTTAAAATCTCCACTATCTTGCACAGAATTGTCAGTCAATATTTCGAAAAGCTCCGTTTTAGCAAGTCCCTCTGGGCCAACGAAAGCAATCTTATCCTCCTTTTGTACATTAATAGAAATATTATTTAAAAGCTTCTTGCCTCCTATGGTTTTAGACAAGTTATCAATAAACAAAATCTCTTTTCCCGGTTCACGATCCATATCAAAATGAATATACGGATACTTTCTATTAGAAGGTTTAATTTCATCTAATTCAATTTTTTCAAGCAATTTTTTACGCGAAGTTGCCTGCTTCGATTTAGAAGCATTCGCGCTAAAGCGTCTAATAAATTCTTGAAGCTCTTTAATTTTCTCCTCTTTCTTTTTGTTAGAATCTTTCATCTGCTTCAACGCAAGCTGGCTAGATTCATACCAGAAATCATAATTACCAGTATAAACCGTAATCTTACCGTAATCAATATCTGCAATATGCGTACAAACAGAATTCAAAAAATATCTATCATGTGAAACAACTATTACCGTGTTAGAAAAATTAATTAAAAACTCTTGCAGCCATTCAATAGCCTCAATATCAAGATAATTGGTCGGCTCATCCAAAAGCAAAACATCTGGATTGCCAAAAAGAGCTTGTGCAAGCAGAACCTTAACCTTTTGAACTTCTGTAAGATCACTCATAAACATATCATGAAAAGTCGTTTCAACTCCAAGTCCTGTAAGAAGCTGAGCAGCATCTGTTTCAGCATTCCATCCATCAAGCTCCGCAAATTTTGCTTCAAGCTCTCCAGCTCTAACGCCATCAGCCTCAGAAAAATCTGGCTTAGCATAAAGAGCCTCCTTATCCTTCATAATCTTATATAATTCCGAATTTCCCATAATAACAGTTTCAAGCACCTTAAACTCTTCATACTCATGATGATTCTGTTTTAATACTGAAAGACGCTCATTTGCATTCATCGTAACATCGCCTTGTGATGGCTCAATCTCACCAGATAAAATCTTTAGAAAAGTCGTCTTTCCCGCACCATTTGCACCAATCAACCCATAACAATTTCCCGGAGAAAAACTAATATTAACATTTTCAAACAACGTTCTTTTTCCAAACCTTAAAGTAACTCCATTTGCACTAATCATTTTAAAACTCCTTCTAACATATAAAATCGACTATTATTTTACCAAACTAACTGCACGTTTGCAAGCCCATATATCAATGAAGACTGAGAAGATTGACAGCTCTTTAGTTCAACAACAAAGTGCTTTCAGTAATCTCTGTCAATCTTTTCAGTTCCCATTGACATTAAACTAGGGCGCGACAAAAACGTAAAATTCATGCCTTTTACGTTTTCATCTCGCCCCAAGTTACAAAGAAATATGTGACCTAATCCGCAAAATCAAATTCGTCCTTCGTTTTTTCTTTAAATGCAGCAAAGACTCTTTCTGCCTCCTCTTCATCTTCTAAGCTTACATAGCTTTCATCTTCGCCTTCACCTTCTATACGGAATACAACAACCTCGCCTTTTTCAATTTCCTCAACAGGTAGTAATACAACATACTCTTTTCCGTCTAGCTCAACGATATCTAAAAATTCGAATTCAACCTCGTTGCCATCCTCGTCATTTAATATAATTCTGCTATCTAGCTCATCAAATTCCTCATTATTTTTATTATCATCATTCATATTTTTTCTCCTTTCTAATATTTTCTTTATCTAGATACATCTGCAATATGTATTCTGCAGATATAGTATCTACCAACTTTTTCTTCGTTTTCGGCGTTTTTGCTAACTCAGTTAAAATTTTCTGTGCAGCAACCGTAGTTAATCTTTCATCAACCTTTACTACTTCTAGTCCAAACAAAGCTTCTAGTTTTTGTATCAATTTATCTGTTCTTTCAACTCTTGCTCCTTTTGTTGCATTCATATTAATAGGATACCCAATTACTATCTTTTTTACTTCATACTTTTTAATTATATCAGAAAGCCTATTCAACAGTTTCTTTTCATTATTTTTATGTTCTATAGTCTCAAACCCTTGCGCTGTTATTCCCAGCAAATCCGACAATGCAATACCTGTTCTAACCTCTCCATAATCTATACCTATTATTCTCATTATTCCTTATTTACTCCGATATACTCTTTTACTAACTCTTCCAAAAGTTCGTCTCTCTCTAACTGGCGAATTAAACTTCTTGAATCTTTATAACTAGTTATATATGTCGGATCTCCGGAAAGTATATATCCAACTATTTGATTTATTGGATTATACCCCTTCTCAACCAATGCCTCATATACTTGCTTCAAAATCTGTTTCGAATTACTCTTTTTTTCCTTCTCAACTTTGAAAAAAATTGTATTTTCTGAATCCACAGCACTACCTCCTTTTTTAATCATGCGTCATACTCATTCATGACTCCCATAACATTTATGCTCTGCTTTCCTATGACTTAAGAAATCCTCTCTTAGCACGTCTTTCGCTAGACACTCTCGGATATACCATCTGTGATATCTCATCAATCGTTTGCAAAAACTCTTCTGAATAACCCTTATAGCTTATCACACCACGACAAATAGAATCTACATACTTTGCATAATTATTAAGATTATACGGTATCACCGCATAGTCTAACTTAGTTGGCAATAATTCATCAACGAATGACATTTCAGGATCACTATAATACGATAATGTTTGTAAAATCTGTTTTGGAGTTAAAGATGTCTTTATATACTTGTTTATAATAATCCTTATCTTCCTCATGTCTATTCCTCTATTTTTTAATTCTCTTAAAAATAAGGTAACATCTGGCATTTTCAATAGATCTAAATCCTGTATTATATAAATTTCTGCCGCTTGCTCAAAATAATCTATAGGAGTTGTAAAATCCGCATCAACAATCACAAAAGTATTGTTCTTAATTACAGTATCAATTATAGATTTATGTTTGTAACCTTTTCGTACATCTGTAACAGCACCCGGAACTGTAGTGTAGACCTTTAGAAAATTATTATTAGTATCTAAATACCAGTCCTCTCCATCAGATAATCTCTGCATACATTCCGCTGCTTTTTTCCTCATAGACTTATCATTTTGATTATACAGATAATACATACTTTTATCTCTTGCCATATCAAGTATAGCTGTTTTCACCTTAGCACTTGCAACCGAATGAGCAATTGCATTAGTAACAAAAGTAGTTCCAACTTTATTTGATCCAACAAAAACAACCATTTTCTTGTTCTCAGCAGATACCATTTGAGTGATTTTATTATTTGTATATACAACGCTTGCTGCATCCGTTTGCATTTTATAAATCTGATCCTGCGTAGATATCAATCTTTCTTGCTCCTCACGAAGCCTTCTTTTTTCTTCTTCCAATTTTGCTTGAGCTTCACGTATCTTATTTTGCTCCATCACAAGCTTTTCTTGTTCTTCTTTAAGCTTCTTTTCTTGCTCTAATTTTATTAACTCCGCTTGCTTTTTTGCCTCTGCCTGAACCTTTGCCATAAGCTCAGCTTGGGCCTTTGCTTCCGCCTCAGCCTTCAATCTGGCATTCATCTCAGCCTGTTTTTTTGCTTCCATTTCCGCATTATTAGCTATTAAAACCTGTTCTTCCTTCTTTTCTTCTTGTTTAGCTTGTCCACTAGGTTGCATATTTTCTGCCAACTTAGCTCTCTCTCTGGCCTCTGCCTCAGCTTTTGCTTTTTCTATTAATTTAGCCCTTTTTATATCTTCGGCCTCTCTCTTTTCTCCTTCAGTCAATTCTGTTTGGCTTTCCACTTTAGCGTTTTCTCTAGCCTCCGCCTCTTTTTTAGCTCTTTCCGCTAACGCTGCCTGCTCTTCCATTTTAGCTTTTTCTCTAGCTTCCGCTTCCTTTTTAGCTCTTTCCACTAATGCTGCCTGCTCCGACATATTAGTTTTTTCTCTAGCTTCCGCCTCTTTTTTGGCTCTTTCCGCTAACGCTGCCTGTTCTTCCATTTTAGCTTTTTCTCTAGCTTCCGCTTCTTTTTTGGCTCTTTCTGCTAATGCTACCTGCTCTTCCATTTTAGCTCTCTCTCTAGCCTCAACTTCAGCTTTAGCCTTTGCCGCTAAAAAAGCCTGTTGTTCTGCTTGCATTTTATTTTGTTGCTCCAATTCAACTCGCGTCTTTTCTCCATTAAACGCACCAACCGAAGGATTAGTTGCTGGTGCTTCAGTAACTTGTTCCAAATCATTATCAACCTTAATCGATACACTGTTTTGTTCCCTTGAAATTTCCATCGTTCCAACATGTTTATCAGTGCTTTTTCTTTCTTTTTTAAAAAGAGTAAATAGTCCTCCGGAAGCTTTCTTAGGCTTCCCAGTCTTGCCACCACCCTCAACAGGAGTACTAACATTAGGAGCATTTTCTCTCATTTCTGCAGCTAAATACTTATATCTATTTTCCGCTAGTACTGCATCTCGAACCTTTTGCGGTAAAAAATTAACAATTATTTTTAATTGTTTTCTACTATACTGTTCCGCTATTTTATCAAAGGTAGACACATATTCTTCTGGCTTATTCTTTATTCCCTCATAATAATGCAAAATATTTTGCATCTGAATTTCGTCCACCTCGTCATCAGCGACTACAGAAGCCGACGTAATTGAAGAAATATTTATATTCAAATATTGCTTTGCTTCCCTTTTTGTTTTCGGCTTTTTAATTATGTCACAAAGAGGATTAATATTTCTATCATTTCCAATAAGCAAATTGTATATTCCAATACTAAATAATCTATTAACAAACGCATCTCCTTTTGTTCTTCTATCAGAACACACAAGGATTATATCTGCATCTTGTATCTCATCTGTAATCTTATCTATATTATTGAAAATATAATTATCGATTTGCTGTATATCATTAGTACTAATCTCTTCTAACTCTTCATTTATAACAATCCTGTCATACGTTTTATTATTCTTTACTTCTTCAAGCAACGACTTAAAATAAAAGATATTCTTATACTCAAGTATTTCACCATATCTTTCATAATACCTATCCACAACATTTTTAGACCTTAAGTCATTCCCCATTGCAAAAAGCACTTTCATTTTATCACCTTCCTGTGTATATGCTTATTTTATCACCATTTTACCTGCCTGCAACAAATAGTGCAAATATCAAAGGCAAAACATTAAATACTACCAAGCCAATCGTAAAGCCTACTATCCAGCCAAAACCTTGTTCTTTCTTATCTAACTTTTTATTTCCTACTATCAAGAAATTAAATGAACCAACTGTTATGCCCACAAAGCAAATAGGCAAGCTATACTTTTGCAATACTTCAAGGTAATAGGCTACCTGACCATAAAAAGAATCATTGTATTTATCCGTTAACTCTGCCATTCTTTTTTCCTTTTTTGTCATATTTTCTAGTACCGTTTCGCTAGTTTCAGCCATTCCACTATCATTATCCTCTTTTGGTAAATCCACATTATCTTTTGTCTCAGTGGCATCATTAACTTCATGTCCTTCCACTACCTCGGGTGCTTCGCTATGCCCAATTCTAACGCTTCCCAAAATGAATGTTAGAAAAAAGACCACTATTATTCCTGACATAATAACCTTAACATGTCTGTTTTCCATATATCCTCCTTTTATCTCGTATGAGATAGCCCTCCTTAATTATGATACTACATTTTACAGGATATTTCAACACTATTTTATTATTTAATAACGCTTGCGACAGGCATGTTTAAAAGCATTATATCATTTTTTAAGTTTTAACTTCTATGCTTCTTTTATAGGACCTTAAAATTTCTCCCATATAATCCGCCACATCTTTTCTTTCAATAGTTACAGGTGCACATAGCTTAATAACCTTATACGTAGTTCCATCAATCAAAATTTCTATTTTTCCCAATTCGTCACCGGCCTTTAATGGAGCTTTTAAATCATCATTTATGTAGTATTCGTACGTTACCTTCCCTAAATCCTCAATATTCACAAGCTCTCTTTTTTCTCCACTAAGTACAATTTCATATATTTTTCCCTTTGCTTTCTCTACACTAAACTCAAATCTTTTTTTCATATCTTCATAGATATCAATTTCATTAAAATTATTGTATCCGTAGGATATTAGCTGTATCGTTTCTGAAGTTCTTTGCTTCTTTGTTTCACACCCAAGAACAATTGTAATTAGCTGCCTTCCATCTTTAGTTATAGAAGTCACAAGGCACCTTCCCGCATTACCAGTATAACCAGTTTTTATTCCATTGGCTTCATCATATATACTCAGCATTTCGTTAGTAGTATGAATATTTTTAGTATATCCGTCAATAATTATATCTGCATACTCCATATTGGAAATATTTACTAGATATGGTATATCCAAAAAATAATCAGCAAAAATAAGCAAATCTGCTGCTGTTGTGTAATGATTCTCCCTATCTAAGCCGTGTGGCGTAACAAAGTTAGTGTTAATAGCACCAAGTTCTCGCGCCTTTTCGTTCATCATAGCACAAAACGCTTCCGTACTTCCAGCAATATATTCAGCAATAGCAACAGCGGCATCATTTCCGGAACAAATAAGTAGCCCTTTCATCAAATCATCCATTCGAATTTTATTTCCAGCCCTAAGACCCATCCCAGAGCCCCCAACGCTTGATACACTTGCACTTGTTGTAACCACTTCATCCATTTCCGCGTTTTCATACGCAACAATAGCCGTCAAAATCTTTGTAGTAGAAGCATTTGCCACCCTCGCGTCAGGAGCTTTTTCAAATAAAATCTTATTATATGTTCTATCGTATAAAATAGCACTTTTGCATAATATTTTTGGTGCCCCATTAATTATTTTTGCTACTTCTATTTCATCTTCCGACAAATCATCTTCCACCGCATACGCTTTAGTCACATTCAAAAAAATAATTACAATTAGCATAAAAAATGCCATTCCCCTTTTCAACATCCCTCACCTCATGAGAATTTTATGAGGCAAGCAGCAATTTTATTACCTGTACTTAATAAAAGAATTTTTAAATACATGATATCGTGTTCAGTCACTATTTGTCTATCTCTTCATACTATATAACATAGACGTTTATTAGCAGGAGTGATTTAAACATGAATAATGGATTAACACTAAAACATATTTCTAAAACATATCAAGACACCAAAAGCGAAGTAACTGCCATAAAAGACTTCTCATTCACATTCACAACAGGGGAATTTGTAAGCATTGTCGGTCCAAGCGGTTGCGGCAAATCTACATTACTTTCAATCATAGCAGGCTTAGAAAAACCATCCACTGGCACCGTCTTGCTCAACGGGACTGACATCACAGGTACAATCTCAAATATTGGATATATGCTTCAAAAAGACTATTTACTCAATTGGCGAACAGTCTATAAAAATGTTTTATTAGGGTTAGAAATAAAAAATATGTTATGCGACGAAACAAAAACATATGCCTTAAATTTGCTTAAAACATATGGCTTAAACGACTTTCTAAACAAATATCCTTCACAGCTTTCTCGGCGGCATGAGGCAACGTGTAGCATTAATTAGGACTCTCGCAACAAATCCTTCATATCTTTTACTCGATGAAGCGTTCTCCGCATTAGATTACCAAACTCGCCTTTCCGTAACAAATGATGTGTATCGAATAATAAAAAAAGAAGGTAAAACAGCAATCATGGTTACCCATGATATTCCAGAAAGTATTAGTATGTCAGACAAGATAATTGTGATGTCAAAAAGACCCTCAATTATAAAAAAAGTCTATGAAATCAAATTCGACATTGCAGATAGAAATCCGATAAACTGTAGGGAAAGCTCTTTATTCAGCAAATACTTCGACTCTGTTTGGAAGGAGTTAAACACAGATGAATGAAAATATTTCCGAAGAAAGAAAAAATTTTTTATATCAAAAGAAAAAACGTAAAGTTTTAATATTATTAACACAAATCTCAATTATTATTTTATTTATTTTTTTATGGGAAACACTTGCACAGCAAGGAATAATAAATCCATTCATAACAAGTCAGCCTTCTCGTATTGTAAAAACCATTTTAGACTTTTCTTCAAACAACCTATTTATGCACCTGGGCGTAACATGTTATGAAACAATCGTTGGATTTTTGTTAGGCACAATTTTCGGCACTATAATAGCATCACTACTTTGGTGGAGTAAGTTTGCTAGCGATGTATCCGAGCCATTCCTCATCGTGCTTCACAGCTTACCAAAAGTTGCTCTCGGACCAATCATAATTGTGTGGGCCGGAGCCGGGACATCAGCAATTATAGTAATGGCACTTGCTATTTCATTAATAGTCACAATACTGGAAATGCTGAATGGCTTCACCAGTACAGACAAAAATCTGATAAAACTCGCAAAAACATTTAATGCTTCAAAATGGCAAATCTTCAGTAAAATAGTACTACCTTCAAATATTTCCACTCTAATCAATTCGATGAAAGTAAATATCGGTCTTTCTCTTGTTGGCGTGATATCAGGAGAATTCCTAGTATCGAAAGCAGGTCTAGGATATTTAATTGTGTATGGAGGTCAAGTATTTAAACTAGATTTAGTTATGACTAGTGTTATAATACTTCGGCATAGTCGCCGCATTAATGTATCAATGCGTAGTAATCTTAGAAAAATTTATCTTAAAAAAAATGAGTCATTAGTTATACAAATAGCAAAAAAAATATGACACTTTTTTAAACAACTGCATATTAATATATAAAAATTTATAATAGGAGGTTTTTATGAGACGTTTTACTTACACACTTATCTCGGTTTTTGCTATTATACTCGTCATCTTTCTAGCAGTATCATTTAGAGAAAATACATCAGATACACAAAGCATTTTCAAAGATACATCTCGGAGACACCGCTACGCCATTAAAAAAAATAACTGTAGCGGAAGTAACCCACTCAATTTTTTATGCGCCTCAATATGTTGCAATTAATCTAGGTTTCTTTGAGGAGGAAGGTCTCGATATAGAATTAATAAATAGTGGCGGTGCAGATAAAGTAATGACCGCGGTACTATCAGATCAAGTAGACATAGGATTTTCTGGTCCCGAGGCTGCAATCTATGTTTATAATGAAGGCTCCGAAGATTATCCAATTGTGTTTGCACAAGTAACTCAAAAAGATGGTTCAATGTTAGTAGCTAGAGAAGAAATGCCAGATTTCAAATGGTCTGATTTAAAAGGGAAACATGTCTTGCCAGGAAGAATTGGCGGTGTTCCATACATGACTTTTGAATACGTTTTAAAACAAAACGGCATCAATCCTCAAGCCGATGTTACTTTAGATACATCAATTAGTTTTGACGCCATGACAAGTGCCTTCGTTTCTGGAACAGGCGATTTCGTCACAGTATTTGAACCAACAGCATCAATGCTAGAAGTAAATGGGCAAGGTCACATCGTAGCTGCCGTTGGAGCATATACCGAAGAAATACCATACACCGCATATTATGCAAAACAAAGCTACATGAAAGAAAATCCTGAAATTATAGAAAAGTTTATACGTGCACTTGAGCGAGGTCAAACATGGGTAGCCACACATACTCCAGAAGAAATCGCAGAAGCAGTTATCACATCGTTCCCAGACGCAGATGTTGAAGCACTAACAAGTGCCATAAAAAATTACAAAGAAATAAATGCTTGGAAAACAGATTCAAAAATGACTGAAGAATCATTCAACCTATTGCAAGAAATCATGATAAGCGCCGGTGAATTAGAAACAATGGCACCATTTGAAAAAATCTGTAAATAGTGGTAACACTATTTAACGCGCTTTTCTTAAATATTAACAGGGACAGCACTTTTGGAGACACACTAATCGTGTCCAAAAGCTCTGTCCCTCTTTTGTTACTATCAAGAATTTACTAATTTTTATTTTTAAGCTCATATATACTGTCAAACAAGCCTTCATATAGTCCTCTCGACCTGTATAAAATAGCTGAACTATTGAGTCTATATGGTTCCAAATTATCCATTAACACTTGTTCACTCGTATTATCAAAAGCTTCTTTAAAATCGCCATATCTATTCAACACATATTCTTGGTCATACATATCATGATACCCATTAATCATCATCTTCTCCATCGCACTAGTATAACTTTTTACATACGCCAAACAAATATAATCTTTAACATCCTTATACTTTTCCTTCAAAAAACTATATTGAGCATAATAAGCTTCCAGACTATCCTGCAATTTCTTTTTCGTAAAGTTTGATGTTATTGCTCCTTCTCTTGCAACTCTATAAAAATAGAGTTTCTGATCTGTATATGCAATTTTTTTTGCTCTATCTACTAGCTTATACAGCGTAGCAACATCTTCATACACCTTACCTTCCGGAAATTGAATGCCATCAAAAAGTTCAATTTTGTACATTCTAAGCATAAAATAATTTCCAACATCTTTATTGCAAACCATCTGAACAATCGCATCATCCTTACTTATTTCAGAGCCACGCATCTCACACTCTGTTTTCAAATCCACTAAAGTACCATCAACAAAATCTTGTTTTTCGCAAGTTGCAATATCTGCCCCAGTCTGCCCAATCAAGCTATGCAAAATCTCATACTGCCTAAGATGTAAAATGTCATCACTATCAACAAAAGTAACATACTTTCCAGTAGCCATTCTAAGTCCATCATTCCTTGCACCTGCAACACCACCATTTTGTTTGTGAATAACCTTAATTCTTGAATCTTTGCCAGCATATTCATCCGCAATACCTCCGGAATTATCAGGGGAACCATCATCTATCAAAATTATCTCTAAATCTCTATATGATTGATTTATGATACTTTCCAGGCAATCTCTTAAATACTTTTCCACCTTATAAATCGGAACAATTACACTTACCTTTTCCACAACCTACACCTCCACATTAGATTTCATCATCTTAATGTACATTTCTGGTTGTGGTTTAGACATCTTTTCTTTTATTTCTCTCGGCATATATTCTCTCACTTCAGCAATAACTCTGCAAATATCAATAACATCTTTATAATCTCCGCTAATAATTTTATCAACTATAAGTCCAAGTGACTCTTGACACGCAGGCACATTAAGCTCTCTGCTTAATCTGTAGAACCACCTCATATTGCTCAGAATTTCTATTCTCTCTTCATCCGTCAAAAGCTTCGAATCAATAAACTTGTAGAAGATATACGTCATGCTCTTAGCATAGAAAAAGCGATAAAAACCAATTTCATCATTTTCTCTAAAATTGTCATAAATAATTTTGTATGCTTTATTAATACCATCAAAATACTTATCATTACAATTCATAGATATTGATGTTCCCGCATTTCTTTGTCTGTAACAATAAACTACATCAGGTATGTAGCACACCTTTTCCGATTTTATAAAACAATATGTATTAAATATAGCGTCTTCAGCAGGCAACCCAACTTCAAATCTTACACCAATCCTCTTTACAAAATTGAAATCATAAATTTTGTTACATACACTAGAATTCATAATAAAAAACGAATCCTCATAATCCTTTATACTTAGCTCAAACTCCTTATACTTTTCTACGTTAAATACTGGCTTTTCCCAAAGCACGCCGTCATCATTGCTATTTATATAATTTGCAATAACATAGTCCGCGCCACTTTCCGCTATTTTATTAGTCATAGTACTTATCGCACCAGAAAGTAGAAAATCGTCGCTATCTATAAACATCAAATAATCTCCTGTTGCAAGATCCATGCCATCGTTTCTAGCCGCCGACAGTCCACCATTTTCCTTATGTAACACTCTAACTCTTTCATCTTTTCTAGCATACTCTTCTGCGATCTTACCAGAATCATCTGGTGAACCATCATCTACAATAATGACTTCAATATTTTTATACGACTGAGAAAGTATACTATCAAGGCAGTAACCAATATATTTTTCCACTTTATAGGCTGGAACAATTACACTTACCTTTTTCATCTGTGACATATTAAAATCCCCTTTCAAAATTACATATTAAATTTTAAGGGAACAAAAAAGTCATTAGAAATATTCAAAGTACCTCACAATGACTCGACTACTTCCCCTTAACGCTTACCAAGTTAGCTGACGGGTTAGGAATAAAGGTTTCCTTCTTTTTTATACAAAAGATACACCCCCAAAAATGGTTCCTCGGCTTCTACTTCTAGAATTCAGCATAATATTAACATAGTCCCACACAAGACACATTTATTTTATCATAAAATTATAAAAACTGTCAATGGGACGCAGTTTTTTGACGTGATTATTTAAATTTTGAATATAGACATGGGGACTAACTTTTTTTGTGTGCTATTTGAGCCTATTGCTCTAGTCGGATTGATTTTAAAAAGTATAAACAAAAGTTCCATCTCCATGTCTATTAATCGCAAACAGTATAGCCAAAAAGTCCGTCCTCATGTCTATAATTACCTACCAATAAACATCTGAACCATAACCATGCCATATGTTGGAGAATCTACTATCCCTATACCAGTGTAATTGTATGCATTACTAAGAATATTTTCTCTATGTCCTGTAGAATTCATCCAAGCTGTTACAGCCCCACTTAAGCTAGAATTACCGGCTATGTTTTCACCAGCCGCCTTATATGTTATACCAAACGACTTCATCATTTCAAATGGCGTTCCGTATATCGCCGAATTATGAGAAAAATAGTTGTTAGCTACTAAATCTTGCGCCTTAGCTTTTGCAACCCTTTGTAATTCATCATCAAACGATAATGCAGTCAACCCATACGCTGCTCTTTGTTCATTTATTAACTCCAGTAATTCCTTTTCCCTATTACTATATCCAGATAATGGATCAGAATAAGAACTATCAGAGCTATTGCCTCCGCCACTAGTATTAGAGCCTCCCGTATTTTTAGTTATCCCTTTAATATATTTTGTACTAGCGGCTCCTATTAAATCACTATCTGTTTGAATAACATACCAATCTCCCACTTTTGCAAATACTCGCACATACTCATTCTTATACACGATACCAATCGCTTTATACTTCGTCCCTGGCCCACATCTAACATTTAATGCACTTGCCGTAACTATACCTGTCACAAAATCAAGCTCCTCGTAATAAGTCATTGCTTTTGTATTCAAATCATTTAGCGACGTAAATAGCATCATAATAGTTAATGCACTGATTAATATAATTTTTCTTTTCATTGAGTACCTCCTTTTAGAAATACAAAAAACTTCTTTTTGGCTTTCACTCAAATTATTTCCAAAAAGAAGTTTCTTATACATTTTATATTTACTATGATATAGTATCCAAATTCTCTATCTTCATTAACAATTAAACTAGTTCACTCCCAATATCTTTTCTGGTATCTCAATAACAGGTGCCTTTTTGCTTGTTCTTTTTTCCTTCGTTATCTCAAATTCTACCTCGACTTTTTCCAATCCAACTTCTTTAACAAAATCCACTTCAACTTTTTGCTCCGTAATAATGCCATCTTCTACTTTTATAGTAAATTCAAGATAATCCTCAAATTTCAATTTATACGTCTTCGTTCTTCTTCCTGTTACCGAAAAATTATCATCATTTGCAACCATACATATCATCTCAATAATTCCTAAAAACGAATTAGACGAGCTAACAGTTACCTCTGTTTCTTCGAGTGTCTTTTTCAAGTTACCCTCTATATCTTCACCACCGACTAATAATGAATTTAGCATTACTTGAAAATCATTAATATCCATCTCTGTATAATGCCCCTCTAAAATAGTGTCTTCAAATGTTGATGAAGTCATATACGATTTTAAATTACTTAAATCTGTCACTACATTTATAGAAAAATTATTAAATTTATTTTCCTTTAATGCATCTATCAGAGATCCCTTTCCTGTAATCTTCAACTTTATTTCATTCTCAATCAAATTAGCTGCCTTTGACTTTTGTCCATCTAGAACAACTTTCAAATTTTCATTTTTTGATTTGTCTTCATCGTTCGTATATTTAATTGTTCCTGTTCCTTCAATATCATAAATATATGAATCTTGCTCATCTTTTAGTTCAGATAAATAATTATAAAAAATCGGTGCTTCTTTTTTAATCCTTTCAACAATAGAAGATACATCCAATATTATTACAGTACGTTTCTCTGAATCCCAGTCCACAACTAAATCAAGTGATTCCGCTATAAATCTAACAGGTACTAACGTCCTTCCTTCTATGATCAAAGGCGCAGCATCAAGTGTTACTTCCCCTGATATTTCGCCATCATTAAGTATCGCCTTTTCATTATCTATTTGAAGTGTTATTTCTTTTCCTGCACTTCTAGCAATAGCAGTTCTTGTCTCTCCAATCCACTCAACATCCATGTCAAACGTTTCAAAAATTTTTCTCATTGGAACCATAGTTCTTCCATTAATAATTTCAGGATTAACAGCAAAGCCATTTTCATCTGTAAAATCAATATATTGACCATTTAGCAAAACACTTATAACATCTGTTTTTTCTTGCTCAGTTATTTCTTGTTCAGTTGTTTCTGGTGCAGGAGATATCAAAATATATTCAGATGCATACGAAACTCCTAAAAATATAAACATAAAACTACACAAAAGCGCTACAAATTTTCTTTTCATTATTTCTCCTCCTCTTTAACTTTTCGTCACCTCAACTAGCTCACCCTCAAGCTATACACAATAAGTTCGTCAAAATCAGTTTGCGCTGTTATCACGATGTCAGTAGAAAAACCACTGTCATCTTTTATTAATTGGCATGAGATATCCAAGCTAGACGTATCATATAATAATTCTTCCAAAGTCACATCATAATTAAATATAAATTTATTAATGACATTATATACTTGTATAACATCATTATCAAATATAATATTATCAAATTTTGTAAAATCAAAATACTTATTATTTGAATTTCGATAATTCAAATTTGAAAATTTAATATTCTCCGTAGCTGTTCCGACTGTAATAGTAGCAAGATTCATAAAATTATCAAACTCAGATTTTATTTCTTCAAAAGTTCCAATATTAATTTCATTATCTTTAACGTCTACCATTTTCTTAATTGCATCCGAAAGTGAATCATCATATATTCCAGATAACCTTAATTCATCGTACGTTCTCGTTTTTTTACTTAGCATCTTATTTAAAATATCAGATACATTAAATAAAGAAACCTCGCTTTCGTCAAACTTAACATCGGTCGAAATCGAAGACCATCCTTCGCTTTTAATTTCCTGGAATAAATCAGATGTCCCATCAAAACTTAGTGATACACTTTTTGTATCGTTGGAAATATTTGAAATACGTGCATTTACAGTAGATGTTGTATTTTTCGTTGTATCTAACAAATCATTGTACTCTCTAGTTAATGACACATTTGTAATATCTCCATTTGATGTAATAGCCTCATATAGCAGCGGTGTCTTTTCAGCTATTCTATCTACAAAAAAGTCATAATCGATAATAATCGCTGTTCGATTATCACTATCCCAACCAACTTGCTTATCCAAGCTCTCCGATACAAACCTAAACGGTACTAGCGTTCTATTCTCAACAATGATTGGTTTCGAGTCTAGCACTACCTTATTGGTAACGTCCCCTTTACTAATCGTAGCAATGTCATTATTTATCTGTAACACAATTTGTGTATCATCTTTAGTCGCTGTAACAGTTCTAGTATCGCCATTCCATTCAACTGTTGCTCCAAGCATTTCAAAAATCTTTCTCATTGGTACCATCGTTCTATTATTAATTATTTGCGCATCCACCCTTGCTCCATTTTCATCAGTAAAATTAATTATCTCTCCATTTATTTGCACACTAACATTTGTGGCAAAAACGGGAATGGTTATTGACATTATAAATAAAAATGTTAGTAAAAATCTTTTCATTTGTATCACTCTCCTATTTTAATCACAAAAAACTCTAGACTTCTACTCGCCAAATACTCATACTTTTGAAGTTTGCTTTTAAACTTCTTATCTGAATTCAAAAGTCCAAAATTAGCATTCATAGGTTGAAAGTCTTTATTTGGCGTCGAAATATATTTTGCAAGTGCTCCAATCATTGTATGTTCAGAATATACAATTTTATCATTTCCTTTATATTTAGAAACTGCATTTATTCCCGCAACTAGTCCAGATGCAATAGATTCAACATATCCTTCTACACCAGATATTTGTCCCGCAAAAAATATATTCGTACCTTTTAGATTATATGTTTCATCTAAAAGCACACTAGAATTAATATATGTATTTCTGTGCATAACACCGTACCTCACAAATTCTGCATTATGAAGAGCTGGTATCATGCTAAAAACTCTTTTTTGTTCACCAAATTTCAAGTTCGTTTGAAATCCAACTAGATTATACAAAGTTTTCTCTTTATTATCTTGCCTTAATTGCACAATAGCATAATATTCTTTATCAAAGCCGACGGGCTTTAACGGGCCAAATGTAAGTGTTTGTGGTCCTCTTCTTGCCATCTCTTCAATCGGCATGCACCCTTCAAATAAGCTTCCTTTCTCAAAATCATGTTTCACAACAACTTCAGCATTAATAAGCTCATTATAAAACATCTCGTATTCTTCCTTAGTCATTGGGCAATTAATATAATCGCTATCCCCCTTGCCATATCTATCAGCAGTAAAAGCTTTTTCCATATCTATGCTCTCATAAAGAACGATAGGCGCAGCGGCATCATAAAAATATAATCTTTCTTTTCCAGTAAGCTTTATTATTTCCTCTGACATAGCTTCTGAGGTCAGGGGACCTGTAGCAATTATTGTCACACCTTCCGGAACGTTTTTAACTTCCTCTCTAACAACTTCAATATTTTTTTCCGCACTAATCTTATCTGTCACTAACTTTGCAAACACTTCTCTATCAACAGCCAACGCCTGCCCTGCAGGCACCTTAGCCTCGTCAGCACACTTAATTAAAAGCGAATCTAGTCTTCGTAGTTCTTCTTTCAAAAGACCACATGCATTCGTAATAAGATTTGACTTAAACGAGTTGCTACAAACAATCTCCGCCAAATTTTCATTCGAATGAGCTGGCGAAAACTTATTCGGCTTCATCTCATATAACTTTACTTTAACCCCTCTTTTAGCAATTTGATACGCCGCTTCGCAACCAGCTAATCCTGCACCAATAACATTAATATGTTCCATAAACTCTCCTAAAAATAATAAACATATAATTTAGCTCTCAAAATTCATTTTTTCCTTTATTGTGTCCTCTGAATCACGCATAGCCAAAATAGTCTTCTCCAATAATTCGTCAAGACTCCAACCAAGCATATCTGCGCCATTTTGAATTACATCCCTTGAACAACCCGCCGCAAACTTTTTATCTTTAAACTTTTTCTTTAAACTAGAAAGCTCCATATCCTTAGTACTCTTTGATGGTCTCATCTTAGCCGCAGCCCATATCAATCCAGTTAATTCATCCGTAGCAAACAATATTTTTTCCATGTACTTCTTTGGCTCCAATTCGCTACAAATTCCGTAGCCATGCGAACAAATGCTATATATCATATCATCACTTGCATCGATTTCCTTTAAAATTTCTTTTGCCTTTACGCAATGTTCATCAGGATATTGTTCAAAATCAATATCATGTAATAGCCCCACAATACCCCAATACTCTTCATCCTCATTATTTTCTCGTGCAAAATATCTCATCACACCCTCAACAGTATATGCGTGTAGCAAATGAAATTCTTCCTTGTTGTACTTTTTTAGTAAATCCAAAGCTTTATTTCTATCCATTTTTTTCTTCTCCATTTCCTTTTTTCAGTATATATTTTCCAAAACAAACAACATAACTCACTAGTGAAAATAGTGCAAATATAAGTGCAACCATATATATAATCACATCAAACGTCGTCTCCTGATTAAATAAATAAATTTTAAATTGTAACGAAGGTATCACTCTTATTAAGCACGAACTTACAACCGCTATATACATCAAAACCGTTGTAGCCTTGCCGTACCATTTACTATATACGACAATGTCCTTTCTTTTATAAAGATACAACCCGCCAATCATCATAATCAATTCTTTTAAAATCAATACAATAAAAATCCAAGATGGGATAACCGACTTAAATGCTAGCATAAATACTACAGACAACTGAGTAAGCTTATCCGCCAATGGATCCATCAACTTGCCAAAATCACTTACCAAATTAAATTTTCGCGCAATGATTCCATCTAAAATGTCCGTTATTGAGGAAAGAGTAAAAAATATTATTGCAGATAAAAACTCTTCTTTTTCGATAGCTATTAAAATAATAGGTATAAACAATATTCTACAAATCGTTAAAGCGTTTGGTATATGTTTCATTTGACTCCTCCAAAAAATATATTTCAATATTACTTAGATATGTTATCACACTTTATTTTTTTTTACTAGATAATTTCATAAATTCTTTTATACAAAATGAAGCCATATCAACTCATTCATTTACATTGACACGGCTTCACCTATAATTGAAAAAAGGCTCCGAAAAGCGAAGCCTTAAAAATCAAAAAATGATTTTTGAATTTTTGTATTTGCAACTTACTCCATAGCTAAACGTACATACACCACAAAAGTATCTTCCAAACATGCTCTAATCCTTGTTCGAACCAGCGCTGCAGCAACATCCACCTCGAGCGTAGGATACATAGTGCTTAATATCCGCTTCGCTTTTTGCATTATCAGGTCTGTGATGTGATTGCTCAACTCACTTATACGCTTCACCTCAACCGTAATTTTAAATATCACGTACTTGTCTCCAATAATCTCAAAAATCTCTCCAGTTTCAAAGCACGTAGAGATTGCCTCATCAGCTTCACGTTCCCATCCATCAATCTCTCTGCTTTGTTCTTTCAAAGGCCCTAATACTTCCCGAATCTCCCCCTCCAAAAGCTCTCTCGAAAGGGAAAAAGACGCCCATGGGCTCACTGAAAACCAATCATCAATACGTTCAACCAAAGTCACATTATGTGTCATAACAAAATGACCTCCTAAATTTATTTGGAATACCGTACAATATTATATAACCACAAAGTAAAAAAAATCAACCCTATTGAAGTAAAACTAATAGGAACAACGGATAAATTCGTCTTTTTAAATATAAAATATTAATTATCTTTGTTTAATAAAACAAGTATTAAATCGATCATAAAAATTAATATGTATCAATTAAATAAGTAAACATAGCCTCAATTTGCTCGCGATTCATATTAGAATAATTTGTATGATCTAACTTTAATAAAACTTTAGTTCCCTCTCTAGTTACCCCTAAAACAGAAGTATTTTCCTCATTTTGATAAGCTTTAGATGCAGATATCGCCTCATCTTCACTAGCAAATTCATATTCATAATAATAACCAGAAACCTTGTTTTCCTCAAACTCAAAAATCATCTTATACTGGCCATTTACATCAAACGTTAGTTTTTCATCATCTTTAGACATCTCAAAAATTGAATTGTCTTCTTCATCTTCTAATCCATCATACCTCTCATCTTGTGCTATTTCTCCGCTACCATTTTGAACATCATCACCGTTTTTATCTACAGTAAAAAAAACACACAATGCGACAACAAGAACAACAATGATTAAAAAAACACCCCATCTCTTCAATCTAATTCCTCCTTTGTTTTCCCAACTATATATTCATATTATAACAAAATATTTCTATTTACAATTTCAAATTTAAAAAATTATTATATTACATAAAAATATATTGAAAAGAACTGCAATATACTTCCAAGCAAGACAAAAATATGAAAAACTGTATGCATATATTTTTTGCTTTTCCCTAGCTTATAAAATATTGCGCCAATCGTATATGCAAGGCCGCCAAGCACAAGCAACACAATACCTCCAAAGTTTACAGACTCCATCAGTGGCTTAAAGGCGATTACAATAAGCCACCCCATCACAATATATGAAATCATAGATATCTTCTTAAACTTATTCATATCAACAGCATTAAAAACGATTCCCACAATAGCTGCACACCATATAACACCAAAAATGCTCCACCCCCATCCAGGACTCATGCTTACTAAAGTATATGGTGTATATGAACCGGCAATAAGCAAATAAATACTACAATGATCTATTATATTTAATACACGTTTTCCATTATTTATTTTTAATGAATGGTATAATGTCGACATCAAATATAAAATTATCATCATCGAACCGTATATTGAGCTTGAAACAACAGCTATTGCACTGCCACTCTTTGCGCTCTTTACTACACATAAAACTAAAGCTGCAATAGAAAATAGTACTCCTATTCCATGTGTAATAGCATTAGCTATCTCTTCGCCTAATGTATAGTTAGGTATTTTAACTTTTTCTTTTAAAGACACTTAAACAATCCTCCTTTTATATCCACAGCTATACCAATTCCTGCACAATTTTCCCTTTGCCATTTTCATATGTGAAAGTAGCATATGCGCCATTTATCATGGTCCATTGGGGCATTACATGTCCAAAATCAACATCATATATTATCGGCTTTCCAAGCAAACCAATTGTACTTTTAAGAACATCTTCATATACCAAGTCTCCGCACCGTTTCCGAAGAATTCGTTCGTCCTATTAAAAAACCATTTGCATTATCAAACCAACCTGCCACTTGCATCTGCCACAAGGTTCTTTTAAGTTCAGTAAGACTCATTTCACAATTTTCTAAATACCAGATTATGCCCTCGCTTTGCTTTAAGCAAAAAGTTCTTGTTGAATCAAAAGGCGTGCCTATTATAGTCTTTAAAACATCTACGCAGCCTCCAAGTAGCCTGCCACTAAAATGTTCTCTTTGGTTACCATTTTTAATATTTTTATACTCAACTTTTTCTGTTAAATTATATAAATCACACTCGTGCCCAATTTCTCTATTTCTTTGAATCTCATATAACTCAAAGCTTTCCTGCTCAAAAGCCTTGCAGTTTTTCACAAAATTCAAAGGACGCAATAGCGAATCATGCAACTCTTTCATAGCGTACGATGAAAAAGAATTAGCATGAATAGTTGAAAAATCATAATTAGTTGTAAGATAAAAAAGAAGTAAACTAACGTCCGAAAAACCTTGTACCCATTTAGGATTAGCGTTTTTAATTTTATCTTTATTCATTTCAAGATACGGTAAAGTTTCCATTAAAAACTCACCACCACATGCAATAAGCACATGTTTTATTTTTTCATCTGTCCAAAGCTCTAAAAACTCACGCGCTCTGACCTCTGCAGAAGCACTTACAAACTTTTCGGATGTATAAACATCCGGTGTTATTACCACCTCATAACCTAACTTTTTAAAATTTTCACATGCATATTTCAGCTTAATCTGTCCACGTTCATCAGCAAGTCCGCTCAGACATTGCTGTTACTCCAATCTTCGAATTTGGTAATACTTTATCTGGATAAATCATAAAAACTCCTCTCACATAAACATATTTCATTTTATAGTCTAATATATGTTATCTAAAAAAAAAAGAAATTTTTGTATAATAATACTTTCTTTTTGATATTAATTTTATTTGTTTGTCCGCGTTGGCATAAAAAAAGTCCATATGGACGTAACTCAAGAGATCTAACTCTCAAATTAGTCACATATGGACAAGAGATAGTTGTTACCAGGTACCAAAGTCTTGATTCACTGCTTCTTCCTCTTCCTCGCTAACCACTTCTCCTTCTATAATCGGGGGATTGTGGGCCGGCTTATCAGTACTAGGAACAGGTGTAGGCATGGGATTGTGTCCAGGCGTAGGTGTGGGATTATGTCCGGGAGTAGGCGTGGGATTATGTCCGGGAGTAGGCGTGGGATTACTACCAGGCGTAGGCGTGGGATTATGCCCAGGAGTACTCGTAGGATTATCACCAGACGTTGGTTTGTCTGGCTGTTTCACAGATCCAGAGCTAGAACCACGACTTCCGCCCCCATCTGCGATTGCCAGGCAATACCTCCAGTCTTGTTCGAGATTAGACCAACAAACCACTACTACAGGTTGATTGTCAAAGTTACAGATTTCTTCCACGTGTTCAATCTTTCCTTTGACATATCGCTTGGTGTTGATGTATCCCGATACATCAAATGTGTCCTTCGGAGCCGTTCCATCCACCTCAATTAGTGGCATATCCTCAATGCTTTCTTCCAACATCACTGTAACTAGCTTACCCTGTGTTTGAGGCAAACAGTACTCCACATCACTATCCTTCCAGCTGACCCTATAGGCCTCTTCCTCCTTCAGCATTTTCTGAAAAACACTCGCCTTTACCACACGCGAAGAAGATTCGTCTTCTTCCCTCACGATTGTTTTTTCGATTGCTTCTGCAATCGTCTCAAACTGAGTTTTCGGAACTTGCGTAGTCATCATTCCCGCAGTGAAATTCGGCGTAGGTGTTTGCGTTACCACAGGTGTAGTAGTCGCCGTTGATGCCTCAGCGATTGTTGGCTCCGGTGTGATTGTAATCTCTTTTGTTGCCTGCGTAGTCGTAGGCGTCAGCAAAACACTAGAACCTTGTGTTGCCGTCGGTGTCTGCGTGGTCCCCTGCTTCGCTGTAAAACCCGTGTCACTTTGTGGACGGCCCACTACATTCCGACCAATCCAAGCCGACAGGATTACAGTGAAAAGTACCAAAGCAGCCATGAACACCTTTTTCATAGACCAACCTCTCCTTTTCACATTTTTAGATTTTCAGTTTCTATCTAAACTACTCCATTAACTATCTACTACTGTATATAGTATAAGAGTAGGAACTAAGATTTATACAGGGGGTATTATATCATCGGTTTCACATAATTTCAATATGTAAACTCTCCACTTTTCTAAATATTTTTTAAAATAACAATTTTTACGTTACTAATTTTAATATTTTCACGCAAAAAATAGTGGGGGACTATTAAATCCCCCACCAAAAGTCACCTCCTTACCTTACCAGGTATCAAAATCCTGATCAAGGTCTTCAATGTCGTAGCCTACCTCCCCCTCAGAGGAGGAGGAGGAGTCGTCCCAAAACTCTCCTTGGTCTGCATCGGCTTCTTCAGCCTCTTCATCACTGACCAGGTCACCCTCAACAACTGGAGGGTTGTGGGCCGGTTCATCCGCCGGTGCGGCGGTAGGAACAGGAGTCGGGGCAGCCGTCGGCACAGCCGTAGGCGCCGCCGTTGGGGCGGGCGTCGGGTTGTGCGCCGGGGTAGAAGTGGGCGCCGCCGTTGGGGCGGGCGTCGGGTT
>CALXZO010000006.1 GCA_944393265.1 uncultured Clostridia bacterium | reverse complement strand
CCATTTAAAATATTTATGGCAAGAAGTGTATAGATTTTATTAGATGAGTATGATAGAATGTTTTTGAAAAAATGTTGCGTTAAGTAAATTTGATTTAAATATAGAAAGGTAAAAGACAAATGGAAGCAAATGAAATTTTAAAAGGATTGAATAAAGAACAATTTGAAGCAGTTACATATGGAGAAGGGCCACTTCTAGTAATTGCAGGTGCAGGAAGTGGTAAAACTAGAGTGCTTACGCATAGAATTGCATATCTTATTTCTGAGTGTGATGTAAAACCATGGAATATAATAGCAATTACTTTCACAAACAAAGCAGCAAAGGAAATGAAGGGGCGTGTCGAATCAATCGTTGGAGAGGCGGCAAAAGATATATGGATTGGTACGTTCCATTCAATGTGCGTTAGAATTTTAAGAAGAGAAATTACAAAAATAGGCTATAATAGTGACTTTGCAATTTTTGATACAGGAGACTCAAAAACAGTTATTAAGGAATGTATAAAAGAATTGAATTTGAATGATAAGTTGTACAGTGAAAAATATTTACTAAATGAAATTAGTAAAGCTAAAAATGACATGATGGAGCCATCACAATATTCGGCACTATATGCAGGCGATTACAGGCTTAGTAAGGTTGCAGAAGCTTATGAATTATACCAAGCAAAGTTAAAAAAGAATAATGCATTAGACTTTGATGATATAATAAATTTTACAATTAAAATTTTTAAAGAAAATGAAGAAACATTAAGTTATTATCAAGATAAGTTTAGATATGTTTTAGTTGATGAATACCAAGATACTAATAAAGCTCAAGACGTACTTATTAACTTACTAGCAGCGCCACAAAATAACGTATTTGTAGTTGGCGATGACCAACAAAGTATTTATAAATTTAGGGGAGCAGATATTAAAAATATTTTAAATTTTGAAAAAAACTATAAAAATACTAAAGTCATAAAACTTGAGCAAAATTATCGTTCAACGCAAAATATCTTAGATGTTGCAAACCAAGTCATAAAAAATAATGTAGGAAATGTTAAGAAAAATTTATGGACACAAAATGATAAAGGTGCAAAAGTAAAGTTAAATCAAGCAGATAATGAATATGATGAAGCAAATTATGTAGCCAGTCAAATTAATCTTCTAAAAAGAGAAGAATATTATAAATACTCTGACTTTGCTATATTATATAGAACGAATGCACAGTCTAGAGCTTTCGAGGATATCTTTATGAGAGAAGGGTTCCCATATAAAGTTATTGGCGGGCAAAAGTTCTATGATAGAAAAGAAATAAAAGACATAATTGCTTATTTAAGATTAGTGCATAATACAAATGATGACCTAAGTTTCAAAAGAATAATTAATGAACCTAAAAGAGGTATTGGAAAGACTAGTATAGAAAATATTGAGGCCGTTGCCAGAGAAAAAGGCATTTCAATGTTTGACGTAATTAAAAATGCGGACAAGTATTTATCAACTAGAGCAAATGCTACACTAATGGAATTTGCTAAAATGGTAGAAAAGTTCAGGAGCGCTGATGTTGGAATCTCGAGATTAACAGAATTAATATTAGAGGAAACAGGATATGTTAAGGCACTAGAAGAAGAAAAAACAGATGAAGCCGAAAGTCGTATAGAAAACTTGGGAGAATTTTTAAATGTAGCTATAGAATTTGAAAGCCAACAAGCAGAAAATACTTTGGCAGCCTTTTTGGAGAACTTGGCTTTAGTAACAGACTTGGACGATGTTGACGATGAACAAGAATCTATTTTGCTTATGACGTTACATACCGCAAAAGGACTAGAATTTCCAGTTGTGTTTATGGTTGGAATGGAAGATGGACTATTTCCGGGTATACGAAGTTTAGATAATCCAGAAGAAATAGAGGAGGAGCGTAGGCTATGTTATGTTGGAATAACTAGAGCAAAAGAATATCTATATTTAACATGTGCTAAATATCGAACAATTTTTGGAAGTACTCAGTATCACGTGAATTCAAGATTTATTTCAGAGATTGACGCAGAACTTTTGGATGGCGAAATTAAAAAACAAGAAAGAAAAACAGCAGAATTTGAAATATATGAGGACATCGATATCCCTGCATTTACTGAACCTAAAAAGGCATTTAATTTTAGAACGGCTGAAAGTTTCCTAAGCAAAGTCTATGCTAATGAAGAAGTTGATTTGAACATGTTTAAAATTGGAACACAAGTATTTCATAAAAAATTTGGAAAAGGTATTATAGTTAAAACAGAACCAGAAGAGGACGATTTAAAAGTTGATATAGACTTTGAAAAAGTCGGAACTAAGAGACTTATGGCAAAGTTTGCAAATTTAGAGATACTATAAAAACTGGAGGTGGAAAAGGTGAAAAGAAATAGTGGCGTTTCAATGATTGAACTAGTGGTGGTTGTTATAATTATTATGATGATTGCAGCGTTTGCAATAAGCTCAGGTAGTGAAACATTAAACGAAGCAGATGTAACAGATGTTTATGTTGAAATATCAGCGATAAAAGATGTTGCCAATAGCATAATCTTAACAAAGGATATGGACGATTCGTTTGTATTGCAACAAGGTAAACATTATGATATTCCTTTTGTTGCTGCTTCAGGAGTAACATATGGAACAAATGTGACAAGTCACACAGAAGACTGGTACATTATATTAGGTATTGAAAAAGAGGGATACAATACAAGTGTTGTAAAAGATACTTATGGACTAGAGTCAGTTAAACGTTCATATATTATCAATTTTGAAACTGGAGAAGTAGAACTATACGAACCATTAACAATAGAAAATACTAGTGTCAGAACATACGATGAGATAAGAAGAGTTGCTGAAAATTAAAAAGAGTGGAGGAAGGTAAATGCGAAAACAATATGGTGTTACAACGCTTAGCATTGTAATTGTTGTAGTAGTATTAGCGATACTAGCTAGCGCATCTATATTATATTCAAGAGATGTTGTGTCAGAAGGAAAACTTGCAACAACATATGATGAAATAAAACAAGTAAAAGATGCCGTTGTAAATTTAAAAAGTTTGAGTGAGATAAATCCAGAATCGTATAATCTGGAAAACATATTAGGAGTTTTTGAAATTACTAATATTGACGAGTATAATGCAAGAGTTGGTATGAAATTGAATAGTACAAAAAAATATTATTATTTAGGCTTTGCTGATGAAAATTTAGAGGAAGGAATAAGGCAAAATTTGTCAGATATATTTGAAATACGAAGTGTGAGCAACAACTATATTATAAGTGTAGAAGCATTAAACGATATCGAGATTTTCTTAGTTGATGGAATAACTGTAGGAGAAGAGGTTTATTATACGTTTGATGAAATCTTGACAATATATTCCGGAACATTTGAAAATTAAAATAATATAATATAATTGATAGAGAAATGTTTATAAAAAAGTAATATAATTTTCAAATTTACTTGAAAATTCAAATTTAATTGAATTTTTTTGAAGACAATAAACAGAAAAAAGATAAGAAAAAAAGAAAAACAAAGAAATAATAACATATTTTCCAAAAATGAGTTGAATTGGTGTTTTTAACCTAAAAAAATATTTGCTGTAAAAAAAAACTTATAGTAAAATGAGTATGCTATTAGGAATAAAACATTGAAAAGGAGTTGACGTTTTGCTGAGAATCTCAGGAAGGATGCGCTTGGTAGCTAAAATATTTTCAAAAATAACAATTTCTGCATTTGTTGGCTTGCTTTTTGTACTGACTGCGATGTTTATGAAATATAAGTTTGTATATAAAGTGAAAGTAAACAGAAACGATGTGGGATATGTAGCTAGTAAGATAGCGCTGGAAGACGAAATAAATAATTATGTAATAAATGGTGATAGCGACAATGTAGGGTATGTAGTATTAAATTCAAAAGTTGATTATGAGATGATGCTTGTTGACAAAAATATTCCAACTAATGAAGCCCAAATATTTGCACAAATAAAAGACAATAGTGATGTGTATTATAAGGTATATGCCATAATAGTGGATGGAAAAGAAAAAGGGTTTGTTGAGTCGATTGCTGAAGCACAAGAGATTGTGGATGAAGTAAATGAGATGCAGAGTAAATATGCTGATAAGGCAGTTCTGGAGATAGAAGAAAAATATCTTATGGAGTATGACGTAGTGGAGAGTGTTACGGTTGCTGTCAATGATATTTTCGAGCCAATTAAAGAGGTCAATGAGGCTATTAAAGAGATAAGATCTACTCCGGCTGCAGTAACTAAAATTTCTGATGATGCAGTAATTGCTCTAAAGGAAAATTTAGCTACGTTGGATTTTGACGTGCCTGTTAAAAATTCTATTATTACGTCGAGATATGGTTGGAGAACTAGTGGATATCATTATGGGCTAGATTTAGCTGCATCAACGGGAACAAGTATAGAGGTTGCTGAAGCTGGAAAAGTTACTTATGCTGGATGGCTTGGTAATTATGGGTATCTTGTTAAAGTTGAGCATACTGATGGATATGAAACATACTATGCTCATTGTAGTAAGATTGTGGCAAATGTTGGGGATGTCGTTGAAAAAGGTGACCTTATTGCTTATGTTGGAAGTACTGGAAGATCAACGGGTCCGCATTTACATCTAGAAATAAGATATGAGGGGACAGCGTTGAATCCAGAAATATTTATATATGATTAGATTTAAACTTATCAAGTCATGGATTTTATATGATTTGGTAAGTTTTTTTGTATGTTTTAGTGGATAATATATAAGTCCTTGGATTCACCGACTAATATGAAAATACGAAAGATGGAGTCTTTGAGTTTAAATTTTAATTATCTGTATTATTATAAATATGTGAACTTTTTTGAAAATATCCAGTTTTTTTACATTGACTTTTGTGTGGTTATAATAGATAATAAAAATAGTTTAAAGCATATAGCCGTAAGGGAGGAATGTGTGTAATGAATAAGAAAATTTTGATAGTTGACGATGAAAAGGCTATTGTTGATATATTAAATTATAACTTAAAAAGAGAAGGCTATGATACGATACAGGCATACGATGGGGAAGAGGCAATTGAGATTTTTAATAAAGAGATGCCGGACTTGGTCTTGCTAGACGTTATGTTGCCTAAAATTGATGGATTTTCGGTATGCAAGACTATTAGGCAAACTACAAATATTCCTATAATAATGGTAACAGCTAAAGAAGATGTTGTTGATAAGGTAATTGGCTTTGAAATTGGTGCGGATGATTATGTGACAAAGCCTTTTACTGTTAGGGAGGTTGTTGCTAGAGTTAAAGCTAATTTAAGAAAGTGGGATAGTGCGACAAGTACGAAGAAAGAAGATGTAGTTGTTGAAAATAAACATTCATTTTTTGAATTTGGCCCGCTTACTCTGGACACAAATAAGTATGAAGCAAAAATCTTAGGGAAGAATGTGGATTTGACACTTAGGGAGTTTGAACTTTTGAAGTTTTTGGCAACTCAGGAAGGACAAGTGTTTTCGAGAGAAGAATTGCTTGAAAAGGTTTGGGGATATGAATATTTTGGAGATGTTAGAACGGTTGATGTTACAATTAGAAGAATTAGAGAAAAGGTAGAAAAAAATCCTAGCATCCCAAAAATGATTATGACCAAAAGAGGAATAGGATATTATTTTGAAGCAAATTAAAGTTCTTCAAAGGCTTTGTGCCCGGGTAATTTGCCCGGGTATTATTTTTGAAGATGGAGAGGTGAAGCAATGTTTTTAAAAAGCCTGCAGTTAAAGTTGATTTTTGTTTTTGTTATCTTTATAGTTATTATTATATCGGGTATTGGAATATTTTCTATTTTTAAAATTGAACAAGTTTATTATACGGGCTTTGTTGATGAGATGCTTAATAACATGTATGGATACAATTTCAATGTTAAAGGTATTTCTGAGTCGGAGAAAGATAGTCCTACATTAGTGTATGGACCTGCTAAGAAGAAAAAAGTAGAGATTGAAAGATTTTATGAAAACTTTGATATATATTTTTCTTTGAATACAAGAACTAGGTATGGTACCATGTTGGATGCTAATTATAATGATATTCTTGATGATGCGGGACATAAATTGACTGATAATGCGTTGAAGTGCATTAAGATGGCAGAAGATTCTCCACACAAGTATGCTATTTACGATGATGGAGATAATTTTTGTTATTTGTTTGCATATGTTTTGGAAACTGAAGAGGCTGAAGGCGGGAAGATTATAGTTTTGGTTTCTCAGAGTAAAGCTTATATTAATAAGCAATTGAATCAGATAAAAACGATGTACATGATAACTATTATAGTAATAATAATCATAACTATTATTATTACTATAGTAACAGCACGCTCTATAACAAAACCTATTGCGTTGCTTACAAATAAAGCTGAACTTATGGCTCAAGGAAATATTTCTCTTATCACTGTCAATGATAAGAAGAATGTAGGGTATGAAATAGCTAAACTTATTGACACTTTTAACATTATGATGCAGCAAATCCAAAATAATATGAATGATATCTCTAGTGAAAAGAATAAAATTGAAACAATATTGATGCATTTAACAGATGGTGTGCTTGCTTTTAATACAAATGGTAGAATGATACATGCAAATTTAGCGGCAAAGAAGATGCTAAATTTTGAAGATGAAAGAACTTTTGATGAGATTTTTAATAAGTTTAAGCTAGACGTTAATCTAGAAAAAATAATATATCTTGACGATTGGGCATCTACAGAACAAGTTATTTCGTTAAAGGATAAGTATTTAAATATCTTTTTTGCACCTTTTAGGAATGAGCAAGATAAGCCAACAGGTGTAATTGTGGTTGTTCACGACAATACGAAACAAGCTAAACTTGATGATATAAGGAAGGAGTTTGTTTCTAATGTTTCACATGAATTAAAGACTCCGCTTACCTCGATTCAGACGTATGCTGAAACGCTTATAGAGCAAGAAGAGCTAGAGCCAGAGGATAAGAAAAGATTCCTTAAAGTGATTCTAGCTGAATCTAATAGAATGACAAGACTTATTAGTGATTTGTTACAACTTACTAAATTTGATTATAAAAAAGTTGCTTGGAAGAAAACCAAGTTTGATTTGCCGGAGCTTGTAAAACAGATTTGCGAGAAACATAAGATACAAGCAGACAAAAAAGAGCAGCTTTTGGAGTGCTATATAACATCTACAGTGCCTGCTGTTTTTGCGGACAGGGATGGAATTGAGCAAGTTATTACTAATATTTTAATAAATAGTGTAAAGTATACTCAAGAAGGTGGAAATATAAAGGTCTATGTTGGAGCAGTGCATGATGATGCGTATATTAAGATTATTGATAATGGAATAGGTATACCGAAGGAAGATTTGCCACGTGTTTTTGAACGTTTTTATCGTGTTGATAAAGCGCGTTCTAGAGAAATGGGTGGTACAGGCTTAGGATTATCTATAGCGAAAGAGATTATTGATTCAAATAATGGAAGTATAGATATTAAGAGTGAAGTAGGAAAAGGTACAGAAGTAATTATTAAAATTCCTACTTATAAACCTGAAAAAAAATAAAAGCATGATAGTTTGAAGTTGATTTGAATATAAAAGTGTGAAGTAGAAACGTTACGCCGAGAATGATTTGCAACGGCGACATCAAACTATATCATTCAAATAATAGTAGCGATAAACTTGATATAATAATATCTATGTAGTATAATAGCGAAAGAGGTGACTAAATTTGAAAAGTGTTCAGATAAATACGGATGGTAAAAGTAATGAGGTTGTGACTGAAAAATCAATTTTAAAAGAAATTTTTGAATGGGTTTTTTGTATAATTGCGGCTTTTGTAATTGCTGTTTTAGTTAGATATTTTTTGTTTACACCGACACTTGTTAAGCAAACGTCTATGACGCCTACGATATTAGATGGTGAGAGGGTATTAATAAATAGAACAGTTAGGACTTTTAAGTTACCTATATATAGAGGAGACATTATTACTTTTGAAATGCCTGCATATACAGAAAATGGCGTTGGTGTGTACGAACAACTTGATGGGGCTATGGATTTTATAATTAAGGAAGTATTGGAAATAAATAAAATTAGTTTTATTAAACGAGTTATAGCTATTGGTGGAGATCATCTTCAAATTAAAGAAGATGGTGTTTATGTGAATGGTAGAAAACAGAGCGAAGTTTATTTGGATGGCGCTGAAACACCTATCACAGGAAGTTTTTATGATGTGGTTGTCCCAGAAGGATATGTTTTTGTTATGGGAGATAATCGTGATGGCTCTTGCGACAGCAGAGAGTTCGGGTGTATTCCTATTGAGAAAGTAGAAGGCAGAGTTGTACATAGAATTTGGCCGATTTCAAAATTTGGTAAAATTGATAAATAGTTGAATTTAGAAATCGGAGAGGAGTTATTAGTGGATATCGTTATAGGGCATGAAGAAAATAAGGAAAAATTAAAAAAAATGATAGAGTCTAATCAGATAGGACATGCGTATTTATTTGTGGGAAAAAAGAGCATAGGGAAAAAACTTTTTGCCGTTGAATTTGCTAAGAGTATACTTTGTGATTCATCAGTTAATGGTAAGTATTGTGACAAGTGCGAGTCTTGTCTGACTTTTGAACACAATTCCGATTTTAAGATAATTGCTCCAGAAAAAGATGCTATAAAAGTTGATACAATAAGAAAGATGACTGGCGAGATTATTTTGATGCCAACGAAGTCTAAACGAAAAGTTTTTATTATAGATGATGCTGAATTGATGAATGAACAGGCACAGAATGCGTTACTTAAGATTTTAGAGGAGCCTCCTAAATATGCAACAATAATATTAATTACATCAAATAAAGATAAATTGTTAAATACGATTAAATCTAGAGTTATGGAGATTCAGTTTAATGCTCTTTCTAATGATGAAATTAAAAAAATTCTAGCTGGAGATGTTCATGAAGAAGCGTTGAAGTTTGCAAATGGTTCGGTATCTAAGGCACTTGATTTTAATAATGATATGTTTTTAATGGCTAATAGTATTGCGACTGTGATGAAAACAAAAAATTTTTTAGATATAAATAGAAAGATGGAAGAGTTAAAGAATGATAAAAAGTATAAGTCGATGATTTCAGATGTATTGGAAAAAGTTATGTTTATTTTTTATAGCGAATTAAAAGAAAATGTAGAGTTTGACGTTAACATGATTAGCTATATAGAAGAGTGTTTGCAGAGCATAAAGCGAAATGGCAATGTTGATTTGGCATTAGATATGTTATTGCTAAATGTTTGCAATTTGTGATTTGGTAGAAATGGAGGATTTTGATGCAAGAAATTGTAGGAATTAAGTTTAAGAAAATAGGGAAAGTTTATTTCTTTAATCCTAATGGATTGCAACTAACAAAAGGTCAGGGGGTTATTGTTGAAACGGCCCGAGGGCTGGAATATGGGGAAATATGTATCGCTAACAAAAATATGGATGATGATAAAATTGTTATGCCACTTAAGGATGTAATACGAATTGCAACAGAAGAAGACAAAAATAATTTTTATGAAAATGAAAAAAAGTCAGAAGAAGCTTTTGCAGTGTGTGAAAAGAAAATTTTAGAGCATAAGCTTGACATGAAACTTATAGATGCAGAGTATACTTTTGATAATACTAAGTTACTTTTTTATTTTACGGCAGAAGGTAGAATTGATTTTAGAGAGTTAGTTAGAGATTTGGCAGCTATTTATAAGGTAAGGATTGAACTAAGGCAAATTGGTGCAAGAGATGAGGTTAAGATGCTTGGTGGATATGGTATGTGTGGTAGAGAGTTATGTTGTTGCAATCATCTTGGCGATTTAAATCCTGTTTCAATAAAAATGGCGAAGGAACAAGGGTTATCACTTAATCCTACAAAAATTTCTGGAGTATGTGGAAGGCTTATGTGTTGTTTAAAACACGAACATGAAGTTTATGAGGAAAAGCTATCAAGGCTGCCAACAGTAGGATCAGTAGTTAAGACTGTAGACGGCGTGGGAACAGTTGAAGATATTGAGGTTTTAAAGGAACTAATAAGGGTAAAGTTGGAAAAAGACGATACGATTATTAAGAAGTTTTTTAAAGCTTCCGATGTAGAAGTTATAAAACATGGAAGAAGAAAAGAAAAAAACGATGAAGCCGTTGACATTAAAGAGCTGAAGGTACTAGAGGAAGGCTTTAAGATGAATGATGACATGTAGAATATAGACTAAAAATAAAAGGAGGTGAAAAAAGATGGCATACAAAATAAATGATAGCTGTATTAAGTGTGGTGCATGTGCTGCTAATTGCCCTGTATCATGTATTACAGAAGGAGATACAAAATATGAAATAGATGCAAGCGTATGTATTGAATGCGGAGCTTGTGCAAGTACTTGTCCTGTTTCTGCTCCTAATCCAGAAAATGCATAAGGTGGCGTACTGGCAAGTAATCCGGAGTAAGCAAATTGTCGAGTATATATTTAATATGCTTCGTATTTGCTTGCCCGGATATTTTTGTTTTTAAATTTAACGCTTAAATAATTTATAGAGAGTTCTACACTTTTTGTATTTGCATATACAAGATAAGAACTGTTCTACACTCTGTAGCGAGCAATATAGATTATTAAAAAAGATGTTATCTAGTTTCATATAATCACATCCTATACAATATTATATGAAGAATTTTGATTTTGGTGTGATGATTGAAATTATTTTACAATAAAGGAAGTTATTTATGGATTTAAAAGAAAATGAAAGAATAGATGATTTGCAATTTAATAATTTAAAAATAATACAAAATAAAAAAGGTTTTTGCTTTGGTATTGATGCTGTACTTTTATCTGATTTTGCAAAGAGGATGAAAAATTGCGATTTTGTAGTTGACTTGTGTACTGGAACAGGGGTCTTGCCTATTTTGCTTAGTGGAAAAACATCAGCGAAGAAAATAGTAGGAGTTGAGATTCAACCAGAGTTTGCAGAGATGGCGACAAGAAGCGTCAAGCTGAATTGCTTAGAAGATAAAATAGAAATAATAAATAGAGATTTAAATAATTTAAATGATGCTGTAAAAAGCGGAACTGTTGATGTTGTCACAGTAAATCCACCTTATATAAAAAAAGGATCTGGAATTATTAACGAGAAGGATACTCTTACGATTGCTAGACACGAGATTTCGTGCACATTGGAAGATGTTGTGAGAGTGGCAGCCAGGATCTTAAAATCAGACGGAGAATTTTATATGATTCATAAACCAGAACGATTAGTTGATATTTTTTGCGTTATGCGAAAGTATAAAATTGAGCCTAAGGTAATAAAGTTTGTGCATCCTGATAAGAATAAATTACCCAATCTTGTATTGGTGTTGGGAAAGCGATGTGGCGGTAGCTTTTTAAAATTTGAAGAGCCGCTGTACGTATATGAAGGTGGTACATATACAGATGAAATATACAAAATTTATAATATGAATGAGGATTAGAGATATGAAAGGTACGTTATATTTGGTGGCTACACCTATTGGAAACTTAGAAGATATAACTTTTAGAGCGATACGAATATTAAAAGAAGTTGATATGATTTTAGCTGAGGATACTCGAAAGACAATTAAGCTACTAAATCATTATAATATTCATAAGCCTCTAATTAGTTTTTATAGGCATAATGAGGGGGTAAGAGCAGAATATGTGATACAGCTTTTGGAAGAAGGAAAAAATTTGGCTCTTGTATCAGATGCGGGGACACCTGCAATTGCGGATCCGGGAGAAGATTTAGTAAAGCTGTTGATTGAAAGAGAAATAAATATGGTTCCTATTCCAGGAGCTGTTGCTTGTATTCAAGGGTTAATTTGTTCGGGATTTGATGTGACAAAGTTTGTATTTGAAGGTTTTCTTTCTATAAACAAAAGATGTAGAAAAGAAAGATTAGAACTTCTAAAAAATGAAACGAGAACAATGGTGTTCTACGAAGCACCGCACAAACTATTGAGAACACTAGATTCTTTTAAAGAAACTTTTGGAGGAGACAGAAGAATTGTACTTGCGAGAGAGATAACAAAAGTGCATGAGGAAATTTTGAGATTTACCATTGATGAGGCAATTGAATACTATAAGGAAAATGAAGTAAAAGGAGAGTTTGTTGTTGTCCTTGAAGGAGCAGTGAAAAAAGAAGAAAAGGTAGCAGAAAGTGTAGAAGAATTGATGAATAGGTATTTAAATGAAGGGTATGACAAAAAAGAGGCCATGAAATTAGTAGCTAAAGCGAAAGGAATTAGTAAATCAGAAGTATATAAAGAACTGCTTTCATAATGTTGTTTTACTAGTTTTTGTCGAATTTGGTCGAACATATTTTGTTGACAAACCTAATTTTTGGATGTAACATCTAGGTGAATTAGATAATTCTTTGGGGGTAATTTTGCTAGATATAGTAGAATTATGCCCTTTTTTTGTGTGTTAGTACGTGCGATTAGCTTAGCAATTTTAAGTATGACTTATATGCAAGTAGTTGAAAGAAGAAGCTGAGTTGGATTATTTTCTAGCTACAGAAAGCGAGTATATGTGTGTGGAGGTGATATTATTACTCGAAAGGAAAGAGAGATGAGTTTAATTGTAAATGTGGTAGATGTAGAAAAAAACAAACTAAAATTAGCAGATGGTACAACGGTATCTATTTTAAAAATAGAGCCAATTAATTTCAAGTTAAAGTCTAAGGCTGAGCAATTGATAATTCTAGATTCTTATAAATATTTTTTCAAGCTCTGCGATTTTGATATGCAGGTTTTGATACAAACACAAAAGGCCGATACCAAGAAACATGTTGAAGAGGTCAGAAAGTGTATATTGTACGAGCCTCAAATAGGAGATTTAGCTGAGGATTATATGAAGTTGATAGACGATATAACTGATGTGAGAGGCAGTATATCTAGAAAATTTTTTATAATATTAAAAACCAAGTCTGAAAGTGAAGAGGTGGAGACTGCTAAAATAATAGAAGGGCTCAGAGGTTGTGGAAATAATGTGGTTCAATGTAGCGAAGAGGAAACTTTAAATGTTTTAAGAAGCGGGTATAAAATTTGAAAATATATAAACTGAAATTATGTGTTTGTAATGGAAGAACAAATGTAATTAGAAAGGAATTAGTGTGAGTATTATTTCAAGTAAAGAAAAATTGTTTTCAAAAAAATTTTTGATTCATGGTCATGACGCAAAGATAGCATCAAGCGTTTATGACATATATCCATTATGTATTGATAATCAAAATCCATCATATTTAAAAATAGATGGAAAGTACATATCTACGCTTTTAGTAATAAACTACAATAAAGAAATGGAACCGGTCTTTTTAGATAAAATTATTGCTATGGAAGCGGATTTGCAAATTTCGATTTTCTATGAAAAACAAAATAAAGGAGAGGTAATAAAAAAATTGACCTATTATATTGGTAATACTAGCGCAGATATAAAAACCGTCAATTCAAACCAGTCTGATGTAGATATTATGAAAGTTACTTGCGAAGATGCTAAATATATTAGAAGACAGATGCAAGTGGATAGTGAAGAGTTATATTATATTTATATTTACATAGCTATTAGTGCAGAAACAAAGGAAGAACTAGAAAAAACTATCCAAAAAGTCGAGGGAATGGCTGCTGGAATAGGACTTACAACTAGACGAGGTTTATTTAGACAACAAGAAGTTTTTGATGCATGTATGCCGATATGTAGGAATCCTAATAACATAAAAAAGCTTGTACGAAGAAATGTTTTAACATCAGATTTAGTTAGTACATATTCTTTTGTATCAAATGAATTATGCGATGAAGAAGGAATTTTAGTAGGAGTAAACGAGATAAATAAGTCGATAGTGTTGGTTGATAGATTTGATTCAACAAAATATAAAAATGCTAATATGTGTGTGATTGGGACTAGTGGATCCGGAAAATCATATTTTACTAAACTTATGGCAGCCCGTAATAGGTATATGAATATTTCACAATATATAATTGATCCGGAAGGAGAATACTTAAAACTTTGTAAGAAACTTCAACGGGACCATAATAAATTTTGATGGAAATAACATAATAAATGTTATGGATATAAGAGAAGATTCCATTGAAGAGGAAACAGGATATTTGCAAGCAAAGATAAACAAACTTAACACATTCTTTTCTTTAGTAATAGCAGATATAACGAGTGAAGAAAAGAGTTTGTTGGAACAAAAAGTTATAGAGTGCTACGAGAAGAAAGGTATAACCTTTTCTAATGAAAGTCTATATGTAACTATTGACGACAACAAATTAATTACAGATAGGCGATTCAAAAAGAGTGAAGAGATGCCACGTCTCGAAGATTTATATAAAATTTTAAAAACGGAAAAAAGATTAGCCAGAGTGAGAGTACTAATAAAGCCGTATGTGAATGGAAGTTTAAAATTCTTGAATGGATATACAAACATTGATTTAACTAACAAGTTTGTAGTGGCGGATATAAGTAAAATAGAGGAGACAAATCTAACTGTAGTAATGTTTGTTTTAATGGAGTTATTTTGGGATAAAATCAAGGTTTCCAAGCGCCAAAAAAAGATAATTTACTTAGATGAAGTATGGAGACTGATTGGTAGTAATGAAGGCACGGCAAATACAGTATTTAAAATGTTTAAAACAATAAGAAAGTATGGCGGAGCTGTTACAGCAATCACTCAAGATATAAACGATTTCTTTTCAATCGATAATGGTAAGTATGGAAAAGGAATTTTAAACAATTCTAGTATAAAAACTATTTTTCAATTGGAAGAAAATGATTTAAAAATATTAAAAGATAATATTACCTTGTCAGAAGAAGAAACGTATAAAATTCAAAATGCTAAAAGAGGGATATGCTTATTATATGCAGGTTCAAATCATATAATTGTAAGTGTTGAAGCTTCCAAAAAAGAACACGAATTTATATCTACTGATAGAAAAGACAACTAAAAAGGGGGAAAAAAATGAAAAGAATTATTACAGCTATGGGAAATACAACATTAAACAATGAATTGAAAAAGTATAGCGAATATGATTTAAACGAAAATGATTTATTTTATCAAGATGCCGTTATTGATGTTGTGACAACAGAAAATATAGATATTCTTGTTGTTAGTGGATTGTTACAAGGACAATTTGAATTTCTGGATTTTATAGATAAAATCCAGAAATATAATAATACAATAAGAATTATAGTTGTTATGGATGAAATAAATACAAGTGCAGAAAGAAAGTTAAAAGAGAGAGGAATAGTAGATATTTTCCTGGATGAAAATGTTCAGATACTAGATATTATTGATGCGATAAATAGAGAAGAGCCGATAATAAAAAAAGCAGAGCAAGTTAAAGAAGAAATATCTAGATATGAAAAGGAGCATTTGCATGATAAAAACCAAATTGAGTATGTGAAAGAAAAGGTTGTTCAAAAGCAGGAGATAATTGTTGTTAGCGGAATTAATGGAGCAGGAAAATCCACAGTGACAGCAAACTTTTCGAAAACCTTATCAAGCAAAACACATTCAAGAGTATTGGTAATAGACCTAGATACCTTAAGCGGAAACATAGATGAAATTTTAAGGATTGATAAAGTTCCGCAAAATGTAGAAATGATACTTGATGAAAATAAAAAATGTGGGTTAAATTATGCAGTTGAATTGATTTCCAAGAATAGATTCGATGTTAATGTTTTTGAAGAGTTAATAATAAATACAGGAGAGGTAGATGTTTTAACTGGAAATACGTCTCTACATTATTGTCAAAATGTTTTAAACGAAAGCCACTATAATAAAATACTAGAATGCGCAAAAGAAATATATGATTTTATAGTTATAGATACAAGTAGTAATATTTTTTTAGATTCCACGAGATGGGCAATGCAACAGGCAAGTAGGATATTTTTTGTGATAGAAAACAACTATATTTCGATAAAGAAGGCAGATCAGTTTATTGATATTATTACAAACTTGTGGGGAATATGGAAGAACAAATTGAATATTGTTATTAATAAAGAAATTTTAAATGGAATAGAGGTTGAAGTTATAAGAAAAATTTTTGATGGATACGATGTTATTGGAAAAATTAGAATGGGTGAAGAAAGACAAGAATTATCATATTCAAAGATACTAGAAAAAATTAATTATATTCCAAAGACTAGTTTTTTAGATAAAATTTTTTCTCGTAAATATCAAGACATAATTCCATTTAGGAGATTTTCTGTTAGAGGAGAGAGAAAAAAAGAGGGAGGTGTATTTGCAAATGTTAATTAATCCACTTAAAAACGAAACTACAGAAAAACAAGAAGCTCAAAATGTGAGCAAAAGAGATGCTGTAAATGAAATTATAACGTTTCTTATTCAAAATTATTCTGAATATTTAAGCGAAGTCGATGAAAATAGACAGTTCGTAGAGAATTTAGTGAAAGAAAAAGTTTATCGTGATTACGCAAATATGAACACTGATTCAACAATAAAAGATATTTTAAATCGTCTTTTTGGATATCATATTTTACAAAAATTTATAGATGATAAAAGTGTTACAGATATAAGGGTTACAAGATTTGATAATATCATAATAAAGAAAAATGGTGTTTGGGAGAAGATAAATGAAACGTTTTATAACGAGGAAGAGTTTTTAAATTTTGTGAGATATTGTGTTTTGAAAAATCACGGTAAAATAACAAGAGAAACACCAATAGTAATAGTTAGTGATAGAAAGAATAATTTGCGTATAGAAGCTGGAATTGAACCCGTAAATGTAGTTTCTCCCAACCTTGTAATTAGAATACATCGACCGGACAAGATCCAAACGATGGAGGAATTATGTATAACTGATATAGAGATGTTTAATGTAGATATGTATAAGTTTTTGCTAAATTCTATGAAAGCTGGTGGAAACATTATAATAAGCGGCAAAGGTGGAAGTGGAAAAACAACGCTTATGCGAAACCTGGTAAATGAGATACCAGAGGAATTATCAATAACATCTAATGAAGAAACTGCAGAGCTATATAGTACACATCCTAATATTATTCAAAGAGAAATAATAAAAAATAGAATGGATGATAAGAATATAACTCTTGCTGATCTTACGGCTCATTCCCTTGTTATGTCTAATGACGTTATAGTTATAGGAGAATTAAAAGGAGAGGAGGCAATGGCTTTCTTTGATGCTGTTGCAACAGGTCATAGAGGTTATGCGACTGTACATGCAGATAGTAGTATTAGTACAATTGATAGGTTAGTAACATTAATGAAGCGTGATGCAAAAGCACAAATGTATACTGACAAATATTTAAGGAAGCTTCTTTCAATGTCTGTTGATTTGGTGATATTTATGAGAAATTTTAAAGTGCATGAAATACAAGAGGTTTTATATAATGGTCAAAATGATGATGTAGAATATAATTTATTGTATGAATTTGAAGTTGAGAAATACGTAAAAGGAAAATCAATAGGAAAATTTAAAAAAGTAAATGAACCAAGAGGAAGAATAGCGGAAAAAATCAGACTTACATCTTGAGATACAGGGAACTAATTATATTATAATAAACGGAGGTGAAAGAGTGTTTTTGAAAGTAGTTTTTTTTATATTTGTTGTAGCATTATCTTATATGATTGCAAGTGAATGTAAAGAGAAAAAAGTTCTTGAAAGAGTTAATAAATATATTTCGGAAAAGAATGAGGAATATTATGAAGATTTTCTAAGAAAGTATGAAAAGAATAAAAAAATAAAACTTGTTGAGAAGTTCAATATAATATATAAATTAAATCTTTTAATAAGTAGGGCGAACTTACCGAGAAATATTTTTATAAATCCGTATTCGATAATTTTTTATGTGATATTATGTGTTCTTATAGCATGTAAAATTTCTTTTAGTTTCTTTAAAATAATTACGTTAGCTGCGATTTCAGCGATTCCCTTCGGCATAATTCCAATAATAATAATTGCATATATAAGTAAGAAGCAAGAAGAAAAAATTGAAAGTTGTTTTTTGAACTTTATTTTACAATTAAAAAATTACACCAAAATTGATAATGATATAACTACGGCGTTTAAAGAGATTGAAACAATAGAGCCTCTTAAATCATATATAAAAAGATTTAATATAGAGATAGGAAGCGGTATAAAATTTGAAGAAGCGATGGAACATTTAAAAGAAAAAATTTCTATAAAAAAATTTAAAGAATTTTTTTCAAATTTACAATATTGTTACTTGTACGGCGGCAACTTTTCGACTCTAATTGATAAAAGTTATAAGACGATTAATATTATTCAAAAAGAAAAAAATAAAAGACTTGAAGAAACTAAAAGTGCTCGTATTGTGTTATTCATATTAATTGCAATGAATATGTTTGTATATGTAACATATATTCAAGACAATTATGAAAATTATAGAATAATGAAGAATAGTTTTTTTGGCATGGCAATATTATACTGGAACATTATAAGCATGTGGGGGCTTTTATGGCTTTCTGGACAAGTAAAAAAATTAGATTACTAATAGATAAGAAGAAGGTGAGAAAAATAAACATAACATTAAGTGAAGCAAAAGAAAATAAAAATAAGGAATATGAGATTAATGACATATTTAATAATAATGAACTAAAAGAAAAGCTAGCTAGTGTGTTAAAAGATGAAGACAAAAAAATAAATATATCTCTTAGAGATGGTAATAAATTAATTATTGAAGAGGTTGGAATAAATACAAAAACTGAAAATTTAAAAAGTACGAAGAAAGGTGTGGAAAAGAAGTCTTTAATAAGAAGGGTAGCGCAATCTATATATAATGTAGGCGAAACATTATTTGATTCTTTAGCTAAAAAGATATTAAAGAAAAAATATAAAATAAATTATTCCGTATACAACAATGGAAAAGATGCTATTAAAGCAGCAAAGGAGAAGGACTCAAAAAAATTTTTGAAAAAATTTTTGGATGCCATTTTATATTCCATAAAAAAGATTCCTAGTGAAACAAGAAATGTAATAAAAAATACAAAAAATACTCTTATAGATGAAGCATTTTCATATTTTGAATAGAGATGAAATAGGCGAAAAATAAACAACAAAAGCCGAAAATAGCTTGCATTAAATAGGCTAATTTAGTATAATTTACGTGTGGTTTGATGATTAGTTAAAACACGAATTTTACGAAAGTTAGGAGTAAAAAAATGGAAGAAAATGCAAAAAAAATAATACATGTAGACATAGAAAAAGAAATGAAAAAATCATATATTGATTATGCTATGAGTGTAATAGTCTCAAGAGCGCTTCCTGATGTAAGAGACGGATTAAAACCCGTTCACAGAAGAATATTGTACGCAATGGATGGATTAGGCTTAACGCCAGATAAGCCTTTTAGAAAGTCTGCATACATTGTTGGTGAAGTTATGGGTAAATATCATCCACACGGTGACGCATCAATATATGACGCTTTAGTTAGGTTGGCACAAGATTTTTCACTTAGATACACACTAATTAACGGGCATGGAAACTTTGGTAGTGTTGATGGAGACAGTCCTGCAGCAATGAGGTACACGGAAGCTAAATTGCCTAAAATAGCAGTTGAAATGCTTGCGGATATAGACAAAAATACGGTAAAGTTTATGCCTAACTACGATGAAAAATTAATGGAGCCTACGGTACTCCCATCAAAGATACCAAATCTTTTAATTAATGGCTCGTCAGGAATTGCTGTTGGTATGGCAACTAATGTGCCTCCACATAATTTAACAGAGATTGTTAATGCAGTAATACGTTTAATAGATGAAGATAATGTGACTGATGAAATGCTAATGGAAGAAGTTAAAGGGCCAGATTTCCCAACAGGAGGACTTATACTAGGAAGAGAAGGTATTAAATCTTGCTATAAGACTGGACGAGGAAAAATAACCGTTAGAGCCAAGGCTGAGATTGAGGAGCATGGAAATGGAAGATATAGGATTATAGTTTCAGAATTACCATATCAGGTAAATAAGGCGAGATTAATTGAATACATAGCAGAACTAGTTAAGGATAAAAGAATAGAAGGAATTTCTGATTTAAGAGATGAATCAGACCGTGAAGGAATGAGAATCATTATTGAGTTAAAAAAAGATGCAAACCCTAACATTGTACTTAATCAGCTATATAAAAATACACAAATGCAAGATACATTTGGTGCAATAATGTTAGCTCTTGTAGACAATAAGCCAAAGATTTTAACCTTGAGAGAAATGTTAGAATGTTATATCGCACATAGAAAAGAAGTAATTGTTAGAAGGACACAGTTTGATTTAGACAAGGCGCTAGCAAGAGCACATATTTTAGAAGGATTAAAAATAGCATTAGATTATATTGACGAAGTAATAGCTATAATCCGTGCGGCATATGATGATGCGGCTGAGAGATTAATGAAGAGGTTTAAGTTAACAGAAATTCAAGCAAATGCCATTCTTGAAATGAGGTTAAAAACATTATCTGGCTTGCAAAGAGAAAAAATTGACGAAGAATATAAGCAGTTAATGGAGCAAATAGAAAAGTATAGGAAAATACTAGGCAGTGAGAAATTGGTTTGTGACATTATAAAGGAAGAATTATTGGAAATAAAAGATAAATATGGAGACGAAAGAAGAACACAAATTATTGCTGCTGAAGGAGAATTTGAAACAGAAGATCTAATAAAAGAAGAAACTACAGTAGTTGCGCTTACTCACTTTGGATATATAAAGAGAATGCCTGTTGATACCTATAAAACTCAAAAAAGAGGCGGTAAGGGAATTACAGGGATTCATACGAGAGAAGAAGATTTTGTTGAGCAAATATTTGTTACGTCTACACATGATATTATAATGTTTTTCACTAATAAAGGAAAAATGTATAGACTGAAAGGATATGAAGTACCAGAGGCGGGAAGAACGGCGAAAGGAACTGCTATAGTAAATTTGCTTCAATTAGATGGAGATGAAAAAATAACAGCCGTTATACCTATACATGCTTTCGTTGAAGAACAGTATTTATTAATGGCAACTAAATATGGAATTGTAAAAAAGACAAAGCTTATGGAATACAATAGTATTAGAAAAACAGGATTGCAAGCAATTTCATTAAAAGATGATGATGAGTTAATTGATGTAAGACTTACAGATGGCGAGAGAAATATTGTTATCGTGACGCACGAAGGAATGAGTATAACTTTTTCAGAATTAGATGTTAAAGCAGTTGGCAGAGTCTCTCAAGGAGTAATAGGAATTAAACTTACAGGAGATGATTACGTCATCGGAATGGAACCAATATACAATGAAAAAGATTACTTGTTAGCAATAACAGAAAACGGATTTGGAAAAAGAACTGAACTTGAAGAATATAGAGTTCAGGCACGCGCTGGAAAGGGAGTAATAACATATAAAACAACACCAAAAACAGGAAAAGTAGTAGGTATAAAAGTTGTTAATGATACAGAGGATATAATGCTTATTACTGATGGTGGAATTGTAATAAGATTAGAAGTACAAAATATTAGTGTGCTTGGTCGATCTACACAAGGTGTAACTCTCATGAAGACGAACGATGGTGGAAAAGTTGTAAGTATTGCTAAAATAAGTAATGAAGAGATAGAAAATCAACAATAATGGACTTACTAAAAATTAAAATCGGTGCATTTGCTTTTATCAACAAATGCACCGATGAAATAAAATTTTAATTCTTTTATATCTATAAATCTAAAGTTTAAAATTATGGCCAAAATTCAACATCATATTTACTAATCCATAATCCCGTTATTTGCTTTCCATTGACTGAAAATGCGCTTGATACGGCAAAACCTGCATCGTTATAATCTTTTAAAAGATTACTGAACACTATATCACCTGCTGCATTACTAGAATATCTAGGAATCCAAACATACATACTTCCAGAATTGGTAACAGTTAGACCTTCTAATTCTGAAAGTGTGGCTTCTCGAATTTGTTCATTTGTATATCCTTGAATCACTAATTCATCTAATAACATCACGTTTGCCCATGAACTTTTTTCAGCTGAATAATCATACCATTCTGGATCTGTAGCTGAGGTAACAACCCAATTACCATCTTGTAACTTTACGGGAACCATTCCAGTAACTAATAGAGGCTTATTTACACCTTTTCCTTGATCATATGAGTCCGCAGAAACTGTAGTATCGCCAATTCCAATAGCTTCTTTTATGTCTATAGAAGAGTAATATTCCTCATTTTCATAGTATATAGGCTTTAATGAAACGACTTCGCCTGTATCATAGTTTACAATATAATCTTTCTTTACAGATTCCAAATTTAATTCACTAGCCATTGAACTCTCCAACATATACCAACCGCTACCGTACGAAATACCATTTATTTCTACAGGTTCGGTATCTGTTATAGGAGTACCAACGTAAACATATAAGGATGAATTTAATCTATTCATTAAAGAGCGGTCAGATACAGCTTCACTAACATTAATTAATTCATCATAAGCGAGAGCATCAGTCGTTTGTTCTACGTTTTCTAAAGCACCATAATATATAGTTATTCCTGCTAAAATAATTAATACAACGATTGTTGTAACTAGGGTAATAATGGAAACACCATTATTTTTTTTCATAATAATTCCTCCTTAAATTTAGATACTTAGTAAAATAAATAAGTTTAGTAAATTATATCATTGCAAAAAGTATTTGAAAACAATTAAATAAAAATAAAATATAAAATTAAATATAAAGAAGGTATTGAAATGTTAGCAAATATTTATACTATGTCACTTATAGGTATAGAAGGATATTTAGTGAAGGTTGAGGTTGATATTGGTTCAGGACTTCCTACCTGGGAAATAGTAGGACTACCAGATACGAGTGTTAGAGAATCAAAAGAGAGAGTTAGAGCAGCAATTAAAAATTCTGGATTTGAATTTCCGAGCAGGAAAGTAGTTATAAACCTATCGCCAGCATATACCAAAAAGGAAGGTTCGTCATTTGATTTACCAATGGCAATAGGAATATTAAGTGATTTAAATATTACACCATGTAAGAATTTAGAAGAATATATCTTTATAGGGGAACTATCACTAGACGGAAAAATAAATAAAGTAAATGGAGTATTACCAATGTGTATAGAAGCACAAAAATTAGGAATTAAAAATGCAATTATACCATATGAAAACAGAATGGAAGCGGGTATTGTAAGTGGATTGAATATTTACCCTGCCTCTAATTTAGTAGAAGTTGTTTTACATTTATGTGAAACTAAGAAAATAGAAGAATATGTAACAGATACAAGGGCAATGTTTGAAAATAATAACAAATACAAGATTGATTTTTCAGATGTGAAGGGGCAAGAAAGAGTAAAAAGAGCCTTTGAGATAGTTGCGGCAGGGGCACATAATTGTTTGCTTATAGGTAGTCCCGGCTCTGGAAAGACTATGCTTTCTAGAAGATTGACTACGATTTTGCCTGATTTAACTTTTGAAGAATCTTTGGAAATCACGAAGATACATAGTATAGCTCGGAATTCTTCCCAAAGATACGTCTCTTATAACTAGTAGACCATTTAGGTCTCCACATCATACGGCGTCAGGAGTTGCGCTGGCAGGAGGAGGAAGAATACCTAGGCCTGGGGAGATGAGTTTAGCACATTATGGAGTTTTGTTTTTAGATGAATTGCCAGAGTTTGATAGAAATGCACTTGAAGTAATGAGAGGCCCGTTAGAAGACAGAAAAATTACGATATCCAGAGCGAATTGTACTCTCACATATCCGTGTAACTTTATGTTTATAGCTAGCATGAACCCATGTCCATGTGGTTATGCTAATGATTCCGTAAACAAATGTACATGTACACCTCAACAAATTTCAAAATATGTTAAAAAAATAAGTGGACCTTTGCTAGATCGAATAGATTTACATATAGAAGTACAGCCTGTAGAGTATGAGAGGTTACAAGATGATGCATATGCAGAAGATTCAAAAAGTATTAAGGAAAGAGTAAACCAAGCAAAGAAGATTCAGAAAGAACGATATTTGGAATATAACGTTTTATCTAATTCAGAGTTAACACAACCAATGATAAAAAAGTTTTGTAAATTAAACAATGATGCTCAATCTTTACTTAAAGACGCCTTTAAACAATATGGGTTTAGTGCCAGAACATATACACGAATATTAAAAGTCGCAAGAACAATTGCAGATCTTGCAAAAAGCGAGAATATAGAAATTGAACATATTGCTGAAGCAATACAATATAGAGTACTTGATAAAAAAATAAGTAAGGAGAATTAAAAATGAATAATAAAAAAACAGGAAAACAAGGAGAGGACTTAGCTGCGGAATTTTTAATTAAAAAAGATTACGAAATATTAGAAAGAAATTATATGTGTGCTGTTGGAGAAGTTGACATCATTGCTAGAAAAGGAAATGAACTTATTTTTATAGAAGTAAAGACAAGGAGACAAGAAACTTATGGAGCACCGAGAGATTCTGTAAATGAGATAAAAACAAAACACATGTATAGTGTTGCGGAATTATACGTGCAAGAAAAAGAAATATCTGATATGTACATATCATTCGATGTGGTAGAAGTGTATATTTGTTATGAACGAATTATAATAGGACATATACAAAATGCAATTATAGAAAATCCTAGAAAAGTGTTCAAATAGTGAAAGATCCAGATTATATAAACATAGGAGGACATAGGTGAATAATAAGTTTAAAATTCTTTTAAAAGAAGATGTTAATTTTCCACAAAAGTTGCTTGAAATGGAAGATGCTCCAGATGTGCTATATGTTATGGGAAATGAAAAGATATTAAATGAATTTTCTATAGCTATTGTTGGTTCTAGAAAGTGTTCTAGAGAAAGTGCGGAATTGGCACGAATGATTGCTGAAGACTTGTGTGAGTCTACTGATGTCGCAATAATAAGCGGCTTTGCTGTTGGAGTGGATACAATGGCTCATCTGGGTGCGATTAATAAAAAAGGAAAAACAATTGCAGTGTTAGGAGGGGGTTTTAACTATATATATCCTAAGACTAATATACCATTAATAAATAAAATTATAGATGCAGGGGGAGCGATAATATCCGAATACATGCCGAATGATATACCTAATAAGATTTTCTTTCATAACAGAAATCGAATTATTGCAGCTCTGTCATCTGGAATAGTTGTTATCGAGGCGAAAGATAGGAGTGGTTCGCTTGTTACGGCAAGGTATGGGAAAAAATTTGATAAAAAAATATTTGTTGTGCCTGGAGATTTATATAATAAGAGTTTTGAAGGAAGCAATGAACTTCTTGCAAAAGGTGGAATTTGCATAAGAAATTGTAATGATATACTTTCACATTATTCAGAAATAACTATAAAGAAAATCAAAAAGAAAAATATTGATGTACCAGAGGAATTACAGCTAGTATATAGCGTAATAGATAAAAAAGGAAAAACTGCAGATGATATAGCAAATGAAATTAATAGGAAAATATATGATGTTCTGCCGGCACTTACAATGCTCGAAATAAAAGGTTTGATAAAGCAATATCCTGGAAAAATATTTTCGTTATAAAGGCATGAGTCAAAGAATAAATATTTTTCGAATAAAAATTTATCTAAAATAAAAATATGAGTAGAATAAAAAGTTATAATGATATATAATAAACGATGTTAGTGTAACAAAAATATATTTTAATCTTTTGTAATAATGGTATCGCGGGGAGAGGATGTTTTTGAAGAAATATATTTGCTTAATTTTAGTTATTATATCTTTACAAACGGTTATATTTGCGACAACGAATAATGTGAACATAGATACAGAAGTAGGTTCGGGCGAAGAATATTTGACGAATGTAAATAATGTTGAATACGATTCTTTACCTACATATACCTATAAGAATTTAAAAGGAGAAATTATTGAAGCTGGTCCAATATATGAAGAAGGAACGGAGCATTTTACACTTAAATATCAAGATGTAAAAGTATATATAAAGGATCAAGGATATACAACAACGAAAATAATTAAATATTCTATATCTTACTATACAGATTCTATTGCAACTAATCCTGAGCTTAAAGTTGGAGATAAAGTATATGTATATACAGTATTTGATGAAAATGGTAAAATTATAGAAACGGAAATTGCGTATAGAAACAATAATCGATATTTATTAGCTATTGTCATACTGTATGCTATAGTTATAGTGTTAATTGGTGGTGTTAAAGGGGTAAAGTCTTTAATTAGTTTGATTTTAACAGTTCTTGCTGTATTCTTGTTCATAATGCCGCAAATAAATGAAGGAAAAGATCCGATATTAGTAACAGTTACTACTTCTGCCTTTATAGTAGTTATCGTAATAAGTATTATTTCTGGATTTAATAAAAAGTCGCTTGCAGCTATAATAGGTACTATTGGTGGAATAGTAGTGGCTGGAGTGTTTGCAATTGTTTTTGGAAACCTGATGTGTGTTTCTGGTGTGACAGAAGAAGCAAGAATGTTACTTGCATCAAGTGAAGATATGACAACGATCGACTTTAAAGGAATATTGTTTTCAGGAATAATTATTGGGGCATTAGGAGCATGTATGGATGTTGGAATGTCAATTTCGTCTGCGCTATATGAGATAAAATCTGAAAGCCCAGATATTACTACGAATAGAATGATAAAAGCTGGAATGAATATAGGAAAAGATATGATTGGTACTATGACAAATACGCTGATTCTTGCATATGTTGGTGGAGCAATAATAATGATAATGGTATTTATGGGAAGACCAGAATTAACCTTTTATGATATAATAAATCAAGAAATGATAGTAGAGGAAATTTTGAGGGCAATTGCAGGGAGCTTTGGCTTGGTTGTTACAATCCCGATAACTACAGTTACTGCAAGTGTATTAATGGGGAATAAAAAGGAGGATGTAAGCAGTGGGAAAAGAAAAAGATTATAAATCAGCTGCTGGAACTATATTATGGATGATAATAACAGCAGTTGTCGTATTTTTAGTTACCTCTTTCCAATATACTAAGATGAGTTTAGGGAATGAAGTATATGATTATTATAGTGATGTTTCTAGCTCCGGAGATTATGATTTTGATAAACTAAAAAAAGTTTTAGAAATAATAGATAAGGAATATTTATATAGTTATGACTTAGAAAAAATTGAAGATGGTGCGATTAGCGGAATGTTAGATGCTTTAGGGGATCCATATACGGCATATTATAATGTTGAAAATACAAAAAACTTTTTGGTAGAGACAGAAGGAGAATATGAAGGAATAGGAATATATTTAACTATGGATACAGAATACGAGTTGCCTATTGTGCTTGCTGTATTTAAGAATTCTCCGGCAGCGGAGGCAGGTGTTCTTCCTGGAGATTATATTTTGGAAATAGAAGGAGAAAGTACAAAGGATAAATTACTTGAGGAAATATCGACTAAAGTAAAAGGCAGACCGAACACTAAGGTAAAAATAAAATTCGGAAGATATGATGATAATGAAAATTATGAAGAGATAGAAAAAGAGATAACAAGAAAAAAAATAGAAACTAATTATTTTGAAGACAAGATTCTAGAAAACAATATTGGATATATTTCGTTTGAAGCATTTGATGAACATGCGGAAGAGCATTTTAATGATGCATATAATAAGTTAGTAAATAAAAATGAAGTTAAAGGGCTAATTATAGACTTGAGAAATAATTCAGGAGGAATTGTAGATGTTGCAGAGGCTATAGTAGATAAAATAGTACCACTTGGTAATATAACATATATTGTGGATAAAGAGGGAAATAAGGAGTATATCAATTCGGATTCTGAATGTATAAAGATACCATTAGTCGTTTTAATAAATGAGAATTCTGCTAGTGCTGCTGAAATTATGGCCGCTGCAGTGCAAGATCATAGTGTTGGTGAGATTGTCGGAACTACTTCTTATGGAAAAGGTTTAGTGCAAAAATTCAAAAGTCTAGGTGACGGAACATACGTAAAAATCACTATAAGTGAATATTTTTCACCGAATGGTAAAAAAATAAATGGTGTGGGAGTTGTGCCTGACGTTATAGTAGAAGATGATAAGAATACAGAAGAAGATGAGCAGTTGTTAAAAGCAATTGAGATTATAAATCAGATGTAAAATATTATTACAGGTTTTTAATAATCAATAGTTCTCTTTTAATTGTTTAAATATTAATTATGTTTGACATTAATATTTTACTATGATAAACTGAACGTAGGTTGCAGAAGCAATTTAGTACTAAAGAAAGTAGGAGGAAAGAAAATGGAAAGAGGAAAAGTTAAGTGGTTTAATGCGGAAAAGGGTTTTGGATTTATCGAAAGAGAAGGTGGAAGTGACGTATTTGTTCATTTTTCAGCGATTGCAATGGACGGCTATAAAACTTTAGAAGAGGGAGCTGAAGTTCAGTTCGACATAGTTGATGGACCAAAAGGACTTCAAGCTGGTAACGTTACAACAATTGCAACAGCGTAATGATATAAATAAACCATTATAAAACCTCGCAGGACGCGGGGTTTTGTTTTTATATAAAAATAATAAGAAAGGAAATTAAAAATATATGGGAAGATTAGTAAAGTTTTTATCGCATGCAGACATGGTAAAAATATCATGTATAGACTCTACAGATATTGTTGAGGAAGCCAGAAGAATTCATAAATTAAATCCCACTCCGACAGCTGCTGTGGGCAGAGTATTAACAATGGCGTCATTAATGGGAAGTATGATGAAAAATGAAGAGGACAGACTAACGGTTCAGATTCTTTGTGATGGTCCTATTAAAGAAATATTAGTCACTACAAACTCTAATGGCAATGTGAAGGGATATACTGGTAATCCGTTTGCCGAAGCGTCGTTGAACAAAAATGGAAAACTAAATGTTGGTGCAATTGTTGGAAGTGGCGAACTTAGAATAATAAGAAACATGGAAGGAAGTAGTCCATACATAGGTACAGTACCATTACAGACAGGAGAAATAGCTGAAGATTTTGCATATTACTACGCAAAATCAGAACAGATACCAACTGCCGTTTTGTTAGGCGTATTGGTTGGTAAAGATGGCAATGTAGAAAAAGCTGGGGGCGCCATTTTGCAAGTATTGCCTGCTACACCAGAACAAATTATAAGGTTAATAGAGAGTAGGATGAAGGAAAGTATGCCTATAACTCAGATGCTTGAAGAAAACAAAACGCTTGAAGAAATTGCAAAATATATTTCGGATGATCTTAATACATATTCAATTGAAGAAAAACACCCAATATGGAAGTGTGATTGTTCAAAAGAAAAATATGAGAAGGCTATTTTAAGTATGAATGAGCAAGAAATAAAAGAGCTACTAGAAGATGAAAAAATAGAAACGCTATGCAATTTTTGCAATAGTAAATATACATTTACAAAAGAAGAAATTATAGAAGCACAAAAAGCACGTAAAAAAGGAAATTTATAGTTTCCGATGCTATAGAAATGAAATAAAGGCAAATCAAAAAATTTCGTCATATGGCAAACTTTACTATTTTTTCTTGAAAAAATTAAAAAAATATGATAAAATGACATCCTTTCTAGTTACTGTAAATAATTGACCTGTAATTAAGGGAGGAAAAGATTATGTCGAGCAGGATGTGGCAAAAGAAAGTAACTCTGGACGAACTGTACAGTACAGAATTTGCACACGAAGTGGCAGAAAAGAAGGCTCAGAATATCAAAACGGGTGCTATAATAGTGTTTACTGAGAAATTTTGTGAGTGGGACATTGAACAGTATGTTTCCACTTTGCGAGCGCTTCAGTTGGACGTTTTCCGCATCGTAAGGAAGAAATACGGATTTGGTCGACCTTGCTATCGGCAGGTTTGCGAGTTATGCGCAGCTTTGGAACACTTTGCAGAATTCAAAGGTGTTAAGAACGTGAAAATTGCTGGAGAAGAGTATGTCGAGAAGGAATATTTGTTTGGAAACACTGTGATATTTTATGATGACTAAATTTATCAGAGAGACATGTATGGAAGTAAACTGTAAAAAACGGACCTTGAATCATTGCTGATTCAAGGTTCATTTTTTGTATGACGTACTTCCAATAATTTTTAACTAAATGGAAGCTACCTTTGTAATTTACCCGTTAAAAATGCTAGAAAAATTTTGAAAAATGTGTTGACAAATTACCATTAGTAAAGTATACTAAGAAAGTCATAAGGACATGGAAGTGGGCGCTTAGCTCAGCTGGGAGAGCATCTGCCTTACAAGCAGGGGGTCATAGGTTCGAGCCCTATAGTGCCCACCACTTTTTTTATGGCCTGATAGCTCAGTTGGTTAGAGCGCTAGCCTGTCACGCTAGAGGTCGAGGGTTCGAGCCCCTTTCAGGTCGCCATTTTTTTATTTAAGAGAATATTTAAGTGTTTTAATCATAGTTTTATATATTTGCCTATTTAGCTCAGTTGGTAGAGCAAGGGACTGAAAATCCCTGTGTCCGTGGTTCGATTCCGCGAATAGGCACCAATTTCAAGGGTTTGCGAGTATGCAAACTCTTTTTTTGGCTCTTTGTCAATAGTTGGGGTGATGTGACAGTAAAGTTGCTTCACACCAGCTTTTTTTGTGTATTCTGAAATGTACCCTAAAAAAGCGTAAAAATAGGCATTTTTGAGCATTACTAATAAGCCAATCAAGAGATTGACTTAAAAATATGCAAATAATAAAATTAATTCATTAGCAACCTTGACAATACATTTCGAAAATCAGTTTTACTATAGGTGCAGTTTCTTCATCTATTATTAAATGATTGTGATTAGTCGGATCGTTTAAATATCCGTATAGTGCAGTTGTTGTCATAAACTTGCCTGGTTTAGCTATTGCCTTTCTTGCACTACTAACTTTGGTAGAAATATCTCTTACAAAGTCTTTTAATATATTTTTTTGTGTATCAATACGTACACTTTCGCCACTTGTTCCATCATCTATTGAAAGTTTGGTATTATGGGCGAGCAAAGAACATAGTACATATGCATCAGCGCAGTTTTTTGAAATAATACAAAATAAATTTAGCTTTAAAATAGAATGTGTGCAGACAGATGATGGTTTTGAGTTTTCAAATAGGTTAAGCCCAATATACAAAGGCAAGAAAACAATGTCTGAAATAAAAGCAGAAGAATTAGGAATAGAACACAAAGTAATAAGAGTACGAACACCAAGGCATAACGGAAAAGCAGAGAGAAGTTATAGAAAAGACCAAGAGAGATTTTATTTACAATAGAATATTTATAAGTTTTGGAGACTTCAAAGAAAAATTAAGACATTGGAAGAGAGAGTACAATAATTTTTCAATGGAACCATTAAATTGGTTGAGTCCAAATGAAAAATTGGCTAGATTTCAGGAATGGTGGAGTAGTATATCATCAAACCTAGACAGTTCTAAGTGGGTGTGTTATATGTTTGACAAACCTACAGTTTCTTACGCAGATATTATTGCAATTAGGCCCGCGTCTAATGTGTCTATTTTTAGTTTCCTTACGGATAGTCGGATTTAGAGAAAAAAAGCAAAAAAATTTTTTTACATAAAATAAATGTAACGTTTTTGTAATATTACTGTTACCAAAATTTAATATTTGAATTCTTTTGAGATGGCTGATTTTCTTTATAAAATGCTTCCGTAAGTAGAGTTGGAGGTGCTTTAAGATGCTTTTACTAACTTATATATTATGCGCGTGTAGACAATATTTTTTTTTAATGTTAAAACAATATTAGATGAGTGTATCTTAATTAATTTGCATTAGGAGGAAGAGTGATGGGGTATTATCTACAAAAGAGAAAAAATGCCGAACGGAATATCGATGATTACGCTGGTAATTACAATTATTGTTATAATTATATTAGCTTCAATAGCTATATTTACTTCGAGTGATTTTCCAGATGAGGCCACGTTTGCTAAATTTGTATCTGAAATAAAGAATGTTGAAGACGGTGTGGCTAGCACGCGTCTTAATAATGCTCGAAGCGGAGATAGTGAAGATATTATAAACGATGGTTTTTCTAAGATAACAATTTATAATGCCCCAGATGATTTTGAAAGTTTTGATTATGGCTCTACTACTGGATATTTGGTTCATCTTGATGTTATTAATTATGAAAATGCAGAGTATGGTGTAGATTATGATAAAGATGAAACGCAGACTACATATTCCTTTGATGTTGATAATGTATATGCTTATGATGCAACAGGTAGCGTTTTTTATTTGAAAGGAATTGAATATCATGGAGAGCGTGTATATTCATTAGAAAATGCAAATGAGGCTGGACTTTCGTCTACAGATGATGGCCCGATTATAACTAACATCACAGTAACAAGTGGAGAGCTTGAAGATGGAACTCCTACAAAAGCAAAAGCTAAGATAATTATTAGTGCTTTCCCAAGAAATGGTGGAGAGCTAAATGTTCTTGTGCGTAGCACGCTTGCGGAAAAGCAGGCAGATGGAACATATGTAGCTCAAGTTTCTCGAAATGGGGTATACACTGTTCTTGTTACAGAAGAAGGTGGAGGAAGAACGATTGAGAAGGTTACGGTGTCTGATATTATAGAGAGTACTGTGCCACCAACTAACTTGTCGATTATTATAAATGATGGAGCAGCATATGTTTCGGGAGAGCATGCAAATGTAAAACTTCGTGCAGATGGTGCGAAATATATGATGATTAATAAAAATAATCCTCTTAAGCCTAGTGCGACAGATTCTGGTTGGCAAGATTATGAGCAAGAAATTATATATGATATGGGAGATATTGAGGGGATTATTACTTTATATGCGTGGTTCATGGATGAATATTCTAATGTGACGAGCACTATAGTTAAAGCGACAGTGACATATGATAAGACGCCGCCTACATCAGATGCGCCAACTGTTACAATAACAGGAGCATTTGTTGTGGTTAACTCGAATCAATATGATAGAATATCACCAAATAGTTATATAGCAGCGACTACAAAATATGGTTACAAAATAGAAGGAACAGAAGATTATACCTGGAGTGTCGATAAACTTATTGGACCGCTTGAAAGTAAAAAGATATATGAATTTGTTACATTTGCGACTGATGAAGCGGGAAACGAGTCAGTATCAAATTATATAAGAATGCAAATGGAATATGATTATACTATAACATTTGATTTACAAGAGGGAGTGGATCCAGATGATTTTCCGATAATGCATGCATCTGGAGGAAATTCAATTACAATTCCAAACATAGAGCCAAGCAAAGAAGGATATGATTTTCTTGGGTGGGCAGAAAATAGCGAAGAAACAGATTTGTCAAATATGTATGCAGCAGGTTCAGAATATACTCCAACGGGCAATATTGTTACTAAAACGTTATATGCTATTTGGGCTCCTCGAACAGACATGCCATATAAAGTGTATCATTATACAGAAAAGTTGGGTATGCCAAATGAATATGAGTTGAGATTACTAGAAAATTGCACTGGCACAACGGGGCAAGATGTATTCGTATTGCCTAAAACAAGTGGAGAATTTAAAGGATTTACTGAAAATACAGAACATGACGATAGACTCGTTATGACGGAATTGCTTGGTGATGGAAGTACAGAATTAAGAATATATTATAAAAGAAAGAATTTTACATTATCATTTATAGCTGAAAATGGAAGAACACTTGACACAATGTATGAAGTGCCTTATGAAAGCGAGATTCAGTTGTCTATAATACCAAATAATGGTTATGAGTTTGATAAATGGAGCATACAAGGCTCTGTCGACACGGCGCCATTCCTAGATGGAGCAAATGTAGCGAATACAAGATTCAAAATGCTTCCAGAGGATACAACTCTTGTTGCTAGTTGTATAGTAGAAAAGTATACAATTACATATAATTTAAATGGAGGAATTGTTGATGTAAGCAATCCAACGGAATACACAAAAGAGACGCCAAAATTTACACTTAATAATCCATATAAAATCGGATACGATTTTGTTGGTTGGACAGGAACAGATTTATTAACTCCTACGATAACCGTAGAAATAGATCCACCATCTATGGAGAATATAGTAGATAGAGAATATACAGCAATATATACGCCAGGAGAGGATTTACTAACAATTGAAACAAGTTCATCGGGACTTGTAAATACGGGAATTATTGCAAGTATAAAATGTTTAGATGATACCTTAATAGTAGAATATAAGATAGGAAATGATGGTTGGAGTAGATATACATCGCCTATATTTATTGAAGAAAACACAGTGCTACACGCGAGGGCATTACAAGGAAGTATTGTTATAAGCGAGAAAAGTCTGATTATATCTAATATAGACAAAGAAAAGCCTGTAATTGAAGGTATAACAAGTTCGGATGATTGGGTTCCTGGAGAGATATTAAAACTACATATCATAGCAACAGATAATGTTGATATTTTAGGTTATGCGATTTCTAAGAGTAAAACTCAGCCGGCAGTAGAAGATTTTACAGAGGAAGATGTTACAATTTTAGGAAATGGAACAAATTATTTATGGGTAATGGACTTAACAGGAAATACGCAAAGCATATCGATATATGTATGGGATATTAGTAAAAATAATGATCAAAAAGTATATGCAATTCTTGATGAAAAAGACAAGTTATTACTTGTCGGTGAAGGCGAAACAGCATCATATACTGAATCAGGAGTACCATATAAGAGTTATCTATCTAATATAAAGAGTGTAGAAATATCTAAAGGAATAACTATTATAGGTGATTATATTCTTGCGAATATGGAGAATGTTGGTACTATACAAATAGCGGATACAGTACAAGACTTTACAGAAGATGCTCTTATATACTCTAATGGATGTGACGAAATAAAGTTAGAAAGTACAAATAATAATTTTGTTTTTGAGAACGGAACTTTATTTAATAGGGATAAAACGAAAATTTATTTACATATGCAAAGAGACACAAATCAAATTTATGCAATACCAGATACAGTAAACAAAATAAATAAACTTGCATTTTATAATAATGATAACTTAAGAAAAATTATTGTTACAACAAACCCGGAATTGGGAGAAGGTGTATTTAAAGATTGTAGTTCATTAGTATCTATAGAAGGTGAAGTAGGTAATACTAAAATTGAAAAAGAAACATTTTCAAACTGTACAAAATTAGAAATAATTACATTATCTAACACCTTGGAAGAAATAAGTTATCAAGCATTTAATAACACATATAATCTTTCTACATTAGTAATACCAAAGGGAGTTACTACAATATCTCCAAGTAATGGCGTTTACGAGGTATTTAAAAATATTGGAATAAATGCTTTGAATGGATATGGTCAAGGTATAGTAAAGTACTATCAATCTTGCTTGAAGATGAGTGAGTATGCAACAAATTATAGTAGTGAAGCACATTTTGAAGTAATTGATGATATTGGCCCATCACTAGTAGCAATTAAAATCCAAAATATTGTTTCGGGAATGTATCCTATAGGAACACAAATTGAGTTTGTAGCAGAGTTTGATGAGAGGATAAAAGAAGAGATAACAACTCCGCCTACATTAACTATAAAAATTGGAAATGGAACAGACATAGTTATAACTGATGGCACATTCGATGGCAATAAAATAATTTATAAATATATTATAGAAGCTGGAAGCGAAGGACAAATAACGCTTGTAAACTACATAGGAACGGTATACGACGAAATGGATAATAAGAGCGATATTTATGAAACAAGCATGGAGGGTGAAGATATCACAATTTATACAGCGGTAACACTTGAAGAAAATAACGTTGTAAAATATTTTTCTACTCTTCAAGATGCGATAGATGAAGCAACAATTAATCCAGAAACAAAGTCGAAAATTACATTGTTAAAAAATATTCAAGAGGATGTTGATGTAGCAAGCGGCAAGTGGATTGAAGTTAATTTTAATAACAATGAGATTTTAGGTAAGGGAAATTATGATAACGTAGTTTATAATAGAGGAGTACTAGAGTTTGTAGGACCTGGAGAAATCTCGACTATAAAAAATGGAATAGAAAATAATGATAGCGGAATGCTGAAGATGACGGATATTACGCTAACAGTGGGAAGTAGCTATAACGGAATTATAAATAATGCAGCATGTAATTTATTTATAACTAACAGTAATATTACTAGCCAGGAGGGAACGGCAATTATTAATGATGGAATAGGAGTTATAAATAATAGCGTAATAGCTTCAAATAGTGGTAGTGCACTTCAAATGGATCTTATAAGTATAACAAATATTGTGAATGGAGAGATTAGCTCAAGTGGAGTGCCTGCAACTATAGAAGTAAGTGATATAGTTACGAATTTGTATTTAAATAATACTAATATAACTGCAACAAATGGAAGTGCGATTAATAACACGGGTAATATAACTATTCGTGGAAATACAAATATAGAAGCAAAGAGTACAGCAATAATTAATGATGGCAAAATAAATATGGAGAATGGAAATGTAATAACAACTGTACAGGCTAGTGAGATTATAAAAAATAATGTAAATGCAGATTTTAAGATGTTTAGTGGAGAACTTACAAGTAGCACAAATACAATTATTAATAATAGCGGAGCAGTAACCATAGAAGGCGGAAAAATTTTAAGTAGAGCTCCTGAAAATTTTGCAATAGTTAATAATATAGATGCACTTTTATATTTGAATGGAGGAACATTTGAAGCGATTGACAATTTGCAAGGTATAATAAAGAATGAGGGAATAACTAATATTGGCGAAGACGCAAGCTTAAGGTATGTATTAAATACTGCACAAATAGAAATTACATCACAGCCATATGCAATATATAATTTAAGTAATGCGGGGTTAGAAATAGTTGGTGCAAATATTAGTGTAGAAAGGAATTCAACTATATCAAGTGCAGCAAATGGTAAAGTTTGGGCTATAGCGATACATAATCTAGGGCAAGCAAATATACTAGACGCTGATATATACGTAAAAGATGCCACCGCAATACATAACAAAAATATTTGTGATATTGAAAATGTAAAAATAGAAAGTGACATACCAAACTGGCAAGGAAAGGAAAATGCGTGCAATAATCGTGGTGGTATAATGTATATTATAAGTGCAGATATAACGTCAACTACTGGTAGAGGTGCAGGATTATATAATGTTGATGGAACGGTTGATATAGACAAAATAAATATTTCTGGATTTTCAACCGGAATAGATAGTTATTCAGAGAGTATACAAGCAGAAGTGAACCTTGGCGTTGATGACGGATTTATAGAAGATGAAGCTATCGATATTGAGGCAATTGGTTGGGGTCTAGCAATAAGATCAAATGCGGAAGATTCAATAGGTAATTTTAATGATGGATCAATAACAGGAATAACAGCAATAAGGGAATCTGGAGATAATAGTATAATAAATATTCCCGAATCAACATATATTAAGAAGACTGTCTCTGGCACAATGGAAACTGCTACAATAGAGCAAGATATAGGGGCACCTAAAAACGTAACGTTGACTGCAAGCACATATGAATGGACTAATTCCGCTGTAACATTAACTGGTTCAGCGGAAGACGAAGGATCTGGAATAGTGGCATATGCATTTACATCATCTACTGACACGCCTGCTGTTGGTGAATGGATAAACTTACCTTCACCACAGTCAACAATAACAATGACAAAAGATTATACAGAAAGGAAAAATGTATATTTCCATGTAAAAGATCAAGTCGGAAATGAAGCGGTATCAAATATGGTTGATATCAGATATGATAATGTTCCGCCTACTATAACATCAATTACTAAGAATGTAGAGACATGGACATCGGGTGAGGTATTATTGACTGTAGTTGGTAGAGATAATGAATCAGGAATTGCAGGATATCAAGTTACAGATACATATCATGATGTGCCTGGAGCAGAAAGTAATTATACTATGGTGGCATCAAATAATGATTTTACATATACAATATCGCTTGGTAATGGAACATGGTATGTATACCTTCGTGACCTTGCGGGAAATGCAAGTTATGGACAAGTAAATATTACAAACGTTGATAGAAATGAACCAACAATTAATATTGAAGTTGTTGACTCACAGGAGGGACTTCTAAAAATATTAGTACAAGCGACGGATGATGAAAGCGGAGTTAGTTCGATAAGAATAAATGGCGAAGAACAAACATTGGTAGACAGCACAACAATCGAGAATACGAAAGAAGCAGAATATAACATAACGGTTGTTGAAGAATTAGTTGTTATTGCAACTGATGGAGTTGGAAACGAGACAACAAACATGTTTAAAACGTATGGAATTAATTATCATGAAAATGGTGGTATTGGAGAGAGAAAACATCAAATTAAACTTGAAAATAAGGATATCAGTTTACTTGATAATATGTTTACAAGAGACGGATTCGAGTTCACAAGCTGGAATACAAATTCAGATGGAAGTGGCATCACATATAATCATGGAGACGTGTATTCGGAAAATGAAAATATTACACTATACGCTATTTGGAATGATATAGGGGCTCCGCAAATAATAGACGTTAATATTTCTGACACATGGGATGCGTCTGCAAATGAAAACTTAATAATTGATATATTAGCAAAAGACAATGTTGGTGTTACCGAATATGCAGTAACCTCAACGAATACACAGCCAACAAGCTGGAGTACATCAGGAATCGTATCGGTTCCAAATGTTAATGGTGTATGGTATGTTTGGGCAAAAGATGCAAGTGGAAATATATCGTCTTCTATGGAAATAGCAGTTTATAATATCAGCCAAAATGCTTCTGACAAATCGGTATTTGTATTGATAAAACCAAACAGTGATGGAACTAATACAAAAACATTAATATTAGATGGCACAGGAGAAACAAAAGACTTTACGGGTAATGTTACAGATATTCCTTGGAATTCATATATTAGTGATATAACTAAAGTGGATATAAAAGGCGAAACAATAATTGGTGATTATGTATTAAGCGAATTGCAGAATGCAAATGAAATTATAATAAGACAAGAAGTAGTTGGAGCAGACATAAACGCTTTTGTTAAAACTAATAATTATTCAGGCATATACATAGAAGGATATGAATTTAGTGTGATAGATGGGATATTGTACTCAGCAGATGGAACAAAATTGTATATGGCAAATAGAGAAAACTCGGCAGCGGAAGTTATAATTTCTATAGGAACAACTGAAATTGGTGAGTATGCATTTTATGAAAATGAATCGATTGAAAAAATAACGATTGAAGGAAGCGTGAACATACCAGAAGGATGCTTTAGTAATGCTAGTGAATTGCAACAAATTGAATGTCCAAATGGTATTGGAGACACAAGCATTGGCGCAGGAGCTTTTGAAAATTGTTACAAATTAACGGGAATAGTAATATCAGAAGCAGTGACAACTCTAGGTGCTAATATTGGAATCTTTGAAAATATTGGTATAAACGCAGGAACGTCAACGGGAAAAGGTGTAGTGTATTATTATGCATCATGCGATGCAATGGTAGAATATGTTGTGGCTAATCCAGATGAAGCAACATTTATAGTACTTGATAATCTGCCTCCTACAACTACTTCGCCAACGCTTGCAGCATCATCTGCAACAATAGCTGTAACTTCAAATCAGGTAGATAATGGTGGTTACATTACACAATATGAATATAATATTAGTAAGGTTTCTGGAACGTATGAAGAGTCTAATTGGCAAACTGAAGCATATTTCATAGGGTTGGATGCGGAAACAACTTATTATGTTATAACACGTGCAACTGATAATTCTAATAATTTATCAGTATCAGAAGAATCAAGTATAACAACGCAGAAAGTGCCTGATACAATTGATATAACGGCAACACCAACAATGCCAACGAAGGAGAATGTTACAGTTACAATTGAATGGCCTATTGTAGATATGGAAGAATTATATGGGGCAGGTTGGCCAGATGCAACAACGGTGGCACAGCAAGTTGGAATAAAAGGACAAGGAGATACAAATATAACATGGGAAGATGTTGGGGATGGCACAATTGATTCTACAGTAAAAACCATTAGTGAAAATAATACGACAATTTATGCGAGATTATATGATGGCAAAAACTATACTGCACAAACAATATCGTTAACGATAACTAATATAGATAAAATAAAACCAACAGGAAGCGTTACAATAAATAATGGTGCTTTGACTACAATAAGTCAAGAAGTTAAACTAAATCTTACATCAACAGATGATAGAAATGTAGATCCATATGGAGTAAAATATTATTATGCAAGTGAGAACCCAACGACACCAACAGATAGCACATCAACGACTGCATGGGAAGTATATAATGGAAACGGTGATTATGACTTTACATTGTCAAATACAAGGGAGACAAAAACTGTATATGTATGGTTTATGGACGCGGCATATAATGTAAGTGATGCGTATAGTGCACAAATAGAAATGCTAGCAAATGCAGTGAAACTAGATGAGAATGGGGAAGAAACAAGATATTATGATTCATTAGCAGAGGCAATATCTGCTGCAAGAGCAGATAGTCCAGCACTAGCATCGCAAATAACATTACTAAAAGATATAACAAGCGAGGGGACACAGACAATAGGCGTAGGCAACAATATTATACTTGACATGGCAGGATATAATATTATGGCCTTACCAAATTCAGAACAAGGAAATATTGGAATAATGAATAGAGGAAAACTGCAAATTATAAATACAGATACTGCTAATACGAGCACAATGGAAGTGACCTCAAGCGGAACAGCAACGAGATATGGCGTATATAATGACGGTGGCTTAGTAATGATAAGAGATGTAACTATAATAGCAGATTATGGAGTATATAATAAGCGACCAGGAATATAGACATAGTATATATGTTAAAAAATATGGCTAAGAAACTTATTACAAGTTAGTTTCTTAGCCGATTTTTTAGATTTAAAATATTATGTACAACCTATTAAAAAATATACGAGCTACACATTTACTAATAGCTCGCATAAAATTTTATCTATAAGTATTATTATGTATTCTTTAAGTCCTCCAAACACTTTTTACAAACATTTTTTTCTTTGTAAGTAACAACGTTTTCAGATTCGCCGCAAAAAATACACGTCGGTTCGTATTTTTTCAAAACGATTGTCGAATTATCTACATAGATTTCAATTGAATCTTTTATGTCAATATTTAAAGTTCTTCTTAATTCAATTGGTAAAACAATTCTACCAAGCTCGTCCACTTTTCTGACAATACCTGTTGATTTCATATTTATACCCTCCTTACTATGAAATGTTAAAAGCAAAACAATAGGAAAATAAGTAATATTTTTATGTATTTCGCTTTCGACAAACATAATATATCATGTTTTACGAAAAACGTCAAGAAAAATAAGTAAAATTATGGAAAAACATGTAAATTAATTTATGTCCTAAAAAATTGCATCATGAATAATATAAATTGAAAAGCTTGATAGGAAAGGGAGAAGACATGAATAGGATATGGCCATGGATTTTAACAATTTCATTAGTCGTTGGTATTTTTAATGGTAAAGTACAAGAAATGACGACTGGACTTTTTGATTCATCTAAAAGCGCAATTGAAACATGCATAAATATTTTTGGAATTATTTCACTATGGTGTGGGCTCATGAAAATAGCGGAAAAGACAGGGATAATTAATAAAGCTCAAAAAATTATTTTTCCTATAATTCATTTTCTTTTTCCAAACTTAAAAAAAGATAGTAAGGCTGTTGGAGATATTGCGATGAATATGACAGCAAATATTATCGGGCTGGGAAATGTAGCAACGCCAATAGGAATAAAGGCAATGGAAGAATTGCAAAAAGAGAATAAAGAAAAAACTAAATTAAGCAAAGAAATGATGATGCTACTAGTATTAAACATGTCATCTATTCAATTGATTCCCACAACTGTAATTGCATTGAGAGCATCATACGGTTCAGCAAATCCTACGGAAATAGTATTGCCAGTGATATTAGCAAGTTTTGTGGCAGTGATTATTGGGGTAATTATAGTAAAGATTTTTTATAAATAATAAAAGTAAAACACAGTCGAAAAATTTAATTATAAGAAGGTGAAAAATGAAAATTATAGAGTATATATCATATGTAATGATTCCTCTTTTATTAATTATTATTTTGATAGTAGGTGAGAGAAAAAAAGTACATGTATATGATCTTTTTATTGAAGGTGCCGCAGAAGGTTTTAGTACTATTGCTAAAATATTTCCTACAGTATTAGCGGTAATAATAGCTATAAATATATTTAAAATTTCCGGAGCAATGGATCTATTTGTAAAACTTGTAAGACCAATAATATCGCTATTTAATGTGCCGGGAGAAGTTGTGCCGATAGGTATAATGAGGTCAGTATCTGGAGGAGGAGCACTTGCTGTATTGTCAGATGTTTTTAAAGAATATGGCCCGGATAGTTTAGTTGGGAGAATAAGTTCTACAATAATGGGTTCGAGTGATACGACGCTTTATGTACTTGCAATCTATACATCAACAATAGGAATAAAGAAAACAAAGAATGCTCTTTTCATTGGATTATTTTGCGATTTAGTTGCTTTTTTAGTGGCTGTTTGGATTTGGCAAGCAATGGTTTAAAAATGTATAAACGGTTAAGCCTCGTAACAATTGGTTTAATGTATGTTGTTAGAAAAATGTCGAATTTTCTGAATTGTTTTTCTTGACTTTGTTTAATACGGTGGTAGAATGTCGATAAAAGAAAATAAACAAACGTGGGGTAAGAACAAGATGATTAATCTACTACTTTTTGTTTTATTTTTTATACTCTCGTATTTGCTCATAACGCAGTATATAATTTATAAAAAAACGGAGAGATATAAAAAAAAGAACAATCTTAAATTGTCTACTAAAGCGCATTTTTTCAAAGAACTTTTTTCAAAAATTAATTTTTTAAAAGCCAAAGAAGATTTTTTATCTAAGCAAGGAAATCCATTAAATTTAAATGTAAGCTCATATTATTTGAGTAAAATAGCATTAGCACTTTTTTTATTTGTTATTGCAAACACAAATTATGGTTCGCTTTTAATAGCAATATTATTTGGAGCAGTTGGATATTTTTTTGTGGATACATATATTTTTATAAATAAGAAAACGCGAGACGGTGAGGTTTGTACAGATTTATTAAATGTTACAGATTCGATTATTTTGCAACTATCTGCAGAAGTTTCATTAAAAGAATCGTTAAAGAGGCAATTCGAAAATTGCAAAAATAAAGATTTTAAAAAGGCAATGCTGGAATTTTCAACACAATATGAGTTATCTGAATTAAATATAAATGTAGCAATTGAAGAGCTTAAAAATAAGTTTGATATTTTAGAAATAAATATGTTTTGCAATGTCTTGAGAGAGTATAACAAGGTTGGAAATATTATAGAAATATTAGAAAATCTTTCGGAGATGCTAAGGGTAAAATATATAGAAAAGCTAAAAAGTGCTACGCGTACGAAAGTTTTATATATAACATTTGGAGTAATTGTTGCGCTTGGAAATATAATAATGTTAACGTTTTATCCACTTTTTATTTCAATTGGAAATGGATTTAACACGATATTTACATAGGACAAACAGTTAAAGAATAAAAAGAAAGGAATGAAAATAATGAAAAAGAAAGAATTAAAAATAAAATCTCAAAGGGGCTCTGAAGTACTGCAGGTAATATTAATAGCAGGAATATTATTAGTAATAATAATTACCGTGTTTTATCCACAGATGGAGCACCTTTTCACAAATGTAATGGGAAAAATCACCACGTGGTTTGAAAGCACGGGAAGTGCTCCATTTGTAGTATAAACGATTAGGAAAGTGAGAGTAATAATGAAATCTAAAATAAATGTTCTAGTCATTACGGCAATACTTACTATATTAATATTTGCATTATCTACATATGTGCAAAAACAATTAATTGATTATGAACCTACGATTAGTTGTTTAATGATTGCTGAAGATATTATAGCAAATGAAAAAATAGAAAAAGAAATGTTTATAACTAAGGAGTTACCAATATCAGTAGTTTCAAATGTTAGAATTGTACAAACTTTTTCTGAGATTGAAGGATTATACGCAAACACAGATATATATAATGGACAGATTGCATTGAGAGACCAATTTGGCACAAAAGAAGAACTATCTATTTTTGAAGCGGAAGCGGGAAAAGAAAAAATATCAATAAAAATTGTAGCTGCTGAAAGTGGAGTCTCATATGCGATTAAAGAAAATTCTTTAGTAAATATATATGCAACTATTAGAAATGATTATGCAAATGATTTTCTAATGGAGAATGAAAGAATGGAAATAGGCGGAGAATATGATGGTTATACCGTAATTAAAATTTTAGATAGAGCAAAAATACTTGGAACCTTTGATATTGATGGTTTTGAAGTAAAGAATACGGGCAACAAGATAATAGATACGATAATGGTTGCAGTAAGTAGTGAAGAAGCAAAACAAATTAATTTGATTAGAGATATTGCGACTTTTAATATGACTGGTGTTGAAGAAGAGAATGATAGACCTGTACAATCTGAAGTTATAGGAGAATAGAAAAAACAGGAGGAATACGAATGAAAGTATATTTCATAGACAAAACAGGAAAAAATCTAAGAATAAAAAATGAAATAGAAGATTATGGCATAAAAAACATTGAAACGAAGGACACATATAAATTTAGATGCACAAAAAATGATTACGTCATAGTTAGTGAATATGTGGAAAATGAGCCAGATAATGACGCGCTTTTGAAATACAATAACCTAGTTTTTTTGATAGATAATGCATCGAAAGAAATAATTTGGGAATTAGTCAATAAATATCAAGTTGTCGATGTAATAAGCTCTAAATGTGAGGAGAGATATATTGCAGAGAGAATAACGAAACTTATAAAGGAGTAAGAGGTATAAGAAATGAAAAAAGTTGTATATGGATTAATTTTTATATTAATATTTTCAAATATTACACTGGCTGTGGAAAACGCTATTTTTTCGGATGTTTCAGGGCACTGGGCATATGATGCTATAGAAAAATCAGTAACAAACAATCTTATAAATGGATATGCAGACAGTACTTTTAGACCAGATAATAATATAAGTGTTGCAGAATTTTTAAAGATTATTATAAAGGCAGGAGGATATTCGTTAGTAAGAGAAGGGAATTACATTTGGCCTGATTTTTATATTGCAACTGCAAAAAATGAAAAGTTAATTTATCAAGATGAGTTTGATAATTACAACAGACCTATTACAAGGTATGAAGCGGTGAAAATAATATCAAGATTTATAGATTTAAATGGTGTAAATAAAAGTAGAAATATATTTAAAGATTTGAAAGAAGATGAAAAAGAAAATATATTAAAATTAGTTAAACTTAAAATTATAAATGGCTACAGCGACAAGACTTTTAGAGGAGACAACCATATTACTAGAGCTGAAGCGGTTACAATAATAAAACGCTCATGTGAGCAAAGAAAGAAAATTATTTCTAAAAAGACATATGATTTTACAGAGAGTCTAGAGTTATCTAACTATGGAGCTCAATATAGTGGAGACGGAGTTTATTCAACAACAAGGTACGAAATTATTAATGGAGAACTTAAAATATATGATGATGGAAGGTATTCGGACTGTAATGGATATAAGGTTTCTGGCGAGAATATAAATGTAAATAAAATAACGAAAATCATAGACAATGTTGTAAAAGAGGATGGCTATGTTGCAGTATTATATGTTCCATCAAAACATACTATAAATCAATTAATAATTTCTGTCGGGGAAAGTGACGATAAAATACAAATTGGAGGTATCGATTTTTCTTTCACATTCTACGAAGACAAAAAATATGAACTTGCTAGAATATCAATGAATAAAGAATTTAGTAATGATTGTTACCTGAAAATAGAAGTGCTAAAGATGTGGGATGATTATAGTAACTTTCTGGATGGCGAATATATATGTGAAAGTAAAAAAGAAAAGTTAAAGAAAGCATTAGAGGTCGAGTTTGGAACTCTTCAAGGAAAAAGAATCTTAGAATATATATTACAAAAAAATGAATTATATATGGCTGGTATAGGCAAAGAAAAAGAGCATGTGGAACAAAAAAAGTTTGGAGAATATATTATCAACTTTTATCAAAAGGAATATGGTACTCCAACATTTTACATAGCAAAGAAATAAAAGATTTCTACTTTGTAAGTGGCACTCTCACATAGCTTACTTACATTAATTTATATAAGCTTTCCATAAGAAGATGAACCCCAAAGCATCTTCTTATGGAAGCTAGATGATTTTGTAAAGGAGAAAAAATTGAAAAAAGCATTTGTTATATTAATGATATTTTTAATAGTGTGTTCAACATTTACATATGCATATAGTAGTGGTTTTTTATATATGGTAGAGGCAATGAAAATAGAAAAAGAAAATGTAAATGGGAAAATGTTAAATGAGGATATATATGAAAGTTATAATTTACTAGTGTACGGAAGTCCAACGGAAGTAAAGAATAATCAACAACGATTTAAAAACACCGAAAACGGGAAGTGGACTTTAAATGGCGGACGTTGGAATGGTATAGGAGATAGAGGAGAATATTTAATACTAGGAGAAGATTATTCGGGAAGAATAGTACATAATGAATTGTTTCCAGATGATTATAATTCTGGTACTTCGCCTGAAAAGTGGAATTATCGAGAAATAAAAGATGCGGAAAGTTCATGGAATGATACGACAAAATATCAATTTGAGATTCAAAGAGAATATATGATGAATCAAAAACTCTCTAGATTTGGAGTAATATATGATATTACCGCAAAAGATATTGGGCTTAACAAGGCAAAGGTTGAAACATATGCAACATGGGGAAGCGCCGGTAGCATTTATACAGAAAAGCCTGGCGAAGGTAAAGTATATTGGATAGCTACATTTTCCGTACCACCGATGTCCGCAAATGCGGAGCTGGAAAGCATCTTAGAATTGCCAAATGGACTTACATATACTGTTCCTAGTGATAGAAGTTCAATAGAAATTCCACTAAACTTTGGAGCTATCGTAAAAAATGTTTCGGCGTATTCAAGAAAAGAGCATGTAAAAATAATAGAAGCTGAACTTAAAGTAAATGGTATAGCCAGAAATATTACGAGTGCGGAAAAAACTTTTAAAGTATTAGAAGATGATTCTATATTAATTGATAAAAGAGATTATCCCAACGCAAATAGCGTTATTCTGGAGGTAGAGTGCAATTCCATACTTGCAACATGTTTCCCAATGGATCCTGTAATGTATGCTAATACCAAAGCTTATGTAACAGTTAATTTTGAAAATGAAGAAGAAAATCGTGTGCCGATAGTAAATACAGAAGAGGGACCTGCGATATATTCCATAAAGGTTGAAAGACTGACAACACAAAGAGGACAAGAAAAAACAGTTCCGCTATATATGACAAGAAAGGGAAATTTTAGTTTTATTTGCGCAGGTCAGGTAATAAAAGTAACTGTTCGAGCTTCGGAAAACACAAATAAGGTAACGTTAGATTTTTCTGGTTCAACTTCAATACAAACGTTAGATGACTTAACTAAGAAATTTTTATGGGATGATCCAAAAAGTAGGGGCGAGAAACCAATGTATTCATCGTTAAGCAAATTAAAAAAGTCATATAGTTTACCGGGGCGTTTTACGTTAGAAAGCACAAGAAATGGAGTAAAGACATTTACTAAAATCTATGTAATTCCATACGGTACAACGCAAACGCTTCATTCATGGAACTCTCTTAGAGAAGAATCAAGAGATGCTTTTGAAATAAATACTTCAAAATTATTTACCAAAAAGAGTGATGCGTATAAGTTAACAGTGCAAGCAACTTCGCCCGAAGGGAGAAGAACGAAGTTTGTAAGATTGCATGTGGCTGAAAGATGGGATGAATTATACAATCGCGATATATCGCCATACATAAAACAATTTTAGAGGGATAGTATGAGGAATAAAAAAGGGAATGTATTAATAATTGCATTGATATTTATTGCAATAATAATAACTATATTTACTTTTGTTATAGCAGTATTTATGGGACATATAAATGCCACGCTTTATAATATTAAGTTAGATATGTATTCTATTAATAGATCTGCGATAATTGCGGTGAATAAAGTAGGGACGAGCATAGATAGATTTTCGTATAGTCAAAAAGAGTATGAAAAAATCTTTATAGAAATATTAAAGAAAAATTATAATCTTGATAATGAACTAAAGGGTGAAGGATTAATTGAATATATAAAAATAATGGAATATGAAATATATGAAAGAAGAGAAAAAGACTCATATACGAAAGAGCGACACGACAATAGAGTTATTCATACTATCTTGGAGGTTAAGATGCGCCCGATAATATTAATGGGACTGATTAATAACTGGTTTGTGTTTACTGTACACGAAGATGTGAATTTAAATACTTTTAATGAGAAAAGTGGGTGAGTTTTTGGAAAAAAATAAAAAAACAAAAAGAGAAAAAGGCAGTGTAGTGTTAACAACCCCGATTATTGTGGTTATAGGAACGATAATAGTTAGCATACTAATTGTTGTTGCTGTAAAAATATTGATGCCGTATATATGGTATGAAAAACTTTCTAGTACGTGCATAAAATACATTTTTATTATGGAGGAATATGGATACCTTACAAGAAAAGAAGCTGTTAATCTAAAAGAAGAACTGAAAGAACAAGGTTTTGATGAGGAAAAAATTACGCTGTCGTACGTTGGAAGCGAGGTGAATTATGGTGATCCGATATATTTAAAAGTAATGTATGAATATGATATAGATTTTCCTATTATAGGTTATAAGAGTATACCAATGGAAGTTGAAAGAGTCTCGGTGAGTAAACGATGAAAAGTTTGATTTTATGCAAAAAGTAGGAGAAGAGATGAAAGGCAAAAAGCAATGAAAAAAAGTGCAAAAAGTATGGATATTACCAATGGTATCGTTCATTATTTATTATTTTAAATACTCTAAAAATTTGTTCGACCAAAAATAGCCTAATTAATTGATGTGGAAATGTTAGTTTAGAAAACGATAAAATCATATTACTGTTAGCAAGAATATCCTTATCTAGGCCAACTGTGCCACCAATTATAAACGCGATTGAACTAAATCCACTTAAGGTAATATTTTTGACTCTGTCGGCAAGACCTTCAGAAGACAAAGAAACTCCCGACTGATCTAATGCTATTACATAGTCAGTAGGAGAGATGCATGACTGTACTTTCTTAGCCTCTGCTTTCTTAATGTTTAATAGTTCCTTTTCTGAAGGATTGTTTGGAATAGATTCGTCTTGTAATTCAGTAATTTCAATGTGTGAATATTTGCTAATTCGCTTCTTATACTCAGAAATCAATTCACATAAAGAAGGTTCTTTTATTTTCCCAAGACAAATAATTTTTATATTCATTACACTAACTCCAATCCTAAATTATACAAGTTCAACAACATCATCAATAGAGTCCCTTTTGGCAATTGACAAAGTAAAAGGAGTTTTTACATTAGAACTGCTCAATTCATTATATACTGCTTGATAAGCAAGTTCTGGGAAATTATTTTCCTTACTTAAGTGTCCAAGGATAAACTTATTAACTCCATTTTCGTAAAGTCTTCTTACTAATTTGCTAGTTGCATCATTTGAAAGATGACCTAAGTCGCCTAATATTCTTCGCTTTAAAAAATAAGGGTACGAACCACATAGTAAAGTGTCGTTATCATAATTTGATTCGATTAGTAGAATATCGCTACCTATTAACGTAGTAATTAAACTTTCTTCGACGTGCCCAATATCTGTTGCAACTGATACTTTCTTGTTATCCGCGAAAACGCTAAAGCCACAAGGATCTACTGCGTCATGAGGAATAGAAAAAGGATAAACGGTCATATCGCCAATTGAAAAATTTTCATTTGGTAAAAATGTTTTTTGACAATAAGACGGGATATTTAAGCCATCTAATTGTTTCCACGTTTTTTGGGTAGCAAAAATAGGTGTGTTAAATTTCTTAGAAATTGTTGTAAGCCCTTTTGTGTGGTCTATATGTTCATGTGTTATTAATATTGCATTTATTTCATCAATATCTGTACCAATTGATTTTAATGCTTTTGAAATTTTTTGAGCACTTACGCCAGCGTCTATCAAAATCTTTGTTTGAGCAGTTTCTATAAATGTAGAATTTCCACTGCTACCACTATACAAATTACAAAACTTAATCATATGTACATCTCCGATTATTAAATTGTTAAAAATAAAATTATTCTGAAATTCTTGTTATATCTGCACCAAGCTCTTTAAAGCGTTCGGCAATTCTTTCATACCCTCTGTCAACGTGTTCTATGCCATAGACTTCGGTTTCACCTTCGGCACAAATTCCAGCAATTATAAGAGCGGCACCTGCACGAAGATCGGTTGCAGTTACAGGACAACCAGAAAGAGACTCGACCCCCTCAATACAAGCAGTCTTCCCTTCAACTCTAATTATTGCGCCAAGCTTTTTAAGTTCTTCAGTATACTGAAAGCGGGAATCATAAACCCCCTCTGTTAAGTAACTAGTGCCATTTGCAAGAGATAAAAGAACGGCCATCTGAGGTTGCATATCTGTTGGGAACCCAGGATATGGCAACGTTTTTATATTTGCTTTAGACGGCCTGTTATCAGCGTATACACGAATTTTATCGCCATCTTCCGATTCTTCAACATTTATTCCCATTTCAATTAATTTTGCAGAAATAGGATCTAAGTGTTTAGTAATACAATTAGTAATTACAATATCTCCTTTTGAGGCTGCAGCAGCTATCATAAAAGTTCCAGCTTCGATTTGGTCAGGAACGATAGAATATGTGGCGTTTCCACGAAGCTCTGTTACACCTGTTATTTTAATAACATCTGTTCCTGCACCTTTAATATTAGCTCCCATAGTATTCAAGAAGTTAGCCAAATCAACGATATGTGGTTCTTTTGCAGCGTTTTCAATCGTGGTAATGCCTGGAACTAAAACGGCAGCAATCATTATATTAATTGTCGCACCTACACTGACAACATCAAGATAAACTGAATTTCCCGTCATTTCTTCTGAATTAGCATATATCATACCGCTTTCACAGTTTACTTTTGCACCGAGAGCCTCAAAGCCTTTTATATGTTGGTCAATAGGTCTTGAACCAAAATTACAACCTCCAGGGAATCCTACAGATGCACGTCCAAAACGGCCTAATAGAGTTCCAATAAAATAATAAGAAGCACGGAATTTTCTTGTTATATCAACAGGAATCTCTTTTTCTTCTACATTAGTGCAGTCAATTTCAATTTCATGAGGAGTTATAAATGTTATTTTTGCACCCAGCAATTCTAGTATTTCACAACAACGAGAAATATCACTTATGTTAGGAAGATTTTCGATACGGCATTTCCCATTTATTAGAGCCGCGGCTGGAAGTATAGCAACAGCAGCGTTTTTAGCTCCATTTACACTTACTGTTCCTCTAAGTGGGGTTTGTCCTTTAATTAAAAATTTATTCATATGTAACCTCTTTTCTAAAATTACTATATTTATTACTCTACATCAGTTTTATTTAAAATTTTATCGGTATTTACTTCTGTAACACCATCAATTTTGCAAAGGTTTTGTACAAGTTCTTCTTTTTCTTTAGAACTTTTACATTTTACCAAAAATTTTAGTATTGTTGAATCTGTAGAGTGTGATTTTATTTTTTTCATAGATAGCACGTCTAGATTTTTTTCTTCAAATAATTCTTGTGCCTTAGCAATAACACCACGCTCTTTTGATGAAATCAGTGTGAACATTGTTAATTTTCCTTTTCCCACAATAAGGTTCTGAACTGGTGATGCAAAAGAAAGGATAAAAAAGATAAGTACAGTAGCAAATACTGCGCCTTCAAAATATCCTGCTCCAACAGCAAGGCCAATACAAGTTGTGGCAAGCAAGCTAGCTGCTGTAGTTATACCTCTTACAGAAAGCCCTTCACGAAGAATTGTTCCAGCACCAACAAAACCTATTCCTGCAAGAATTTGTGCAGGTAACCTGGTAGGGTCAGCATATCCACTTGGAAAAGAATCAGCCATGTATACACCAAGCAACATAACTAATGTAGCTGAAATACATATTAAAGTATGTGTTTTTATTCCTGCAGGTTTATGAACGAGTTCTCTTTCAATACCTAATATAGCTGATAGCACAAAAGAAATTGATAATTTTAATAGTGCGTCAGTCGCAACTGGTGATGTAAAAAAACTAAAAAAATCCATATAATCTACCACCTTTATTATTTGAAAAAATATGGGAGCGTCTACTCCCATAAAGATATTATCATAGGAAAATGATATTTACAAGATTTTTTTAAGAGTATACAAAATGGTACTAGAAATACTAAAAATTGCTGTGAATGGTGAATTTACAAAATGAGAAGTTATTTAAAAAATTCTAATATTTTAAATTTGAATTTAGCGTTCTGAGAGATTATTTTAAAGCATTCTGGACTTAACGATTTTTCCAGTGTTAAAGCAGCTTGATCTGATGAACAAACTGTTTCTGAAAAGCATAGAGCGGGATACATTACACACCACCAATTTTCACCTTTGCCTACTCCAATCGTAATTTTTAGAGCAGTATATTTGCCTGACGGAAAAGAGAGTTTATCATATTTTTTTGTTGGGAAATAAAATTCTCCAAGTTCTGCTTTTACTGGGGATGTACAGCCATTTGAATAAAGTGTACTTGCGGCAATCTTTTCTAATTGATCTAATGATTGTGATAGGGCATATAAAGCCTCATCTTTGCTCTTTAAATTTTGTTTTGACATATATGATAAGATAGCGTCACGCACTTCTAATTTTAGGTTTTGCGATTCTATACTGTTATCATTAGCAACTATATGAAGTCGTATAACATTTTGAGATATTTCATTTTTTATTTCATGTGCATACGTGAATGCGTCCAAAAAAGCTAAAAAAATTAATAATAAAACAAGTAATATTTTTTTCATAGGCACCTCCGAATAGAGTATTGCCAAGCTTTTTAAAAATAATACCAAAAAATGGAAAAATGTTATTGACTCAAATGGAAATATATGGTAATATCCTTTTAGACAAGATAATTAAATGAACTTCTAAATGGAAGTAGTAATTAATAGATAAAAATAATTAATAGGGTAGATAAGATAAAGGAGGAAAAAGAATGCATAAAGTTATAAAGGCGTGTAATTTTTATGTTAGTGAATGGCATTTGTTTGCGGCACTTTTACCGTATATTAGAGAAGAGTTGAAAGAAAAACATAAAATGGTTGTAATATCGCAAGACAAGCTCGAAACTGGAATGAAAACATTGGTTAAAAAACTTAACCTTAGGTTTGAAAATGAAAACGGAATTGATGATATCACCTGGCTTAATGATGATTTTTTTATAGAAATAAGGGAAGAATGTATTCCGACTACTATAATTGTACAAGGTACAATGGAATTTATTTTAGATATTAATAATTATTTAACGGCACGACTTTCACCACTATATGCGGAACTTACAATTATTAATTGCTACGAAATATATAATACAAATACAATGCTTTACAATATATTAGATGAACATGATTTCGTTTTTAACACTGCTGGAATGAATAATAAATCGGATATATTTCCAGGATACGTTGAACCGAAAACTGTCATTAAGACTAAAATAGAGTAATTTAATTTTTGCAAATATCTAAAAATCCATAAAAGAAGACATGATGATTATGCAAACATTAAAAACATGAGAGCTACTATAGTTGTCATGTCTTCTCCCCCCTCTTTAATTAAAAAAATGATTAATGCAAAAATTAGGATGTTGTCGAAATTGTCTTTAAGGTTAAATTCTTTTAGAAGGTTCACTTTTCATCGCCCCCTAGGTTAAGTTGTGAGATTATGTTTGAGATTTTTAGTAGTCTAATATATTGATCTATTTTTTCTTTTTTAGTATCGCGAAGAAATGGTTTTAGTGAGTTCAATAGGTTGGTGCTCGCCGTATTCTCATTAGAATTTATACTATTCATTATTTTCATTATTTTCATCATTGTTTCCATATCTGGCATTTCAAAGTTTCCAGCGGAAGAGTTGTTTTCGCTTGAATCAGTAGCGTTTTGAGTATTTTTCACCGAACTTAACAATTCAAATATACTTGACATATCAGGCGTTTCTCCCACAAGCTCACCTCCTTTTTACTTTGTGTTGCTGGCTATATTATTTGTCGGCTTGTCGTTCTTTTTTTATAAGTTCTACTAATTTTTGATAGTCATTTTCATTTAGAAAAGACTTGGCTTTTTCTAATGTTTTTTCAAGTTCAGCATCGTCCATTTTTCTAACACTATTTGCAAACATCATATACATCATTTCATTATTCATGGTTGCACCTCCTATTAAGTAATATATGCTAGATACTAAAAAATAGTGCATAGACTTTTTTGACAATTGGTGATATAGGGTTAGAGTATTGTCAAACAGCATAAAAAATGATATAATGCAAAGCATTGTAAAGGGGTTGGAGGTGAATTTTATGGCAGTTTCTGTGCGGAACGGATATTATTAGTGTTGAACGCATAAAGAACTCTATTACAGAATTAGGAGAGACTTTTATTAAAAGAGTCTATACGGACGAGGAAATAAGTTATTGTGAATCTAGGCGAATGTCTAGGTTTCAAAGTTATGCAGCACGTTTTGCTGCCAAGGAAGCTATGTATAAGGCTATTTCACCGGATAGTGCAAACGAAGTCTCATGGCATGATGTCGAGGTAAAAAATATGGAAAATGGGAAACCTGTTATAATACTTCATGGAAGATTGCAAGAGATAGCTAATGCAAAGGGCTTAGAAAAAGAGGATATAGAACTTAGTTTATCTCATGATGATTCGTATGCGATTGCAACAGTAGTTGTGGCATATTAGAAAAATGTTATAAGAGAAATAGTAAACGGGGTAGAATATATATGTTGATTAATTTTTTTATTGTGATAGTTATAATCTGTTTTGAAATAGGAATTATAGCTATGGCATGTGAAAAAGTTATAATTACAGGAGTAATGTTTATTATAACTTTTTTGCTGTTATTTATCATACACTTAATAAAGAAAAAATAAAGGGAGAAGATGTTTTTATGAGAGTTTTAATAGGTGGTGCGTGGCCATATGCAAATTACAAATTGCATTTAGGGCATGTCGCTGGATTAATTGGCGGAGATATACTTGCAAGGTATCATAGAGCGAAAGGCGATGAAGTTATTTATGTTTCGGGATCTGATTGTCACGGAACACCAATAACTGAAAGAGCTAAGCAAGAAGGAACTTCACCATTAGAGATTTGCAATAAATATCATAAGTTTTTTGTTGAGTCTTTTAATAAATTAAATTTTTCGTATGATTTATATACTTTGACAGAAACGGAGTATCATAAAGAAAAAGTAAAAGAAATTATTAAAAAGATTTATGATAATAGAGCAATTTATGAAAAAATAGAGCCACAAGCATACTGCGAGAGATGCAAGAAGTTTGAAGCGGACAGAGAATTACAGCTTATTTGTCCTAGCTGTGGAAATCTTACCAAGGGAGATTGTTGTGATTGTGGCTATACACCTACAGAACAAGATTTGTTGAATGCAAGTTGTAGAGAGTGCGGGTCGAAAGTTATTCAAAAAAATAATAAAAATCTTTATATTTCGCTTTCTAAAATGCAAGACGAGATAAAAGAGTTTGTTGCTAAGAACAAGTCTAAATGGAGAATAAATGCTCAAAATGAAACAGAAAAATATTTGAGAGAGGGACTTCGAGATAGAGCTATAACAAGAGATTTGTCGTGGGGGATTGATGTTCCCGTTGATGGTTATGATGATAAAAAGCTATATGTTTGGATTGAGGCTGTACTTGGATATGTTACAGCAGCAATGAAAATATGTGAGGAAAGAGGTCTTGATTGGGAAGATTATTGGAAAAGAGCAGACAGAGTATATATGGTTCATGGGAAAGATAATATTGTTTTTCATAGTATCATTTTTCCGGCATTACTTCTTTCGCTTAAAGAAGATTTTTGTTTGCCTGATGTTATTGTTTCTTCAGAGTATCTAAATTTCAATAATGAAAAAGCTTCTAAGAGTAAAGGCAACGCTATAAGCGCAATTGATGTTGCAGACAAACTTAATGCGGATACAATTAGATTCCATCTTATTAGTAATGGACCTGAAAGAAAGGATACTAACTTTTCATTAAGCGAGTATGTTGAAACTCATAACAACGAGATTACTAACAAGTATGGAAATTTTGTTAATAGAACTTTAAAATTTAAAGGAATTTCTGAATTACCCAAAGGTAAACTTAATGATAACATTAGAACAATTATTGAAGAAGCATATGTTCAAATCGGGGAGTGTATTGAAAAACTTGAATTTAAGGAGGCTGCTAATAAAGCGATAAGACTTATTGATGAAGCAAATAAATATTATGATGAGCAAAAGCCATGGATTAAATTTAAAGAAAATATTGATGAGTTTAATGATATTATTTTCACATGTGCAACTCTTATTGCTAATATCGCTAATATAATGGAACCATTTATGCCAGAATCTTCTGCAAAGATTAGAGAGTTTTTTGGAATTGATAAGCCACGATGGCAGTTTGTAGAAGTAAATCCGGGAATTAAATTAGACAACGTTGAAGTGCTATTTACGAGGTTTGATGAAAAAGTAGTGATAGATGAGTTTGAAAAAATACATGATGAAAATGCAAAAAAAGAAGCAAAACTTATTAAAGCAAATGACAATGTAAAAGAAGAAATAGAGCAAATTTCGATAGATTATTTAGATAAGGTAAAACTTAAAGTGGCTAAAGTACTTGAAGCTGAAAAAGTTGAAGGATCAGAAAAACTTATGAAATTAAAAGTTTCTTTGGGAGATGAGGAAAGACAAATTGTTGCAGGAATACAAAAGTATTATGAGCCAGGAGAGCTTATTGAAAAAAAGATTGTTGTAGTTTCGAATTTAAAACCTGCAAAATTAAAAGGAATAGAATCACAAGGAATGGTATTGGCGGCAGGTGAAGGAGATGTGGTTAGGGTGCTAACTGTCGACGAAGAGGTTAAAGAAGGCTCACAAGTAAATTAAGGGGATTAGATATAATAGAGAGGATTGAAGTTTGGTGCTAGAATTTTTTGATTCACATACACATTTAACAGATGAGCAATTCAAGGGTGTTAAGCAGGAAATTATTGATAATGCTAGAGCGAGCGGTGTGACTTACATGGTTGATGTTGGATACAATGAAGAAACTTCTATAGATGCTATTAATAATGCCAATATGTATGATAACGTTTATGCTACTGTTGGATTGCATCCGGAAAATTGCAATGAATTTAAAAACTTTGATTTCATATATAATCTTTGCCAACATGATAAAGTAGTGGCAATTGGTGAGGTAGGATTGGATTATCATTGGAGCGATGATAAAGATACCCAAAAAGAAATTTTTGTTAGTCAGATAAAAATTGCTAATGAATTAAAAAAGCCAGTTGTAATTCATAGTAGAGATGCAGATATGGATATGCTTGAAATTCTTAAAAAGAATAAAGTTGAGTATGGTTTTGTTATGCATTGTTTTTCTTCAAGTATTGAAGTTATGAAAGAGGCGCTTAAGTTAGGTGCATATATATCACTTGCTGGTCCGGTGACTTTTAAAAATGCAAGAAGTTTAATTGAGGTAGCAAAGCTTGTACCGAGTGACAGATTACTTATTGAAACGGATGCTCCATATTTAGCACCGGAACCACATCGTGGAAAAAGAAATGAGCCGGCATACGTTGTAAATACAGCAAAGAAGATTGCCGAGCTTAGAGAATGTTCGATTGAAAACTTGGCTAAGATTACAACAGATAATGCGAAAAGTTTTTACAATATATAAGCAAATTTAAAGAGGTGAAATTTTATGGAAAAAAAGGTTACGCTCACAGGGCTTCAACCTACTGGAGTTATAACATTAGGTAATTATATTGGAGCAATTGGGCAAATGGTAGAGTATCAAGAAAAATATAATTCTATTTTGTTTATTGCAGATATGCACGCGATTACAGTGCCTATTGATAGTGAAACACTTTCTAAGAATATTAGGCAACTTATTGCATTATATATAGCATGCGGTATTGATCCAGATAAAAATTTGATTTTTTTGCAATCGGATAATGAGTTTCATGCTAATATTTCTTGGATGCTAGAATGCAATACATATTTTGGTGAGCTTAGTAGAATGACGCAGTTTAAAGATAAAAGTGCTAAGAATGCAAATTTTTCAGCAGGACTTTTTACATATCCTGTTTTAATGGCTGCGGATATTTTGGCATATGATGCAGACTATGTTCCTGTTGGAGTAGATCAAAAACAACATGTTGAAATCGCAAGGGACATAGCTATTCGATTTAATAAAAAATATGGTGATGTGTTTAAAATACCTGAACCACTTATACGTATAGAAGGAACAAAGATATTGGATTTACAAGATCCAACAAAGAAGATGAGTAAGTCTTCTGAAAATCAAAAAGGTGTCATTAGAATTTTGGATGATGCTGACGTAATTAGAAAAAAGGTAAATGCAGCAGTTACAGATTCTATTGGCAAAGTTAATTATGACCCTATAAATCAGCCAGGAATTACAAATCTTATAAATATTTATGCTAGCTTGACAGGACTAAATAAAGAAGAAATTGCAAAGAAATATGCAGATGCAAATTATGGTACGTTTAAAAGAGAGGTTGGAGACGTTATAATTGAAAGGTTCTCTGCGGTTCAAGAAAAATATAATGACTTAATTAATAGCAAAAGGCTTGATGAGATTTTAGATGAAGGGAAAGAAAAATCAAGAGAGATTGCTAAGAAAAAATATATCCTTATGAAAGAAAAAATTGGACTTAGAAGATAGAATTTTAATACTGATATTGAGTAAAAAGGGACTTTTGAAATGACATTTCGTTATTAGATTTTTCGTTTAATAACTTAGGTTCATTTTGAAAAGTTCCTTTTTCTTTCAATTTTATTATGTGGATTATTAGATGAAAAATTGATCTAATTTCAAGTGGAACTTTTGCTTTTTCTATTAAGAATTGAATCGTATTTTGAACTTCATTGGTGGCATATTTCAAAGCTTAGTCCACATCGAATTTGAGAGAAAGTGTGTCAAAAAGAGCTACTTTCATTGACGGATTATCTAAATCTTGTGTTGTATAAAGCTCTTTTTCTTCGCCTTTTCTTTTGATTTTTTGTGATAATGTATGCACGAAGTAGTACTAATAGAATAAACAGTACTACAATAGTAACGCATATCCATAAAATAGCCTTTATAGTAAAGCTTACAATATTTGTCGCTACTTCAGCTATTGTTACTTTTGGAGTTACATCATTTCCTGCTAGTAAGTTTGAAGAATATGATGAATTATATATATCATAAGTTATTGTACCGATTATTTGCCCTGATGAGATTGGAGCCTTTAAATCTCCTGAAATTACTATTGATGGAGAGAAGGCTTCGATAAAGTCTGAAGTACCAAATGTTGCGATTATATCGTCTTGGGCAACTATATTTAGGTTTTTCGTATCATCTGTTCCATTTGAAATTTCTATTGTTTGTACTACACTTCCAGCATTGACTAGAGTTTCGGATTTTAGTATGGAAAAGCCGTATTCAAAAAGATTCACACAATCGTTTCGTAAGTTTTGCCATCCAGAAGCACCAAAAATTACAACGATTAATTCTACGCCTTCCTTTTCGGCGCTAGCAACAATGCAATTTGCAGCTGCATCAGTATATCCGGTTTTTATTCCTGTTGCATATTCATAATAAAAGTTTTCACGCTTTGGGTTTATAAGATGATTTGTAGTAGTAGTAAGATAACGCAAAACACTCGTAGCATCAGGGTTTTCATTTAAATATAGCTTTGTGTATTCTTCGGTTATTGGCAGTGTATAATGTACGGTTTTAACAATTTCTCGAAATTCAGGAAAATTTTTCATTGCATATCTGGCAAAAAGCGACATATCATATGCTGAACACTTATGAGATGTGTTAGGCAAGCCATTAGGGTTTACAAAGTATGTATTTTTAGCACCCAATTCTTTTGCTCTAGAATTCATCATTGCAACAAAACTTGAAGTAGAGCCTCCCACATGCTCTGCCAAAATATATGCGGCATCATTGGAACTATGTATTAGCATTGTGGATAATAAGTCGCGAACAGTGTGCGTTTCGCCTTCTTGAATGCTAGCAGTTGTGCCGTCTGCATATACGCTGTTTATTGCTTCATATGATGCGGAAACTTCTTCGTCTAAGTCACAATTTTCTAATGCAAGAATTGCGGTTAAAATTTTTGTTGTACTTGCAGGGTAAGTGGCCTCATAAGCGCTTTCTTCAAAAAGAATTTTACCAGAATCTATATCTATTAAAATTGCATGTGGCGCGCTGACTTCCACAGCTAAGACAGATGGACATATAAGCAAAAATAAAAAAGTCAAAAAAAATAATTTCTTCATTCAAACCTCCATGCCTGTATTTTATCTAAAAAAAGGCGAATTGACAATACAAACTTTATCACCACAAGAAGAAAAATGTCGAACGATGTTGATTGCTTTTTTTTGCATTTAATGTATAATGGTTTTGAAGGAGGCTTATATGGATAATAAATTCAAAAGTGCTTTTTTGCTTGGGGGATTTATTATTTTATTAATTGCTTTTTCGGTTTTTATGCCGAGTATTGAGGAAAATGGGGATACATTAGATTATATAGATGGTGAAATTTTGACCAGCGGGGAAGAGGTAGTAGAAGAGGTAATGTATGTGCATATTGCCGGGGCAGTAAACAATCCAGGGATAATTGTTGCGCCTGTTGATGCAAGGCTATATGAGGTTATAGAAGTGGCTGGAGGTGCTACCGAAGATGCTGATTTGGATAAAGTTAATTTGGCAAGTATCGTGTCGGATGCCCAAAAAATCATTATACCTTTTGTACAAGTAGAGGAGAATAGTTATAAATATTTCATAGATAATGAGCTGGTTAATATTAATACGGCAAATGTGGAAGAGCTTGAAACGCTAGATGGTATTGGAGAGAGTACGGCGAAAAAAATTATCAAGTACAGAGACGAGGTAGGTTTTTTTAAATCAATCGATGAATTAATGAATGTGGCAGGTATTGGAGAAGCAAAATATAATGCTATTAAAGATGATATAACTATATAAGAGATTTATTATATGGATTGTTGGGAGGGACGTGTCTTGAATATAATTGAAATTATAAAATGTAAGAGAGATCAAAAGGAACTTTCCACAGAGCAGATTGATTTTTTTATTAAGGAATATTCGAATGGAAATATCTCAGATTATCAAGCGTCAAGCCTACTTATGGCTATTTATTTGAATGGAATGTCGGAAAGAGAAATATATGATTTAACTATTGCAATGGCGCGTTCTGGGGAAATAGTTGATTTATCAGACATCCCCGGAATTAAAGTGGACAAGCATAGTACAGGTGGAATCGGAGATAAAGTAACAATGGTGCTTATGCCACTTGTTGCTGCGTGTGGTGTTCCTGTGGCTAAAATGTCTGGTAGAGGTCTTGGATATACGCAAGGAACAATTGATAAATTAGAGGCTATACCTGGCTTTAGAACTAATATTGATATGGATGAATTTAAAAGAAATGTAAGGCGTATTGGAATTTCCATTATTGGTCAATCAGATAGAATTGCTTTAGCGGATAAAAAAATATATGCACTTAGAGATGTTACTGGGACAGTAGAAAGCATACCACTTATTGCTTCTAGTATAATGAGCAAAAAAATTGCTGCTGGAAGTGATAAAATTTTGCTTGAAGTTACTTGCGGAAGTGGTGCATTTATGGAAAATGAAATTCGTGCACGTGTACTTGCTCAAACTATGGTTGGTATCGGAAAACGTGCTGGAAAGGAAACTATAGCAGCTATTACAAATATGAATCAGCCTCTTGGAAAATATGTTGGAAATGCTTTAGAAACTATGGAAGCTATTGAAACTTTAAAAGGAAATGGTGAACGCGATGTCGTCACGGTTTGTAGTATTTTAGGGGCACATATGTTAAGGCTTGCGGGTGTTGATGATAGTGTAGTAAATAACATAAAACGTATTCAGGGGAAAATTGATTCTGGAGAAGGTTTAGAAAAATTTAGAGAATTTGTTTCAAGGCAATGGGGAGACAGTAGAGTGATAGATAATCCGGAATCACTTATGACTGCCAAGTTTAAAATACCAGTTAATGCGTTGGATAACGGATTTGTTTCGAGTATGGAAGCTAAAAATATTGGACAAGCTGTTGTTAACATTGGCGGAGGCAGACAAAAGAAGGATGACGCAATTGACTATGCTGTTGGCATAGAGTTAGCGAAAAAAATTGGAGATGAAGTAAAAGCGGGCGAACCACTCATGTATATACACACTAATAAAGAGACAGATGGACTTATGCAAGTCGAAATGCTTAGAAAATCTGTTCAGATTTCAAACGAGCCGGTTGAAAAAATTAAAGAGATATTAGACATCATAGAGTGATTTTACTAATTAAGAATAAATAACTTAGAATTTATATGATGTGTACTGTATTTATACTTATGCCGAGGCTTTAACAAAACGTATAGATAGGATAATTATATTATAAAAATATAATCATTTCGTGAACCGTAAAACTAAAAACCTCTATGGACTCTTATTAAAAATAGAGTTCATAAAGGTTTCGTGTTTTATAAGAAAGTAAGAAAAAATTAACGCAATTTTATACTTCTAAAATTTTTCGGATGAAACAACCAAAATCTAATATTTAAAGTAGAGCTTTCGCTACACACAAAAATTAGATATTTTTGATTTCTTAATTGTTAATTAAGTCTACTATTAGAAAAACATCTTGCCAAGAATTGCTTTTTTTGTATAGTCTAATTCTTCTGGCGTAATAAAAGAAATTCCTTTATTGTTTTTAGAATCTGTTCTACATTCGCAAAGCCATACACCTGCAACTAAATTCTTTTTTTCTTCATGAGTAAGCCAATCACCTTTCAATTCTGATAGAATTTGCATTCCAGATTTCACTTTATCAAAATCAGAATCTTTAGACATAGCTTGAGAAGACAAAATATCATATACACGATTAGTTTCATTATAAGTTAATTTATTATGCACTGCCTCCATAAGTACATTTATAGCGTTAGCTTTTTGTTTTTCCAAATCTAATTTAAATTTTTTATCAAATATTGACACGCATGTCACTCCTTTCAAAAGTCACATAACAACATATATATTATTACACATTTTTACATAATTAGCAAGTATTTTCCAAAAAATCTACCGTTATAGGCAAAAACTCGGTCCCCATGTCTAAATTAGATTAATCGTTGGAAATAACACCTTTGATAATGGTCACAAATTTAAATTAAAGTGCATATAATGTTATATCTGTTTTGTAGGAGGGGTTTTTGTGATTATAGTTGTTGTTAAAAGTGGAGATTCTGTTTTTGAAATTGCTAAAAAGTATGGTGTATCAGTTGATGAAATTGTAAATGCAAATATGTTGGAAAATCCTGATTTACTTACTGTTGGACAGTCACTTATTATTCCGAAAGATTCTAATACGCATGTTGTATTACCAGGAGAGTCCCTATATGGAATTGCTAGGTTGTATGGGGTTTCGCTTGATGCATTGCTTGCGCTAAATCCTGATATCGTAAATCCGGGATTAATTTATCCAGGGCAGATAGTTAATGTACCAAATGATGTATCTAATAATAGAGTCATTGATGTGAATGGCTATGCATATCCCAATATTTCAGAAAATACGTTAAAAGAGTCGTTACCATTTCTTACGTTTATTTCACCGTTTAGTTATGAAGTTTTAACAGATGGCAATTTACGTCCGTTAAATGATGAAAGAATCATACAGGAAGCACAGAAAACAGGTGTGACACCTATTATGGTTATTACAAATATTAGTGAAAGCGGAGGATTTAGTAGCGATTTAGCACGAACAATTTTAACGAATGAAGATGTTCAGACAAACTTAATTAATAATATAGAAAAAGTCTTGAAAGATAAATCCTATAAGGGAGTCGATGTGGATTTTGAATATATATTTCCTGAGGACAAAGAAGAGTATAATATTTTCTTGCAAAAATTAGCGGATAGGATTAAGCCACAAGGGTACACATTGATTACGTCAATTGCTCCCAAGATTAGCGGTTCGCAGGAAGGACTTTTGTACGAAGCTCATGACTATGCTTTTCATGGAAGAGTTGCAGACCACGTTATAATTATGACGTATGAGTGGGGATATACATACGGACCGCCACAAGCAGTTGCACCTATCAATCAAGTGAAAAAGGTTTTAGATTATGCGACTTCAGTTATTCCAAGTGAAAAAATATTATTAGGAATGCCAAATTATGGATATGATTGGACACTTCCTTATAAAGAGGATACGGCAGCGCGTTCACTTTCAAATCTGAGCGCTTTAAATTTGGCTTTGGAAAACAATGCGGAGATTTTTTTTGATGAAACATCGCAAGCTCCATATTTTTACTATGTTGATGAAAATAATGCGACCCATGTTGTATGGTTCGATGACGTAAGAAGTTTTAATGCAAGGTTAAAATTAATTGATGAATATAATCTGGGGGGTACTAGTATTTGGACATTAAATTATTTCTTCAGACCGTTTTGGGAAGTGTTAACATCGCAATACAATATTAGAAAAAATAAAAATGCCACACAGTAAAAGTGTGGCATCAAAAGTATAAACTAAACTTCATCTTCATCTATTAGATATTCGGGACCTTCAAACCAAATTTGATTTGTTGAAGAGCTTTTATTTAAATAAAAACTTATTGATGTATTTCCATTTTCATCAATTTCGCAAATACCTCCGTTAGGATGAGATTCTAGAAGATTGTATTTGGCATTATAGAGTAGTGCAGAAAGCTCTTTTGCTACATCGCGTGCTCCAGTATTGTGCAAAAGGACTCTATCTACAATTTTATTTAAAACCATTTCATCTACGCTAAGGCTAAATCCTTTAATTGAAAAAAGTGTATTTTGAGCGTTAAGCTGAGAGTATATAATATCTAGAATTGCAGTTCGCGAAAGAGGTTCTAAAATAATTGGGGTGGGAATGCGACCCACAAATTCCTCTATAAAACCGTAAGAAACAATATCTTTTGGCTCAACGTAGGATAACAAGCTCGTATTAGGAATAGGGTTACTAGAGGAAAAACCTATTTGTCGCTGATTTAAACGTCGAGCAATAATATCGTCAAGTCCAACGAAGGCTCCACACATAATAACAGTTAAATTTGATGTATCAAAATGGACGTTACCATGGTTTATCCACACTGTTGAGGGTTCGAGAATCTTTAGTAGTTCTTGCTGAACAGAAAGGCCATTGATATCGCGTTCGCGATCGCTAGTTCTGGCTTTTTTATCAATTTCATCAATGACAATCACACCATTTTGTGCCTTGGCCAGATTTTTGCCTGCCGCAATATAGAGGCGATTTAAGATATTTTCAACATTGTCTCCTACATAACCTGCCGAAGTAATAGCAGTTGCATCTGACTTTGCATATGGAATTTTCATGGCATCGAGCACGGTTGTGGCTAGAAATGTTTTTCCGCAACCAGTTGGCCCAATAATTAAGGCATGTTCTCTAGAAGGAGAAGAAAGCCCGTAGGATTCTAGGAAATTACACATTTGATTATGGTATATCGTGTAAATAACTTTGCGCAAGGCTTCGTTTTGTCCGAAGACTTTTTCTGTAAGGACATTGTAAAAACTTGATATCGAATATTTTAGGCATTGAAAGCTACTGGGCAGTTCATCTAATAAATCAGAAGGTGGTACCGTTGGTGTTTTATTAGGTCGTTCGTTGACAATTGAAAGAAGTTTATTCTTTAATGTATCTGTAAGAGACAACGATTCAATATGCTTTTCATATAGCAAATTCACGCAATTTGAGCAGATGCATCCGTGACGTTTTCCAACAGATACTTTTTGTGCAACGAAAAGTTCGTTCTTTGATGGCTCTTGAGAAGCAAGCTTGTTGCAAAAGAAGCACCGAATTTTGCGTTTAACCATCGAAATTCCTCCTTCTAAATTATTAGTTCGTTACTAAAAAATGAATTTTACAAATGGAATTATACAGGCAAAATGCCTAAAAAGCAAGGGAAGACTAATTTTTAAAATAATAATAAAGCGAGGATAAGGTAAAAGGCTATAATTTATTTACAATATGTGGTATAATAAATGCATGTAAGTGGAATTAGCGCAGTTGCTCGAATCATACAGGGTAAATAGATAATGGGGGGATAATATGGAAATTAGAATTACACCCGAACAATTCAAAGAGTTAAGAACTGTAGAAATTGGAGAAGAAGGAGCAAAAAGTAGCGAATGGATTACTAAAGTGAATGATAATGAGTATCGAGGAAGGTATTATATTTTGCCTCGAGATATAGAAAACGGAGTATATTTTGATACTCTTATTATGGTACCAAATAGATTAAATAGTAAAACGAGGATTGCGTTAACGATTCGTAATACAGGTTCACCAGCAGAAAAAACAGCTCTTAGAGATGGAAAAAATATAAAATATTTAACAGATGAAGATATGAAAAGTTTTTATCCTTCAAATAGAGAAAACAGCCTTGAAGCTATATATAGTAACGTAAGTTCTCATAATGAACTATTAGTTATTCCACTGATAATTCAAGAATATGAAGGACCATATTATCAGCAGTTAACGAGAGAGTCTATAAAGAGCGAGGAAGAAGGATTTAAGAGAGTTGATAAACAAATTTTAAAAGCAGTAGATAGGATAAGAGAAATTTTTGGAGAACTAGGAATAGAAATTCCTGAAAAAATGGACCTTATAGGGCAGTCTGCATCAGGTAGCTTTGTTGATAGATTTGGTAAACTTTATTTAGATAGAGTAAATTCTTGCTGTACCAATGGTGCAAAAGATGCAATGATGTTGTTGGAAAGTGAAATCGAAGGACAAGAATTAGCTTATCCAATTGGAATTGCAGATTACCAGGAAATAGCAGGAAGGGAATTTGACAAAGAATCCGCAAAAAAAATTCCGATGCTTGTGACATATGGGATTTTAGAAGATGAGATACCTTGGAGATATGATAAATTCGACGAAGATGGAAATATTATTTCAAATTACGATAAGACGAGGCTTATTGGTTCTATGACGCCACAAGATGAAGCGGACATATGGCAAAAAACGATGGGAAAAACTCAAGCTGAAAGAATGCTAGCTACTTTGAAGACGTACAAGAAAGAGGGTTACAATCTTACAATGCTAGGGTTTTTAGAATATGGTCATGGACTTGGAAGAGGAACTTATGAAGTATCAAGGGGTATGATTGAATTAGCAAATGAAGAGGACGAATCAAATATGGCAGAGAAACAGGCAAGAATGATACAAGAGATAAAACAAAAGTATGAAATTCTTGATTTAGCGGATATCATAGGAAATGAAGAACTGGAAAGAATGTTTATAGCATATTCAGAGGGTTTGGCTGTTATTAGAAACAAAGTTGCTGATTTGACAAATTATAGGTTAAAAAAATGGGGAAACGATAGATTATCTCATGATGATGATGAGGTTAGAAGTCGAATAGAAGATCTTGAAGAAGAAGAAAATAAATGCAAGGGTAAATTCAAAAAACTTATAGAGCTAAGTAGAGCAGTAAAAGCACTGGAAAATGGCGAGAATTATAATACTACTCAAATTATTAATGGAGTAGAATATGACGTAAGAATTATAGCACCTGACAAAGAAAACGGGGTGAATATACCAGGTATAGTTTTAATTCCAAAAGTAGAAAATATGCAGATAAGAATTGCACTTGAATCAAACAATTGCGAATATCAACCTAATTCAAACTCTTTTTGTAGATTGATAGAGCAAGGAAATGAAACAGGTAAGAGGTTGGCATCATTAACAAATGTCCACTTCTCTCCTATTGTTGTTCCTATACTGCCAGGAAGCAATGAAGGGCCTTACTTTCAACAGTTATCTAGGGAATGTTTTGCGTTGGATAAAACAGATCAAAATTACAGAATTGATGAGCAAGTGGTAAAAATGCTAGACAAAACAAGAGATATTTTAAAAACAGAATATGGTGTTACAGCCGATGAAAAAATATTTTTAAATGGATATTCTTCATCTGGGGTATTTGCACAAAGATTTGCAGAGATACATCCAAAACTAGTTGATACGTTATGCGTTGGAGGGGCAAGTGGAAGTATTCCTGTTCCTACAAAAAAGCTAAAATATCCAATAGGAATAGGCGATTTTTTTGAATTATTTGGGGAAGAATTTGATATGGATAATTACAAAGCTATAAATATGATATACTATGAAGGAGAACATGAATCAGAAAGAAAAACGGATGAAATAATTGATGAAACCGGTAGTCCAGCACCAATGCACGATATGAGTTATTATGATAGAAGTGTGCCATGTGATGTAGGCAAGGCACAAAGGGCATTATTAGGTAAAGAGATGCGCACTAGAGCGAATAAAAGCGTAGACGCATTAAAACATATTGGAGTAAATGTAGAGTATATTATAATTCGCCGGAAGAGGCCACAGCAATCACGAAAAAACCCCAGGCGTCAACGAAAAGGGGGATCCAATTATTAATGACGCATATAGAGAATCTATTGGTGTTGCTAAACAATGTGGTCATAGTCAAATGCAACAAGAGAGTAGATAAAATAAAGCGAATAGTAAAAAAAATATCGCTAATTAGTTATAATTTATAGATTTGCTTACACAAAAAGTGGCATATCTCTTGACAAACGCATAAAATGATAATATACTGGACATCGTAGATGTGTCATATATCGCGGGGTGGAGCAGTTGGCAGCTCGTCGGGCTCATAACCCGAAGGTCGTAAGTTCGAGTCTTACCCCCGCA
>CALXZO010000005.1 GCA_944393265.1 uncultured Clostridia bacterium | reverse complement strand
GGAGCTAGTATGTCATAAAAGGTATTTCAAATGTAGACAGTTCTAAGTAAGTGTGACATATGTTTGACAAACCTACAAAAGAATATTTAAGAAAGTAAAAATACAGTTGACTTTGAAGGAAAAATAATGTAAAATGATTTTTGCATTTAGATGTGGTGGATGTAGCTCAGTTGGTTAGAGCGCCAGGTTGTGGCCCTGGAGGTCGTGGGTTCGAGTCCCATCTTTCACCCCATTAAATAAAATATTGGGCTGTAGCCAAGCGGTAAGGCACCAGACTTTGACTCTGGCATTTCGGCGGTTCGAATCCTCCCAGCCCAGCCAAAAATCAGCCGATTTTCACGAAAATTGAGGAAACTCAAGAAAATCTAAAAGTCATGAAACCTAGTATCCAAGCTTATTTGGACACTAGGTAATTTTTTTGTCTGGTTTTGACAAGTTTCAAAAAGTCTTAATTTTATGTTCCAAATTAATGTTCCAGAAATGTTAGCTTACAAAATTACTCTTGGAAAGGAGAAAAAATGGAAGCTAATTTCTATAAGCTTAATGAATCTTTAGAAAATTCATATTATCAAATCCCACAAGAATTATTCAACAATCCACTCTATCAAGGTATTAGTTTAGAAAGTAAGGTACTATATGGCTTTCTGCTCAGTAGAATGAGATTATCAGCAAAGAATGGCTGGATTGATGAAAATGGATATATATTCCTTATCTATAAACGAGTTGATGTGCAGAAAAAACTAAATCTATCAGATAAGACAGTTACAAAAGCATTCAAACAATTAGCTGAAGCTAAGCTAATATATGAAAAAGTGCAAGGAATGAACCGTCCGAATCTAATCTATATAGGTAAGATTATCCATCAAAACCCGCCAGAAAACTGGAGTCGTAAAAATTACGAGTCCGGACACGGAAAAAATACGACTCCGGAGTCGGAAAATTTACGACCAATATATATAGATAAAGATAAAAAGAATAGAGATAATAATATGCAAAACTCAAAATTCGACAATAGATTTAGAGATAATACAGGTCAATATGATGATTTAGATAAATACATAGTAAATTATATTGATGATTAAAAAGAAAAGGAGTGTCTTGAAATGGAATTTAAGTATGTTAAAAACAAAGATTGGTATATACCTGATATACAATGTATTTCAAAAGGTAAAAGAGCAAATATAGGCAAATATGGACGAATGAGAGAAAGATTTCTAAAAGAGCATCGCAAGAGTACATTTGATCATTTAGTAGCAAAAGAAGAAATAATTAATCATTTAGTTTCGATAGATAGAGAGGCAAGAAAGCAAATCAATTTATTAATCAGTCAACTAGCTAGTGAAGAAAATGTTGATGAAAATTTGAAGAAAGCGAATCATATTTTGTGGATGCAGAAGATGAACAACATTAAAAATCGAGCTGAAGAAATCGTGATAAAAGAGTTTATTTATGATTAAAAAAATATTGAACTTGGATAAAATGGAGGTAAAAATGATGAATGAATATGAATTATTTAATACAGATTGTATTGAACTTGGAGAGATAATTGATAGAGCAAAAGTAGCACTCAGATTTAAAAATAAAGAGTATAAAAACTTGCTAGATGAAGTAGCAGATTTAAAAGAAAATCACCTAAATTTACAACTGATTTTTGAAGATGATGACGATATTTCACTATCAAAAAATGACTGCAAGATGCTTCAAAAGCTAATCAATTTGGAGCTTGAAATTCGAAATTTTGAGGAGCAAGAAATCTTCTTTTTGGGTGGCAAGGAAGCATATTTTTACTTCAAAAATATTGGGATTTTAAAAGAAAAATAGCCCCAAAAGGCAGGGTTGCAAGTGCGTTGCCAAACTTAAAGCAAGCAACGCATTTGTACTCCCATACAAATACAATTGCTTATGGGAGAGCCCAAACCCCAATTAAGAAAGGATGTGACGAAAAATGAGAAAAAGAAGTATAAAAAAACAACTATGGCTTAATCAAAATGAAGATAAACTTTTGAAATTAAAATCTGCAAAAGCAGGTCTATCCGAATCAGAATTTATCCGAAGTATCATAAAAGGATATCGAATAAAAGAGCAACCAAATGAGGCAATTATTAAATTTCAAAGACAACTATATGGCATAGCAAATAATATAAATCAAATAGCAAGAGATACTAATACTTTTGGTATAGTTCGTCCAGAAGACTATGAATATATCAAAGAAGAAATCTCTGATTTTATATTAAAATTTGAGAAGGAAATCTATGCAAGAAAGAGGTGATTACATGGCAATAATCAAAATTAAAAATATCAACGATAACTTAGATAATGTTATCAATTACGCAAGGAATGGCGAAAAAACTGAGCATGGAATTCTAGTTACTTCAGTTAATTGTACAGCTAAAAATACATATAATGATATGATGCTTGTAAAAAAATCTTTTCATAAAGAAACAGGTCGACTTGGCTATCATATTATTCAATCTTTTGAAGGAAAAGAGGTGTCGCCAGCGATAGCAAATGAGATTGGAGAACAACTTGTTGAAGAACTTTTTGGAGATAAGTATCAGGCGATAATATGTACTCATACAAACAAATTTAACGTTCATAATCACATAATTTTAAACTCTGTTTCATTCATAGATGGGAAAAAATACCACAATTCAAATGCAGATATTGCCCTGCTAAAAAGAAAATCAGATGAGTTATGTGCAGATTATGATTTATCTGTTTTAGAGACACCAAGAGCAAGAAAGACCACTCAAACTTATGAAAAAAGAATTGCAAAGTATAATAGAAATAATGAAGAAATGCAAAAAATAAAAGCCGATATTGATGAAGCTATACAAATTAATAATACATTAGGAGACTTTGAAAAATATCTCGAAGCAAGAGGGTATTACTTCTTCCAAGATAAGAGATATTATACAATAGAGTCTCCTTATTTTTCGCGTCATATTAAATTAGAAAGAGCTTTTGGAGATAATTATTCAAGATATAGTATTGAAGATAGAATATATGACGAGAATAAGTATATGAATAATAGAGTTACTATTAGCATGAAATATGCTGGTCAAAAGTTTAATGGACCAAAGATAGATAAAATAAGATTAAAATTTAGCCCATTCTATCGCTACTATGTACATTTACTATATAAACTCGGCAAACTTCCATATAAAAACCAATATGAGCTAAAGTCACCAGAATACTATAAGCAAAAGCAAGAAAGCTTAAACATTATGGAAGAATTTAGTTTTATTGCTAAACATCATATCAACTCTACTGAAGATTTAAAAATTTACGAATTGTGGTTTGAAAATGAACTAGAATATAAAAAAGGAGTACGTGAAGAATTATATGCAAAATTAAAGAAAGTTTCTACTCCAAATGAAAAGCTATCAATCAAAAATGAAATTGAATTTTTGACTTATAAAATTAAACATGATACTAATGAACTTAAAGTTTGTAGGAGACTCATGAAAAGACATAAAGTTGTGAAGAAAGATATCGAAAAGTCCAAAGCTATTGAAAAAACCGTAATAAGTATTAATAACAAGTCAAACGAAATAATAAAATAATGAAATTTAGGGCATCATACAGGTGCCCTAAAGAATTCAATAAATATATTTTATATTGGCAATACTCCTAAATTAGTTAGCACTAATAATATCACATATGTAATAGCTAAATATATGAGATATACAAAAAAATAACATATCGTTCCAAAAACAGGTGCTTCTCCTCTTTTATAAAAAAGACCTACAGTTGCCCTGCTTATCAGCATTAATATTGTGTATATAGAAACTACCTCTCCCAAAAGTTCATTTGCAATAGGATTTGATAAAATTGGTATGTTATCTATTGTTAAATAACATAAATACGCTCTGATTAGAAAACTAATCGCACTTAATAAACTATACATATAAAGCATCCTTTCTAAAAAAGCAAAGTGACTAATAAAAATAATCTACATCGTCACTTCGCTTTTCTTTAATAAAAACTATTCTAAAAATTTTCTCATATTTGTACTGATTGATTGCATATAATCCTCAAAATATTCAACTTTGGTATCATCTGCAGTTATTGCTGATAGTTGTGCTAGACCCATGCAATATACTAAATAATCTACAGCAGAAACTAAATTTACATTATCTGTATTATCCTTGATAAATCTTTCATAAAACGGATGTGCAGTATTGAAAGTTATAACAACAGTTTTTCCCTCTAATCTCGGAAAGAAAATATTACTTGTCCTATCGTATTCCTTAAACTCAAATTTAGCATTTGGGATCCCAGGTTTATTCTGAAACTTTTTAGCAACTCTAACTCTCTTGCCTTTATCATCATCCTTTTCTTTTTGAGTTTTCTCCTGTTCCTTAGCTTCATTTTCATTCTTATCTCTTTTTTCAGTTTTTACCATAGGCTTATCTACTAAAATATTTTGATTCTTTTCAATTACTTCTAATGCTTGATTATGAATATCTTCTTCTTCGGGGTCAAGTTCTGCATTTCTTTCACTTCCAACCATTCTCGCAATTGTGTTAATTGTATTGTTTATAGTTTGCCTTAAAGAGTTTGCGACATTATCCAGCATTTCAATTCCATTTTTTTGAAAATTTACACCCATTGCATAGTCACAAGATGAATCAAAGCTTATTTCCCCTCTAAATCTATTTAACATAGGGTGTCTAACTCTTCCTCCAATATCTGGATTCAAAACGTTATATGCTATTTCTCTGTTATTTCTTAAAATAGAGAAACCTTGCGTTCTAGGATTTATTTCTTTTTCTTTCATTATTTTTTGCTCAAAATTTGGTAAAAGAGCAAACTTAATCCTAATTTGACCACTGTTTTCCTGTCCATATTTATTTTGCCACTTTATATCATATGTTTCATCAGAAATAATTTTAGTTCTTGAATCTCCCTCAAAAAGCCAATCATTCGGCTCAACTTTTTTATTATTTATGAAAATATTAACTCTATCTAAATATTTTCTAAATATTCTTCCTACATCTTTTGTTAGAATAGAGCATAAACTACCAAGATTTTTATATTTTACACCAGAACATTTTTCAAATATTACAATTGTTCCACTTTTGGCATTTTGCAACTCATAATTGAAAGATATAATCTCTTGTTCATTTGCCTTTCCCAACCATTTTACTAAATCGTTGTATTTTCTTATTTCATCTAAATCAGTCACACCCTTTAGTATTTCACCATTTTCCTTTTTGGTAAAAACTGTTGTTTTTTCTGCAAGAGATAATCCTGCTGTAGTTAAACCCATTCCGAATTTACCTAAATCACTATCTTCTTCATGAAGCGTATCTGATCCAAATCGTAATGCTTGATCTAAAGTTGCTTCATCCATTCCAGTTCCATCATCAGCAATAATAATACGAATATTTTCATTTTCTTTTCCAATAGACACATTAATGTTATGAGCTTTTGCATCAACACTATTGTCAATGATATCACAAATAGCAGATGTGTTTTCATATCCCATGTTCATCATTGATTCAATAAATTTAACTGCGTTTATAGGATTATGTTTAAACCCCTCTACTTTCTCTTCTAAGTTTTTAAAATTTTCATTATTTGACATATTACTGTCCCCTTTCTTTTTTTATTGCAATAAAAAAATCTATCATGTAGATAGATCAATTCCTCAAAAGAAAGACAATAATATATAGTATTATCCTTAATAATATTTTTATTAATCATTTCTTAATCGGCTGATAAGTATCTATTACAAATCATTTGATCATTTATTGCATTGTTTGACGAGGAATTTTTCCAAGTCCAATGTTACTTTACCACGTATTATAGCAATATGTCAACATTTATATTTTAATTTGTAAAAAAATAAGAGCCAATTGCTCTTATTTTAGGTTTTTTAATGCACCATCTTCCAAATCTTTTATACAGTATAAGTTATCTAACACATCAAATGTTTCTTTTAAATTTCTTTTTGCTGACTTCCAACCATCTCCATCAGTTATCCATATAAACTTGAAACCATTAATGTCTTTAGATTCTTCTGCTATCATTTTATAGCTTCTTGCAGTTTCGTTTAATTTTGAGCCACCAGATGCATAGAAATTAGTTTCTATTCCATATACCATGTTATCCGTTTTTATTACAAAATCAAATCTCTTTGTTGATGTTCCATCTCCTGAAATTCTTGATAGGTCTAAATCCCATTTAGCCTCAATGTCATTCAAATACATCTCTTTGTAATATTCTTTATATCCTGCTTTCTTAATATGGCTTTCTACCAAATCTTCCATCAAGTGCCCACCACGATTCTTCCTACCATTTGAATTTAGTCCAACTTCAACTCCTAAAGCATAATCAATTAAACTGCTAACCAAATGATTTTCAAGCAAATCAAAAAGACCTGTTTCTCTCATTAAGACGGCATATTGTTCTGGTGCATAATTAATTTGTGCAAATTTATAAATATACTGCATATCTTCATCCTGTGCTAATATTTCTAATCTTCTTACTGCAAGTAAAAAAGGAATGCATTTTAGTGTTTTAGGGTACTCTTTTATAATATCCAAGAACTCTTTTTCAATATTTTTCGAGCCTATTAATGCGTTCATGATATTTAGTTCTACCCTAAACTTTTCAACATTTTCATATACAATATCAAAATCCACATAATATTTGTAATTGGCAATGCTATTTCTAAAATTAGAAAGCCATTCCTCAAAATTTCTTTTCTCCATCTTTACCTCCTGCAATATCTTCATATCTTTTTATCGATATATCTAAATATGATTTTTCTTTGTCTATTCCAATATAGTTTCGGTTTAGCATATTAGCAACAACACCTGTTGTTCCACTTCCACTAAAAGGATCTAATATTAAGTCGTTTTCATTTGTTGATGCCAACACAATTCTTTCTAGTAATTCAAGTGGCTTCTGAGTTGGATGTTTACCAAACTTCTTTTCAGATGGCTTTGTTAAACTAGTTGTCCAGACATCTTTCATCTGTTTGTTTCCATTCATTTCTTTCATCAATTGATAATTGAATTTATACTTTTTGCCTTTTATATCTTTTCTCGCCCAAAGTATCGTTTCAGTAGAGTGTGTGAATGTTTTACAAGCAAGATTTGGTGGGGGATTTGATTTCTGCCATGTTATATTATTTATTATCTTAAATCCTTCTTCTTCGAGAGCCATTCCTATAGAATATATATTGTGTAAAGTTCCGCTAATCCAAATCGTTCCCTCATCTTTCAGGATTCTATAACATTGTCTAATCCATTTACGATTAAACTCATGTTTTTCCTCAACAGACAAAGTTTCATCCCATTTTCCTTTGTTTACACTTACCATTTTTCCACCACTACAAGTTATTCCGCCATCAGACAAAAAATAGGGTGGATCAGCAAATATCATGTCAAAGGTTTTATCATTCATATTCTTCATGGCATTGAGTGTATCATTATTTATTAATTTAAAATGTTCCGATTGATAATAATAATTCTCTTTTTTCATTGTTTCTCCTAATAGTTCAATATTAATAGTTCTGATATCTTTCCTCTTTCTGTACCCTTTGAATTTATCATTCTATTAGCCTGTAACTCATTTATATTAAACCCTGCATATATATCATCAAAGAATGTATCCTCTTTATTTACATTTTTAGGGTTTGAATTACTTAACATCAATTTAGCTTCTTTATTATTTAATGCTCTATAATAATCTGCTAGTTGCTTCTGATCTTTATCATCAAAATCATCCTTGGTGTATGAAGTAAAACCAGATGTTATTGATAATGGTCTATATGGTGGATCAAAATAAACGAATGTATTATTGTCTACCAAATCAATGGTATCTTTATAATCTCCACAGATAATTTCAACATTTTTTAATAATTTTGATAATTCCTTTAGGTTTTCCTCATCACATATAGTCGGATTCTTATATTTTCCTATTGGTACATTAAAATCGCCATTTTGATTAACACGATATAGTCCATTAAAACAGGTTTTGTTTAAAAATATAAATTCAGAAGCTCTTTGAGTAGATAATTTTCCGACTTTTATCTCGGATGCATTATACTCGTTTCTTAATTCATAATAGTATTTTTTTCTGTTTTCTGTGTCCAAAGGTATATATTCATTTTCAAGTTTCTTAAGTTTTTTTATTAGCTCATCAACATCTGTTTTTATTACATTATAAGCATTCACTAAATCTCTATTGGTGTCGTAAGCATATGCTTCTTTTACTTCATATTTTTGAAGCACATCTATAAGTATCGCACCGCCACCAACAAATGGCTCTATGTATTTATCTATTTTTCCCGTTTTTAAAGATTCTGGATAATATTTAGTTATCTGGGGAATAAGTCCTGTTTTTCCACCAGCCCATTTTACAAAAGGTTTTGCTTTTTCTTTCATCTTCATATGTTCAACTCACATCCTAATAATTTGCTATTACAAAAAGAATATCATTAAATTATGATAAAATCTACCGAACACTTATAAAAAATCAAAATTATTTTTGGTAAATTTGGGCTTTTTATAGCATATTTGATTTGTTTTTGCAAATGACATTTTTAAACAAAGCTCAAAAACTTGCATCATTAGTGCGAGTTATAAAGTTTAACACCGAATTTTACTAAATTTTTATGTTTTTTCGTCCTTAAAATTAATGAATATGCATTTTAAGATGAGTTTGATATTTGTCATTTTTATTGGTCGATTTATTGGTCGATAATTTACCAATAAATTATTCTAATATTTTCCATATTCCAGTCTTGTTTGAACCTTATACTCAAGAACCAATATTTTCAATTAAATCAACATCCTTGAAAACTCTGATTAATTCCTTATGTTTTCACTCTTTTGCATAGAATCCCACTCCTATCTATATTTCATAATTCTGCAAACATTGGTTGCAGAATTTACACTGACATTTTGACTGACATTTACACTGACATATTATTCTTACTGCTCTTTCAACCATTTCAAATATTCTTCTTCAGTAATTATATTTTTTTCTAAATCATCTCTCATTTTTATATTGTCATCTTTGAAAAATTCAAACTCCCTTGCATACTGCATATTATCTGGATTTCTTCTTACTCTTAATAATAATTTTTGATATACATTTCTGTACATTCTTAACACTTCGTTTTCATGAATAGCTTTTTGTTTAACTTTAAAATAGCCGATTTCTTTACAAGTTTTATTATTTTCAAATATATTGTCACAGAATAATTCATCAGATCTACTTCCTGGAACAAAATATTTTCCACAGTTTTTGCATTTTTTTACTTCAATGTTATTATGAGCAATAATAGAAAGTTCTATTATTAAAGCTTGTATAATGTCTTCGCATTCATAAAAGAATGGAGCATTTACAATATCTTTTTTAGCTATTTTTTGTGTTACTTCTTCTCGAGCATAAAGATGATAATCTCCTATCCATTCAAATGCCGAAAAATTAATTTTTGTTTTTTCTTTATCAAAGTATCGTACAGCCTTGCTAACTCTGTCACTATTTACCATAGCAAAAAATCGCTGATACGGTGTAAGATCTTCAAGTTCAACAAGCCCATTCATATTATAGATATATAAAATATCTGTTATTAATCCATCATGAAATCTATTTATGTCATATTCAAAATCTGAAAATATCATTTTTAAGATTTTATTATATTCTTCTTTTGTAAGTGCAGTTTCTTTATATTTCTTTTTGTCTATATTGAAGAAGAAAGTGATACTATATTTTCTTATAAAATCATCAATGCTTTCTTTAGACTTAAAGTCTGTATTTAAAAAATCGCAAAGCTGTTCACCAATATTTAGTTCTTTGTTTACCTGCCTTAAGTTGTATTCCTGTTTATAAAGTTTATAGTCATTATATACAATATATTTCTTTTTACGATTTACATCAAAATAGAATTTGCTATCAAATTTCTCCATATTCAAACCTCACAGATATATATGTTATTTTTTATAAAATATTTTATAACAAACTATTGACAATGTCAAATACTTATTATATCATCTAGTTAGTTTATAAAAACTCAATATTGTGTCTGCTAACAAATATTGAGCAATGTAAAATGAAATTTTTAAAGAAAGGAGACTAAAACTTATGGATAGAGTAACTATAGAACCAAAACCAATGCCAATACTTTACTCAATATCAGAAGTGTGTAAAATGTTTGTCATCAGCAAACAAACTTGTCTAAAACTATTTCATAGTAAAGACTTTCCTGCACAAAAGTATGGACGAGCTTATAAAGTAGAAGCAAATGCTCTACAAGAATATCTTAGTAAAAGACATATTCTGTAGAAAAGAAAAAGAAGATTTAGAAATGCCGTTCTAAACCTTCTTAAAGAACAAGGGAATGTCCCAAGTCCTAACTTCTAAAAGGATTATAACAGAAAATGTAATACCTTTCAAGACATTCCCTTAAAAATTTAGGAGGGAATTATGAAAAAACTAATTGAGGGACGTGATTATTCCATTCACGAGTACATTACAAAAGATAAAAGAGAAATCACGAATCGAAAAATCTGTCCTATCTGTAGAGAATGTGAACACAGGAAAATATGTAGCAATAGAGCAAATCTTTACACAATGAAAAAATGTGCTAAATGCAGAAATTGCACAGATAACGATAATTGCGATAAATTTTACATATACAAAAGAATCAAGGCAGAAATTTTAAACTTAGGCTATAACGAAAAGACAGGTAAATCGATTAGAAAACAATTTAGTGGAAAGACAAAAGAAGAAGCTTTACAAAAGTTATACGAATCATTCGATGAAGTAATCAATAACAAAGGTAAATATGATGATGATACTCAAAAAACTTGTGAAATATCTATTGTAAATATTGCGATTGATATTGAGGAAAAGAAATTCAAAAAAGGCATTACAAGACCTAATGGATACAAGACAAATAAAGATGTCATTAATCGAATTAGTAAAAATAGGTTTGCAGACATTCCTATACAAAATGTATCGAAAAAGCAAATTGAAAACTTTTTAGAAGAAGAAAGAAAACATTCGAGTTCAACTATTTCAAAAGACTTTAGAATTTTGAGAGATGTGTTTAAAGAAGCAATGAGAAAAGGGTTAATTAAAGAGAATTTCTTTGACCAAAATTATCATGATCCAATTGAAAAACCTAAAAGTTTCAAGCAAGATAAAAAGGTTGAAGCATTAACAGCAAGAGAGCAATATATGTTAGAAAACTATATGAGAAACAATAGTTCAAAATATAATAATATCTTGCTATTGTGCCTATACACAGGAATGAGAGTTGGTGAAGTGTTATCACTAACCCCTAATGACATTATTCGATACAATGATGATATCACCATACAAATTAGCAAAACACTTACCAAATCGAAAGATGGTAAAACAATGTTAGGAGATGCACCAAAAACCAAAAATGGTATTCGTAAAATTGATTTAAGGCAAGATTCAAAAGAAGTATTAAATATTGCCTTAAAAGAAATGATACCTAATGAAAACAATGTTATCTTTGCACAACAAAATGGAAAGTTATATGAAGAAAGTATGATTAACAATGCTTTTAAAAGAATTGCTAAAAATGCAGGAATAAGAGTAATTTATACCAAAAAGAAAAAACAAAATGGTAAGATTGTCAATTTAAAATTAAGCAATGTGCATACCCACATGTTAAGACATACCTTCGCTACAAGATGTATTGAAGCAGGAGTACCAATTCACGTATTGCAAAAGGTATTAGGTCATGCTAAAATTCAAACTACTATTGATACCTATGGAGATATCTATGATTACTTTAGACAAAAAGAAATGAATAAGTATGATGAGTATATGGCAAATCAAAATAAAAATTTTGCAGAAGAATTTGCAAATAAAAATAAAGAGTAAGAAAAGTAAATATTTCTGGAACGAAAGTTCCAAATAAGTGTGGATACTAAAAGTACTGGCACAAACGAGAAAACAGGAAGAAAAATAATTCAGCCCAGCCAAAAAAAGGCACCACGTATGTGGTGTCTTTTTTAGGCATAAGACAAAAAGGATTCGAACCGAGAAGCATCTAGGAGCGAAGCACCGACGAGGCGGGCGGGGGCATTCCGAAGGAATCCTCGAGCAAAGCGAGAGTATGCTCCCAGCCCAGCCAACTGTAAGAAGGATTTGCAGAGTTTTGAAGATTTAAACATCTTCAAAATTTATTAGAAAATAAATAACAAACAATAATATCATAAGCTAAAAACTTACCTACATGATGAAATAAAGTATTATGAAAGCAACTTTGAATTAAAATGATTCAAAGTTGCTTGTATATTTTTATTAGAATTATTCTGGATAAACACAATACATTTCGCTGTCACCTATTGTAAAGAAAAGTACTTCATCACCTTTTTGTGCTCTATTATAGACTTTGAGTGAGCATTGAGCTTCCATATTTTTTTCATTTACATCTGCAACAATATAGTATTTTCTTTTAATTCTACCCTTGTTTGTGCGCTTTCTGTCTATATACATATTTGAAATAGTGACAAACCAATATTCATTAACCTTTTCAGAAAAACTACGTATCCATGAAATAAATGAAGAAACTGCAAAAGCGGCAATAATAAGAATGAAAAAGAAAAGTGGTATAAAATCAGTTATTTTTGCACCAGAATTTTCATTATTTAGTGTAGCTATAATCATAGATACAAAACATCCAATAAAAAGAGCAAGAAAAAGAAAATTTTTTTAAAAACTTTTGGTTCGTTTTTTCATAAAATTCTTTATAGCTGGTAATTCATTAATATTTGTGTCACTACTTGTATAATACATACGATTCCCCCCTAACTTTTACATCACATAATTATTATACATTACATTTTTTATCGAATCAACATTTAAAATGTATGGTTGGTTATAAACTAAATCTCATAAACTAAATCTCAACTTATGAGATAGTATTTTTACAGTTTCGTCTCATATTCCTTTTTAGGTTCTCTTATTTCAAAACCTTTATTCTAGGTCAAGGGCATTTCCTGCATCTTTTCAAATTCACGAATAGCGTCATTCTCGTGCTGTATAGATAGATTCTTGCAAACCGCAGACACTAAATCTTTAACAGTTAATTTTATATTTGATAATACTTTTTCAAATTTTTCAGCTTTTACAACTAAATTTGCTTGTCTTGACAATAAGGTGGAAGTTATAAAGATGTCTAGTTTAGGCGCAGGAGAAAAAATAAGATTAATTCAGATGTGTATACATGCTCAAAATCATATAAGAGAGTTGCTTTGTGCAATTTAGATAGATTGTCAGATATAGTGTTGTATGAACTGTACGAGTGATGTGCCGAATGCAACAAACACTAGTCAAAAGAAACTAAAGGGAAAAAATAGGAGAGAAAAGCACTCGGAAAAAGAAATCTAACATTATGAGGGAAAATGGGGATGAGGTAAAGTCGTAAAAATTATAACTGTATTTCTAAAATAATTATATAACCCATCCTCCATTTGGCGAAATAACTTGCCCCGTAATATAGTCTGCTTCAGGGCTTGCTAAGAAGTAAGCAAGGCTTGCAATATCCTCAGTAGAGCCGATTCTATCTAGTGGAATATTGGAACGAATGTTGTCAAATTCTTCTACGGTATAATCGCTTACCATGTCTGTCATGACTATTCCGGGAGCTATGCAGTTTACATTAATATTACTTGGCCCTACTTCTTTTGCTAAAGCTTTAGTAAAGCCAATTATAGCTGCTTTTGAGGCAGAGTAAGCTACTTCGTTTGAAGCGCCAACCATTCCCCATACAGAAGATATATTAATTATTTTTCCTCTGTGATTAGAAATCATCTGAGGTAAAACAGCGCGTGTCGTATTGAATACGCCATAAACATTTACTGAGAATATCCTATTTAATTCTTCATCAGATAGGTCTTGTAGTAGCCCTGTGGACGATACGCCAGCATTATTAATTAATACATCTATAGTTGAAAAATTTTCTTTTGCAAAGTCAATCATATTAATAACATCTTTTTTTATAGAAACATCTGCCTTATATATCTTTACATTGCTGAATTTTTCTGAAATTTTAAATGCTGCTTCTTCTGATTTTGAGTAATTTAACACGACGTTATATCCTTCTAATGCAAATTTTTCAACTATTGATTTTCCAATACCTCTTGAACCACCAGTAACTAAAACTGTCTTCAATTTAAATCCTCCTCTTTAAAAATATTTACACACAAAACAAGGGGGTACCACATGCGCAACCCCCTAAGCTTAATAACTATGTATTTGTATCATATTTTATTCTTTTGCTTTTCTTTTCCACTCCCCAGTAAATACTCTAGGAATGAATGTAATAATCTTGTAAAAAGTAAGCTTAATTTTCTTAGCTATAATGTATGATTTCTTTAACTTAGGAACTTCTAAGTCAGTTGGTTCTACTTTTGCAACTGTAACTTCTTCGCGAGATATAGGCATAGTATAATTTTGCGTAGAGTTATTATCCCAATTATTTTTATCATCTCTGAAACAAAAATTTATACTCTCATTGCCAACTAGAGTTATTTCAGTTTCATAAGTATCATCTGAAATTTTGTCAAGCTTTACTTCTTGAAGATTATCCCATAACAGACCAAAACCATAATGAACATATATCTCATTCGCGCCACTAGTCGCCAAATCACCTTTATACGTTAGTTTAGCGGTTCTTCCTTCAATTAGATTAGTGGTATCAAAATAAACTTTTTCTTCTATAGGCATTATAATCCACTCCTTAATTTATCTTTTGTTACGTCAATTATATATATAAAAAAAACAAACTGCAAGTACTTTAAAAAAATATTTTAAAAAAATAACAAGATTAATTGATTAAAAAGTCAAAATAGGAAAATATGGCAAAAATCTTGCCGAAGCATTGCATTTTATGTAATCTTGTGGTATGATATTTATGGTGATTTTGAGAGATTTGGAGGTTTGTTATGAATCAGATTTTAAACAATACTACTCAAGCTCGTAGCAATAAAAGTGTTAAAGGAGTTATACTAATAGTTTTAGCATGTGCAATAGTATGTTTGTCTGTTTTGTTTTCTATAATGAACATTGGAAATGAAAAGATTATAAATAATGTATTTATTGCTGGAGTGGAAGTAAGTAACATGACAAAAGATGAAGCAATAGAAGCTGTAAACGGTGCTGTAGATGTATATTTTGATAGAAATCTAAGTTTTAGTTTGGACGATAAGGAATATAGTGATGTGTCTGCTAAAGAGTTAGGGTTTGTTATACTAAATCTAGAGGAGGCTATTGAAGAAGCTTATAACTATGGGCGAGACAGTAATTTTATTCTAAATAATTATACAATACTTTTTAGTAATTTTATAAATAAAGAAATAGAGTTACAGTATGATTTAGAAGAGGAACAATTTAGTGAGTTTGCACAAAAGATTGCTAATGATAATGAGAGTATATCACTAGATGATACATATGAAATTTCTGGCGAAAAAATAATAGTTACAAAAGGGCAAGATGGATTAAAAGTAGATGAAGAATTATTGGAAAACTATGTGATTACAGCAATATTAAACAATGTTGCAGAAGTCGAAATTCCTACGCTTTATACAAGTAGTGAAAATATAGATTTTGATGCATTACATGACGAGGTGTATGTGGCGCCGCAAAATGCGTCTTTTGTTTCTGGCGAGAAGTTTGAAGTAATTATTGATAAGACAGGAGTAGATTTTGACGTTGAGTTAGCTAAGCAAAAATATGAAGACTTGAATGAATTAGATTCTATGACATTAGAATTAAGAATAGTTGAGCCTGAAATTAAAGTTGCAGACTTGGACGAACAACTTTTCAAGGATACATTAGCTACATACTCTACGAAATATGATACAACAGAAAAAAATAGAGTGCAAAATTTACAAGTTGCTTCAGATAGATGTAATTCAACGATAATATATCCGGGAAATGAGTTCTCGTTTCATGAAACAATAGGAACAAGAACTATTGCAAATGGATATGCTTCAGCTCATTCTTTTGCTGGTGGCAGAGTGGTAAATACAGTTGGTGGAGGTATTTGCCAAATATCATCAATGTTGTATAATATTGTTTTAATGGCCGACTTAGAAGTAACAGAAAGAGTTGCACACGGAATGTATGTTGACTATGTTAAACCAAGTTTGGATGCGACAATTGCAGAGGGGGCAATAGATTTTAAATTTGTTAATAATAGAAATTATCCAATAAAGATAGTGTCTACGCTAAATAACGGTACTGTGACCATGAGCATATTAGGTATTAAAGAGGAGGATGATCCAATAATAGAGCTAGAATCAGTTGTATTAGAAACATTAAAATATGAAACAGAATATCAATATGATTCAAATATGCTTGTTGGAAAATCTGTAGAGTTGCAAGAGCCGGAGGATGGGTATCTTTCAGAGGCATATAGGATTGAAAAAGATGAGAATGGAAATGTAATTTCTAGAACATTAATCTCTAAGGATAAATATATTCCAACGAACAGAATTGTGAAAATAGGAACAAAAGAGCCAACGCCTGTTGTTCCGGAAGTGCCTGAAGTTCCCGAAGTACCTGAAGTTCCGGAAGAGCCGGACGTTTCGGAGCCAGAGCCAGATGAACCTATAAGAGATTTACCTCCAGGATGGGATTCACCAGAGAGTCCATATGGAGGATAGATATATATATATCATATTAATGTTGAAGGAGTCTTCTACTACACGGTGTTTTGTGTTATAGAGGGCTCTCTTCATATTGACATTTTTTATGTCATATAGAGTATACGTGAATTCGGGAAAAATCGTTCTATAATTTCTTTAAAAAATAGTTTACCTTCATCTTTGACACTTGTCTTATAAGCATATTTTCCGTCTACCTCTTACGGTCATTATTTCAGGATTATATAAATTAATTGCATTTGGAAATGCCTCGGAATTGATGGCGTTGTGAATATAACTGTATGTCATAAAAATTATCTCAAAGAATACATCTTTTTTTACGTCGTTAGATAGTTCACTGGCTAATTGTTCAATTAGTTTAGAATAGAGCATTTGCCAGTTATTTATGAAAATAACCGGCGCAATAATTATTCCGACTTTATACCCGGCATCTTTTAACTTGTTAATTGCGACTATTCTATTTTTTAATCGAGAAGTACCAAACTCTACGCGATTTATAATTTCTTCTGGATTTACACTTACTCGAATAATTATTTTCTCAATTCCGCGGAAGATCTAATATTGGCTCAACCATATCAAATTTTGTTGGGAATGTTAAAAAACCATGCTTGCTTTTGGAGAAATTTTGTATTGTCCAAACCAAGTTGTTTGTTATGGTATTTTCTAACACTAAATCGCTGTTACTTCCAATTTCGAAGACCATAGATTTATCAGTAGATTCATTTGCTTTTTTTATTATTTTATCAAGCATTTGTTCACGATTAACGAAGATCCTCAAATAAGAGCATTTATTATAATGGCATACTAAATAACAATATAGGCATGATGCTGTGCAACCTGAAGATGTGTACGGTACAAGAAAATCAGACACTTTCTGATTTGGTTCATACCTATGAGTCTTTCTTACACCAATTATTAACTTCTTTTTTAGATTTATAAACTCTGTGTTTGGCTTACTACGCAAACTTTCAATATTATTGTGATTGTCAATTATTGTTTTAGGAATATTTTCATATTTTTTCAGAAGGCTAATACCAAGTTCATATGATTTGATAGCTTTTTCGTAATAAATTTCATCAGGGACAAACATAAAAACACCTCAATATATTTTGGAGTAAATAAGAAAAATTTATGCAATTTAGTATAATGATAGCTATTGCGTAAAAGATATAAATACGAACATTGAAAAGATTTGATGTTTATTTAAAATAAAAGTAAAGACTTTTTTATATAAAGTGATAAAATGTACATGACGATTATAAAAAGAGGGGGATGGTTATGAAGAAAAAAGTTGTTGTTGCAGTTTTATTAGTGGTCATGTTGACATCGAGCCTTGTTTTTGCAACGGGGGAGAACATAATGTTAGTGGGCGATGACGTAAATGCCAGTGGTATCGCTAATGATTTAATAATGTTGGCAGGTATCACGGTAAGAACAAAAGCTACTGGTGACTATGCTTTTGTTATGGGAGCAGATGTAAGTATGGAAGGAAATATTTCAAAGGACGCTTTTATAGCAGGAGCTACCGTAAATATAAGTGATGCTTGTGTAGTTAATAGAGACCTTTATGTGGCTGGAGCAGATGTCACAATTGACGGAAGTGTGAACAGGAAACTTTTTGTGACTGCAGATAAACTTATAATAACTGAAAATTCGAGCATAATGGGAGATGCCGAAATATATGCTAATGATATAATAATTGGGGAGGGGGCAAAAATATATGGAACAGTTACGTATACATCTGAAGCAGTTGCAAGTATCCCAGAAAATATTGCGGTTAATATAATTGAAGTTGATACAGAGGAAAAGCAAGAAAAAAAAGAAGAAATTCTTAATAGAATATCTTTTTTAGATATAGGCGCTTCAGTATTTTTGGTTATGTTTATATTGCTTGTGTTCCCAGGATTTTCGAAAAAAGTCGATAGAATATATTCAAAAAAATGGATAGAAATAGTAAAGTCTATTTTTAAGGGTCTTCTTGCACTTGTTCTTGGTCCAGGGATTATATTTGTACTATTGATAAGCTTTTATGGGGCAGCTATAGGACTATTATTGTTACTAATTTATATGGCTATAATTCAGCTTGCTACGCCAGTTGCGGGATATACAATTATGAGAACAATCTTTGGCGAAAAAGGAAATAAGTTTTTGCTTGGAATTGTAGGCACATTAATTTTGGCTATATTAGAAATTGTTCCTTATGTTGGCATTATTATTAGTGCTTTAAGCATTATATTGACATTTGGAGTATTCGTAAGTAAGCCACGCAAAGATAAAGAGATAATTGAGGGTACAATTATAAACCAAGAAGTGATGAATGCTGAAACAGAAGAACCAAAAAATGTAGAAGGAACAGACGAAATGGAAAATAAGGAAGAATAGACATTGAAATGAAAAAATTCTAAAGGTGATAAATATATATAACCTAAAACAAAAAAGACATTAATTTAAAACACGTCCAAACAAAAAAATGTGTAATTTGTTTGGACGTGTTTTTCAGCTAAGGCTATTTTGTTCTAATTCAGATGTACAATGAGGACATCTTGTTGCAGCTATATGTATTGTAGATTGGCAAAAAGGGCATGTTTTTTCTGTAATAGTAGGGTCTTCGTTTGTTACTTTTTTTGGCGATAGTATTCTCTTAAATACTATGAATATTACTAAAGCTACGATTAAGAAATTTATTATTGCTGTAATAAAGTTGCCATAAGAAAGAATTGCGGCACCAGCTTCTTGAGCGTCAGCTAGAGAGTCATAATGGTTTCCGTCAAGAGAAATGAACAGCTCAGAAAAATCTAATCCATTTGTTAATGCTCCTATTAGCGGAGTTAAAATATCTTTTACTAATGAATTTACAATACTTGTGAAGGCAGAACCAATAATCATACCTGTTGCTAAATCGACTACATTTCCTTTTATTGCAAAGTCTTTAAAATCGGACCAAAAGTGCTTAGTATTTTTTCTTGCATTCTCTAGTACAATTTTCTTTTTTTCTTCTAGTTCTTTTTTCATAATATTATCCTCCTATAAGTATTAACAAGTATATTTAGAATGGTATATTCAAAAGTAAAATAAGTCAAGACAATAAAGCACAATTTCTTTTGACACCTGCTGCAACCGTGATATAATGAATTCATATTGAGTTGTAGAAATAATAAAAAAGGAAAGAAAAAAGTGATGAAAAATTTTGATAAAAAGAAGATAAAAAAAGTTCTTCTATATGGAATATTTGGGCTTTTGACTACGTTTATAAATATAGGTTCGTTTTACCTTTTACGTAAGTACATCCCTGAAATGAATAAGAATATTGCAAATGGAATTTCTATATTATTAGCAATTATAGTAGCATATTTTACTAATAGGAAATATGTGTTTGAAAGTATTGCTAAAAATAAGACTGTGGAATTTATTAAATTTATGATTAGTAGAGGAATAACATTTGTAATGGAGTTTGTTTCTTTTTGGCTTTTGACGAACTTAATATCGGGAATGGAAATTATAATAAAAAGTATATGCACATTGATAGTAATTATCATGAATTATATATTTAGCAATATGTTTGTATTTAAAGAGAGCTTATCGGAAAAAGATAAAGAAGCGTAATGATAAGATAATTATATCATGCACGTTTTATGTTAGATTTGGGTATTATAACAGTGAAAAATATTTGTTTAGGAGAGTGAGTCTCATGACTATTAATTTTATCGGTAATACTCCAATGATAAAGATTTTTTATTTGCTTAACAACGAGGAAAGAAGCGTTTTAGCTAAGCTAGAGTATTTTAATTTAACAGGAAGCATTAAGGACAGAATTGTATTTCATATTATTAATAAGGCGCAAGAGGAAGGAAGGCTTAAGAAAAATATGCCAATTGTTGAAGCAACGAGTGGAAATACAGGAATATCAATCGCTGCGATTCGGTGCGCTTTATAAGTGTCCAGTATATATTTTTATGCCGAATTGGGTTAGTGAAGAGAGGCTTAAACTTATGAAAATGTATGGCGCTAAAGTTATACTAATTTCCGCAGAGGAAGGCGGTTTTGCGCGTTGCGTGGAAGAGGCTAGAAAGTTTGCATATGAGAATAATGCTTTTTTGGTAAATCAATTTTCAAATAAAGAAAATATTGATGCACATTATGAAACTACTGGCAATGAAATAATAAGAGATATTGGGGAACATATTGATGCCTTTGTTTCGGGCGTTGGAAGTGGCGGAACGCTTATGGGAGTAGCAAAACGTTTAAAAAGTGAATTTGACGGTGTTAAAATTGTTGCAGTGGAGCCTGAAAAAATGCCGATAATGTCTAAAGGCGAAGTAATATCTAGGCATAAGATAGAAGGAATTGGTGATGACTTTGTACCGGAAATAGTAGACAGAAGCGTAATTGACGATATAATTTTGATAAATGATAATGATGCTGTAAATATGTCAAGAAAATTGTCTCAAGAGTTGGGGCTTGGGGTTGGAATTTCATCAGGGGCTAACTTTATTGGGGCGGTATTAACAAATGAAAAAGGGTATAGCCCTACAGTTACTGTGTTTGCAGATGATAATAAGAAATATTTATCTACCAGTTTGGCAGATGATATTGATTTAGACGACGATTTTATATCTAATAAAATAAAATTATTGAGGTATGAACGGCGTATAAATAGAAGGAGAAAGATATGAAAATTTATAATTTGATAACAACTAAGAAGGAAGATGCGAATGGCATTATTTTGAATGACTTAAAAGAAAAAACGTGTCTGATATAAAAACATTGTTTTAAAATAAAGTGCCTCTGAAGAGTCTTTTATTCATAAGTTAAATCAGAGGCCTTTGTTTTGCTTAATAGAAAAATAGTATGACTTTTTATTTGCAAAAATATTTTCCTTGCCAAATATCATTTTCTTTTAATTTTTTGGCAAGTCCATTTAGTATCCACTTTTTATGTGCGTTCCATTCTGGAGCTACAAGAAGCTCTTTTGGAGCATCGCCCGAAAGCCTATGTATTATGATATTTTCTGAAATATGAGAAAGTATGTATGATACAGCTTCTAAGTAATCATTTAGAGATATTGGGAAGTATTTTTTATTGTTATACATTTCAGCGAGCTGTGTTCCTTTTATAATATATGTTGAGTGAATTTTTAGCCCCTGTATATTATGCTGATTTAAAAAAGCAACTGTATTTTTAATGTCATCAAATTTTTCACCGAGGCAAGCCAACCATTATATGGGCAACAACGTCAATTCCCGCAACATTTAACATAGTAACAGCTTTTGTGAATATATCACTCGAATAGCCTCTATTAATGTTAGTTGCAGTTACGTCGTTGGATGTTTGTAAGCCTAATTCTACAAAGACGTAGTATTTTTTTGAGTATTCTATTAATAAATCTACAATTTCCTTATTAATACAGTCAGGTCTTGTAGCAATAGACATCCCTACAATTCTATCATCGATTAATGCTTGATTATATTTTGATTTTAGGTTTGAAATAGTGTCATATGTATTACTAAAATTTTGAAAGTACACGATGAATTTATTGGCACGTTGCGCCCTATAAGACGACAAGTAATTTTGAACTTGCTTTTCAATTGGTGCTTTTTTAAGATGTTCCCCTGAGCCGCTTTCACCGCAGAATATGCATCCGCCTATTCCGCATGTGCCATCTCGATTCGGGCATGAAAAATCACCATCAACGCAAATTTTAAGTACGCGTTCACCAAATTTATTTTTTAAAAATTCACTTACATAATTATATCTCATTATAACCTCCAACTACGGTACTATTTTAACACAAATTTTGACAAATAGAAAACATCATTGTATAATCTTGTTGTTTCTTTATGTTTTAAGAGAGTTTAGAAAGAGAGGATTAATGAATTTTGACATTACTGAAATTATAAATTTTGAGAGAATTTTTTCCCTTGAAGGCTATGGCGAAACTTTAGATACCTTGAAAGAATACATAGAAAGGATTGATGAAGAAGTGAAAATTCCAAGAGCGACAAGGACCTTAATTAGCGATTCGATTGCTGAGATAATGAAAAAGTATATTTCGGAGAATAGGCTAGAAGAAGGTTGCTGTTACTATGTTAAAAACATTGGAAATAATATATGCTTCGTACATGTTTATTCTTCCACAGGAAAATCTTTTAAAAACCTCGACTTAGCTATGCTTCCTTCTGATATAAAAAATGGAGATGTAATAGTAATGAAAGATGGTAAATATGTTGTGGAGCAAAGTGTAACAGATGAGATATATTTAACAGAAAAAAGAATTATGGACAGTCTAAAAAATTCTATAGAGCTTTTTAGAAAAGAAGGCACAGAATATTTTGTGTGTGGAAAAAGTGATGACTCAAAAAATCCCAAAATGAATTTGCGAATTGAGGATACTAATCAAGAATTTTGGGGAATAGAAATTGGAGAAGAATTATATAACAAGATAAAGTTTGGATCTAAAGTGAAATATGAGTCGGGCAAATATATTTTTGTATCTTAATAGTAAGAGCAAAGATGGAAATGAAAAAATACGGAGGTGGGTTGAACCACCTCCGTATTAGTTCTTTTTAAAAGTCAGAGATAATGCACCTTATTTTTTCTAGTGCAGAGCAGTGCATTGCCTTTGCTTTTGTCAAAGAACAAGGTACTTCCTTCGCAACTTCATGCAAAGGTGATTGCTCACAGCCGATGCCATAAAACCTTTGAATGATGTGGCGTTCATTAGAAGTAAGAATGGGAGAAGAAAGCGCACTAAATACGATTTCTCTATGGTGCTCTTGAGGGGCTAGCTCAGGATCATCCTCTTGCGTTGAAAGCTTTAAGTTTTTTAGCGGCATGGTGTAGGCTTCCAACGGAATGTCGTCAATGAAAATGTAATGCGGGATACGCGATATCACATTTGATACATATCGACTAATCCGCGGTACTGCATATACAGGAAAACGGTACCGAAGGCGATAGTTGAATGTATCTACGGCCCGAATCAGACCTATTACTGCCTCTTGCTTAAGGTCTTCGATTTCGCAAAGCAGGTTATGCTTTTGTGCCGATTGTAATGCAACAGAAAATGCAAGTTGTAGGTTTCTACAGATCACTGTTTGACGAGCATCAGTATCTCCAAGTTCAATTCGTTGAAACAGCATGGCTGTTTCTTCCGGGGTTAATAACGTGGAAGATAAAATATCTTCATAACCACAAGTAGAAGGTTGTTGGGTTGCAAACGTGTTTTGTGTTGTCATGACAATCCCTCCCAAATAGTTTAATTGTACTATAAACCGGTAAGACGATTTACATAAACATTATAATATCTTTTAATACTTTTTTCAAGGAAAAGCGAATATATTTTGACGTGTATCAATGAGAATGGAAAAAAATTACAGTTTTTGTTTAATAACAAGGTTCTTTCATAAATTCCTGTTAATTTTCTCTGCTCCATTGATATCGCCTGACTAGTTCTTGACAGGTAATATTTTGCTGTGATATCATGCACTTTGGCATAAAATAACGATGAAAGGAGAATGTGCTAAGCACAAGAATAAAAATGATAAAAAAATTGGCTAAATGTATTCGAGAATATAAGGTAAAGGCAATACTTACACCAATATTGGTGGCTTGCGAAGTAGTATTAGAAATTATAACTACGTATTATATGTTATATCTAATTGACTTAGGGATAGAGCAGAGTAATATGGACGAAGTCTGGCATTATGGTTGGATATTAATTGGGTTGGCCTGTTCATCTTTACTTTTTGGTGTATTAGCAGGAAGAATGTGTGCGCGCGCATCTGTGGGGTTCGCGCGTAATCTAAGGCATGACTTATATTATAAAATACAAGAGTATTCATTTTCAAATATAGATAAATTTTCTACATCTAGCATCGTAACGAGGCTTACAACAGATGTGTCAAATGTACAGATGGCATTTCAAATGCTTATTAGAATCGCATTCAGAGCACCATTAATGTTAATTTTTTCTTTTATTATGACATATAAAGTGAGTATAACATTGGGAAATATTATATTAGCTATACTTCCATTTTTGACGATAGGTTTTTTAATTATCATGAAGTTAGCATTTCCTATTTTTGAGAAAGTATTTAAAACATATGATGAATTAAATAATGTTGTGCAAGAAAATGTGAGGGGAATAAGAGTTGTAAAAACATTTGTAAATGAAGATTATGAAAAGCAAAAATTTAATAAGGTATCAGAGAAAATTTACAATTATTTTTGCAAGGCTGAAAAATTAGTTACGTATAATAGACCTTTAATGCAGATTTCAATATATTTGGCTATGATATTAATTTCATGGATGAGCGCTAAAGCAATTGTTGGGACTACTATGACAACAGGAGAGCTTACGATAGTTATTTCATATGCAATGCAAATATTAAACAGTCTTATGATGCTTTCAATGATTTTTGTTATGGTGCTAATGTCGAAAGCTTCTGCCGAAAGAATAGTTGAATTATTAGATGAAGAAGTAGACTTAAAAGATCCAGAGAATCCTATTACTAATGTAAAGGATGGTGCTATTGAATTTAGAAATGTCAATTTTAGCTATGTAAAAGATAAGAATAAGCTAGCTTTAAAAGATATAAACTTGAAAATAAATTCTGGCGAAACTGTTGGTATAATTGGTGGGACAGGTAGCTCGAAAACTACGCTAGTACAAATGATTCCTAGATTGTATGATGCAACAGATGGAGAAGTTTTAGTTGGTAATGTTAATGTAAAAGACTACGGTATAGAGGCATTACGCGAAAGTGTGGCAATGGTTTTACAAAAAAATGAGCTTTTTTCTGGTACTATAAAGGAAAATATAAGATGGGGAAATGAGTATGCTACTGATGATGAAATTGTACGTGTTTGTAAGCTTGCACAAGCCGATGAATTTATTAAATCATTTCCTGATAAATATGATACATATATAGAACAGGGTGGAACTAACGTATCTGGAGGTCAAAAACAAAGACTTTGTATTGCTCGTGCTCTTTTGAAAAAACCTAAGATATTAATTCTTGATGATTCAACAAGTGCGGTTGATACAAAGACGGATGCACTTATAAGAAAAGCATTTAAAGAAGAGATCCCTAATACAACAAAGATTATTGTAGCACAGAGGATTGCATCGGTTGAAGATGCAGACAAGATAATTGTGTTAAATGAAGGTAAGATTGATGCAGTAGGAACACATGAAGAGTTAATTAAAAATAGCAAAATTTATAAAGAAGTATATATGTCGCAGAAGAAGGGAGTGAAGGACGTTGTCAAAGCATAAGAAGAGAAAGACTTCTAAGAAGAAAAAAGTAAGTGTCAAAAGAATGAAAGTAGAAAAAAATAATTCTGAAAATGTAGTGATTACTAAGCAAAATTCTAAAAAAGAAAACAACACTAGAAAATTAAATAAGTACAAAGTTAAGAATCCTTTGGCGACGATAAAAAGATTATTATCATATTTAAGAAAATATAAAATAACAATGATAATAGTTGTAATTTGTATACTTGTCTCTTCGGTTACTAATGTTGCTAGCTCTCTTTTTATTGAAAAACTAATTGATGATTATATTACGCCTTTAATAGGTAATATGAATGCGGATTTTTCTGAAATGATTAAGCTATTTATGCTTATGGTTGGAATATTTGTTATAGGGATTGTTTCTACATTTGTTTATGCAAGATTAATGGTAAAAGTAACGCAGGGAATTTTGAAAAAGATTAGAGATGAAATGTTTGAAAAGATGCAATCACTTCCTATAAGCTATTTTGATACTCATACTCATGGCGAAATAATGAATTACTACACGAATGATACAGATGCTTTAAGGGAAATGATATCTGAAAGTGTGCCTCAATTAATATCTTCAATTGCAACTATTATAGCAGTATTTATTGCAATGGTTTATACGGATGTATATTTAACAATGGTTGTAATGGTTATACTTATGGTAATGCTTAAAATTGTAAAGAATATTGGTAGTAAGAGTGCACAGTATTTTGTTAAGCAACAAGAATCTTTGGCAAAAGTTAATGGGTATATTGAAGAAATGATAAATGGTCAAAAAGTTGTAAAGGTGTTTTGTCATGAAAATAAAACAAAAGAAGACTTTGATAAAATAAATGATATGTGGGCAAAGAACTCAACAAATGCAAACATGATGGCTAATATATTGATGCCAATTATGGGTAATATAGGAAACATCCAATATGTTGTTCTTGCAATTATTGGTGGAATGCTTGCTATAAATAATATTAATGGACTTACAATCGGAGCTATTGTAGGTTTCTTGCAACTAAGTAGAAGCTTTAATATGCCGATATCTAGAGTATCACAACAAATAAATGCTGTTTCCATGGCTTTGGCCGGTGCAGAAAGAATTTTTAGTATGATGGATGAACTACCAGAAGAGAACGAAGGAAAAGTGACACTTGTTAGCATTGAACATGATGGAGATAAAATCGTTGAGACTGATAAGAATACTGGTATGTGGGCATGGAAAAAAATACAGAAAGATTCTAGTGTAAGCTACATAGAATTGCGCGGACATGTTGAGGTTAAAGATTTAACTTTTAGTTATGACGATAAGAAAAATGTATTAAAAAGTGTCTCTTTTTATGCAAAGCCTGGGCAGAAGATAGCTTTTGTTGGTGCTACTGGCGCAGGAAAAACAACTATTACGAATTTACTAAATCGTTTTTATGAAGTTGAAAATGACAAGATAATATATGATGGGATAGATGTTAATGAAATAAATAAAGATGATTTAAGACGTTCGCTTGGTATGGTATTGCAAGATACAAATTTATTTACTGGTACGATAATGGATAATATAAGATATGGAAAATTGAATGCAACTGAAGATGAAGTTGTTGCTGCTGCAAAACTTGCAAATGCAGATGGTTTTATAACTAGATTACCAGATGGTTATAATACTTGGATTACAGGAAATGGAGAGAGTTTATCGCAAGGACAAAGACAATTAATATCAATTGCAAGAGCGGCAGTTGCTAACCCGCCTGTAATGATATTAGATGAGGCAACCTCAAGCATTGATACGAGAACGGAATCAATTGTTCAAGATGGAATGGATAAGTTGATGAAAGGAAGAACTGTGTTTGTTATTGCGCATAGGCTTTCAACGGTCAGAAATTCTAAGGCAATAATTGTTTTAGATCATGGAGAGATTATAGAAAGAGGAGAACATGAATTTTTAATAGGTGAAAAAGGAGTATATTATCAATTGTATACAGGAGCATTTGAGTTAGAATAAAAGGGAAAAAACATAATTTTAAGAAAAGGTTTGATAAATTGAATAAAATACGGGAAAAGCCGGTATATGAGCTTTTAAGCCTGTTTAGCGATGTTGAATTTTTGCGATTAAACAAGTAAAATATTAATATCAGTCATTGAAATTTAAAAATGAAAAAGAGGGAAATGATATGATAGACAAAAGCGGGTGTATGCGTATTTTATTCGTTTGCAAGGGGAATATATGCAGATCACCAATGGCAGAATTTATATTTAAAGATATTGCCAAAAAAAACAATATGGATTCTAAATTTTTAATTAGCTCAGTAGCTACAACGTCTGAACAGCTTGGAAATGATATTGAGATAAGAACAAAGATGGTGTTAGATGAGTATGGCGTTGCTTATGAGTCAAGAAGAGCTAAAAAAATTACTCATCTAGACTATATGAAATTTGATTATATTATAGCGATGGATAAGTATATAGTGGATGATGTTGTTAAAATTGTAAAAAATGATTATGCAAAAAAGATATATAAGCTTCTTGATTTTACAGATGAGCCTTCTGATATAGTCGATCCATATTATACAAATGATTTTGAAACAACATATAGAGATATTTATAAGGGTTGTTGTGCATTATTTAATTATCTAGTAGAGCAAAGGTTGGTTGCGTTATGTTAGTTTATTAAAGCAAGTACAATTTTTATATTAAACAAGCCGGGGATGTATAAGCCCCGGCTTTTGTATAGATTTTATTTGTTTTGATGCCTTTTATTTTTTAATATGTTTTGAATAAGACTGACATAATATTTAAATTCGTCTGTTTTATAAAATATCAGAAAATTAACTAAATTAGGTACTAATAAAACAATTAAAAGTTTTATTAAAGTTGTTACATAAAAGTTTGAAAAGTTAATAAGCTTCATTAGCGAAATCATTCCTACAAATATTATTAAAAATAATGCAAGATATTTAAGTAATTCCTTGATATATTCTGAAAAACTTTTACCAAACAATGGCTTGAAAACGAATATAGGATAACTATATAAAAACAAAGCTAAAGAGCTTATTGCCGTTCCAACAACTACACCTGAAAGTCCCATGTATTTAGCAAAGATTATAGAAAATACGATGTTTAATAAAACTTCTAAAATCGGAACATACCTATCTTCATAAAATACACCAGCTGCATTTTTAAAAGTAGCACAAGTATGTTTCATACCTGATATGAAAAAATTTAAAGATAGTACTACTAAAAACTCAAAGTCTAATAAATACTCGCTACCGATCCAAATTGTTATAAGTGGTTCTGCAAGGCAAACAAGACCAATTGTGGCAAATGTGTATATCCAGTAATTAAAAAGTAATAATGTTTTATATACGTTATATGACTTTTCGGAATTTTTTTCTAATAATAAATTTCCAACACTTGCTGTAATTGCAGAGAATATATGTGTTACCACGGAGTTTAAACCGGTTGTTAATGTTATATAGTTAGTATAGAGTCCAACTTTTCCAATTCCAAAAATTGATGAAATAATTATATTATCACTACCTGTAATACCTGCATCTCCAATCTTATGTAGCAATAATCCTTTTACTTTTTGAAGTATCTGCTCCTTGTCTTCTTTAGGTAGATTAGCAATATTTTTATCGTTTATATATGGATAAAGTTTATTTGCAATTATATTTAGAACAATGTTTTCTAATAGTCTAAATACAATTTTTATTATTAAATATAAGACGTAGTTTGAAGTATATACTAAAACTAATATTTGTGCAATGTTCATAAGTATTAAATAGCCTATATGAACAGCATTAATTATATAAGTTTGCTGGTTTGCATATAATATAGAACGTTTGTAGGTTAATGTGTATGATGCTATTAAATCAAATAAAAATAGCAAATATAAAAAAGTTATATTTAAATCGATAGATGATTCACCAACGATTACATCTAAAAACGGTATGAAGCAAAGGCCGATAAGTAATACCACTAGAGTAATTATGTAATATACTATTTTATAAAACTTTAATAGTGATTTTATTTTTTCTTTATTATCGTTAGCTAGTGGTTCATACATACTATATGTAATAGCTGATCCGAAGCCCAGTTCTGCAATAGCAAGGATTGATAAGATATTTGAAAATAATCCGTTTAGCCCTAAATATTCTTCGCCAAGAGTGCTCAAGAAAAATTTAGTTGCAACAAAAGAAATTATAATATTTATAGCACTTGATACAACCGATACTATTGTGTTTTTTAAAGAGTTAAGAGATCTCATAATACATCCTTTCTTAATTTCATAGGAAAGTGGTAAAACTTTAACGTATTACTTTGTTAAAAGTTTTCCGAGTGAAACAACGAAAATTTTATATTTAAAGTCAAACTTTGCTCAATATATTAAAAATCAAAATTTTAATTTTTTGTATTTGTTCATTAATGATTTTTATGGAAAGTATAATTAACTTCTTTTTACTACCAACTTTCTCATAAAATTTCTAAACCAATAGAAAACAAAAAGAGCGTTGTAGTGACCTTTTTTTATTAGCTTTATAGGTACTTTTACATGAAAAGAAAGTATGCTATAATCTGCCGTTTCAAAGAGTTTTTGAACTTCATCAACTGTTATAATTTTTTTTATTTCTTTAATAATTTCTTCTTTAGGTATTTTGTTTCGATACATTACAAAAAAAGAATTTATAATTCCATTTAAAAAATTAGTGTTATAATTAACTAGCTCATTAGGTATCCTAAATTTGCTTTTGCTTACGATGCTTTCAAAAAGAGGAATTGCACTAATGAGGTTATACGCATTGCGTAAAATATTTTTTGTAGACACCGTGCAGCTACTTGAGTTAAGAAAATAATTATAAACAATAATATCTACGAAAAAGATACTATTAATGTGTTCCATCAATTCTCTTAAAAATAATCTATCTTCGGCTAGTACTAAATTTATATTAAATAAATTAGTTTTAAGAATACAAGACTTTTTTACTAAAGAAGTGCATACAGAGCCGATTAGGGGATTATTAAGAGACAATGTACTTACAACGAGATTTTTAAAATCATCGCTATTGGACAAAATTTTTTTGTTGTTTACCTTGCTCATATCAAGATATGCTGTGCTTTTATAAGAACCATCATGAATACAATAATTTCCTTTTACCATATCAACATTTTGTTCTATAAGATTATTATATAAAAGCTCCACAGCGTTTAGTTCAATATAATCATCAGGATCTACAAACATTATATATTCACCAGAGCATTTGAAAATGCCTTCATTTCTAGCAGAACTAACACCACCGTTAGGCTTATCTATAATTAAAAAACGATTATCTTTTTTTTCATAATCTCTTAAAATATTAATACTATTGTCTGTGGAACCGTCATTCACACAAACAATTTCAATATTTTTAAAAGATTGATTAATAACACTATCAAGACACTTACTCAAAAAGTTTTCCTTATTATAAACTGGAATAATGATTGATACTAAGCCTGGTATACAACTTTTCATAAATTAAACTCCTTTGTGCAAAATTATATGATAAGTATATCTTGTTGTAGGAGTAAAGTCAAATTTACAATTAAGTCCATTTATAAAAATTTCGTAAATTTTCAAAATCCCTCCCCGTGTCTACTTAAATTTATTTCAGTTTTTTATGAAAAAACTAAAATTCAAATGAAAATTAGCAATTTATAATTTTTTTAAAATGTATTGACTTTTTGTATGAAGCTGATATAAACTGTGGACAATTCTAGAAGTTTTTTTCTAAGAGCGATTCGCTTAAATTTTCCATTTTTATTTTGTTGGTTCAAATTTAGAATAGTTTACTAAAAAGTTTTTTAGTAATTTATCTATTTTGCGCGCACGAACTACTAATTTTTTAAGGAGGTTTTATGAAGAAGTTTTTAAAAAGAAGTATGATTTTTATATGCATCGGTATTGTGATGCTTACATCAATTGCGTTTGCAGGTAATCTTGTGAAGAACGTATCATTTTCTACGTTTCCTATTTTATTAGACGGCGAAAGATATTCGTCAGAAACGCCAATTTTGTCATATCAAGATAGGACATACATTGCACTTAGGGAATTTTCAGAATTGATAAATGTTGGTGTTGACTTTAATGAAGGTACAATATATTTAGATACCTCAGAAATTGGTGAGGAAAATATAAGAATGTATGAAAGACTTGATAAAAGATATAATGCTTTGCAAGAAAAATATGAGAAGTTGGAAGAATTATATGATGAGTTACTTGATGAATATGATGAGTTAGAGAAATTATACGATGAGCTGTTAGATGACTATAATGGGTTAGAAGAAAAACATAGCAGCATCACGGAAAGTGATACTGCTGAAATAGATATTATATATAAAACAGATAAAATTGATATTAATGGTAATAGTCAAGGAACAGTATATGTTTCTAAGACTGGAGCAAAATATCATTTTTTAAGTAACTGCAATGGTGGGAATTTTTATTCAATCTCTTTTAATGATGCTGTTTCAAAAGGTTATACAGCATGTTTAAGATGCACCAACTAATTTAGTAATTTTGCAATAAAAGGTCTTTTTGATTTTATAGCTCCAGCAGGGCAAAACTCTTGACAGCAAAAGCAGGAAATACACTTTTTTCTATCAATAACTGGTTTGTTATTTTTCATTGTAATAGCTTTTGCGGGACATGTTTCAAAACATTTTTTGCATGAAATACATTTGCTTTTTTCTACAAGCGGAGTCGATTGCAGTGATTTTGAAATCATTTTCTTTATAAGCGGAGGTTTGCTATCAAATAAAATTCCCGAATGAATTGGTATGTTTTTATAATCACTTATAAAGTAATTTTCTATAATTTCATTATACGTTAGTTTCGTATAATCTGAAGGTATTAAACCTCGTTTATATGCAGCTTCTAGAGTGGTTACATTTTCTTTTTCTAAGCCTATTATTTTTGCACAGGCCAAATCCAATTTGTATGGATCAGTTGAGGCGAGTAGTGCACCAATATGCCTAGGCGTTCCCTTGGTTGGTCCGATTGCCTTCCATTCCATAAACCGCATCGACGATACAAAGTCTAGGCTTAAAAAATTCATTTATATCAATTAACATGTCGGCAAAATCCTCATGATTTGGAAATCTGAAATGGTACTCTGGCTTTAATGTGCCGAGGAATTGTTCCAAACATGTTCTTTGTTGCTGCAGACATACCCATCATGGCATGCGTTTTTAATTTTGAAAAATTTATAATAGCATCTACGTCATCTAAATATGATGTATAAAAAAACTCTTTTAAAGCTTTACCATTTTCAAATTTTGCTTCTGTTTTTTCAAAATTCTGATTTAATTTTCCGCCAAATTCTTCAATTGCAGTTACTCCTGTAATAGAGTATACATTATTTACGTATGGAGCTGTATATAATCCACCAGGACTATCTCCAACTGTTACCTCTGCACCTTTTTCGATGAGTATTTTCACCAGTTCACAAAGTAATGTAGGATGAGTAGTAGCGGCAAGTTCGGGTTTTATAAAGCTTACAAGATTTGCTTTAATTGCTATTTTCATGCCAGGAGTTACCCAATCTAGGCTATTATTGATTTTTAATAATTTATTTAACGACGCATGCACATTGTCGGACGAATAATCATCACATTTTACAATAGATATATCTACCATGTAATCCTCCCTGATAAAATAATTAATACATTATTTTGCAATTATACCACTTTGCTATTCATAAATAAATAAAAATATAAATTAGCTATGCTAGAAATGCCACGATTTAATTGATTTTATAATAAAAACGTGTTAAGCTATTAGTAGATTGAAAAGTATGAGGAGTGATATTATGGAAGAAGAAATTCTTTGGACTGATAAGAAAAGACCACTTTTTGGGTTACCTCTTTCTTTCACGAGATACACGTTATATAGAGACAGATTGTATGTCATAGTAAAAATATTATCTGTGAAAGAAGAGGAAATAAGGCTTTATAGGATAATAGACATAACCCTTCACAAAAGCTTATTTGCAAGAATATTTGGAGTTGGCTCAATTGTATGCAATTCTGCTGATGCTACGACTCCGATACTTGAAATAAAGAATGTAAAGAATCCGGAAAAAGTTAGGACGTTGCTTTCGGAGCTTGTTGAGCAATCTCGTGATGAAAAAAATATTACAACAGGTGAGTTTATTAGGACGGGCATGGTTCCGCCAATGGCGTAGAATGATGTTAAATGTCTTAATTTGAATTTTGAAAATGAGGAAGAAAATGATTAAAACATTTGTAATATGGTTAATAAAAATATATAAAAAAATACCTGGGCCGTGGCATAGTTCATGCAGATATTATCCTACTTGTTCTACTTATGCTATAGATGCAATAGAAACATATGGTACTGCTAAAGGGTTGAAGTTGGCAATTTTAAGAATATTAAGATGCAATCCGTTTCATAAACGGCGGATATGATCCGGTAACGGTATATCCTAAAAAAGGTATCGATGACTTAAGGTAGGAATTTATTAAAAATTTTATGATAGTACAAAAGAAGAACAAAAGGCGGTGCGATGTTTTATGATAGATATTCAAGAAATTTTAAAATTAGGTATAAAGCTTGAGGCTTCAGATATTCATATAGTTAGACGCTCAAAACCAATTTTTAGGATTAATAAAGAGTTAATTGAAATGTCAGATTTAGACACATTTTCGGATGATGATATATATCAGGTGTTTCAATTTTTTATAGACAATAATTCGGGATATGAGAGAGCGTATAAAGAAGAAAAAAGAATAGATCTTAATTATGAATTCTTGAATAACAAGCGTTTTCGTATAAATATTTCTAGCTCTAATGGGTATCCAGTATTTACAATTAGGATTATAAAAAACAATTTACCTAGATTTGAAGATTTAAATTTGCCAGATATTGTTAGAAGAGTTTCATATTTGCCACAGGGGCTAATACTTGTTACTGGTAAGTCAAATTCGCGGAAAAAGTACGACACTTAATGTTCTTGTAAATGAGATAAATGAAACTGAAAAAAAGAAAATACTAATGCTAGAGAATCCAATTGAATATGTACATGTTTCTAAAAAATCATTAGTTATACAAAAAGAAGTTGGAGAGGGTGGAGATTGCCCGAGTTTTAGTGTGGGAACACGAAATGCACTTAGGGAAGATTGTGACATATTAGTTGTTGGAGAAATAAGAGATAAGGAGACTATGGATGCAACGCTTGAAATGGCTGAATCGGGACATTTAGTTCTTGGTACTATGCATACTAGATCATGTGCAGAAACAATCGACAGGGTTCTTAATTTTTATGATTTATCGGATCAAAGTGTTGGAGTCAAGTATATGATTTCATCAGTGCTAAAGGCTGTAGTTACACAACGATTAGTACGTGGGACACAAGGAAAATTGGTAATGATTCCAGAGATAATGATAGTAGATGATGTAATTTCATCGTTCATAAGAAAAGATAAGTTTAGCAAATCAGAAATAGAAGATGCAATTCAATCAAGATATGATAAAGGAAATATTAGTTTTATGAATTCGCTCGCAAAAGCGGTTATTAAAAAGGATATTTCATTGCAACAGGCAAGGCTTCAAATAGATGAGAGAAATTATGATATTCTAGACAGAACTATTAATCAACTTAGGACAACAGATATTTATAGGAAGTAATTTGGGGAGGTATTTATGGAACAAGATAAAAGCCAAAAGGAGATTGTGATAGCCAAGTCGGCGGGCTTTTGCTATGGGGTAAAAAGAGCTATAAATAAAGTAGAGGAAAAAGTAAAAATAGCACCTACGTATACTACCGCACCAATTGTACACAATGATAAGACAAATCAAGAGTTAAAAAGGAAAGGGCTGTATTTTGTAGATTCGATTGAGGAAGTTCCTAAAGGAGCCTCGATAGTGGTTAGAGCTCATGGAATACCTAAAAACATGATAAAAGAATATATAAATAAAGGATTAAATATTGTTGATGCAACTTGCCCAAATGTAAAAAAGATTCACAACATAGTGGAAGAATATTCTCAAAAAGGCTATGAAATAGTTATAATTGGCGATAAAGAACATGCAGAAGTTAAGGGAATAATTGGCTGGATAGAGGGGAAATATGACATTGTTTCTTCTACAAATGACATAAAAAAGTATGAAAAAGCATGTATAGTTACTCAAACAACAGTGAATGTGGAATTAGCGAAAAATTTGATAGAAGAGGTCAAAAATAATGCAATGGAATCTGTTGTATTTAATACAGCTTGCATGGCAACATACGAAAGGCAAAATGAGGCAGTGAAAATTGCTAAAAGCGTTGATACATTTATAGTTATAGGTGATGAAAAAAGTGCAAATTCGTGCAGATTATATGAGATAACAAAAGAGCGCTGTAATAATACATATTTTATTAAAGATGAGAATGATTTAAAAAACATAAATATAGTAGGAGAGAAAATAGGAATTACAGCTGGAGCATCTACATCCAAATCAACGATTGATGCAGTGGTGCTGGAGTTAAGAGGAAAGCAAGAGGCCATGAAATCGTTGTAAAAACGGTTTCATGACTTTTTTATTTCATAGGAAAGTAATCAAAAATTAACGAATTATGTTACTAAATACTTTCCGTATGAAACAACAAAAATTTCATATTTAAAGTCGAGCTTTGCTCGACATATGAAAATCTAAAATCTTTGATTTTTTAGATTTTCATTTTTGTTCTGTATTTTAAATTTTAAATGAATTTAGGCCCACTGTTTCTGATTACATATACGTGATTGATATGAATTTGGACTTAAAATATAAATAACAAAACTCTTTGGAATTTTTGAATAGTACAACTGCCAATGGTGTTTAAAACAATTAGCCTATTTTGTGAAGAATTACATATTTTTATTTTATCAGAAAAGTTAGAGTTTTTTTGGAAAAGTTTTGCACAATTTAGTAAAGATGTTTTTGTTGCCTACGAAGTATAAGATAGCGCATCACCTTTTGTACACATGAAGCTACAATTAGACATTATTTAATTGTGGAGAGTATAAATATCTAAAGTGTTCTAACTCATTATGTTAAAAGATTAATATAAATCGTACATGAAAATATTGGGATATGCAATTTTCAAATTAAGTTAATTATATTTATACAAGGCATATCCAACAAAAATAAGGAAAAGTGCTATATTGATGGTTGGGCCAAAAGAAATAAGTAAAAGTATGTATATTATTATAACACCAATTATCATTGCAGCTTTTTTTTCAAACATATGAAGAACCTCCAATTATTATATATATTTTCAAGTATAGCACATGAAATTTAATATGTAAATTTTTGAGGTAAAAAATTTGATTTTTGATAGAATAATGTTGTATATGATGATTAAGAAAGGGAAGAAATAAAAATGAAAAAAGTTTTATTAGGAATGAGTGGCGGCGTTGATAGTACTGTTGCTGCCAAAGTACTACTTGAAGAAGGATATGAGGTTGTAGGGGCGACAATTATTTTTTGTGGGAACAGTGATGAAAATAGCGTTTTAGATGCTAAAAGAGTATGCGAAATGCTTGGGATAGAACATATGGTGTTAGACTTTATAGAAGAGTTTAGGAAATATGTCATAAAAGATTTTATTGAAAATTATAAAAAAGGCAAAACACCGAATCCGTGTATTCGTTGCAATAAATTTATGAAATTTCGGAAAGTTTTTAGATGTTGCAAATGATATGGGAATAGAATACATAGCTACTGGACATTATGCGAATGCCGTCTTTGACGCAGATAAAAACAAATTTCTCTTAAAAAAAGCAATGGCTGTTCAAAAGGATCAAACATATGTGTTGTATAATTTAATGCAAAATATATTAAAAAGAACAATTTTTCCTCTCGGAAGGTTCAGTTCAAAAGATGAAATAAGGAAAATAGCTAGTGAAATGAAAATTGATATTGAAAACAAGAAAGATAGTCAGGAAATATGTTTTATACCAGATAATGATTATGTTTCTTACATTCAGAAAAGTGGAGTGTTGAGTGAGCCAGGAAACATTGTTGATACAAATGGTAGAATTTTGGGGAAACATGATGGATTAATTAAATATACAATTGGACAACGAAAAGGGATTGGAATATCTGCCCAAAAGCCACTTTTTGTAATAGGACTTGATATGGATAAAAATGAGCTAATAGTCGGAGAAGAAGAAATGGTATATAAAAGTGAACTTATAGCCGAAGATGTTAATTATATTTTTTATGATGAAATACCGGATTCGTTTGAATGTTACGCAAAGATACGATATGCTTCAAAGCCTAGCAAATGCAAAGTGTTTTCGCAGGACAACAATAAAGTAAAAGTGATATTTGAGGAACCGCAAAGAGCAATAACACCTGGACAGTCTGTAGTTTTTTATGATAATGATATAGTAATCGGGCGGGGGTGTCATATTGCCTTAACTGCTGACATATGTAGGAGCATGGTAAGATTGGTTTGTTTCTAACGTTTGGCAGTCTGTAACTTAATATTTTAGCAGGTGCGGCAAGAGAAACATTATAGAAAACAAGAAAGGAGAATATGGGTATGAACATATTTGTCGGGTGCTCTTCAACAGATAGCACTAATGAGGCATATAATAATGCTGCCAGAAATGTAGGGATGTTTATCAAAAAAAGGAATCACAATCTTGTTTTTGGAGGATGTAAAAATGGTTTGATGGGAGAAGTGTATAAGAGTGTTGCAACAGCTAGACATAGTAAAATTATAGTTACAACAGTAAAAAGATATCAAGAGGATTTACAGGGTATGTCATATAATGAAGTATATGTATCAGATACTATTAATGAGAGAAAAAACGACATTTTAAAACTCGCAGACATTTTTCTTTTCTTGCCAGGAGGGATTGGAACGGTGGATGAATTATTAACTGCGATTGAAACAAAAAGGAGTGGAGAACATAGTAAGCCAATTATAATATGCAATATAAATGGTTATTTTGATTCCTTACTAGCTGTGTTTGAGAAAATTGATTCAAGATTTAGCAAAGTTGAAGTTTCCAAAATGTATGATGTTATATCTGATATTGAATATCTTGAAAAATTAATTAGTAGAGAGAAAGATACCAATTAGCGATTGCAATTTTTTCTGAATTTATAAAACTTATCGATGAATTTAATGCTAGAAAGAATCAAAAGGCTGTGTTTGTCTATCTTTGCGATAAAGTAGAATTTTCATATAATTATAAAACTTAACCCCTACTTGCGTAGGGGTTAAAACTATCAAAAGTACTTTTTACTCTTTTGTATATCTAAAATTCTTTTGTACATCAATATTCATATGTGCCTTGCAATATTCTTTTGCATCTCAATGAAAGCTTTTGTAAATCAAGAATTTATACTTTTGTACTTTTAAAGTTTGGTAGCTTCTTAGTATATTCTCATTAATGCAGCAGCAGCTTCGCCTCTAGTTAAGTTAGAATCTGGTTTAAGTAAAGTAACTGAGCCATCTTTCATTCCTTCTAATAAATCGTATTGTGCTGCGTGTAGTACCAAGTCTTTTTCCTCTTGTGTAAGATCATCTATATCTGTATAAACTAGTTTGCCTAACTGATTTTGTGGGATTCCTTTCATAAGTATTTGCGTTTTAGCTAGCATAAGAATAGTTTCAAGCCTAGTGATTGGCTGTTGCAAGTCATCTTCACTATATTGATTTTTAGATATTACACCTTGCATTTCTGCTATAGTTACATAAGGACCATACCATTCACTATATTGAGTATTAACACTCTCAAAATCAAAAGATCTATTGGTAGCAAGCCCAATCAACATCTTAATAAATTCAGACCTTTTAACTGGTTCATTTGGTCTAAACGTGCCATCAGGATATCCATCCATCACCCCGATATTAGTAGCCTGAGTTATTTCTCTAGCTGCATAATGTACGGTAAGAACTTCTCGACCGTGCTTGTCGCGGGTGTACCACACTAAGTCTGGATATTTATATTCATTTTCTGCATAAGCAACTGTACACATCGAAAAAAGTAACGTAAATATCAATAATATGCTAACAAAATTTTTTTTCATAGTTCACCTCTTAATACTCAATAAAAAACCAGCAAGTAAAAGCCATATAATCTTTAATATCTTTGAGCTTATTGTATATTGTATATTTGAAATTTTCAATAAGTGTAACGATATTGTAATAAATATTTAATACTGTTGTAATATCCAATATTTTAGACACGGTAGAGATAGGGACTAAGTTTTTGTATATACTTCTTAAAACCAATCTGCTTAGGGCAATAGGTTTAAATAGTATAGACAAAAACTTTGCCCTCGTGTCTATTGACTAACAAAAAAAATAAAGGAATTATTTTATAATTATTGACATATAATCTATTATAAATTATAATGAAGAACGTCGGAAAGTCCTTGATGGCGCCATAGCCAAGTGGTAAGGCACGGCTCTGCAAAAGCCTGATCATCAGTTCAAATCTGATTGGCGCCTCCAAAAAAATATTGACTATTTTGAATTTATGTTGTACTATATACATTGTTGAAACGTGATTACATGCGGGAGTAGCTCAGTTGATAGAGCGTCGCCTTGCCAAGGCGAAGGTCGCGGGTTTGAGCCCCGTTTCCCGCTCCAACATTGAAAACCGGATGAGATAAAGCTGTCTTGTCCGGCTTTATTTGTTTCAAGGGAAAAAAACAATAAGAAAATATATATTATGTTATTTAAAACGTCTCGTGTGAGATAATAATAAAACGTAAAAAGTCTTTGTTTTAAAAATTTTAGTTTTTATTCTAATAAAGTTGTAGTTTGTTAGGAATATTAGCTTTTATTCTTTTCAAAGTAGTAATATACTAGAGTTGATGATACAAATGAAGAGGAGAGAAAAACATTGAATGAAAAAGTAAAAGAAAAAATAAAAGAATCTTTATCTGCTATATTGCCAATCGTCGTTATTGTACTTGTTTTGGCTTTCACTATAACGCCACTTTCGTCTGATGTTATAACTATGTTTTTTATTGGAGCGGTTATGCTTATTGTAGGAATGGGGCTTTTTACGTTGGGAGCAGAGATTTCTATGTCAACTATGGGTGAAAAGATTGGTGCGCATATGGCTAAAAGCAAGAATATCTTATTTATATTTATAGTTCTTTTTATTTTAGGAGCTATAATCACGAGTGCAGAACCAGACCTAAGGTTACTTGCTAGTCAGATAATAGAGATTGAAAGCAATGTTATAATAATATCTGTATCTGTAGGGGTAGGTCTTTTTTTGGCTTTGGCATTTCTTAGAATTATATTCAAAATTAATCTTTCACATATATTATTTTTCTTTTACGGTATAATCTTTATCTTGTTTATGTATGTGCCAAAAGAATTTTGGGCAATAGCTTTTGATTCTGGTGGAGTTACTGTTGGCGCGATTACGGTGCCTTTCTTAATTTCGCTAGGTATAGGCGCTGCTGAAGTTAGAGGAAATAAAAATTCGGAAAATGATAGTTTTGGTTTAGTTGCTATTTGTTCGATTGGTCCAATAATTACCATGGGAATTTTAGGCATAATATATAATTTGTCTGATGCTACTTATTCTGTATATACGATTGAAAGGCTAGAAAATACAAGAGAGATTGCGGAAGCTTTTATTAGTAATATCCCGACTTATTTGCTAGAAGCCGTTATTGCTGTAGGTCCGGTTTTTTTATTTTTTATGATTTATCAATGTATTTTTTTAAAACTCTCTAAACAAAGTATGACAAAGATATTAGTTGGAGTCGGATACACTTTTTTGGGGTTATTATTATTTTTGCTCGGAGTAAATGTGGGCTTTTTGCCCGCGGGTTACCTAATGGGACAACAGTTAGCAACATTAGAGTATAATTGGACCATAATTCCGATTGGAATGATTATTGGATATTTTGTAGTAATAGCCGAGCCGGCAGTACTTATATTAATCAGACAGATATCTGATTTAACGGATGGAGCTATTCCGGAAAGAGCAATGAAATTTAGCTTATCAATTAGTGTGGCTGTAGCAATTGGAATAGCTATGATTAGATTATTAACTGGAGTACCAATAGTGTATTTTTTGGTAATAGGATATGGAATTGCTTTATTATTGTCTCTTGTAACGCCGTCAATTTTTACTGCAATAGCCTTCGATTCGGGGGGAGTTACGACTGGTCCAATTATGACTACGTTTTTGATTCCATTTTCAATTGGTATTTGTACAACCTTAGGAGGAAATGTTTTGACGGATGCGTTTGGACTAGTTGCACTTGCCGCAATGACTCCGCTTATTGTAGTTCAAATAACAGGACTAGTTTATAAAATAAAGTTTAGAAAGATACCGGAGAAGAATGCTAAGAGTGAGGAAAATGAAATTATTGAGATAGATTGGAAGTGGGAAGATTGCTTAAATTAGTAATGATGGTTACTACTGTTAAAAGAGCAAACAGTGAGAAGCTTATATCTTTTTTTAATACTAATAATGTTCCAATGACTTTAGGAAGATATGGTAGAGGAACAGCAACAGATGTTATGCTAGATTATCTTGGAGTTGCAGAAAAAGAAAAATGTATATCTTTTAGTTTGATGGATCTTGCTCTTGCACAAAATGTTTCACAAAATTTAAAAAAACAATTACCGGATGCATATTCTTTTGTAATTCCAATTTCTACTGTAGGAGGTAAAAGTACGATGGAGATGTTTAATGAAAATTTTAAAGAGATAAAAGAAAATGAGAAAACGAGTTATAAATTTAATAAAGAATTAATTTTAATAATTACAAATAGAGGGTACGTTGATGATGTAATGGAAGTGGCAAGAGAAGCTGGCGCGCCGGGTGGCACAGTTATACATGCTAGGGGTACTGGTGTTGGCGATTCGGAAAAATTTTTTGGCGTAACTGTTGGAGCTGAAAAAGAAATGATTTTTATAGTCACAGAGCGAGAAACAAGAGATAAGATAATGCAGGCAGTGATGTCAAAGGCGGGTATGAATTCTAAAGCTCAATCGATACTATTTTCATTACCAGTAACTAGTTTTATTGCTTGAAAAAATTACGGACATTTTTTAATTGCTGAAAAGCTATTCTTTGTCAAGAGTGATGTGTGCCAAAAAGCCTCGTACTTTTTGGCACATTTTATGGAAGTTCAATTGTTGGATGTTTGGTAGATTCTTTATAAAGTACGAGTTTTTTACCAATTAATTGAACAATGTCGGAGTTTGTTTTTTCTGAAATTTCGTTTGCAATATTATGCTTATCAGCTGCAACGGCATCTAGTAAGGTTATTTTAATTAATTCACGCGCTTCAAGCGCATCGATTAATTGTTTTATTAAGTTATTATTTATGCCATTTTTTCCAACTTGAAAAATAGGTGTAATATTTTGTGCAAGACTTTTTAAATAAGCTCTTTGTTTAGATGTTATCATTTTTATTCCTTTCTTTACTTCCATAATATTGAAAAAAGCCCTATAATTCCGAATAGTATAAAAACTATTCCTGAAATATTATTGATAATTTTTTCGGGAAGTTTTTTATTTAGATAAATACCAATCAATATTGCTATTGAATCTGCGAGTATCATACCAGATATTGCACCTAAAATCAAGCTTATAATACTTTCTGGATATTTAAAACTAAGAGCTATAGAAGTAAGTTCTGTTTTATCTCCAAGTTCTCCTATAAATATTCCGAATGGCAACTGATAATATTATACCATTGAGGTTAGTATTTATTTTTTCGGTGGCATTTTCTTTATTTTTGTGCTTTAGACTTATGATTCCAAACAAGATGAAACTAATGTAAGCGATAAGCTGAAGAAAAAAAGATATACTTTCGAAATTAGATAGTAACGTGCCTACGAGTATTGCACTTGCGTGACTAAATAATGTGCCTATGGCAACGCCAATTAAGATTTTTAGTGGTGAGTATTTAGAGGCTAAGCTACAAATGAGCAATTGAGTTTTATCTCCCATTTCAGCCAAAAAGATTAAAATAAGCGATGATAGAAAAGCCGACAAATGTGTTATAAAATCATCTCCTTTTTTCTCTTTTTTGTATTTCAATTTTATATTTATATATGATATACAAGTTAAATTACCTGTGATATAATTATCTCGGAAATAATACAAGTGCATATCGCATATATTATAACTGGTTTAGTAATTATTAATATGTTTAGTGGAGGAAAATATGCGAAATATTTTGACGTGTACTTGTATAATAATTGGCACAATAATAGGTGCGGGCTTCGCATCAGGGCAGGAAATTATTAGTTTTTTTAATAGATTTGGAACAAATGGAATATATGGAATAATTATTGCATGTGTTTTATTTGGAATTATTTCTATAGTTACTACGATGCTAATATATAAACGAAACATTAATAATTATGAAAGTCTTGTTAATGGCAATAAAATAATTGTAATAGTAATGGAGGTATTTGCCTTTGTTTGTTTTTGTATAATGGTTTCTGGAATAACTTCATTTATACAAGAGCTTACTGGTATCTCGTATTGGTTTTGCGCTACCATTTCAGGAATGATATGTTTTATTATGCTATTATTTAAATTTAATGGAATGGAAAAAGTCAATATGGTGCTTGTTCCGCTTATTATATTTGGAATAATACTGCTTGGTTTGCAAGAGCATGATATAGTAAAATTTGAGAATTATATTGCAAATTCTAATAATATTGCAACAATAGAAAATAGTGTGGAATTTACTGATAGTTGGTTTGTTGCTAGTGTTTTGTATGCAAGTTATAATACACTTATTTTATTGCCAGTTTTGACAAATTTTGGTGTGTATCAATTGAAAAAATCTCAAATATATATGATTGGAATGTTTTCGTCAGTTTTTTTATGTATAATGGCGTTGATTATATATAATACATGCAATGTTTTTTATCCAGGGATTATGAATGTGCAAATTCCTATTTTAACGATTGCGATGCTACAGGGAAATGGTGTAAAATTTTTTTATTGCACGATTATAATTGCTGCCATTCTTACAACGGCCTTTTCGACGGGGTATACTGTTCTTTGCATGAGAGATAAGAAAAAGTATAGTGTAAATGCTTTTATAATTTGTGCTATGGCGGTACTCTTTTCAAAACTTGGATTTGCAAATATGATCAACACTTTTTTTCCATTGTTTCGGGTATTTAGGAATATTGCAAATAATTTTTATTATTATTAAACAGTCAAAAAACATAAGTAATTAGTTGGAGGATATATATGAAAAAAGTCATAAGCGTATTTGTTTTAATAGTAGTTTTAACGTTTGTTGGTGTATATATATATGAAAATTATGAAGGAATAGTGGCGTATCTTACTAATAAAGAGTGGGAAATAACGGAGTCTATTGGAAAAATCTCGCTTAGCAATGCTTATGCAGTAGATGGAACAGATTCTAATTTAGTTGTTGTAGGAGGCAACTATATAAAAGGATATGGTGATAATTTGGAAGAAAACTTTGATATAGGCGTTTCGTTAAAAGAAGCGATTATTGATTCGGCTGGAGATTTTTGTATTATAGGAGAAAATGGCGGAACGAAAGCATATATGATAAATGATGGGGAAAAAGTTTGGGAAAATGATATTCAAGGAACTATCTTAGGAGTATCTATTAATAAAAATGGATATGCAGCGATTATATATAAGCAAACAGGTTATAAGTCATTAGTCAAAGTTGTATCGGCGGAAGGAAAAGAATTGTTTACTAATTATTTGGCTTCTACATACATATTTGATGCTGAAATTTCAAATGATAACAAGTTCTTAGCTTTAGCAGAAATAGACGCAGATGGAACCAAGATTCAATCAAATGTAAAATTAATCGATATTAGTAATGTGCCTAATAGTGATGTTAACAAAATTGAACTAGAAGAAGGAGAACTTATTATCGATGTAGAGTATAATAACGATAACGATTTAAACGTTTATACAGATAAGGGGGCAAAACTTATAGTTAGTAGCGGAGAGATGGATAACATTGAAATATTTGGAAAAGATGTACTGATGGCTACTATTGAGGGTGGAAATTATCTAGTAACAGTGGAGGTAATGCAAGATGGTTTATTTAATAAGACATATTTAATGAATGTGTATGATTGTTGTGCTAATGAGGTTAGTAAGGCAGAATTAGTATTAAATAATTTACCCACAAAGATAACAGTTAATGATAAAAAAATAGCATTGCTAACGGAAGGCGAGCTCTTAGTTGTAAATGCAAATGCGAAAATAATTAAGAGATGTGAGATTGATGGTAATGCACAATCAGTTGTGTTTTTTGGGAATAACCTAGTTGGTATAATTTTTCGAGACAAAGTCGATGTAGTAAAAATATAATTTTGGAGGAATGTAAAATGGGAATTGTGATTGATATTATTGTAATTGGAATAGTCGTGGTTTCTGCTATGATAGCATATCATAAAGGGTTCATAAAAACTTTTTTCGGTTTTGTTTCTACAATTTTGGCGGTTGTTCTAGCATGCATTTTCTCTGGAAACTTAGCTACATATCTAAATGAAGAAACTAATATTAATGAATGGATTGCAACGAGTATTTTGTCACTGGGAGGTCAAGAGCAAAGTGGAGAGAACTTTGAAGATTCAACAGTTGAAATCATTGAAGAGAGCGGAGAGCTTATCATAAGTGGAGAAAACGAGTCACTTACTGCGATTGATAATAATGATGAAGATATTTCCATGAATATGAGTACCATGGTGGAATCTTTGCCAGATATGTTAGATGAGATGTTTAATTTAGAGGAAATAAAAGAAGATGCCGTGATTACCATAGTCTATAAGCTTGCTAATATAGTAATAAATGTTTTTAGCTGGATTATTATATATGTTGGCACAAAAGTTATTTTGTTAATCGTGATGATTGTCTTTAATGGAATAATGAGCTTACCTTTCTTAAAAGAAATTAATAATATAGCTGGACTTGTTATTGGAATATTTATGGGACTGTTTAGGGTTTACTTTATTTTAGCAATAATTTATTTTATGTCAAATATTGTTAATATAGAGTGGATTGTTGGGTCGATTAACCAGTCGATGATAACGGCATTTATGTATAATTCTAATCTATTGATGATGCTAATTTTTTAATCTTAAAAATATATTTTGTACTTTTGAATAATTATGAAAAGTGGAAACAAAATAAGGTTGTAATAAGTCTAAATGTTTGGTATAATCAAAAAGTATGTAATATTTTTGAGATTTATACTAAAAATAGATGGGAAGGGATCTGATATACATGAAGAAATTAAAGCAAATAGCCAAAGTATTGTTAGTTATAATAGTGTTGCTTGCAATGACAGTAATTGGTAGTGCAGCTGCTTTTTACTATGAAAACTATGAGAAAGATTTAGATGAAAAAATTATTAATTCTGGTGATCCAGAGTTAGTAGAGAAGATTGAAATAGAGCCTAATTTTACGTGTCTTGTTATGGGAAGAAATGCACATCTTACAGATTATATTATGTTAGCACAATATAACCCAAATACGAGAGAGATAGCTCTTTTGTCAATTCCTAGAGACACAAATGTTGGAAATAAGTCCGTAGATGGTAAGATAAATTCGATATATATGTATAAATATCCTGAAAAAGTTGTGAATGTCGTTGAGGAAATAACTGGCGTTGAAATTCAACATTATCTAGTGTTTGACGCTAAGATACTTCGTAGAGTTGTTGACACAATAGGAGGAGTTACAGTAGATGTGCCAATAGATATGAATTATGATGACCCAGATCAAGGTTTATATATACATTTGAAGAAAGGTGTTCAAACATTAAATGGGAAAAATGCAGAAGGATTTGTAAGGTTTAGACAAAATAATGATGGAACAGGATATCCAAATGGTGACATTGGAAGAATTGCAGCGCAGCAAAGTTTCATAAAAGCCATGGTAAATCAAATGCTAAAAGTAGAAAATCTTGCAAAAGTAAATGAACTATTAGATATTGTGCTTGACGGAACAGATACGGATATTACATTAGATACGGTTGAGGAATATTTAGATGATATAATTACGTTTAAACAAGATAGATTAAGAATGGAAACTTTGCCGGGAACGGCTCGTTATGCCATGAGTCCTTATGGGTATAATTTGTCTTATTATTTCTATGACAAAGAAAAAACGGATGAGTTGGTAGGGGAAATGTTTCTTGGAAAAGATGAAAATGATTCTACGAATGTAGGTAGCGGCGATAATAGCGGCGATATGCAAGAAGTTACGTCTTCAGATTTAGTGGTAGAAGATGGGAGAATTAGAGTAGAAATCTTGAATGCTAATGCGAAAACGTCAAAAATAAATGATCTTGTACAGAAGCTAAATGAAAGTGATTGCAATGTAGTAAAGATAGGAAATTATAATACGATTTCTAATGAAAAATCAAAAATAATAACATATGGAAAGCATACAGCGGAAGAACTTGAAACAATAAAGAAATTAACAAATATCAATAATGTAGAAGAAAGTTTAGCAGATTCAACGATTAAATTTACAATAATAATAGGACCAGCGTATTAAAATAAATACATTAAAAAAACATCTCTGCAAAGCTTATCGTGAGAGATGTTTTTTAATACTTTATTTTTTGAGGTTATGCTGATATAATGGTGGAAACAAAATAAAAGGAAGGGATTTTTATGGACTACAATTTCAAAGAGATTGAAAAGAAATGGCAAAAAATATGGGAAGAAAATGGGGCATTTAAGGCTCAAAATGATTTTACGAAACCAAAATTTTATGGACTGATTGAGTTCCCGTATCCGTCTGGAAATGGCCTTCATGTTGGACATCCAAAGAGTAATACGGCAATAGATATAATTTCTAGAAAGAGAAGAATGGAGGGATACAATGTATTGTATCCTATGGGATGGGATGCATTTGGGCTTCCTACAGAAAATTATGCTATAAAGAATAAGGTGCATCCTGCGAAAGTTACGAAGCAAAATATTGACCACTTTAGAGAGCAGTTGAAAAAGATTGGCTTTTCTTTCGATTGGGATAGAGAGGTAGATACTACAGATCCAAATTATTATAGATGGACACAATGGATTTTCTTACAATTGTATAAGCATGGGTTAGCATATAAAGCAGAGATTCCGATAAACTTTTGTACAAGTTGTAAAATAGGATTAGCAAATGAAGAGGTCGTAAATGGCGTTTGTGAAAGATGTGGCGGAGAAGTAGTTCAAAAAGTTAAAAGCCAATGGATGCTAAAAATCACAGAATATGCAGAAAGGTTGTATGATGACTTAGATGAAACCGACTTTATTGATAAAGTGAAGATACAACAAAGAAACTGGATTGGAAAATCAAAAGGTGCTGAAGTTAAGTTTAAGCTTGCTGGTTCTGATGAAGAATTAGTTGTTTTTACAACACGTCCGGATACGTTATTTGGGGCTACATACATGGTTATATCACCAGAGCATAAAATATTAGAAAAGTTGAATATAGAAAACATAGATGAAGTAAAAGCATATCAAAAAGAGGCGTCTAAAAAGAGTGAGTTTGAAAGAACAGAGATGAATAAGGACAAAACAGGAGTTATGCTTAAAGGAGTTACAGCAATTAATCCTGTAAATAATAAAGAGATTCCTATATGGATTTCGGATTATGTACTTGCTTCATATGGAACGGGTGCCATAATGGCAGTGCCTGCACACGATGAGAGAGACTATGCATTTGCTAAGAAATTCAATATGCCTATAATTCAAGTAATATTAGGAGATGTAGACATAAATGAACAACCGAATGTGGATATTGAATCGGGAACTATGATAAATTCAGGATTTTTAGATGGACTAAAAGTTAAAGATGCGATTAACAAGATGATAGAATATCTTGAGGAAAATAAAATAGGAAAAGCAAAGACTAATTTTAAACTTCGTGACTGGATTTTTTCTAGGCAAAGATATTGGGGTGAGCCTATACCTATGGTGCATTGTGATAAATGTGGATGGGTCCCGGTTCCTGAAGAAGATTTGCCACTAGAACTTCCATATGCAGAAAGCTATGAGCCGACAGATAATGGTGAGTCACCACTTTCTAAACTTACAGATTGGGTAAATACGACTTGTCCAAAATGCGGCGGTGTGGCACAAAGAGAAACTGATACAATGCCAAACTGGGCAGGTTCGTCTTGGTATTTCTTAAGATACATAGACCCACATAACGATAAGGAGTTGGCAAATAAAGATCTTTTGAAATATTGGTTACCAGTAGATTGGTACAATGGCGGTATGGAACATACAACGCTTCACTTATTGTATTCAAGATTTTGGCACAAATTTTTATATGATATTGGTGTTGTTCCGACAAAAGAGCCATATCAAAAGAGAACATCGCACGGTATGATATTGGGTGCTAATGGTGAGAAAATGTCAAAATCGAGGGGCAATGTAGTAAATCCAGATGACATGATTGACGCGTATGGCGCAGACACTTTAAGAATGTATGAAATGTTTATGGGAACTTTTGATCAGGCTACACCGTGGTCAGAACAAAGTGTAAAGGGATGTTTTAGATTTCTTGAAAAAGTATATAACTTACTAGAAATTGTAGTAGATGGAGATGAATGCTCAAAAGATATAGAAACATTGATGCATAAAACAATTAAAAAAGTTTCTGATGATTACGAAAAAATGAAATATAATACAGCGATTGCTTGTTTGATGGAATTTATAAATGAGATAGGAAAAAGAGGAAAGATAAATAAAAAAGAGTTACAAATATTTATAACATTATTAAATCCGGTTGCTCCACATATAACAGAAGAGATGTGGGAAAAGGTAGGTTATGATGGATACTTATATCAAACGAGTTGGCCAAAGTATGATGAAGAGAAAACAATAGATCAAGAAATAGAAGTGCCAGTGCAAGTAAACGGAAAGCTACGTGCAGTCATAAAAGCTAGCAAAGATGCAACGGCAGAAGAAATTGAAAAAATTGCCATGCTTGATGTGGAAGTAAGGAAATTTACGGATGGCAAGGAAATAGTGAAAAGCATATATGTTCCAGGAAGAATATATACGATAGTAGTAAAAAGTTAAAAAATAGACGAGGTGGGAAAGCATTAGATTATAATTCCACCTCGTCTTTATTTATGTCATTTGTCACCTGAAAAAGAGACATTGAAAAAGTCAAGATTTTGAATTTTTGTTAAATTACTTAGATAGTATCTATATCGTCATCTTTTCTCATTATGAACTTTATGTTTAAATCTCTTTCTACCGTTTCCTTATTATCAGTTAATACTTCTATAAAGGTATCTACTAAATTAGGATCGAACTGTGTTCCTTTGCAGGCTCTTAATTCATCAATTGCTTTATGCAACGTAAATCTTGGCCTATAGCTTCTATCTGAAGTCATTGCATCGAACGAGTCGGCAATACATACTATTCTAGCAGTAAGGGGAATATTTTCTCCCGAGAGTCCAGTTGGATAGCCTCTCCCATCATATCTCTCATGATGAAATTTTACTATTGGAATGATATTTTCAAATATTTTTGCCGGTTGTAATATATGAGCTCCTATAGACGGATGATCCTTTACATTGCTATACTCTTCGTCTGTTAGGCTACTTGTTTTTTGTAATATTGAATCTGGAACTCCTATTTTCCCAATATCATGGAAGTATGCACCATCCCTAATAATTTCAACTTCTTCTTTAGGTAAATTTAGCTTTTTTGCGAGCATGACAGCATAGTAAGAAACCCTGTCAGAGTGATTTTTAGTATATGAATCTTTAGCATCTACCGCTAAACGCAGTGATTCGATTGTCCCACGATATGCTGCTTTTAATTCATTATATGTATGCTCTAGTTCTTCATTTATCTGTTTAATTAATTTCATTTGAGAAACTGATTTAAGAGCTGATTCGACCAAAAGAATAATTTGATCAAACTTATCACTTTTCTCGCAATAACCTTGTATATCTAATTTTCTGATTGTATCTAAAGGAGGTGCCAAATCTTTATGACCTGTAAGTAACAATATATAAATATCCCTATTAAATTTTCGTATTTCCTCAACTACTTTATCACCATGAATAGGAGCCATCAAAAAGTCTAAAATAAGTAAATCAAAGTGTTCGCTTTTAACAAGCTCGATAGCTTCTAGGGGATCTGTTGTTCCGCCTAATAACATAGTCTCTTAAGAATATATTAAGAGAATCAATTACACCTTGTTCGTCATCAACAACTAATATTTTAAAATCTTTTTTTTGAACAATATTTTTAAGTCTCATATAAATACCTCCGTTGTAAAATTAAATATTTAATGGTAAAGAAATCGTGAATGTTGTTCCTATGTTTTCTTTTGATTCAAAAGTAATATCACCACCGAACTTTCCTCGTATAGTTGAATAAGATAAATACAACCCGAGACCAGTACCGTTTTTTCCTTTTGTAGTAACCATTTCCTTAAACAGTTTCGACTGTACTTCTTCTGATATTCCACTTGCATTGTCTTTTACACGAATATATACGTTACTCTCATCTGCATCAATCGAAAGGAAAACCTTTTCGTTTGTTTTTCCGTCATATGCTTGAATTGAATTAGAAATCAAGTTAATTACAACTTGAATTAGGTTGTTAATATCTCCGTGTAGTTTTAACGTTGGATCACAATTTAAAGATATTTCTAAAGTCAAAAGAGCCTTTTTAATTTCATGTTTTATTAAAATTTCTACTTTCTTAGATAAATCATATACCGTAAAGGTAGAATATGTCATGGTGGTAAGTTGAGACGCTTGACCTTTAACAGTAGTTATAATGTCAGACATATATGCAGTGTGACTTTTTATTTTAGTAATCCAACTAAGCATATCAGTTGCAATTTCTTTATGATCCGAAGAAGTAACAGACGGATTATCGATTGATGCCATATATTCAGAAATTAAATCTGTTAAAGCTTCGGATGCACCAGATATAGACATTATAGGAGTTTTCATATTATGAGCAATTCCTCCAATCATCTGTCCTAGTGAAGCCAAACGTTCTTGCTCAAGAAGAGTTTGCTGGTTGCCCTCAATTTGTTCAATATTTTGTTTTGTTAAATCTTGAATTTCATTAAAAGCTCTAATTAATTCTCCTATTTCATCATTAGAAGTTACAGGAAGTTTATCGTTTAATTCTGCTTTAGAGCCACTTGAAATATTATTCATACTTGTTGCAACACGTGCTATCTCTTTTGATATAGAGTGTGATATGAAAAATACTGAAGCGGCACAGTAAAGCAAAATAATAATTAAATTAGGAAAAACAGTTCCCAAGTTTGAACTTGACAAATCATATCTTATAACTACCTTAATATTTGAATTGTCAATTTTTATGGGAATCACAATACCCTGCGACTCTGTACCATAATAATCATAAACATTATTATCATAATCTTGAGACAAATCAGTTGCATATTTAATAAAGAAATCGGTAACTTCCGTATTATTAAAATTAATAAAATTATTATTTTCATCAATTAAAAAAACAGCATCTTTTGGCGAAATCAATTCCATAGTACTTAATAGTTTCTTTAAATCCTCTATATTGCTAGGGAAATAATTATTAACTATCGAATTTACTTCATATATGTAATGTTGTCTTAGCACTTCTGATTTATCTTCCATATTAGTTGAATATGATAGTAGAAAAGTGTACAAAGTACAAACTAATATTAATGAAGTAATTTGCAATATTAATGATTTAGTTAATGAGCCATCAGATTTATCAAATTTCTGAGTATTTCCAATAGATATTAATACTGATTTAAAAATATTCTTCTCAAAAATATATGAAAGGGAACCGGACAATAGTGATATAGTAACAATTACCAAAATTACTTTAACATCTGCAAATGATGTGAAGCCAAGAAAAAGAAATATAAGAGTAACTAGAACTCCTGGCAATATTGATGCTAGTGCAAACATGTAATTAGGAATTTCTATACACTTTAATATAATCTTATTTAATTTTTTTTGAGAAGCACTATCTGTCTGACTTGATTTTTTTATGCTATCTAAATATTTGAAGTCTTTAGTTTGCCATAATAAAAATACGATGCCCAAAAATGTTACTAAAATATATACTATTATAAATTGTGTTGTATAAGAAAGACCACTAGAAAATTCCAAGTCGAATTGAGTATCTATTGTACCTGGCCCATAGTTTAATAAAATTGGCAAAAAGTAATATGTTAAAAGTATACCTATAAGCGCAATAATTGAGAAAGTAAGACACGCTGATGCTCTAATATTTTCAGATACTAATTTAGATAATTTTGAAACTTGTTTTTTATTCTTGCTCATTTTCTCCCTCCAAAAGATTTTTAATAAATAGATTTAGATATTCATTAGTTATTACTGGCCATGCAAAACTATTATGATGCAGATATGTGTTAGAAATATCACTCTTTATTATTATCTTACTATTATAATCCAATTTTGTGGAGTCGTTAAAGTCTGTTATAAAATTTTCTAAATATTTGTTATATTTATCCGTACGCAAGTTAGCAATAAATTTCTCCATACTTACAAAATTCATTTTTATAGAATAATTTTGCAATATTGAAAATAAATCATAAGCATCGATAACATTAGGATTTAGCAAGTGAAATATTTTATTGCTGTACGAAATCAATTTAACAATTGCTGTTGCACAATAATCTACAGGCGTAAATTCTAGTTCTTGGTGTAGCAATTTGCTAGGAACTTCACCTAATTTAATAAAACCATAAATTCTTTTAAAATAGGCATTATCATATTTATTTATCTGGAAAACGCCATCAGATGTACGTTGCATTAAATTCCCAATTCTAAATATATTTACTTTTATGCCCTCTTCTGTTTGTGCCTTAAATAACTCATTTTCAGCCTCAAATTTAGTTCTAACGTATACATTATCTTTATAATTTTGTCCAATATAAAAATCATTTTCAGTAAAATTATATTCGATATCATTTTTTACTAGATAATTTCCAGATACAGAAGTCGTTGAAACATGGTTTATTTGAGCATTTGCTTCCTTTGCAAACTTAATAATGTTTTTTACAGATACTACATTTGAGTTATAAAATAAATTGTAGTCTCCAAAGTGCTTTACTAAAGAAGCAGCATTTATTATGCAGTCTATTTTTTCGGTTAACTCCTTATATAATGTAATATTAATACCTAATTTGTCACGAACCAAGTCACCTTCTAGTGGGATAATTCTATCGTTAATTAATAAATCATATTTTTCACCGAAGTAATAATTAAGAATTTCAGAAAGACGTTTTGTGTAAGATTTATTTGGTTTTGATCTTACTAAGCAATAAACTTTGATGTCAGGAAAATCAGTGATAAGCTCAGCTAATATGTGTGAACCCAAAAAGCCAGTGCTACCTGTTAGCAAAACATTTTTAGGCATATTACCTTTTGAATCAATATCCTTGATAGAGGTTTTAGCCGGTAAATATATTTTTTCATCATTTTCATTACTTAAATTTGTCATACTAATAACATTATTTTCAGTTATATAATCCGAAAGTGAACGTATAGTAGGATTCTCAAACAATACTTGAGAATTTACATTAATAGCATCTTTAAATAAAATAGATTGAATGGATAATAGAGATAATGAGTCTCCACCAATATCAAAAATATTGTCATCAATACTAATATTTTTTTGTTTTAAAACGATCTTCCATGCTGCTAATATTTTGGCATCAGTTTCATTTCGTGGAGCTATAATTGTAACATCTTTAACTTCAAAAGTTAAATTGCTTAGCGCAGTCCTATCAATCTTCCCATTAGGGGTTAAAGGAAATGAAGGAACTGTATAAAATTCTTTAGGTATCATGTAATAAGGCAAAAACTTTTTTAAGTTTTGTTTTAAGTCACTAACATCTACACTAACATCTGATTCGATATATGCGTTCAAACTACTACGATTATCGGTTTTTTTCAAAAGCACAACAACATTAGGATTTTTTATGTAAGAAGAGATATTATTTTCTATTTCCCCAAGGTCAATGCGAAAACCATTATATTTAACTTGATGGTCAACACGCTCGTGGAAAGTCATTAACCCATCTGAATTAATTGATACAATATCTCCTGTTTTATACATCAACGAGCCGTCTAAAAAAGGGTTTGGAATAAAGCGAGAGTCTGTTAGATCTTTCTTACCAATATATCCTTTAGCAAGTCCTGGACCACTCACACAAAGTTCTCCTTTGACATTATATGGTTGAAGCTTTAAATTATCATTCAAGATGTAACATTTACAATTATTTAGCGGTTTGCCAATATATACAGTGTCGTCATTTTTATTAAATTTGTAAAATGTTGTGCATACACTATTTTCAGTTGGTCCATATTCATTATATAGTTCAACGTCAGGAAGCAAATCAAAATGCTTTCTGACTAATTCGATTGAAAATCCTTCTCCTGCAACGGTTATATGTTTGAAGCCTTGCATTATAGAAGAAAGTTCTGAAAGCATAACGGTATAAAAAGATGGAACCACTAGCATATGATTAGGATGATGTTTAATAATTAATTCCCTAATTAATGAAATGTCTAAAGAAGATGATGTGGTGTTTAGCAAAACAAGACTAGCCCCTGATATAAGAGGCGTGAAAATATCTTCTACAGAGCTATCAAAAGCAAAAGAAGGAATTTGCAAAACTCTGACTTCAGAATCAAAATGATATTCTTCTTTTCTCCAAAGTAAAGTGTTGATAATGTTAGAATGTTTTATCATTACACCTTTAGGCTTGCCAGTAGAACCTGATGTATATATAACATAGGCTAAACAATCACCACTTGCATGTGAATCAAATGTTTTAAGAGATTTCAAAGTTGAGTTATCAATAACCAACTTTTGAACATTATCTATATCGCAACTAACATCATTAGATGTTAGAACAAACTTACAATTGCTATCTTGAATCATATATGAAATACGATCAGCAGGATATGCAGGATTTATAGGCATATATGCAGCTCCAGATTTAAGGACACCTAAGATTGATATAATCATCTCAAATGAACGGTTAAGTAATACTCCGACAAAAGTATCCTTCTTAACACCATTTTTTAAAAGAAGATTAGCAACATAATTACTTTTCTCGTTTAATTCCTTATAAGTCATAGTTTTATCGGCAAAGATAAGAGCAATATTATCTGGAGTTCTTTGCGCCTGAGCAGTAAATAAATTAACTATAGTATCGTTTTTGTTGTAAGAAACATCAGTATTATTAAAATCCTCTAATAAAATTTTTCTTTCGTCGGGTGTAACTATTTCTATTTCTTTTATTTGTTTATCAGTCATATTAACCATTTGCTCGGCGATAAAGAGTATCCTGTTGTTCATTTCCCCTATCTCTTCATCTGAAAATACATTAGTCAAGAAGTCATAAGTTATAAGCAAATTATTTGTGTTGTCGGTATCTAAAATGCTTATTACTAAAGATTCTGCTTGATGATTAGTATGTAACCATTTTGATTCGAAATTAAAATCAGGAGCAGAAAAAGTTGTTTTTGCATTTTGATAAGAAAACAATATGTCGTATAGGTTGTTAATGCGCCCAAACTTTTGTGTATAATATTTTTGCAATTCATAATATGGATATTTTTGATGTCTAAGCATGCCTATCTGAGATATTGTTATTTTCTTTATATACTCAGAAACAGTGTCGTTATAATCTAAATTTTGAACGAAAGGCATCGTTGAAATAAACATTCCCACACAATTTTTTTCAGTTAAAGAGGTTCTATTTAAAAATGGAGTACCTATTGTTAAATTTGTTGAATTAAATATTCGAGAAAAGTAGATGCTAATAGCCGCAAAGAAGAAAGAAAATAAAGAAATTTTATTTTCCTTGCAATACATATTAATATGAATAGGAATATGATATGAATTCCTTTTTGAGGAAGTATCGAAAATAGTATTATTTTTAAAATTCATAATATCGACAGGACTACTAAATTTTTCTTCCCAGAAATTCTTATCGTTAATGTATCTTTCTGAATCGATATATGTGTTTTCTGACAAAATAAAATCTTTGTAGCTAGATTTACGAGCCGCACTAACTTTGCCGTTTCTAGACAGTTGATAATATATTTTTACAACTTCGTCAAGAATAAGAGACAATGTCCAAGCGTCACCAATTAGATGGTGGATTATACAACATAATCCTCCATGTCCAGACAAATTTTCAAACATAATAAACTTTACTAACGGAGCATCATATACATTGAAAGTAATATCTTTAATAAACGATTCTAATTCATCAAGATCATTTACTGTAACTTTCAAAATATCAGATTCTATAAAGTTTGCAAAGTATTGATACGTATTACCTTCAACGTTTAAAAATCTTGTCCTAAGGGCTTCGTTATTTTCAATAATCAAATTTGCTGTTTTTTTTATCAAATCAAAGTCTAGATTCTCCTTTATACACACGTACGAAGGGATAACGAACATATGAGGATCCCCGAAAAATTGTTCAGACATTAATATAGATTTTTGTGCGTTTGTAAGTTCATAGAAAAGCTTTTCTTGTATAAACTTCATAAATAACTACCTCTTAATCTTCTTAAAATTTCTAAGACATTAAGATCATCTAATATAACTCAACATCATACACCCATAATACATTAAAATTAAACAAAAAACAATAAAAATATGTTTTTATTTATTTGTTAAATGCAAACAAAACTAAAAAACAAAAAAATTATAGGAATATACAAAACGGTTAATGGAAAAAATAGTTATTAATATTAAATTTGGAGGTGCTAGTAATGTATATATATTCCTATAATGACAACAAGAAAAAGGATGGCAGAAAGGTGTTTTATACAGCAGTGTTAGCGATTCTTATAACAGTTTTAGTAGTGGAAAATATAATTATTTTGTTAGGAAATGAGAGAGAAAATTATGCGGCCACAAGGCTAAGTTCAAATAACAGCTATTCATATGATAATACAAATTATTCGTCTACGAATGATATACCAAATGTAATTGAGGCGGTAAAGAAGGCGACAGTCGGAATAAGCTTACTTCAGCCAGATAATCAGAGCATTTTTGATATTAATGCAACTCAAAAGTGGGGATTAGGAACTGGTATTATTGTGAGTGAAAAGGGGTATATATTGACTAATCAACACTTGGCACAAAATGTTGGAGCAAGAATTGTAGTAACATTGCACGATGGGAAAAGTATACAAGGAACAGTAATATGGGCAGAAGAAAATATCGATGTAGCTATAATTAGAGTAAATGAAAGAAACTTAGATGTTGCCACTTTGGGTGATTCCGAATATATTCAAATTGGAGAGGATGTTATTGCCATTGGAAATCCATTAGGAGTGGAGTTTCAGGGGACTACAACAAAAGGTATAATAAGCGGATTGAATAGGACGTTTTTGTTTGAAGAGGATGGCGAAAAAGTGTTTATGGAAGGGCTTATACAAACGGACGCAAGTATAAATCCTGGTAATAGTGGAGGACCGCTTGTAAATAAAAGTGGAGAGATTATTGGTATAAATACTGTAAAGATAACAGATGCAGAAGGAATAGGATTTGCTGTTCCAATAAACATAGTAAAACCTATAATAGAAAAATTAGAAGACGAGGGAGAATTTAAAGAAGGATATCTTGGAATATACGCGTATGATAAAGAAGTAATAAAATATATTGATTCCAATTTAGACATAGAAAGTGGTATTTATGTAGCGACTGTCAGTAAAGGAGGACCAAGTGAAAAAGCAGGGATAAAAGAAGGCGATATTATAACTCAAATAGATAATAGAGAGATAAACAAAATGACAGAATTAAGAGAATATATATATAGCAAAGATGTAGGAGATACGGTAATGCTAAAAATCAGAAGAGGACAAGAAGAACTAGATATAGGGGTTAAATTAATAGCGAAATAGATATAACACGTACGGAGTTTTCTAACACATTCTCTTGTTGTTAAAAGTTTTATAGTAATTGACTTTGAGAAATGTATTAAAAAACTCCGTACACATTGAAATGGCGCATCCGAGACGATTCGAACGTCCGACCTCTCCCTTAGGAGGGGAGCGCTCTATCCTGCTGAGCTACGGATGCATTACATAAGCATTATAGTACAATAAGAATATAATTTCAAGAGGGGAATGTAGACACGTGGAAGGAGTTTTGTCTATATAGATACAAAACAGAAAATAGCGTTAAAAATATACAGAAATTTATCTTGGTCCATTATTAGCTATTTTGTCAAGCTTGTCTTTGTGTATGTTTTAAATTTGTGGGATACTTCTTAAAAGCAATCCGTTCAGAGTAATAGACTCAAACTGCACAGGCAAAAACTCCGCTATATTTACTCTTTTTAATCAAAAAACTATTGATTTTTTGTGCATTTCTTATATAATATGTACTTGTATGGTAGGCATAAAGCCTGATATACGTTATGTGCCCGTAGCTCAATTGGATAGAGTACTCGGCTACGAACCGAGCGGTTGGGGGTTCGACTCCCTTCGGGCGCGCCAAGGATTTGGCATATGGAAGAGGCTGGAAATTAGGTTTTTACTAACTTCTAGCTTTATTTTTTTAAGGGGTGCAATTTATGCATGAAAAATATATGAAAGAAGCGTTGAAAGAAGCTAGAAAAGCTTATGAAAAAGAAGAGGTTCCTATAGGTGCGGTAATAGTAAAAGACAACAAAATAATTTCACGCGCACACAACTTAAGAGAAACAAAAAAACAGGCGTGCGCTCATGCGGAAATTTTAGCGATTGTGAAAGCTTGTCGCAAACTTGATGCTTGGAGACTAGAGGGGTGCGATATGTATGTTACATTAGAGCCTTGTGCTATGTGCGCTGGGGCTATAATAAATGCACGTATTAGTAAATTATATATAGGAGCAATGGAGCCTAAAACTGGGGCAGTTGGGTCAAAAATCAATTTGTTAGAAAATATAAAATTTAACCATACTGTTGAGGTACATACTGGAATATGTGAAACTGAGTCGAAAAAAATCTTACAAGATTTTTTTGCAGAATTGAGAAAAATGAAGAAAAAAGTATAAAGTCTCATTGACACTTGTTAAAAGCATAAATATAATTAGGATACTAATTGTTACATATAAGGAGGGAAAAATGAAGAATATATATGAATATTTAAAGGAAATATCACAAGCAGAATATCATGAAGTTGATATAAAACTAGAAAAATACAATTTGGTCAAAGGACAAGCAAAACTGTTGACTGTAATTAAAGAAAATGATGGTGCTACGCAAAATGAACTTGCCGAGATATTTAATATAAAATATTCGTCCATGAGTGAGAGATTACGTAAGTTAGAGACCTTGGAGTATATATCAAAGCTTGTGGATGAAAATAATTTAAAATATAAAAGAGTGTTTATAACACCAGAAGGAAAAAAAGTTGCAACTCAGTGCAAAAGAATTTTGAAAAGTTTTGAAGACAAGAAATATAAGGGATTTTCTAAAAAAGATGTTAAAAAACTGGAAGAATATCTTGAAAAGATATTGAATAATGTGAAAAATAGAAATAGCACTAATCACTAGTTTTGTGTTAAAGAAATTAATTATTATTTATAAAAAATCTTAGTGTTAAAAATGAACTTTGAATCATTATTGATTCAAAGTTCATTTCTTTTAGAGACTTTTAGTCTCCCTTGTGCTATTTCTTTTTAGCAACAGCTTTTTTAGTAACTACTTTTTTAGCTACTGTTTTTTTAGCAGCTGCTTTTTTAGCTACTGGTTTAGTAGCTGGCTTTTTAGCAACAGCCTTTTTAGCAGCTGGTTTAGCAGCTGGCTTTTTAGCAACAGCCTTTTTAGCAGCTGGTTTAGCAGCCGGCTTTTTAGCAACGGCTTTTTTAGCAGCTGGTTTAGCAGCTGGCTTTTTAGCAACAGCTTTTTTTGCTACTGGCATGTTATTAGCCCCCCTTCTTTAGTAAAACTTTAGTAAGCTTTATATTTAATCATGAAGTTCAATACTATAATTAGAATATAACTAATTTCGCTATTTTTTGCAATAGGAAAATGATATTTTTTTTAAAAAATATATAGTTAGGTTATTAACTATTAGCTAACGAATTATTGTAACCGTTGCAAATAAAAAATATCACGAAACAACATTTAAAAACAAATTTAATTATTTTTTTACAAAAAAATTTTTGAAATAGGTTATATTTGCATAATAAGGAAAATTATATTACATTTTTTATTAACGTAACTTTATAAGTAAATATTTTTACTGAGGATAAAAATATTTATTAAACTGAAATATATGAAACGTTGTAATAAACATATGGTCATATGAATAAAAAATATTTTTAGTTAGGTGTATTATATTTTTTATATAAATATATATTTTTTTTACTAGTAATTTTATTTTTGATGTAATATAATTTACCTATGAAGGGTGGTGAAGGCGTTGTGAATAGCAATTTACTTAGAGAAGAAAAAAGGAAGCTACTTAGCTTAATGAATTATGAATATGTAGAACTAGACTTTTCTAAGCTTACAGGAGTTCTTGATAACAATCTTTATGAACCAAGCTGGATGGATATTTATGTGCTGCTATTTAAAGCAAATTTGCCTTCAAATGCAGGTGTATATGATACTTTGTTAGAGGTGCTTTCTAAAAGTGTTTGCTTATTTTATTTTAATGATGGCGAAAAAAGGTATATAGCAAACGTTGGCGAATTAGAGATAAGACAATATGTTAGATATTTAATAACAAAAGAACCTATTAAATATTTTGTTAAGGTACAATATATTCCTAATAAAGAATATATAAAAGAGATATTAAAGATAAATAAGTTTTATAAATGCGGTGTTTACTTAAAGCATGTTAAGGAAAATGAGTTCAGGCTAGAAAACATAAATAGGAGTCTTAAAAATGTTGAAGAAGCACAAAAGATTTATGATGAGCTTTTAGATGTTAATGACTTTTACAAAGCCGTAAAAATAGATAAAAATGAATTACAATATCACTATGAAACTATTGCAAAATTGGGAAAAGACAAAAGGATGCTTGCAACTATAAGTAATATTTTAACTTTCTTTGATTGCAAATTCATAATGTTGGATAATGAAATAACTGTAGATAAAACAGATATATTAATACATGATGAAGATACGGCTAATACTCTTCAAGCTAAGATAATAGATGCGTATCACTTTTTTAGAAATGTAATAAATACAAGAGATAAAAAAGATATAATAAGTGAAATATATAATGCAAAGGTTGATCCTAACATAAAAAAAGAGTTTGAAGACAATGTGGCTTCGTACATAAACATAATAAAAAATAAAGACTTGATTGATTGGATAATAACTATTTCTAAGGAAAGTAATTATACTTTGAAAATAACATATGATGAACAAGGAGTATTTTACATAGAAGATTCAATTATAGTAACACCTTTGGATGCAAAGGAATATTATATTGATTACATGGATAGCAAGAAGGAAAAATTGGCAGTTGCTATTTATAAAAATAATATCATTAGTAAGATAAAGAGGGCGTGGAATAGGTTTAAAGCGAGGTTTGCTAAAATATAAAATCAACATGTTACGAACAAGCAGAGAATATCACGAGAGTAGAGTAATTGAGGTTATAATATTTCATCAATAAAAGGACAGTTTGAATTTGTTAAATATAAATGTAACGATATCATTATCTCCTTTAATTGTAAATTTTTTGAAACGCTATTCTTTAATATTTACATTTTATAAATATTGTGATATAATTGCCTTGTCTAAAAGAGAGAATAAGTGTATAATAATGCCGTGGGGTATATTTGTATGAATGGTGTACAATAGAAGGCTATGAACCTTGTCAGGTCCGGAAGGAAGCAGCAATAAGTAGATTTTTTTATGTGTAACACCATTCATACAAGTATATTTCACGGCATTTTATTGCTATAAAATTTTTAAGGGGCGGTGAGTAGTAAATGGCGTATGTTGCCTTATATAGAAGATTTAGGCCTAAAACTTTTGAAGAGATTGTGGGGCAAGAATACATAACGACTACACTCAAAAATCAAATAAAAAATGATAGAGTAGCTCATGCGTACTTGTTTAGTGGTGGTCGTGGAAGCGGCAAAACTAGTACGGCAAAAATTTTGGCCCGTGCTGTTAATTGTTTGAATCCTAAGAATGGTGAACCGTGTAATGAGTGTGAAATTTGCAAGCAGGCTTTGGAAAATGGTCTTATAGATATTACAGAAATAGATGCTGCTTCTAATAATGGTGTTGATAATATTAGGGATATAAGAGAGGAAGTTGAATTTATACCGACTAATGCGAAGTATCGCGTATATATAATTGACGAGGTTCATATGTTGTCAACTGGTGCATTTAATGCCCTTTTGAAAACCTTAGAGGAACCACCGAAACATGTAATATTTATTTTGGCAACTACAGAACCGCAAAAGCTCCCGGTGACGATCCTTTCTAGATGTCAAAGATTTGATTTTAAAAGGATATCAGTAGATAACATAATTAAAAGATTAAAGATTATATGCAATGAGTCTAATATTGACATAGAAGATGGTGCTTTAAAGATTATTGCTAAGATGTCAGATGGAGCCATGCGAGATGCGATAAGTATTTTGGAAAGATGTGTTTCGGTTGGAGAAGACAAAATTTTAGAAGATAGGGTACGAGAAATTGTTGGTATACCTGAGTTTGATTATTTAATGGAAATAGCGACACATTTACTTTTGAACGATAGAGTAGAGGTTTTAAAAGATGCTGAGAAGATTATTAATGAAGGAAAAAATTTAGAGATATTTGTCTGGGAAGTTGTTAAATTTATGAGAGATTTAGTTATGTTGCAAGTATCAGACGATTTAGTGGCTTATAAAGAGGATGATTTGGTAAGGATGAAAGATTTAGCTAGAACGTTAAATAAAGATGTTATACTTAACATGATTACAGATTTATCTGAGCTTCAAAATAGTATGAAGTGGGCAACAGACAAAGAGGTTATTTTTGAGACTGGGCTTATAAGGATTTCAATGCGAGGCACTAAAAAAGAAAGCGAAGAAAAACCTGAGACTACAAATATATTAAAACAGAAAGAGGCAGAAGATTCGCTAAAATCAAGAGTATTGAGCGCCTTGAAAGAAAATAAGAGAATGATAATGCATGCTATTTTGCTTAATTCAGAAATAAAACAAGTGGATGATGAGTTAATACATATTATATTTAGCCAGTCGCTAGATGATGTTAATAAGCAGTATATGCAAAAAGATGAGAGTAAGGGCATTATAAAAGAGGTTGTCAGAAATGTTATGGATAAAGATATTAAAATAAAATATGTTTTTAATAATTAAAAAAGAAAGGAAGATTGTAAGATGTCAAAATTTCGTGGATATCCAGGTATGGGTGGAGGCAATATGAATCAGCTATTAAAGCAGGCACAAAAGTTACAAGCAGATATGATGAAAACTCAGGAGGAAATGGAGAGTAAGGAGTTCGAAGTAACTAGTGGTGGTGGTGCAGTCACTGTTGTAATGACAGGGAAAAAAGTTGTTAAGTCTATCAAAATTAAACCTGAAGTTGTTGATAAAGAAGATGTTGAGATGCTAGAGGATTTAATAATGACTGCAATAAATGAAGCTACAAATAAGGTTGATGAGTTGATGGAGTCGGAAATGAAGAAGTTTAACGTACCTACAGGGTTAAATGGTATGTTCTGATTGCATGGTAACAGAAAGATAAGGGGAGAGAAATGAATTTTAGTGCTTCAATTGAAAAGCTAATAGAAGAGTTTGAAAAATTGCCGAGTATAGGGCATAAAACAGCTGTAAGACTTGCGTTTCATATACTAAATTCTTCAACTGAAGAATGTGAAAAGTTTGCGGAAACAATAGTTAATGCTAAGAAAAATTTAAGATATTGTTCGGTATGTAATAACATTAGTGACACAGATCCGTGTGAGATATGTTCGAATGCTAAGAGGGATAAGGAAATGATATGTGTTGTAGAAGATGTAAGAGACATTGCACAAATCGAAAAAACTCATGAGTATAATGGAGTTTACCATGTGCTAAATGGAGTTATCTCACCGATGAATGGTATTGGGCCAAATGATATTAAACTTAAAGAGCTTATTACACGAGTTGGTAGTAATGATGTAAAAGAATTAATCTTAGCTACTAATCCTAATGTTGAAGGAGAGGCCACGGCAATGTATATTTCCAAGTTGGTAAAGCCGTTTAACTTGAAAGTGACGAGGATAGCTCATGGAATTCCAATTGGTGGAGATTTGGAATACGTCGATGAAGTGACTTTGGCTAAAGCTTTAGAAAACAGGACAGAATTATAGGAAGGAGTGAATGAAATGGGAAGACAAGCAAAAATACAAACAACACCACAACTAGAAGGAAAACTTTTAGAGTATTATAAATTAAAAAGCAATGATTTGAAACAATTGTCAGGAAGGGAACAAGAATTAGTGGAAAGTGAGCAAGGTAAAGTAGAAAGATTAAATGAATTAATTGACGAGATTGATAACTTGGCTAATGAATTAGGCCTTGTTTTTGATCCTGATACTGGAAAGCTTACAACTGTAGGAGACATTAGTCAAACTAAAATTAAAAGACCAGAAATTGATAGATTATCGACTTCCTTTGCTGACGAAAAAGATGAATATGATGAGATATCAAGTGAATTAAATGGAAATGAGAATGATACTGATCCTGATACTGGCGAAAAAGAATCTGAACCTGTGAGGCAAGTGATGTTCGAGCAAAAAAGGGAGCTATGTAAAAGGGATGCTAACGCTAAGAAAATATTGGAAGAAAGAGCGATGCTTGAACAGACAAAAGATGACATGGACTTTGATGCTGCGCGCCATGTTGTAGAAAAAAATAAAATATTATTCCAAATAGAAGAATTGAAGTTGGAAATTATGAGAAAATTAAGTAGTGGTATGAAAATGACCGATATGTCTGTTGAGGCTTGCGCGGTGCAAATAGAAGGCTTGACAGAGAAGATGCAAAAGCTTGAGGTAGAGTTTGCCAATAGGCGTGAAGGTTTCGCGACTAAGTTAGAAGGATGTAGAACTGCTTTGGATAATGCACAAAAACAAGCAATGTTAGAACGTGAAAATGCTGGGGACGGAAAAAATAAATATAGAAGATTTTTAACTTATTCTGAAGATGGAATACTAAATGGAACAAAGACGGAAATGCTCAGGGATGGAAGAACTGTTATGGAAGAAGAAGTATTTGACGAGAAAGGTGTAATTGTATATGATGCGGCAGATTTGCTTTCTAGGAAGAAAACCATTAATATTGATGGAACTGTTGTGACGTGCGTTGCAAGCTTTGATGAGAATAATATAAATGATAAATATTTAATTGGAGAAGAAGTAAGATTGGATATTGAGGCAAATGAAAAAACGGATATGATTAAAGATATGCCTAATGCAGATGAAGATTTGCATGAACAAGAAGCAGAGCCTGCAAAAATTAATTATATGGATAAAAAAATTAAAGAAGTTATTTATCTTATTAATGGAGAGAGATATACACCCGAAATGATAAGGCAACTTGAAGGACAACTTAAGAATAATGTGGGAAGAGCTTTTCAAATGATTGGTGTAGACGCACAAGGAATAGAAAATTTAAGAAATCTCGTTAATGATATTGCAATCGATAAGAGCAAAGAAAATGAGTTGGAAGATGATTTAGAAATTTTGAATAAGCCGACAGAAGATGATTAATGGAGGTGACATATGAAATATGATAGAGAAAAATTACAAAAGTTGCTTGTGGTTTTTGTAGTATTGATAATTATATTGTTGGTCATTTTAATGCTATATAATAATGCACCTAAAAATAAATCAAATATTATAAATTCAAATTTGGGAACGGAACAGAAGGAAAATATATCAACGGATATTACTGTTGACGTTTTGAATGCAAGTGAAAAACAACAATTTGTGAGAGATTATACTAACATAACCGTCGAGGAATTAGAGAAAATTTATAAATTGTTTGGTTATGAAAATGTTTCTATCAATGAATATGGTTTCGAAGTATCATCTTATTATTATCCTTCGTATAAGTTGCAATATACAGACGTTTGGATAGATACAAATGAGATTGTAAAAAAGATAAAAAAACCTGATTTTGGCGAGATAGATAGAATAGTAATAGGACCGTCAAGTATAAAAATTTCGTTAATAAAGGTTAAAGAGGAAGATATTGAGGATTATGCTGACGATATAAAAAAAGAATATGATGATAAAATAGAAGCCATAGATTATAATACAATTTATTGCGGAAATAATGAAAGCGGAGATAGAGTAGAGATAAAGTATATTGAAAATAACAAAGAAGGATATATTGAATATAGCTTTATTGAACAAGACGTATAAAGGGGGAAAAGTATGCAAGAGTTATATTATATGTCATGGGATGAATTTGAAGATGCAACTAGAAAAATTTTGAGGCAGATTGAAGAAAAAAAAATAAAAATTGATACGATTATTCCTGTTTTGAGAGGAGGAGCAACGCTAGGGGCTGTTCTTAATAATAATTTAGATAATACGGAAATTGCGTATATTCACGTAAAGAGAAGCGAGAGTAATGGTGTTAATGCTGTTTTAGGTGAACCTGTTTTAAGAGGAATAACTAATGTAGAAAAAATTACTGGAAAAGATGTTTTGATAGTAGATGATATGCTCGATAAAGGTGTTACAATGGAATTTGTAATTAAAAGTATTAAAAAGTTAGAACCTAAAAGTATAAAGGTTGCAGTAATATATAATTTTACTAAATTGAAAGATGAGGATATGTTTATAATTGGTGCTACTATGGAGACGAAAAAGTGGATAGTATATCCATGGGAGAAAGAAATTAATGTTTAAAATGTAATTAAAAAATTATAGATGAATGTAATATAGAGCTAAAATAACAATTAAAAAGAGTATTGACTTAGCTTGAGTCCAAGTTAAATCAACACTCTTTTATTTTATTTCATAGGAAAGTAATCAAAAACTAACGAATTATGTTACCAAATACTTTCCGTATGAAACAATAAAAATTTTATGTTTAAAGTCGAGCTTTGCTCGACATATGAAAATCAAAAATCTTTGGTTTTTTAGATTTTCATTTTTGTTCTATTTAAGTAGTTACTTTTTGTTTTCTCAATTTGCTAGTAGCATTTTTATTTAGCCATTCTTTTCCATCAACAATTCTGGCAACAAGCATTGAAGAACTTGCATCACCAACAACATTTAAAACGGTCGCTGGGGCATCTATTATTGTTGCGATTATTGTTAATATTGGTAGTGCATTTAGCGGATAACCAAGCATTGTGATAATCATAGTTTCTGAAATTGTTCCACCGCCTATAGGAACAGCAGTTACAAAAAGCGTTGCTACAAGTGATACTAATAATATTTGTAAAACTCCGCCTACTGAATATACGTCTGTACCGAATAAGCAAACTAGGAACATTGCTTTAAATACAGAACCTATGATAGAACCGTCTTTATGAAAACTTGTTCCAAGGGGAATTATTGTTTCTGCTATATCGTTTGACACGCCAATTTTTTTTGCTGCTTGCATATTTACAGGAATAGATGCGGCGCTAGAACATGTTGCAAGTGCTGTAAGTGTTGCTGGCAATATTGCTGACCAGAAGCGCTTTACACCTTCGCCGCCCGCTGCAATAAAAGCATATAATGTATAAAGGCCAAAGTAGCAAACAAGACACGCAATTGTATATATCACGAATGTTTTTAAATATCCAACTGCAATTGATGTGCCAAATGTTCCTATTAAAGCTGCAAAATAACAACCAAGTCCTATTGGAGCATAGTACATTACGATATTTAGAAGTGACATTATAACGTGTGTCAAAGACTCAAGCAAATCTTGTACTGGTTTTGCCTTGTCTCCGGAAAGTTTCATTGCTGTTCCGAATAGTAATGCAAATACGATTATTGCAACGATATTTTGACGTGAAAATAAGCCGACAAAATCGTCTACAATCAGTACGGAAACTGTTCGCTCAAGAATAGATATTTCTTCTGCTTCTTGTGTAGTCTCTTCTGATAGGGTTGATAAAATTGATGCGCTATCCTCAGTAGAAACTAACTTAAATGGAAAGGCAAATGCCACTCCAAGTAAAACTGATAATACTGAGGTAATAATAAATACTAGTACAATTGTACCGAAGCACTTTGCCAACTCTTTTTGGTTGGTTTATTTTTGAAATAGAAGTAGATATTGTAAGGAAAATTAGTGGTACGATTATTATGAACATTAGGTTTATAAAAATATCACCTAATGGGCTTAGTACCTTGGCGTCTTCTCCCCAACATACTCCGACAATAGCACCTATAATTATAGCTGCTACTAAAATGAGCGTTTGCTTGTAATTTTTAAGAAACGTCTTCATAAATAAAACCTCCTTTTTGTTAGTTTATAGGCATATTATATAAATATTGAAAAAATTGTGCAATATGCTTTTTTTTTATTTCATAGGAGAGTAATCAAAAACTAACAAATTATGTTACCAAATACTTTCCGTATGAAACAACAAAAATTCCATATTTAAAGTCGAGCTTTGCTCGACATATGAAAATCAAAAATCTTTGATTTTTTAGATTTTCATTTTTATTCTTAATTAATGAAAAACGATTGCTTGTAAAATAGGCTATAATGTGCTAAAATCCGTGTATATAATGATGGTGAGGTGTTTTAGTATGTTAGAAAATGTTACTGTTTTTTGTCATAGTAGTATAAAGATAGTTGGTAGTAAAATAATTTATATTGATCCTTTTAGAATTAATCAGGAATATCACGACGCAAATTATGTTTTCTCTACACATTCTCATTATGATCATTTCTCCGAAGATGATATCGAAAAAGTGATGAAAGATAATACATTTATAATTACTCCTGATTCTTCAAGAGAGCTTGCATATAATCTTACAGGAGATAAGGATAGAGTTATGATTGTTGAGCCAAATAATGAATATAAGATAAACGATGTATCGTTTGTTACAACATATGCGTTTAATAAAGAAAAAATGTATCATCAAAAAAAAGAAAATTGGGTAGGATATATAATAAATCTTGACGGAATAAAGTATTATATCGCTGGTGATACAGATGACATAAAAGAACTTTCAGATATTGAATGTGATGTAGCATTTATTCCTATTGGTGGAAAGTACACTATGGATTACGAAGAGGCTGCGGGGTTTGCAAATAAGATAAATGCAAAGGTAGTAGTGCCGACGCATTATGGTGAAATTATTGGAGAAAAAGAAGATGCAGAAAAGTTTAAAAGCCTAGTAAAAAATAAAGAAGTAAAAATATTGATAAAATAAAAGAGGAAGAAAAATGCGAAATATCAGAATTACTATTGAATACGATGGAAAAAATTTTGCTGGTTGGCAAGCGCAACCTAATAAAGAATCCATACAACAATCAATTGAAGACAGTATTTTTGAAATTACTGGTGAAAGAGTGGAACTTGTTGGCTCTGGAAGAACAGATGCGGGCGTACATGCTTTAGGACAGGTGGCAAATTTCCATACTAATTCCAAAATCGAAATAGAAAAAGTGCCTTATGCGATTAATTCTAAACTTCCAAAAAGTATTGTGGTACATAAAGCTGAAGAAGTGGAAGATAGATTTCATTCAAGGTATAATTGTAAGCAAAAAACATATAGATATGTTATAAACAATAGTGAATTTCCTTCGGCACTAAATAGATATAGGGAATATCACATGCCATATAAGTTAGATTTTGACGAGATGAAAGAAGCAATAAAAAAATTTGAGGGCGAGCATGACTTTAAAGCATTTAAATCTTCTGGAGGAAAGGATAAAAAAACTACAGTTAGGACGCTAACAAGGTGTGAAATAAAAAAAGAAGGTACTAAAATAATTATTGAGCTAACGGGGAATGGATTCTTATATAATATGGTTAGAATTATTAGTGGAACAATTGTAGACGTCGGCCTTGGAAAAATTAAGGCCTCAGAGATATCGGGAATTATTGAGTCAAAAGATAGAAAAAAAGCTGGGAAAACCTTACCTCCGCATGGTTTATACTTAGTTGAAGTTAAATATGAATGAAAGGAGAATTAAATGAATTTATCAAACGAAAATGTGATTCATATAAAAAATGGTGACATTGAATATTTGCAATTTAAAAAATTATTAGAGTTTAAAAATATAAAACATGCATATTCACTGAAGCCGCTAGATTTTAGGACACATGATAATAATGATGCTATGAATTCATACAAAATATTGTTAGAAGAGATGAACATAGATCCAGAGACTTTGATAAAACCAATTCAAAAACATACAGATAACATAGTTACTATAAATGAAAAGGATGCTACGGATGTACAGGATACAAAGCTACTAAAATTAGAACAAACAGATGGTATTATAACAAACAAGAAAGACATAACTTTAGCTACTACAAATGCAGATTGTGTATTGATGTTATTTTATGATCCATCAAATGATGTGATTGCTAATATTCATGCTGGGTGGCGAGGCACATTTAAGAAAATTGCTAAGCGTACTGTTCAAAAGATGGTAAATGAATTTAAGTGTAACCCTAGTAATATAATGGTATTTATTTCTCCAAGTATAAGGGCATGTCATTTTGAAGTCGACGAAGATGTAAAAAAAGAATGCGATGAGATTTTTGCCTATACTAAAAGGCTTGACGAGATAATAAAAATCGGAGATAAAAAAGAACGGCAAACAAAAGTATTTTATAGACAATATTTTGATTAATAAAATATTATTAGGAAGTGAAAAGATAAAGCCAGAAAACATTATTGATCCTGGCATTTGTAGCATGTGTCATTGCAATAAAATACATTCGAGGCGAGCGGACGGTGAAAATTATGGATTGGGAACGGCTGTTATAAAAATTGAAAGTAAAGAAAATAAGCTTTAAGGCAGAAATGATTCAAAGTTCATTTTTATACTATTGAGTTTTAAAGGTGTTGCTATTGATAAAGAATATAAAAACTCTTGTTTCTATTTAATCAATTTGAAACAAGAGTTTTTAATTTT
>CALXZO010000004.1 GCA_944393265.1 uncultured Clostridia bacterium | reverse complement strand
AAATGAAACTGCGGTGATTCAAATGAAAAAAGCAATGGTCTTATCTGGAATTTTAATTTTAGGTTTGAATTTGAGTGCGGTATCTTTGGCTGGAGAAAGACTTAGCCTTGGATATATTTACAGTGCGTCAAAATCTCATGTTGAAATTGTTGATGCAACAAATGGGTCTATTAGTGTAGTGTCACCAACTTGTTTAAATTTAAGTAATAATGGAAGGTTAAAAATTAATGATATACTAGATGAGGAGTTTGTTACAGAGATGCATAAAAGAGGAATAAAAGTTACGCCTTTTTTGAGTAATCATTGGGGAAGAAAACGTGCCCAAGCTGCGCTAGATAATCCAGAAATACTAGTAGATGAACTAGTTGAAGCTATAAATATATATAATTTTGATGGTATAAATGTTGATTTAGAAAACTTGAGTGCTAGTGATAAGGATAAACTTACTAATTTTGTGAAGTTGTTAAGAGAAAAGCTACCTGAAAATAAAACATTATCTGTAGCGGTGGCTGCAAACCCAAATAAATTGACTACTACGTGGGTTGCAGCATATGATTATGCTGAGCTTGCTAAACATGCAGATTATTTAGTTTTAATGGCATACGATGAACATTGCTATGCGGGGGCGGAAGGCCCTGTCGCAGGAATTGATTTCGTTAAGCAGTCTTTAAAAGTTGTATTAGAAGACGTATCAAAAGATAAGGTACTGCTCGGAATACCATTGTATGGTAGATTTTGGCAAGAAGGTGAAGATGTTGGAGGAGAAGCGATTGTGATAGGACAAGTTAATAGAATAATACAAAAATATAACGTGGTTCCAACATATCATATAGATAAAGGAACTCCAGAACTTGTTCTTACAATTGATGAAGGTGAGATGGGACCGTATGTAAACGGAGAATATTTGGAGCCGGGTACTTATCATATATGGTATGAAAATGAGCATAGTATAAAAGAAAAACTATCGCTTATAAATGAATATAACATATTAGGAGCTGCGTTGTGGGCGCTTGACAATGAAGGTAGTGATTTTTGGAAATATTATAAGAATTCATTAAATGAAAAGGAGTATAATAGTGAACGAGAAATTGAGTTAAGGCAAGAACATGAAGAACTTGCAAAAATAATTATAGATATGCCAATGCCAAAATTTGAAAGTATGCTTAATATTGAGAAAACTACGAGTTCAAAAGTATTTGAATTTGCAAAAAAAGATATGAAAGTAGATAAATATGTGAAAACACTTAGTGATTACACTATTATACCAAGTAGTAAGAAAATTAAGATTGTGCATAAAGCGAAAATTATGCATGAAAGTGCAGAATTTCTAGAGAGGAAGGCAAAAGATGTTAATTAGTCATATAAAGTACTTGAAAATTTATAGCATAACTGCTAATATAAATGTATGAGTAGACTTAAAAAAAACACCCTTTGGGGAATTTTTAAGTCTATTTTTGTTTAGTATAGAAATTTTATATACTATTGTTTAAATAATAGTATTCAAAAATTATAAATTTAAAATTATAGGGGGAATATTAGATGAACACAAAGTATATTTTCGTAACAGGTGGAGTTGTTTCAGGGCTTGGAAAAGGGATAACAGCGGCTTCTTTGGGAAGATTATTGAAAAATAGAGGCTATAAAGTAACTATTCAAAAGTTTGATCCATACATAAACGTCGACCCAGGAACTATGAGCCCATATGAGCATGGCGAGGTTTTTGTGACTGATGATGGTGCAGAAACAGATTTGGACTTAGGACATTATGAGAGATTTATTAATGAAAATCTTACACAAAATTCGAGTATTTCAATGGGAAAAATATATAATAGTGTAATAGAAAAAGAAAGAAGAGGCGACTTCTTAGGAAAGACAGTTCAAGTTATTCCTCATATAACTAATGAGATAAAGGAAAAAATATATGGGTTTGAAAATGCAGATATAGATATTGTTATAACTGAAATTGGTGGCACAGTAGGAGATATTGAAGGACTATCAATAATTGAGGCTATTAGGCAAGTTGGGCTTGAGAAGCCAGCGACAGATGTTTTATATATTCATGTTACATTATTGCCGTATATACACGGCTCAAATGAAGTAAAATCTAAGCCAACCCAACACTCAGTAAAAGAGTTACAAAGTCTTGGAATAAAGCCTGATATAATAGTCTGTAGAACAGAACGAGAAATAACTTCAGAACTTAGAGATAAGCTTTCGCTATTTTGCAATGTAAGAAAAACAAGTGTAATACAAAATTTGACTGTTGAAAATTTATATGAAGTTCCTTTAATGTTCGAAAGAGAAGGTCTTGCTAAAGAGGTATGTAGCCATTTAAATTTAAGCAATATTGAGGAAAAAAACGAGCGATGGGAAAAAATGATTCAAGACATAAAAAACATAAGTAGTGAAAATGTTAATATAGCGATAGTCGGGAAATATACGAGATTAGAAGATTCATATCTTTCTGTAATTGAGAGTATTAAGCATGCGGGGTATAAAAATGGCTTAGGAGTAAAGATAAAACTTATTGATTCTGAAAAAATAACAAGAGAAAATGTTAATGAATATATGAAGGGCATTGATGCGGTAATTGTTCCTGGGCGGCTTTGGTGCGAGAGGTATCGAGGGAATGATTGAAACAATACGATTTGTAAGAGAAAATAAAATTCCTTTTTTGCGGAATTTGTCTAGGCATGCAGATGGCGGTAGTTGAATTCGCAAGAAATGTTTTAGGATATAGAGACGCTAATTCTATTGAATTTTTAGAAAATACGCCTTATCCAGTAATTCATATAATGGAAAGTCAAAAGACTATATATAAAAAAGGTGGAACAATGAGACTTGGTGCGTACGAATGCGTTCTAAAGGATGGTAGTATAGCAAAGGCATTATATAATAAAGATATTATTTCAGAGAGGCATAGACACAGATATGAATATAATAGCGAATACAAAGAGGTGTTAGAAAAAGCAGGGTTGGTTTGTTCTGGATATTCGCCAAATGGCGAACTAGTAGAAATAGTTGAGATAAAAGATCATCCTTATTTTGTTGCGTCTCAATTTCACCCAGAATTTAAATCTAGACCTAATGTTCCTGCGCCATTATTTGTGGGACTAATAAAAGCATGTAAAAAACAATAACATTAAATAATGAAGGACGGAGTTTTGAATATAGCTCCGTCCTTACTAACGTTTAATCGACTATAATTGTTTTATAATTTGTATATACAACCATACCAGGTTTTGCACCACTTTCTTTATGCACATGTTTTACTAAACAATAGTCTACTTCAACTTTTGAAGAATTTTTTGCACTACTGTGCTCTTTTGCAAGGGTCGCAGCATAAAGCAAAGTTGAATTATCTATATTTTCGGATTCTATTATTACATGGCTACCAGGAACATTTTTAGTATGAAGCCATGTATAATTTTTCTTTGCAAGCTTAAGTGTTAATTTATCGTTTTGTACATTATTTTTACCAACCAAGATTTTTATATCATTATATTTAAATTCAAGAGGCTTAGAAGGTTCCTCTGTTTTCTTACCTTTTTTATTATTCTTTTTTATATATCCATTATTTGCAAGTTCTTCATGTATTTCGTCAAGCTCAAAAAGTGAATCAGAATAGTCTATTTCAAAAAGTACGGATGTCAAATAATTAATCTCATCTTCATATATGTGTTTGTTTTCTTCTGCATGTAAAATTGAGTTCTTTAGCTTATTGTATTTTTTGAAATATAGAGATGCATTCCTTGCAGGAGTAAGATTTGTTTGTAAAGGGATTTCGATTGTATTATTGTTATCATAAAAATTTTCTGTGACTAGTTTATCCATACCTATTTGCATTCTATATATATTTGCGTTAATTATTTCACCAAATTGTCTATACTTTTCTAAATTCGATTTTTCATTTAGAGTTTCAAGCATTAAAGACAGCTTCTTATTTAACTTATTTATATGCATATTAACTTCACGTTCAAGATTTTGCTTGGCGTTTTTCACAAGTGAAATATTTTCTTTTTGAGTATAGAAATTGTCTAAAAAAGAAGAAGTTTTATTATTTAATTCATTGAAATTCAAATTTATTGTATAGTCTTTTTTATTTTCAGTAAGTTCAAAAGAAAGTCTAGAATTATTTGCCATATCAAGAACTTGTGATATTTTTTCATGTAAATATTTTATTAAAGCATCGTCAATATTATTTTTTAAAATAGTATTTGGAATAGAACAAGCCCTGCAAATAGTTGATGCGATTGTTCTACTAAATCCTATAAAATTGTTGAAAATGATATTAGCAACAGAAATTTCCTCAAATTCAGAAGAGGCAATGTTATTCCTCAAAATATCAGAAAATTCGTCAAAGGATATCTCTTCAAAATTATATTTCCCCAGTGAATTTGGAAAGATATATTTTTTCGAAGGCAAAACTTCCCTAACAGAGCTCATCGTAATATCAACGTGCCTTATAGCATCTAAAATTTTAAAATTGTCAAGAAGAATTATATTACTATATTTCCCCATAAGCTCTACAACTAAGTTTCTTTGTACGATATCTCCAAAATCATTAAAATTTTCAAAAGAAAACTTAATAATTCTATCAAGTCCAATTTGTTCAATATTTACAAGCTTGGCACCAACTAAATACTTCCTAAGAATCATGCAAAATTGTGGAGCTTTTTCGGGATTATTCCTAGAAGCAGAACTCAAATGAAATCTACAATTATTAGCATCAACAGAAATAAGAAGTTTAACATTTTCCCTTGAAGCAGTATGAAGGGAAAGCCAAACCTCATTTTTAGAAGGAACGAAAATTTTCTCAACACGACTATTTATCACAATATTCTGTAGCTCATTAACTACCATTCTAGTAGTAATACCATCAAACGACATATTCAAACACGCCTTTCTTTTTTAATACAAAGCATTATAACATATTTTTATAATGGATGCTAGTTCCCCCATGTCTACAGAAAAAGTTTCTCCTCCTTTGGAACCTGACATGCCAGGCGTGAATATATTTATATATATCTATGTGCGGGGGTGTGATAATGGATTTAGTTTCTTTTTTTTATGCTATCAAGGATTTTATTTTTTTGATTGGATATGTTGCAAATTATAATTTATTTCCGGAGCCTTTATCTAATGAGGAAGAAGAAATGTATTTGAAATTATATGAAAAGGGAGATGAAAATGCCAAGAAGGTTTTGATAGAAAGGAACTTAAGATTAGTAGCACATATTGCTAAAAAATATACTAATTCCTCGACTAGTCAAGAGGATATAATTTCAATAGGGACGATAGGACTTATAAAAGCAATAAATAGTTATAAATTAGCAAAGGGAGTGAGGCTTGCTACATATGCTGCTAGATGCATAGAAAATGAAATTTTGATGCACCTTCGTAGTACTAAAAAATTATCTCAAGAGCTTTCTCTAAATGATGCTTTGGGGGAGGATAAAGATGGAAATGAGTTGACTTTTATTGATATTATTGAGAATGATACTAAGAGCATAGAAGATGAAATTGATCTTAAAATGAAAATAAAAAAGTTATATAAAAAAATGGGAGAGATTCTTAAAGACAGGGAAAAATTAATTATAGAAATGAGATTTGGATTAAATGGAAATGACACGAAAACACAAAATGAAATTGCTAAAGAACTTGGAATATCTAGATCCTATGTATCAAGAATTGAAACAAAAGCAATTAATAAATTAAGTGATGAACTAAAAGATGAGTAGAGAATATTTTGAAATATGTGTGAAATTACAGATTAATGTATATTTTATAGTTGTAAAATAAATAAAATAAAAGTAAAATATTTTTGAAGTAAGCTATGTATAATATATGTAGAAATGTGAGGATTTGAATTTGATTTATTTGATTAAATTGCTAGGCGCTATGATTATGCTTTTTGCCCTTTTAGTATTATTGCTGCTATTCTCTTATTATTATGTGCCGCCAAAAGGTACCAAAGCAAAGAGAATAACAAAAGAACTAAAAAAAACAGCGAATGTAAAAAAATATAAAATTGATGGAAGGACAGTGTATACTATAACTAATAAAGAAGCTCCGGAAAGCTCTTTAAGGATTTTGTATTTTCACGGTGGTGGATATGTTGGTGGCATTACACTACATCATTGGAATTTTATTAATAAGCTTTCAAAATCAACTAAAGCGGTTATAATATTTCCTGATTATCCTTTGGTTCCTAAGGGAAATTATAGAGATGTTTTTCGTATGGGAGAAGAAGTATATAGGCAGGTTGCATCGCAAGGAGATTTTATAATGCTTGGTGATTCTGCTGGTGGGGCTATTCGGATTAGCGCTTGTACAAAAAATGGGAAGCGAAGATTTTGCTGTGCCAAAAAAGACGATATTAATTTCACCTTGGCTTGATATTACTTTAAAGAATGAGCAAATTGATGAGGTGCAAAAAGTAGATAAAGCGTTAAATAAGTTGGCACTAAAGGTTAGTGCAGAATTATACTGCGCTAAAGATAGTCAAGATAATTATTTGGTAAGTCCTATCAATGGACCAACAGATAAGATTAAAAATTTATCGATTTTTACTGGAACAAACGATATATTAAATCCAGACGTTCACCTGTTTTCTAAAAAATTTAATTCAAATGATATTAATGTTTATGAAAGGGCAGGCGCAATACATGATTGGATTATAGATGATGTTAAAAATTCTAAGGAGGATTACGAGGCTCTTGTGCGAGAAATATTGAAGTAAGAAGAGGTATGTGCATTATGAAAAAGTTAAGAACAAGATGGAGAAAATTAGATAACTCAGCTAAGATTTTTCCTATGATATCGACTAAAAAGTTTAGCTCTGTTTTTAGAGTATCGGCTATTTTGAGTGAAGATATAGATGAAAGCATGCTAAATGAAGCCGTTGAAAATGTTATTAATGAACAAATTTCTTTTAAAGTTCGATTAAGAAAAGGTTTTTTTTGGCATTATCTTGAACTAAATACAAAGAAGCCTAAAGTCGAAATTGAAAATGATTATCCTTGTCGTTATATTGATAAATATGAAAATAATGGTTACTTATTTAAGGTCACGTATTACAAAAATAAAATAAATTTAGATATGTTTCATTCATTGACGGACGGTAACAGCGCTATTAAATTTCTAGAAAAAATAGTGTATAAATATTTAGACCTGAAGTACCGGAATTAATCAATACCAAGAAACAGAAAAAATTCTATCGAATAATGTAGAAGACAGTTATCTGAAAAATTATAATAAGTCGAAGGCTAGTAGGGATATTTCTGGTAGAGCGTATACTTTACACGGAAAGAAATTACCGCTTTATACAATTGGCACAATACATGGATTTATTAATTTAGAGAAACTAAAAAAAGTAGCAAAAGAAAAAAAATCGACTATTACGGAGTATTTAACTGCGGTACTTGCGTATTCAATTTATATTAAAAATTTTAAAAAGTATAATGGGAAAAGGCCTATTAATATATGTATTCCTGTTGATTTAAAGAAATATTTCGAATCGAAAACGACTTCAAATTTCTTTTCTTATATTGGTGTTGAAATAGATACTAGGAAAAAGAAAGAATATACTTTTGAAGATATATTAGAAATTGTGTTGGATGAATACAAGAAAAAGTTGAATAAAGAAAATGTAGAAAAAACTATGGCTGCAAATATAAAAGTAGGAAATAATTTCTTTATCAGAATTTTACCTTTATTTTTAAAACAACTTTCAGTGAGTCTAGGGTACATAGAAATTAGAAAACATACTACAACGACTCTTTCTAATATAGGTCAAGTAAAAATAAATGATGCATATAAAAAATATGTTCAAAATTTCTTGCTTTTGATTGCCCCCGAGTCTGTCGAAAAAATAAAGTGCTCTGTAATTTCTTATGAAAATACACTTGTGTTTACGTTTACTTCAGTGCTTAAAGAAACAGAAATTGCTACGTTTTTTTTCGACTTTTTAAGAAAAAGTGGAATTAATGTTGATATAGAAAGTAATGGTGTATATGAATCTTTATCCTAATATTAGTAATGTAAAGAAAAAAGATAAGGTTATAAAATTGCTATTATTTATTTCCACAGCAATATGCCTTATATGTATTTTAATAAATGTACTCACAACACCTAATGTGAAATGGTCGTTAATTGTTATAGCAAGCATAGTATATGTTTGGACGACTACTCTTTATGCGATAAGAAAGAATATGAATTTTGCGGCACATGTTATGATACAATTGATTATCATTTCTGCGCTTACGTTTGCCATTGATTGCATTATTGGTTATAGTGGCTGGTCGATAACTTTGGCGATTCCAATTGTTATGACTGTTGCTAATTTAAGCATGTCAGTATTAACAATTGTGAATAGAAAGAAGTATTTTAGATTTACTATTTATCAATTACTAATTAGCGTATTAAGCTTAATTTTTATAACAATAATTGCGGTGTACGGAAAACACAAAGTTATTGTTATACCTATAACGGCCGGTATAAGCTTAATACCACTTCTTTTGACAATTTTGCTTTGTGGGAAAGATTGGAAAGAAGAGCTAGCCAGGTTTTTTCACATATGACAATAGTAATGTTTTGATGGAGAAGTGAGTATAAATCATATTAACGGGAGGTAACGTTAATATGAAAATAGGTCTTTCTTTAGCAGGCGGTGGAATTAAAGGCGTGGCGCACGTTGGAGTGCTAAAAGCTTTTGAAGAGAAAAATATAAAAGTTGATATGATTTCAGGGGCTTCATCTGGAAGTATTGTTGCAACGTTATATGCTATTGGGTTTAGACCTTCTGAGATTTATGAATTCTTTAGAAGATATGCTAAAGATATAAAATATGTTGATGGTGTAAATATTTTAAAATTAGTTTGGGGAATTGTTAGTGGTAATGGCGTTACAATAAAGGGGTTAACACGAGGAATAGCGTTAAAGGATCTTATACAACAAAAATGCAAAGAAAAGAACATAAAGTTTATTTCCGATATAAAATTTCCTCTTTATATTTCTTGTGTGGATTTATGCGATGGAAATGTATATGTGTTTAGCAATTCTATGGGTAATTATGATAATGGTATTAAGTTGGTGCGTGAAATAGAGGTCTCTACTGCAGTTAGGGCAAGCTGTAGTTATCCTGGTGTGTTTGAACCAGTTAGTTGGAATGGAGTTAAATTAGTAGATGGAGGTATAAGAGAAAACATACCATGGAAAGTCCTTAAATGTGCTGGAGCAGATAAGGTTATAAGTGTTATTTTTAAGGATATTACTAAGAAAAATTGCTGTAAAAATATGATAAGCGTAATTGAATGCTCTATAGGGTATTTAGGAAATGAGCTTCAAAAATATGAGGTACATGGTACTGATGAACTGATAGAAATATCAACTAAAAATGTAACTTTACTGGATGCTAAAAAAGTTGATGAACTGTATAATATTGGTTACATGGCGGGAATGGGGTTTTTGAAAAATAATAGTTCTTTTAGATATTAAAGTACTGTATTTTTGGTAAAAGATATGGTAAAATACGTCTTGTAGTGATTTTAGGACACACTAAATGTATAAAGAGAGGATGTATATACGAAGAATATGTTGAAGTTAGAGAATGTATGTTTTACAAGAGATAACAAGAAAATTTTAGATAATATAAACATAGAATTTCCTGACAATCAGGTTATTGTTGTTACTGGGCCTAATGGCTCTGGAAAGTCGACATTAGCTAAGATTATCATGGGAATAGAGCCACCTGATAGTGGACGTATTTTTTTTGATGGCGACGATATTACAAATTTGACAATTGATGAAAGAGCAAGAAGGGGAATTGGCTATGCTTTTCAACAAGTTGTTAAATTTAAAGGAATAACGATATATGATTTGATAAGACTTTCTGCGGGTAGAAACGTAAGTAAAAATGAGGCGTGTGATATTCTTGGAATGGTTGGATTATGCGCAAGAGAGTACATTGATAGAGAGGTTAATGCATCTTTGTCTGGTGGAGAACTAAAGAGGATTGAAATTGCAACAGTTGCAGTTAAAAATAATAAATTTATTATTTTTGATGAACCTGAAGCAGGAATCGATTTGTGGAGCTTTAATAATCTGATTGAGGTTTTTGAAACATTGCGTGAAAAGAATAAAGATAGCACAACGCTTATAATTTCACATCAAGAAAGAATTTTAAATATTGCTGATATTGTGATTTTAATGAATGGTGGGAAAATTGAGAAAGTTGGTTCTAATGATGCTGTTCAAAAAGTGTTGGTGGACAAGCGCTGCTGTAAAGCTAAGAGAGGTGGTGCGATAAATGGATAGTACAGATAAAAATCTATTAAAAGAAATTACTGGTACAGACACGTTTAATGGTGCTTACAATATTAGAAAAGATGGGAAAGGAATAGAAAGAAAAGTTACTGAAAATATAAATATTGTAACAAAGCAAGATAAGCCGGGAATTGATGTGTATGTAAAAGAAAATTCTAAGAATGAGTTCGTGCATATTCCTGTAATTATAACTGAAGGCGGAATTAATGATACGGTGTATAATGATTTTTATATAGGTAAAAATGCGAAAGTATATATAATCGCTGGCTGTGGAATCCATAATGAGCATCATAAGGATTCGATGCATAATGGAATTCATAGATTCTTCCTTGAAGACGGTGCATATGTTAAGTATATTGAAAAGCATTATGGTGAAGGTGACGGCAATGGAAAGCGAATATTAAATCCAGTTACAGAGGTGTACCTAAAGAAAGGTAGTACTTTGGATATGGATTCTGTTCAAATAAAAGGAGTAGATTCAACAGAGAGAATTACTAAGGGAGAGATTTTAGAAGACGCAAATTTAATAGTAACAGAAAAAATAATGACACATGGAGAGCAGTACGCAAAGACGGTTTTTGAAGTCGAATTAAATGGTGATAATTCAAGTGCACACTTGGTTTCAAGATCTGTTGCGACAGAAAATTCTAAACAGGAGTTTATATCTAAAATGTATGGCAATGCAAAATGTTTTGGACATGCGGAATGCGATGCAATTATAAAAGATAATGGCAAAGTAGTTGCAAGGCCGGAAGTTACGGCAAATCAAATTGATGCAAATCTTGTACATGAAGCAGCAATTGGCAAAATAGCAGGAGAACAATTAATAAAGCTGATGACGCTTGGACTTACTGAGGCTGAAGCTGAAGAAGAAGTTATTCGTGGCTTTATGAGATGATTTTTTGCCTTTATTCTATATATCAGGATAACGGGGAGGAGTGTGTACAATGGATAGCAAAAATACAGATACTGCACGAGTCGGTATAATTCGGCATGATAGGAAATACTTTTTTGTTTTTTATAAAACTTTTGGTGGCATATATGAGCAGAAGTCAAGCCATGATTGCCGATGCTGTTAATAGTGGCACGGATATACTTTCTTCACTAATGACATATATTGGTGGGAAGATATCAGAAAACGCTCCAGATAATGAACATAATTATGGATATGGAAAAGCTGAATATGTTTTTTCATTAGTGATTAGTATAGTGATGGGGTATTTAGCAGTAACTGTAGGGTTTGATGGAGTCGATTCGCTTTTACATAAAAAAGTTTTTAATTTTTCTATTGCTTTAATAGTAGTATGTTTTGTAACCATTTTTCTTAAACTTGGTCTTTATTTGTATACAAGAAAAATTGGAAATAGAGATGAGAACATCTTAATATTGGCCAATTCGGAAGACAATAGGAACGATGTATTAATTACTTTTTCAGTGCTTGTTGGAATTATTGCGAGCAAGTTTAATATTTATTGGTTAGATGGTGTAGTTTCTGTGGCGATTGCAATTAAAATATTTATGGTTGCAGTAGATTTCTTTAAACAGAGTTATTCGGTTTTGACGGATAAAGCTATTGATGAAACAGTAAAGGAAGAGATAAAGCAGATTATACAAGGGTATGATGATATAGATCATATTGATAAAATAACATCTAAGGCTACTGGAAAAGCTTTTATTGTTGTAATTAAGGTATCGGTTGATGGAAATATGACGGTAAATAAAAGTCATGAGATTGCTGGAAAATTGAAAGCAGATGTTATGAAATTAAAGGATGTACACGATGTTGTCGTCCATATAAATCCTGTATAATACTAAAAATAAAGAGGTGTTAAAAATGTTAAAGAAGAAGTTATTGCTTTTATTTTGGGTTTTTGTATTGCTTTTTTCAGTAGCTATTGGGGGAATGTATGTAAATGAGTTGAGAAAGAAATGGTTTAAAGAAGTTCATGTTGAAGATTATGCTTTTTCGATAGCATATCCACAAGATTATGAAAATATTGAGGAAGAAACAAATGGCACTGAAAAATTTTCGTCGCAAATTTCAATAGACTTAACTGAGACGGAAAAGGCGACAGATATTGATTTGAAGTTGGTTGAACCACTTATTCATGTTAAGGGCAAGGAATCAAAAATAACATTGCTAGTAGAGGGGCTACAAAAAGAAAAAACGAACATGCCTTTAGATGAGATTTGTAGGAATTATATAACTATGTTTAAAATATATAACGAAGATGCAATAATAAAAAGCTCTAATTATGAAGAGGTAGTAATTAATGATGTGCCTGCTGGAAGAGTTGAAATATACATAGAAGGGAAGTACAGTGGAATTTATCCAGGAATGATTTCATATCTTTTTCCTCTAGAAGAAAGAGAGATTACAGTTGTGTTTTCTGGCACAAATGTTTTGTTTGAAAATAATAAAAAGGAAATTGAAAAAATTATAAATAGTGTTGAATTTGAATAATAAGAAAATGAGTCAAAAGAGACGGTAGACGGTGTTAAATTATGAAACTTATTTTAATACCGAATGCCGTCTTTTTTGATACAAAATAATTTACGTAAACATTAAGGACATAATTATTTTACGTAAAAATGTAGAGCCCGCAAATGCCTGAAATGACTGAAACAAAACATAAAAAATTGCAAAAAATTTATCAAGAAATTTAGCATTTTTTTATTGTAAAAAAAAATAGGTATGCTAGAATATAAATTAAGAAACTAAATAAAATTTATTTAGTTTCTTAATTGTTAATATAAAGAATATAGTTAAGAAACTACTAATGATAAACTATTTAATAACTAATGATGAATATAACAAAAATACGAAGGGGGTTAGAAATAATGAACGTTATTAAATTAAAAAGGCAAAATAATGCGTTAGATATAGCGTTGATGGTTGAGTCTGCAACAAAAACAGAAAGACAAGAATATGATGAGACAGCTATAGTTGATGCGTTAGTAAGGGAAGCAAATTGTGATAAGATGTTAGCAAGGGAGGTTGCTGGAACAGTAACGGAAAGGCTAAAAAATGCAAATGTTTCGGAGGTTAGTACGTCTTTAATTAGATCTATGGTTAACAATGTATTGCTTGAAAAAGGATTAAATAAAGAATTAAAAAGTAATTCGGAAACATCTATTCCATTTTACAATATCACTGAGATTATTGAAAATGCAAATAAAGAAAATGGAAATACTGCGCATAATCCAGAGTCTATTAATTTAACTCTTGCTGAGAGAATACTAAAAGAGTATGCATTAAAAAATGTGTTTGATGAAGATATTTCTGCTGCACATTTATCTGGAGAGATACATATTCATGACTTAGGTATGATTGATAGATTTTATTGTTCAGGACATTCGCCAGAATATGTTAAAAAGAACGGAATTAGAAATATACCGACAATTCCTTCAAATTCTAAACCAGCCAATAGTGCTGCTGTGCTTGCGAGACATATTTGTTCTTTTACACAATTTTTGCAAGGTCAGTTTGCTGGAGCAATAGGATGGGAAGCTATAAATGTGTTCTTTGCGCCATTATTAAAAGGCATGCCATACAAAGAAGTAAAACAACTAGCACAAACGCTTATTTTTGATTTGTCTCAGCTTGCTGGTGCTAGAGGTGGACAAGTTGCATTTTCTGATTTCAATGTATATGCGACGATACCACACCATTACAGAGAAGTGTATGCTATGGGAGCAAAAGGCAAGTACATGGTTACAAATGAGTTAGATGAGATAACGTATTTTGACACTAGAGAGGATGCAAAAAAGTTTGCTGACGAGAATAATCAAAGAATATTAAAATATAAAGATTATGAGCAAGAGTCGATGATTTTTGCAAAAGCGTTGCTTGAAGTAGTTGGAGAAGGAGATGCCGACGGAATGCCTTTTGCATTTCCAAAAATTAATCTTCATATAAATGAAGAGTGCTTTACAGATCCAAAAGCAAAAGCTTTACTTATGGTTGCGTGTGAATCATCTAGTAAAAATGGTTGTCCATATTTTATATTTGATAGAAATGCTTTTTCTGTTTCTCAATGTTGCAGATTAAAAATTGATTTTTCAGAAGAGGATAAGAAACTTATAGATACACCAGAGGAATTGAGATTTGTTGGGGGACAAAATGTTTCTATAAATATGCCAAATATTCCGTTAAAAGTTGGAAAGAATAAAGAAGCTTTTTATAAAGAGCTAGAAAAAAGAATGGAGATGGCGGCTAGAGCAAGTATCCAAAGACAAAATTATGTATGGAAGCTTGCAAGCTTAGAAAATTCTCCACTTAGCTTCTATACAAAAGGAATGGATGGGAAAGCTTATATAAGACTTAAGAACATCTCTTACTTAATTGGTATAGTTGGATTAAATGAATGTGTTTACAATTTAATTGGAGAACAATTACATGAGTCAGATGATGCATACATGTTAGGACTTGAGGTAATATCGTTTATGTATCAGAAAACGAAAGAACTAAGTAAGAAGTATGGAATTAATTTAAAGCTTGAGGAGACTCCAGCAGAAAGTACTGCAGGTAGATTTGCAAAGTTGGATATTAAAAAATATGGTGACTTGGCATACCACAAGGAAAATTCATTCGGTGTGTATTATACAAATTCTGTTCATTTTGCTGCAGATAGTGATGTTGACTATATAACTAGACTTCAAAAGCAATCTAAATTCCATACGCTAGTAGAAGCTGGAAGTATGATACATATTTGGTCTGGAAATAATACTCCTAGTCCAAAAGCAATATACAACTTACTTGAAACAACTTGGTATAAGACTAAATGCGTTCAATGGGTGTTATCACCAGAATATACATTATGTCACGATTGCAGGACTAAGAGTAACGGTTTATTAGAACAATGCCCGAAGTGTGGAAGTATTAATATTAGGGGTGTTACAAGAATAACAGGATACTATGTATTTATAGATAAGTTTAATAGTGGTAAAAGAGCAGAGCTTGCGGATAGATTGAGAGAAAATATTGATAGAGAGCAAGTAGCAAAAGAGCAGGCGGATATTAATAAAACTGTAGCTAATTAAGGGGGAAAAATAAATGATAAAGACATATACAATTCCAAATTGTCCGATGTGTGAGGAACTAAAGAATTACATGAAAAATAGTCATATAAGTTATGAAGAAACAAATGTAGAAGAGGATTTTATAGCAAGAGCTAAAATGGTGAGCCTTGATATTGAACAAATGCCTGCCGTTGAGGTAGATGGCAAGGTTTATTCTGGCGACATAGAAAAATTAAAGAATATCGTAGCAATGTAATTAGAAGAATGTTTAATAGGCGGGCTTCTTGCTCGCTTATTTTTTGTACAACAGGAAAGTTGACGATAATTTTTGACTGTTTTTACATATAAGCAAAAATTAGTTCAAAATCTTTCCTAATTATACACATAATACGAATAGTAATGTATAAAAATTAAAGGAGGACACAATGATAAAATCAGTGATATGGTCAAGTATGATTGATTATCCTGACAACATATGCACGACGTTGTTCACAGGTGTATGCAATTTTGATTGCGAATTTTGCTATAATAGGGGACTTTTAAAGGAAAAAGAGTTAAACTTTGATAAAGATATATTACCTAAATTATTAGATAGAAAAGATTTTATAAATCATATAATTATATCAGGAGGAGAATGTACAGTACATCCAGATTTCGAGAGAATTATAAATACATTATATGATAATGGATTTGTGATAGGAATTCACACAAATGGCTATATCCCAGAAATACTGGAAAGAAACATAAATAAAATTGATTTCGTAGGAATGGATATAAAAAATGACTTTGAAAATTATAATGAAATAACACAAAGAAAAATAGATATAGATAAAATAAAAGAATCTGTAAGGATTATACTAAATAGTGGGAAAAAATATGAATTTAGAACAACTGTTTATCCTAAATATTTAGGAAAAGAAAATGTTGTAAAAATAGCGGAGTATTTAAAAAGCGTTGGTGCTAAAAATTATGTTCTGCAAAATTATTTTGATTATAATAAAACCGTGATTCCGTACTCTGCAGAAATGATGAAAGAAATGCAAGTGGCCTGTGAAAAATACATACCTACAACATTAAGAGGAATAATGTAAAAAATTAAAAGGAGGTGGCTTTATGACAAATGAAATAATAGAAAAGGGATTGCGATTAAATCCAAATATGAGGCTTAATGATGATGAGGAACATGTAAAAAAAATACTAATAGGGCTAGAAAAAAAGGGAGGACACTGCCCTTGTGTATTAACTGTAAATGAAGATACAATATGTCCATGCAAAAAAATGAGAGAAGAAAATAGTTGTTGTTGTAAGTTATATTTGAACAAATAATATAAACATGAGGACGGAGTTTTTGTATGTACTGGTTGAACCTATTACCCTAGATAGACTGGTTTTAAGATGTACGTTACAAATTTAAAATATAAACAATGGCAAGATTAATAAAGTAATATAAATTTCCATATGTTTTTAACGCTATTTTGTATTTTGTAACTATATAGACAAAAACTCCGTCCCAATGTCTATCATATATAGAAAAAATATTAAACTTTTTTGTTGACAAAAAGATAATTATTTATTATACTAATGCTTGTCAGCTGATGGATCTTTAGCTCAGTTGGTTAGAGCAACCGGCTCATAACCGGTCGGTCCGGGGTTCGAGTCCCTGAAGATCCACCACAAGCTATATCGTGTTTACTTATAAACATTGTATAGCATTTATAAGGGTAGGTGGCCGAGTGGCTAAAGGCGGCAGACTGTAAATCTGTTCTCATACGAGTACGGTGGTTCGAATCCACCTCTGCCCACCATTGAAAAAGTAGTATTGAAAAATACTACTTTTTTTGTGCCTAAAAATAGCCGTTTTGCTTGAAAGAGTAAGGCTAAAAGAAAATTTTTCAAAAATTTAAAAAGTTTCAAAATAGTTTACAATAATTCAAAAAAAGGCATAATAATTTAACTTTTTGGGGATATTTTGGGGATATTCCGGGGATATAATTTTTGGATTTTTTTACCTTTTTTATAAATTTATCTAATTATTTAAAAAATAAAAATATTTTAAAAAATTTAAGTAGCTTTAGGCTACTTTTTTTAATGGAGGAGTTATTATGAGAAATAGTTTTAAAAAATTTGTAAAAGAAATAGTAAGTGAGGAAGATTTAAAATTTGTAAAAATTAATGAGACTACCCAAATAGATATAAATATAATAAAATTATTGATAGTAGAGGCTTATAAGAAGTACGAAACGTATTATGAAGCCGAAAGTCAAATTTTAGATGCTGTCTTTAGCGTAAGTGGCATAGAAAATTTAAATGAAGGTCAACAGGCAGCTGCAGAGGAACTTGCTGAAAAGATAAATGGTGATATATTAGGAGAATTTTACAATATTCTTGGATATGATTTAATCGCAGACATTTTATATTTTTTGATGAAAAACAAGGTCAAATTCTTTGAAAAGGAACTAGAGTACAAATATGAAGAATTAAATGTTGATGACGGTACATTGAGATGTATAGCAGAAGAAGCTAAATGTAATGCTGTTTCAGATTGGCTTTTTGATAAAGATAGTAATGAATTAGAGTTTTATAATAGGGTTATAAATTCGTTAAATGAATCTATGGCATATCATATAAATTAAAAAGGCATATTTGCGAGTTAAGATATTATATGCGAGAAATTATATATATTATTACTGCTATTGCAATGTATTTTTGTGGTTTAAATGTGAATAATGAGGTTATTTTACAGTCCTCAATTCAACAAATAGAAAATGTTGAGTTGGGGACTTTTTTTATATCCAAAAATGGAACAAAATTCGTTTTTAGAGAAAAGGACAAGAAATCATTGAATATTGTTTTAGATTATTTGGATGATTTGCCAGTTCAAGTAAAACAAGGTGTTAAAGAAATACATTTTGAGGACAAAAATGAGAATATTGCGGGTGTAACAAAAGGAAATGTTATTACTCTTTATGATTATGCTGCATACAATTCATCTACTCAAAGACATATTTTATATCACGAAATAGGACATACCTATGCAAACGAATTAAATAGAGTAAATAACTTCAATTTTGACCAATACATAGAAAACGTAAAAAATGATGGGAACTATATAAGCGATTATTCAAAATCAAAAATAAAGGAAAATAATAATTATTCAGAAGATTTTGCTGATGCTTTTTCTATGTATTTTAGGGAAAAGAATATATTAAGAAGAAAACATAAGAATAGACACGAATATATAGAAAGCTTAGTTTATGAATCATATTAAAGAAGTGAGGTTTACAAATGAGGTCAGAATATTATAAGAAAATAGAAAAATATTTATATCATCTATACGAGCCAGAGGTTCTTGTAGAAGAAGTAAGGGATTATTACATATCGAGAATGAATATAAGTAAAACAACTTGGCTAAAAGGTCAAAATAGTATGGATAATCAAGTGGCAAAGTTGTTAGATTCAAATCATTTAAAAGAAATAAAACGATGGCTGGAGTTCTTAAAAGAAACTCTAGCTTTTTTTAAGGAAGAAAAACCGAGATTTTATGGCTTTATAAGACTTAAATATTTAAAAAAGAGGTCAGATGAAGATATACAGTCTGTAATGAACTTAAGTAAGAAGAAGTTTAAAGAGCTAAGAAACGAAGTAATAGGAAGTATTTATGTAAGAGCCATATTGTATGGAATAGTTAAGAAAAGGTAGGTGTTTTATATGACAAGAAATCGTGATCCAACAATAAAGTAAGAAAGTAAATAATTATAGAATGGAGGAATAATATGAAGAAATTTATAGTAATGATATTAACTATATGCACATTAGGTACTACGGTGTTTGCTAGTGCATTACCTAATAGTATAAGAGAATACAAAGAAAACAATAATTCATATATGGTAAAGAAATATGAAGTTATAGAGGGAACAGAAAATGAATTTGAAAGAGAACTTGTAACAAAATTTAAAGATGGATTTAAGATGTATGAATTAGATAATATTTCAAAAAGTGGAGGAACAGCTATTATAAGTAAAGAGGAAACTCAAATCAAAATAGTTGAAACAGATTCAGATAAGATAGAAGATGTAGTGCCACTATTTCCAAGCGAAATAGAATATTTAGAAGATGATGAATTTTATGGAAAATTAGTGTTAGACACATCTTCAATAGTTACTACTAAAGTGTCTGATGGAAGTTATTATAAGAAATATAACATTATTGATAGAGTAGAATTTAGAAATTACTCAAAAAATGATATGGATAAAATACCAAAAACAAGAGTAAAAAACGGTATAACTATGAATCTTGTATCAGTAGATTGGAAAGTGCAAAATACGGAAATGGTAGGAAATTCACAAGTCCCAGTTTCATACATAGCAATTGCAAATTATAAAGGAATTGGAAGTCAAAAGGTTGAGGGAGAAAAGAAATACACAAGTTCAGCTACATATACCGGAACAATAGAGAAAACAGAAATAAATCCTATTGAATATGAAGTAACTTATATTAAAGTTGCAGATTATACAATTCTAGTTATTGTATCTGGTGTAATGTTTGTTATTGGGGTAATTCTAATAATAGCAGGGCTAGTACAAAATATTTCTAGTAAAAATAAGAAAAGAAAAACAAATATAAATAATACAAGGAGGGTTTATTAAAGTGGAAAGGAAAACAGCAATTATTATAGGAGTGATTATTCTAGTTTTAACTAGTATAATTACTCCTTTTATTTTGAGAAAAATTAACGATAAAGCAAACAACATTTCACAAGGAACTCAATTAGAAGAAGTTAATAAGCAAGAAAACAGTTCTAATCAGCTTGAAGAAAATTTAAGTAAAGAAGTTTCAAAAGAGAAAGAACAAATAGGAAGTGGTGATGAGAATGAAGAACAAAAGTCAGCTGAAACTAGCGAGGAACAAGAAATTACAAAACAAGAAAATATCGGTTCAACAATCGAAAATGAAACAACTTCATCTCAAGGAACTACAAATCAGACAACACAGTCAACAGAAGAAAAGAATAATGTTCCTACGAATGTAGTTGAGGAAGTTATAGAAGAAAATGTACAAAATATTGAAATAATAGAAGTTGTACAAAATGAACAAGTTAATCAAGAAGTACAAACACAACCAGAGCAAGAAATAGTTGAGGAGGTTGAACAATCAAATATTGTTGTTCCAGAGGGGGCAGTTGGAATTCTAAAAATAGATAAGATTAACTTATATCAAAAAGTTGCAGAAGGACATTCATTAGAAGTTCTAAAAACAGATTTAGGACACGTTGATGAAACTGCATATTATAAAGGTAATATTGGGATTTTAGGACACAATAATGGTAATGCAGGATATTTTAAAAGATTAACTGAATTAACAATTGATGATGAAATTCAATATATTACCGAAAATGGAACAATGAGATACAAAGTATCTGAAATTACAGAAATTGAGGATACTGACTGGTCTAAACTTTCTAAAACAGAAGATAACAGAATTACTTTAATTACTTGTGTAAGAAATGTACCAAGTAAAAGATACTGTGTACAAGCAGTAGAAATATAAAAAGAAGTGGAGGAATAAAAATGAAGATAAAAAATAGAATTTTAAGTGCATTTTGTGCGTTAACAACATTAGTAAATACATTTGCAGGATTTCTTATACCAACAACCACATACGCAAGTACAACATCAGATGAATTTATAGGTTCGAGAATTTTGCTTGTCGATAAAGGTAGCTGTGGTCGTTACTTAACGTATGAAGGAGAAGAAATACAAGCTAAATTTGTTGTGTATTCAGCAGAAGATGGTAATGAATATGCAGCATATTGTAATGAGCCATCATTTCAAGGGGTAGGTTCTAATGATATACACTATGGAGAATATATTGTTAAAAGCAAAGTAACTGATGATAGACTTTGGCGAGTAGCAACAAATGGCTACCCATACAAGACTCCAAGTGAGATTGGTGCGAATGGTGAGCGAGAAGCTTTCTTTGCAACAAAACAAGCTATTTATAGAACTCTAGATGATGCATCTGTTGATAGTTATGGATCTCTTAATTCAGAGGGCGAAAATATGATAGAAGTAATAAAAGAACTTTATGATATTGGTCTAAATGGAACAGATAGATACAAAGAGCCAGAATTAACTGTTAAAGCAGAAACAGAAAAAACTATATTAGATGAAAATGATTCAAATTATAAATCGCAGACTTTTTCAGTAGAAGGTAATTGTGAATTTGATGAGTATGAAGTTTTATTTGATATATCTGATTTACCTGTAGGCACAAAAATTACAGATGAAAATGGTATTGAGAAAACAACTTTTGATAACGATGAAAATTTTAAAGTAATGATTCCAGTTAAAGAAAATGAGATTACAGCTTTTGAGGTGCAAGTAAGGGCTAATTTGAAAAGTATGCCAGTGTACCAGGCAGAATGTGATAACATTCGTATGCAAACAATGCTTATTGCGGCAAATCCATACGAAGAAGCAACTGCTGACGTTGCAATTAAATTAGACAAAGTAACAACTGAAATTACAATTGTAAAAAGGGATTCAGTTACTAATGAAAAATTAGGAAATGCTACATTTGAAGTTGTTAAAATTGATGGAGGACTTATTGGAACATTTGTGACAGATACTAAAGGCGAGGTTAAAGTGGAAGTTGCTGAAGAAGGTTATTATAAGATTACAGAACTTGAAGCTCCAGACGGCTACCTTTTAGCAGACAATGCTGATGATAATGAGCAAGTTATTTTAGTTGAGTATAATAAAGAAAATGTTGTAACATTTTTAAATGACAAAAAAGCAGGTCTTGAAATTAGAAAAATAGATAAAACAACTAGCGAACCATTAGAAAATGCAAAATATAGAGTTAGCAAAGCAGATGGAACGTTAGTAGGAGAATATGTAACAAATAAAAATGGAACAATAAACATTCAAGATTTAGACGTTGGAACTTATAACGTAGAAGAAATTGAAGCTCCAATGAATTATCTACAAGATACTAATATTTATACTATAAATGTTGTAGAAAATGAAGTTGCAGAATTAGTATTAACAAACAAGAGATTGACAGGAATTCAAATTATAAAAAGAGATTCTTTAACAGAAAAAACATTAGCGAATGCAACTTTTGAAGTGAATTTAGTAAGTAGTGAAGTTAGTAGAGCCATTTGGGAACCAGATTGGTATATTGGAGACTTTACAACAGACGAAAATGGAACAATAAATATTCCTAACCTATATCCTGGAATATATTCAGTCAAAGAAATAAAAGCTCCGAGAGGATATAATATTGATATGGAAACCAAAATTGTAGAAGTAAGTATTGATAATGATGCTATTATCGAACTTACTAATACAGCGAAAGCAGGAGTTCAAATTAAAAAAGTAGATGCAGATACTGGAGAGCCGTTAGCAAATGCCAAATTCAGAATTACAAATGTAAATGGACAATCATTTGGAGAATACACGACAACTAGAACTGGATTTATAAATGTACCAGAACTTGATGCTGGATTTTATATAATAGAGGAAACTCAAGCACCTGAGGGATACATATTAGATAGTACACCTAAAACTGTTGAAGTGAGAGAGAATGCTCCAACTGTTGTAGAATTCAGTAACAGACAAAAGGGAGGATTACAAATATTAAAAACTGATGCAGCAACTGGTGTACCACTTGAGGGAGCAAAATTCAGAGTAACAACAAAGAATGGACTTTTAATAGGTGAGTATACAACAGACAAACAAGGACACATTAACTTATCTAAATTAGATAATGGATGGTACACAATTTTAGAAATAGAAGCACCTAAAGGATATATATTAGATGATGTTAAACAAGATGTAGAAGTTACACCATACAAAAATCAAATTGTTGAATTTACTAACAAGATGAAAGCAGGCTTACAAATTCTAAAAATCGATTTTAATACAGGTAAGCCATTAGCAGATGCTAAATTTAGAGTGAGCAAAATGAATGGCAAAATAATTGGAGAGTATGTAACTAGCAGAACAGGTTATATAAATATTGGAGATTTAGATGAAGGATGGTACATAGTTGAAGAAATCCAAGCACCAGAGGGTTATGCATTAAATACTACACCACAAAATGTAAAAGTAGAAAGCAATAATTCTCAAATAATTGAATTTGCAAATAAGCAGTTAGCAGGAATTGAAATTATAAAATATGATGAATATACAAAAGCTCCATTAGCTGGAGCTAAATTTAAAGTAACAACAAAAACTGGAGATTTCGTAGGAGAATATAAAACAGATAACGTTGGTAAAATTGTAATTCCAAATCTTGATGCAGGTTGGTATTCAATTCAAGAAACTGAAGCACCGAAAGGTTATTTGCTAGATAGTACAGTTAAAGATGTACAAGTTACTTATTATGAGAATGCAGTCGTAGAATTTACGAATCGAGCAAAAGCAGGATTACAAATTTTAAAAGTAGATAGCGTAACAAAACAAGGGCTAAAAGATGTTAAATTCAAAGTAAGTAAAATAAATGGCGAATTGGTTGGTACTTATTCTACCGATGCAAGTGGAATGATTTACTTATCTTCATTAAATGAGGGTTGGTATATAGTTCAAGAAACATCTACAATAAATGGCTATAAAATAGATACTACTCCAAGGAATGTTGAAGTTAAGTCTAATGTAGCAACAGTAGTGGAATTTGAAAATATACCTTATTCAACTTTAATTGTAGAGAAGATAGATAGTGTAACAACAAAACCTATTGCAGGAGTTAAATTCCATATAACAAAGGAAAATGGAGAATATGTTGGAGATTTTACAACGGATTCTTTTGGACAAATTAAGCTTAATAAAACTTTAAATGCAGGTACTTATATTGTAACTGAAACTACACCACTTGATGGATATAAATTGGATACAACGACATATAAGGTTACATTAGACATAGGAGAAACAAAGCTATTACAAGTGAAGAATTTACCTTATGGATCTTTAAAAATTGTTAAAACAGATAAGGATACAAAGAAAGAATTAAAAGGTGTTGAATATCTTTTAACAACTGAAGATGGTGCAAATAAATGGGAACTTGTAACAGATAAAAATGGAGAAATAAATATTTCAAAAACATTAGAAGCAGGAAAGTATTATCTAACAGAAACTAAAGCATTGAATGGCTATGTAAAAGATACAAAAGAATATGAAGTAGTTATAAAATGGGGTAAGGAAACAGTATTAAATTTAACTAACGAAAAGATTAAAGGAAAAATTCAAGTAATTAAAACTAGTGAGGACAACAACGAGATAACAGGTGTGTTAGCTAACACAAGACTTTCAAATGCAACTTTTGAAATTAGAAATAGTAAAGGTAAAGTAGTAGATACAATAAAAACAAATTATGATGGTGTTGCAGTTTCAAAAGAACTAGAATTTGGAACATATACAGTAAAAGAAACAAAAGCTCCTGCAAACTATGTGTTAGATACAAAAGAATATACAGTAGATGTTAAAGATGGACAAACAAAAATATTGAATATAACAAATAAGAGTGTAAAAGTTGGTGTAACAATAGAAAAAACAGGATTAATTGAAACACAATGTTTAGATACTATTAGATATGATTTCAAAAACATAAGAAATAACTCAAATGTAGCATTAGATAATTTTACTTGGCACGATAGTTTGCCAATAGAAACTAAACTACAAAAAGTATTTACTGGTACTTGGAATCAAAACTTAACTTATAGTGTTAAGTACAAAACAAACTTTGAAACAACTTATAGATTAGTAGCAGATAATTTATTTACTACTCAAATTTACGAATTAGACTTTACAAATTTACCATTACAAAAAGATGAATATGTAACAGATATAGCATTTGAGTTTGGAACTGTTGGTGCAGGATTTAGTGAAGTTCAAGCTCCATTTATTTATACAAAAGTTAATAACTATTTAAAAGATGGAACTGAAATAATGAACTATACAGAAGTGTTTGGATTTTATAACAATTATAAAGTAACAGGAAATTCAAGTTGGAGAACTTTAATTTTCAATAAAACACTTCCAAAAATTAAATTGCCTAAAACAGGTTGGTAGAATTAAATAAGATTAAGATAGAGGGGTTACAATTAAGTAGCTCCTCTTATTTTGTTGGGAGGTGTAAGAATGATAAAAAATAATAGTCCAAATTTGAACGAGAATGACTCAAAAAAAGATTTAGAACAAATAATTGAAATAGGAATAAGCGAATTGAAAAACTTTGAAAAACATCCTTTTAAGGTTAATGATGAATCATTAGAAGAATTAAAAGCAAGTATTGTAGAGAATGGTATTACAACACCTTTAATTGTAAGACCTTTAAAAGATGGAGAATATGAAATTGTATCAGGACATAGAAGAAAAAGAGCTTGTGAATTATTAGGAATAGATAAAATACCTTGTATTGTAAGAGATATAAGTAGAGATGAAGCTATCATACAAATGGTAGATAGTAATATACAAAGGGAAGAAGTATTACCAAGTGAAAGAGCATTTGCTTATAAAATGAAATTAGATGCAATGAAACATCAAGGAAAGAGAAATGATTTAACTTCTGTGCAAAATGCACAGAAGTCGGGCGGAAAAACAACAAGAGAGATTTTAGGAGAGCAACTTGGTGAGAGTCAAGATAAAGTAAGAAGATACATTCGTCTTACAGAACTTATACCAGAGCTTTTAGAAATGGTAGATACAGGCAGAATAGGATTTAGTCCAGCAGTAGAAATCTCATATTTAAGAGAACACGAACAAAAACTATTATTAAATGCTATTGATTTTTATGATCACACACCATCTTTATCTCAAGCACAAACATTAAAAGAATTAAGTAAAAATTATGAATTAACTGAAGATACTCTTGAAGATATTATGTGTGAAGAAAAACCTAATCAAATACCAAAAATAAATATTCCTTATACAAGAGTTGAAAAATATTTGCCTAGAAATGTTGTAACACCAAGAGAAGTGGAAACTTATTTTATAAAATGTGCGATAATATGCAAAGAAAGAGGAATAAACGTTGAAAAAATGGACATTCAATTAGATGAAGATAGTAAAGTAATAAAGAATACGAAAAATAAGGATAGAGATAGTAGATAAAGTAATACTTTTTTATGTAGATAAGTTCTACGCAAAACGGTATTACTTTTTATTTTCTCACCCCCTTACAATCCCCCTATAAACTATTACTTACTAAAAGAGAATGATAATTATAAATAATAAATAATTAAATATATATAAAAGCGAGGTGTTAAAAATGACTGTTACACAAATAGCTAAGTCAATTGAAAAGTTATTCAATGCAGGATTTGATGATGATAAGCTGATACTTTCAATGCAGTTAGAGGATATTGAAAAAATAGATGGAGTTACGATACAAGATATAAACACAATAATTAAATTTAAAAAAGCAATAAGAACTAAACAAGTAGTTAAGTTTTTAACAGGTAAAGAAATATAGAGAGGAGGTTATAAAGTGGCTTTAAATACGAAATATGCTAAAATGCTTTATGAAGAAATGATAAATGATGTTACCAAAAGTTCAGATGAATGGATGGGATTTTTAAAGTCAGCAACTTGGATGTTTGAATACACATTTGGAGAACAATTACTTATCTACGCTCAAAGACCAGATGCCAGAGCTTGTGCTAGTATGGAATTTTGGAACAAGAATTTTCATAGATGGATAAAAAAAGGAACTAGTGCTATAAGAATCATAAAATATAATAATGGAAAAAGTTATATGGAAAACATTTTTGATGTTTCTGATACATTTCAAAAGTATGGCAAATTTAAAGGCTTATGGGAACTTAATATAGCAAAAGATGAAAGTGATTATATAGAGCAGCTTGAAAGTAAATATGGAGAGCTACAAGATAAATCAAATATAGAATTAGCAATAGCTTCAGCAGTAGAAAATCTGGTTGAAGATAATATTGAAACATACTTTGAAGAAGAACCTTTGCTTAATAGTGCAGATGAAGAATATAAGAATTTATTTAAAGAGTTAGTTCAAGATAGTGTTACATATATGGTTAAGAATAGATGTGGTGTTCCAATAGACGAATATGCTTACAAAATTTATTTTGACAAAATAATAAATATAGCAGATCCAGAAATTATAACAGTATTTGGTAATGCTTGTAGGGATTTGACAAGAGATATAATAAGGGAAACAAGGTCATTTGTTAAAAATCGTACAGTTGCTTATGGCAAAACAAGTGTGTATGCTAATAATGAATTTAAGGATAAAGGAGGAATTGAAAATGCAAGAAATAAAGATAAATTACAGACAAGTGAAGGATTACTTGATACCAGAGTTGGAAGTAATGCAGAATCAAATAAGAGTGAATGGCAAATACGCAATAGCGAGGGAGAACTTTCTAAAGAATCACAGACCGAGCAAGTTCGACAAGATGATAATGCAGGAAACATTGATTCCTCACTTGAACAAAATACAGGAGGAATGCGAGGAAGCATTAGAAATCAGAATGAAAGAGAAAATGAAGAGGGACAACTTGACGGAACAATTGAAAGAGCAAGACCAAATACTTTGGGTACAAATGATGAATACAATAAAAATGGAAACAGAAAGCGAGATAATGAGAGAGTTGGTATTAGTTTAGATGATGATATTCTATCTGAAAACGAGCAAATAAATTTAATAGATAACTTGCTAATAAGTGAGGAAAAAGAGACGACTGTAACAGACTTGGAATTAGAAAGTCAAAAGTTACAGTCTTTTTTTGTGCCAGAAAATAATGTAAAGCAAGAACCAATACAATTTACTATTTCTGATGATGAGTTAGGTATAGGAAGTTTAAAAGAAAAGTATAAAAACAATGTTGATGCGATAAAACTTTTAAAACAAATGGAAATTGAAAACAGATTAGCTACAAGTGAGGAACAAGAGATACTTTCAAAATATGTTGGATGGGGAGGTCTTTCAAAAGCATTTGATAAAAATGCAGATGATTGGAAAGAAGAATATGCAGAACTAAAAGAATTACTGACACCAGAAGAATACACAAGTGCGAGTAGCTCTGTTCTTACAGCATTTTACACACCACCTGTTGTTATTTCTGCTATGTATGAAGCATTATCAAATATGGGATTTGAAACAGGAAATATTCTTGAACCAAGTTGTGGGACAGGTAATTTCATTGGTAGACTTCCAGAAAATATGCAGAGAAGTAATATATATGGAATTGAATTAGATAGTATATCTGGAAGAATAGCAAAACAGTTATATCAAAAATCTAACATAGCAATTCAAGGATTTGAAGAAATGGATTACCCAGACAATTCTTTTGATATAGCAATAGGTAATGTACCTTTTGGAGATTTTAAAGTAACAGACAAAAAATACGATAAGAATAATTTTCTAATACACGATTATTTCTTTGCAAAAGCTATAGATAAAGTAAGAGCTGGTGGAATAGTCGCTTTTATAACATCAAAAGGAACTTTGGATAAAGAAAATAATTCGTTTAGAAAATATGTTGCTGAACGAGCTGATTTAATTGGAGCTATTAGACTACCGAATAGTACATTTAGAAAAAACGCAGGAACTATTGTTACATCAGATATAATTTTCTTGCAAAAAAGAGAAACACCTATTTATACAGAACCAGAGTGGATACATCTAGGAGGAAATGAAGATGGAATTAAAATGAATCAATATTTTATAGATAATCCTCAGATGATATTAGGGAAAATGCAGATGAAATCAACCCAATATGGAAGAATGGATGCAGTTTGTACTCCATTTGAAGATAGCAATCTGAAAGAACAATTAAAACAAGCTATATTAAACCTAAATGCTAAAATTCCAGAAATAGAAGTTGATGAAATAAATACAGAGAATAAAGATTCTGTTTTACCTGCAAATCTGAATGTTAGAAATTATTCATATACTGTTGTTGGAGGTAAGATTTATTATCGTGAAGATTCCAAAATGTATTTACAAGAAAATCCAGATGGAACAGTAAAGAGAATAAAAAAACTAATAGATATAAGGGATACAACAAGAAAACTTATAGAATTACAAACTTATGATGCTCCAGAAGAAGAAATTAGGGCAACACAAAGTACATTGAACTTTATGTACGATAATTTTGTTGTAGAATACGGAAGAATTTGTGCAAGAGCAAATAAAAAAGCATTTGAAGATGATAGTAGTTATTATTTACTTACTTCACTAGAAGTAAATGATGATAAAGGTCTATTTTTAAGAAAAGCAGATATGTTTTCTAAAAGAACAATAAAACCTCATAAAGTCGTAAATAGTGTAGAAAATGCAACTGATGCATTACTTGTTTCTATGTCTGAAAAAGCAAAAGTTGATTTGAAATATATGAGTAATCTTTCAAAGTTATCTAAAGAAACTCTTATAAATGAATTAAGAGGAGTTATATTTAAAGAACCATATAGTAATGATAAATATGTTACTGCAGATGAGTATTTGAGTGGCAATGTAAGAAAGAAATTAGAAATTGCAAAACAAGCAAGTATAGAAGATAATTCTTTAGATATAAATGTTAAATTTTTGACTGATGTTATACCAGAGGATTTACAAGCAAGTGAAATTACAGCCAAATTAGGAGCAACGTGGATACCTGTTGAATATATACAAGATTTTATGTACGAAATATTTGGAACATCTTGGTATTTAAGAAGTCGTATCCAAGTGTCTTATTCGGATTTAACGTCTAACTGGAATATACAAAACAAATCATTGGATCAAGGAAATGTTAAGGTAAATAATACTTATGGTACAAACAGAATGAGTGCATATAAGATTTTAGAAAATACTCTTAATATGAAAGATGTTAAAGTGTTTGATACGATAAGGGATGAAGAAGGTAAAGAAAAAAGAGTATTAAACAAGAAAGAAACTGCAATAGCTTGTTCAAAACAAGATTTAATAAAAGAAGAATTTGAAAACTGGCTATGGAAAGATCTTGATAGACGAGAAAAACTTGTAAGATTATATAATGATAAATTTAATTCGATTAGACCTCGAGAATACGATGGCTCACATATAAAGTTTGATGGGATAAATCCAGAAATAAAGTTAAGAACACATCAAGTCAATGCAATAGCACATATTTTATATGGTGGAAATACATTACTTGCTCACGAAGTAGGTGCAGGAAAGACTTTTGAAATGGTTGCTGCTTGTATGGAAAGCAAAAGATTAGGATTATCCAATAAGGCATTGTTTGTCGTTCCAAATCATATTATTGAACAATTTGCTAGTGAATTTTTACAACTATATCCGTCAGCAAATATATTAGTTGCTACTAAAAAAGATTTTTCTACGAATTATCGAAAAAGATTCTGCAGTAAGATTGCAACTGGAGATTATGATGCAATAATAATTGGACATTCTCAATTTGAGAGAATACCAATGTCGCCAGAAAGACAGAGAATGTTGTTGCAGGAACAAATATATGAAATTGTGCAAGGAATAGAAGAAGCAAAGAATGAAAGAGCTGAACGATTTACTGTTAAAGAATTAGAACGAACAAAAAGAAGATTAGAAGAAAAACTAAAAAAGTTAAATGACCAGTCTAGAAAAGATAATACAATATATTTTGAGGAGCTCGGTATTGATAAGATGTTTGTTGATGAGGCTCATCGGATATAAAAATTTATATATGTATACAAAAATGAGAAATGTATCTGGTATAGCACAAACTGAAGCACAAAAGAGTTCTGACTTGTATTTGAAATGTAGATATTTAGATGAAAAAACAAATAATAGAGGTATTGTATTTGCCACAGGTACACCAGTATCAAATTCGATGGTTGAACTATATACAATGCAAAGATATTTGCAGTATAACACTTTAGTTGAAAATAAATTACAACATTTTGATGCGTGGGCATCCACATTTGGAGAAACAATATCAACATTAGAACTTTCTCCAGAGGGAAATGGTTATAGACAAAAGACAAGCTTTGCAAAATTTAACAACCTACCAGAACTAATGGCAATATTTAAAGAAATTGCAGATATTCAAACAGCAGATACACTTAATTTGCCTGTTCCTAAAGCAAATTTTAATGTTGTAACAACGGAACCTAGTGAATTTCAAAAATCAATTGTAGAAGGATTAGGAGAACGAGCTGAAAAAGTAAGAAGTGGTAGTGTTAATCCTAAATTGGATAATATGCTTAAAATTACAAATGATGGAAGAAAATTAGCTTTGGATCAAAGACTACTTAATGATATGCTACCAGATGTTTTTAATAATAAAATAAATACTTGTGTTGAGAATATCTATAAAATGTATAAAGAATATGATTCAGATAAAATGACGCAATTAGTTTTCTGTGATTTGTCTACTCCAAAAGATTTATTAAAATCTTCGGAAATTTTTGATATTATTGAGAATGATAAAAATGCAGAAGTTCCATTTTTAGACGCATATACCGAATTAAAATGTAAGCTCATGAAGAAAGAAATTCCAAGAGATGAGATTGTTTTTATTCACGAAGCAGATACAGAAGAAAAAAAGAAAGAATTATTTGCTAAAGTTAGAAATGGTAGTGTAAGAGTTTTAATTGGAAGTACAGCTAAAATGGGAGCAGGAACTAATGTACAAACTAGATTAGTTGCACTACACGATTTAGATTGTCCGTGGCGACCTGCTGATTTAACACAAAGACTTGGAAGAATTGTAAGACAAGGAAATATGAATAAAGAAGTAAATATTTATAGATATGTAACAAAGAACACCTTTGATGCATATCTTTTTCAATTAGTAGAGAAAAAACAGAAGTTTATAGCACAAATAATGACATCCAAAACACCTGTGAGAAGTGCAGAAGATGTTGATGAAATTGCATTATCTTATGGAGAAATAAAAGCATTGGCAAGTGGAAATCCTTTAATACTTGAAAAAACAGAATTAGATGCAGATGTTGCTAGATTAAAATTATTAAAACAAAACTTCTTGAGTCAAAAATATTCATTGGAAGAAAAAATAGTAAGATACTATCCATCTCAAATTGAGAAAACAAAAGTGGCATTAGAATTATTAGCTGAAGATAAGAAAGTGTATGAGGAAAGTAAATTAAAATATGGAGATAACTTTCCAAGTTTAAAAGTATTACAAACAACATATTCGGACAAAGAACAAGCAGGAAAACACTTACTAGAAGAAATAAAGAAAATAATGACAACTGATATAACATACATAGGAAATTATAGAGGATTTGAACTTGAGGTTTTCTTTGATAGATTTGCCAATATGCATAAAATGAATATAAGAAATAAATATCATTATCAGATAGAACTTGGTAATGATGAGTATGGTAATTTGACAAGATTAGAAAATGCGTTTGGAAATATCGAAAAAGAAATAACAAGAAATACAATAGAACTTGAATCTTTAGGCGAACAATTAAAAAATGCACAAATAGAAGTAAAAGCTGATTTTAAATATGAAACCGAACTAAAAGAAAAACAAATAAGATTAAATGAAGTAAATGCTTTATTAAATATAAATGAAAAAGATAATAGTATGGATACATTTGACGATATAGAAGAAATAGATGAAAAAGATAGAGATGATGATTTTACAAGATAAAAATTTGCACATTTGTTTTATAAAAAGCTCCCTGTTATTATTTAATTAAAGAATAAGAGGGGAGCGAAATTTATATGAAAAGAAAATATAATGATATAATTAAAAGTATATTTGATAGTAGAATTGAAGATATTGCAGGTTTGACAGTAGAGGAAAAGGAAAGTATAGATAGTCGAAAAGAAATAGTATATATAGAAGACTATATAAAAGACCTTACCGATGAACAAAAGAAACAAGCAGGAGATTATTTAGATGAGATTATGATGGAAGTATATGATGAATCTGCAAACTTAAACGAAAAGTATTATAGATATGGATTTTCAGATGGAATGAATGCATTATTAACATCATTAAATATGAGAGAAGAAGTTGAGAGGAGGTTTAAAGATGCCAAATGAATTTATATTAACTTATCAAGTAAAAAATCACATATATTTTGATGCGATAAATAATCAATTCAAAGTACCATTTCACAAATTCAAATATTTATTTAGAAAGCCTAAAGTACATAATTTTGAAGAGATAACAAATATAAAATTGTTAGAAATGGAAGATGAAACTCATTGTGGCGAACTTGAAATAATGCTAAAACTAAAAGATAATACAAAGTATTATATCAGCTTAATTAAGAAACCTACCAGTAAGCAAAGTTTTAAGTATAAAAAGGCTTATAAAATAGCTGAAAATATAATTTCGTATTTATATTTCATTCAAAACGCAATTGAAATGCAAAACTCTCAAAATGTGAATATTCCGTTAGTGCCAAGTAAATTAGTGGCATAACACACCTCAAATAAGCAGAGATTTAGTGTCTTTGCTTATTTTTTTGCTTTAATTACATAGTTTGAATTAGGTTAACACTTGACAAATTCAACTTTTTATATTCCAATTTTGGCATATTATGATATAATAAAAATGTCGAATTATCAAGGATAATTTGTTTAATTGATAGTTGTGGAGGTATTATAATGACTGATAAGGAACAGAAAAAAGCTGCAAAGCAATTTGCAGAATTCTGGAAAGATAAAGGCTATGAAAAAGGACAATCACAAATGTTTTGGACATCACTTCTTGAAGAAGTATATGGTGTAGCAAATATAAAGGATTTTATAGAATTTGAAGATCAAGTAATGATGGATAAATCAACTGGTTTTATAGATGTATATATTCCTAGTACAAAAGTTCTTATAGAACAAAAAAGCATAGAAAAAGATTTAAGAAAAGCAATAAAACAATCTGATGGAAGTTTACTTACACCTTTTCAACAGGCAAAAAGATATATTGCAGATTTACCTTTATCAAGACATCCTAAATATGTAGTAACCTGTAATTTTAAATCTTTTTTAATTTATGATATGGAAAATCCAAATGGTGAACCAGAGGAAATATTACTAGAAAATCTTGAAAAAGAGTATTATAGACTAGAATTTTTAGTTGATGTAGGAAATGAGCACCTAAAAAGGGAAATGGATATTTCTATTCAAGCGGGAGAAATAGTAGGAAAATTATATGATGAAATATTACCATTGTATATAAATCCAGAAGATGAACATACTTTAAAAAGTTTAAATGCTTTATGTGTAAGATTGGTATTTTGTTTATATGCAGAAGACGCAGGAATATTTGGAAAACACAATATGTTTCACGATTATATAAGAAAACATAATGCTGATGATTTAAGAATTGCTTTAATAGATTTATTTAGAGTTTTAGATACAAAAGTGGAAGAAAGAGATCCTTATATGAAAAAGGATTTAGCAGAGTTTCCTTACGTTAATGGAGGATTGTTTGCAGATGAAAATATTGAAATACCTATATTGACTAAAGAAGTTAAAGAGTTAATACTTTCAAAGGCAAGCGAAGATTTTGACTGGAGTGATATAAGTCCAACAATATTTGGTGCTGTTTTCGAAAGTACATTAAATCCAGAAACAAGACGTGCGGGAGGAATGCATTATACATCTATTGAGAATATACATAAAGTTATAGACCCATTGTTTTTAGATGATTTATCACAGGAGTTAAAAGAAATAAAAGAAATTAATGTTGTGAAAACAAGAAATAACAGGTTAAAAGAATTTCAAGATAAATTAGCTAATCTAACATTTTTAGATCCAGCTTGTGGTAGTGGAAATTTTTTAACTGAAACATATATATCTTTAAGAAAGTTAGAAAATGAAGCTTTAATAATACAAAGAAATGGTCAAATTGCATTTGGAGATTTAAATTTTACACCTATAAAGGTATCTATAAGTCAATTTTATGGTATAGAAATAAATGACTTTGCAGTAACAGTTGCAAAAACAGCTTTATGGATTGCAGAAAGCCAGATGATGAAACAAACTGAAGAAATAGTACATATGAATTTGGATTTCCTACCATTGAAAACTTATGCAAATATTGTTGAAGCAAATGCTTTAAGAATTGATTGGAATGATGTTGTGCCAAAGGAAAATTTAAATTATATAATGGGTAATCCTCCATTTATAGGTTCTCAAATAATGGCACAGGGAAGTGAACAAAAAAAGGATGTTCAAAGTGTTTTTGATTTTGTTGAAAAAAATGAAGTTCAAGATTTAGACTATGTTACTTGTTGGTATAAAATTGCTGCAGAATATATACAAAATACAAGAATAGAAGTTAGCTTTGTATCTACAAATTCTATTTGCCAGGGCTCACAAGTACCAATTTTATGGAATGTGATGTTTAATAAATATAATGTACATATTAATTTTGCTTATAGAACTTTTATTTGGAATAGTGAATCAAGTCAAAAGGCGGCAGTTCATTGTGTAATTATAGGATTCTCTACATTTGCAAGAAAAAATAAGAAAATATATATACAGAATAAAAATGTACAAAGTGTAGATGGGATAGGTCCTTATTTGAATGAAGGTGATAATGTATTTGTACAAGCTAGAAAGGAACCTCTTAGTGCTCATTTAAAAATGTGTTTTGGAAATCAACCAAGAGATGGAGGAAACTTTATTTTAGATTTAGAAACTAAAAATGCGGTTCTATTAAAAGAGCCAGAATTAGAGCAGTGGATTCATGAATATGTAGGTGCATTAGAATTTATAAATAACAAAAAAAGATGGTGTTTGTGGTTAAAGAATGCAGCTCCGAGTGATATAAAAAATAGTAAAATATTATATTCTGTTGTTGAAGCAGTAAAGGAATTTAGGATTAATTCGCCCGCTAAAACAACGAAAGGATATGCTAAAGTTCCACAATTGTTTGCACAAATAACGCAACCAGATAATGCTGATTATTTAATAATACCTCGTGTATCTTCCGAAAGAAGAAGATATATACCTATTGGTTTTTTGGAGTCAAATATTATTGCATCAGATGCTGTGCAAATTGTTCCGTATGCGACAGTTTACGAATTTGGTATATTAACATCAAACGTACATATGGCGTGGATGAGAACAGTAGCAGGAAGATTAAAAAGCGATTATAGATATTCAAAAGAAATAGTTTATAATAATTTTCCTTGGCCAACACCAACAGATGAACAAAAGAAAAAAATAGCACAAACAGCTCAAGCTATACTTGATGCAAGAGCATTGTATCCTAACAGTTCATTAGCTGATTTATATGATGAACTTACTATGCCAAAAGAATTAAGAAAAGCACATCAAGAAAATGATAAAGCAGTTATGGAAGCTTATAGATTTGATTGGAGAAAAATGACTGAAGCAGATTGTGTTGCTGAATTGATGAAAATGTACATAAATTTAATATCAAGATAATCAGAAAAGTTTATATATTAAGATCTTATTTTCTTTGGTATTAAATTATAAATTGTGCAAGAGTTAGTATAAGATACAGAAAGGTGAATGAATTATGGTAGAAGATATTTTACAAGCAAAACAAAAAATATGTCAGCATAATCACAACAATTCATATGTAGATATAACACCTTATGAATTACAAGTAGGTGTACCTATTGTCAATTATATGGGGTTTTTTCCACAAGCGGATGAAGTGGTTGTTTATGTAGTTCCAGCTTTTACTTTTAAGGATAAGGAGCAGGTGTTAGGATATAGAGGCAAATCTTCTGGTGTGAGTGTGAGACTTGCGAAAGGATTAACATATAGGACTGGGGGTTCTGGTGGCAATCCAATTCGTGGTAATGTTAGAAAATATCACGAAGGAGATTTGATTATTACAAATAAAAGAGTTGTATTTATAAGTAAGGATGATAGCTTTGAATATGCGGTAAGTAAGATATCAGCTGTTAAACCATTAACACAAGAAAGTTTTGTAATTCAGTCTGGTAAAAGTTTTAAAAATATTATAGTTCATAATTCTTTGATTATATATACTATTGGATTTATAAATTATGTTGTTACTGGTTTTAATTCAAATCTTGACATAGTTAGTGAGTATAAACAAGCTAATAATGATATAACTGAAGAACAAAAAAATCTGTGTAATCAAATAAAACAAGATGTTCTTAATATGCCCTACAAGGAACCAAAAGCAAAAAAAAAGAAATGGGGTTGCTTTACACAATTTCTTTTTGCAATAATGTGTCTTTTATTTATATTTTTAGTTTTTGTTGTTGGATTTGCAACGATATCTGAAAATAAATCAAATGGAAAAGGAAATAATGTAACAATTCAATCTTATACAGATAAAAATATTGTTAATTTAGAAAATCATCCAAAAGCATTTGACAGTTTCGAAGAAACAAAGAATTTTTATTCACAAGTAAGTAATAAGAAAGTTCGTATACTTGATACATATAAAAAAGGTGGAGCATATACAAAAGAAGAAGAATATCTATTATATATTGACAATGGTGCTAGTTTAAAAGATTATGTTTCAGATATAAGAATAAATTTGGGATTATCAGAGGAATTTAATGACATAACATTAGATGAAGTAATAAAGATAGCAGTTAGCTATTTACCAATGGATGTTATGAATGAGTATTATAATGTAAATAGGGTATTTACGCATGGTAACGATAAAATAATGTCATATCATTATTCGTGGGAATTAAATGATAAGGGTGTAGAATATCATAATAGTGGTCATTATGAATTATATAAAAATTATGGTTTTGTTGTTGTTCATAACATTGAAGATAATACATTTACAATTAATATTGATTTATGGGCAAATGATGTAAGTAAGATAGGTCATAGTGATGAATGGATAAATAAGAATACTACTAAATGGACTATTGATTTAGAAAAATATTATTAAGATTGTAAATATAGATAATTAATTTTTAAAAATATTGAGAGGGTTAGAATTTAAAATTCTAACTCTTTTTTGTTTTCTAAAATTTAAGAAAATAAGGAGGGAAAAGTATGTACACAGTACAAAGTTTGAAAGAAGAATTAGTTAAAAAATTAGAAAAAGAACAAGATGAGTATTTAGAAAATATAAGAATGAAAGGTGTAGATTATGCAATAGATAGAGCTTATGAAATTAGTGCAAGACAAGAAATAATAGACTGTCTAAATGTAATGAATATAGAGCTGAAAGATATAAAAGCTTTAATAAAAACAGATAAAGTTTTAGCAATGTTTTATGATGAATGGCTTGACTATGATGGCAATTTATACGAGTCATTTGAATATACAGTAGAAAACGCAACAAAACGTCTTTCTGATGAATTTTATAATAAAGACGATAAAGATGTCGAGCAGGAAAATAAGTCTGTTAAAACTAAAAATAATGAAAGGGAAAGCCGATGAAAAATATTAAATATGTACCAAAAGAGATTGTCGATGAACTAAAAAAGATGGATCTTTATACATATTATAATTTAATAAATCCAAGTGAACTTGTGTATGAGGGAAACGACAGATATTGCACTAAAACTCACGATAGTTTAAAGATAAGTAATGGTATGTGGAATTGGTTTTCTAGACGGTGTAGGTGGTAGAAATGTAATAGATTTTGTTTGCGTAAGAGATAACTCTAATTTTAAAACGGCAGTTGAAACTCTAATGTATGAATTGAATATTGATGCAGGTAATTATAAGACAACAATACCAAAATCTGATGTGAAGTCATATAAAAAAGTAGCAGAAGAAAAGAAGATTATTCTTCCACAAAAGAATCCAGAGAGTAAAAGAGTATTTGCATATTTAAGCTCAAGATATATAGATAAAGAGATAATAAATTATTGCTTAAATAACAATTTTATGTATGAAGATTTAGAACATCATAACGTTATTTTTCTTGGATATGACGAGAATAATAAAGTAAAATTTGGATGTGCAAGAGCAACAAATCCGAGTAGGGTTATGTACGATTTAAAAGGCAGTAGTAAGGAATATTCTTTTAGATTGTTAAGTCAAGAAAGTTCCACCACAGTTCATATTTTTGAATCAGCAGTTGACTTATTATCATTTGCAACTTTGATTAAAAATAGAGGTATGGATTTTAGAAAATTCAACTTGATTTCTTTATCTGGAGTGTACCAAACTGCAAACAAAATAGAAGAAAGCAAAGTACCAGTTGTTCTAAAAAAGTATTTGGAAACAAATAAAAATATTCGTACAATTATACTTCACTTGGACAATGATATAGCAGGAAGAAATGCTACAAAGGCATTAGAATTTTTACTAAAAAAAGATTATGAAGTGTTAGATAGACCGTCAAGTTATGGCAAGGATGTTAATGATTATTTAGTTCATCAAATGGAATTAAAAAATAAGAAATCTCGTAGCTATGCAAGATGAATTTTAAAGAAAAAATAATTAAACTTTAAAAAGAGCAAAGTTTACAAAATAAACTGATGCTCTATTTTTGTTACATAGCAAGCATAGAAAATGTAATACTACATTTTCGAGAAATATGGGGCATAGCCCCAATCCCCATAAAATTTGAAAGGAGAAAGTATGAGTAAAAAGGTAAATGTGATAAGTGTAAAATTTAGTAATGAAGAACTTGAGCAGATAGATAGACGAGCATTAAAAACATATAGAAAAAGATCCACATATATTAGAGAAGTTGCACTAGGATATGCTCCAAAGGAAAAGCCACCATTGGAGTTTTATGATGTGCTAAAAGAATTAAGATTTTTGAATAATAATCTTAACCAATTAACAACGAAAGCACATAGTCTTGGATTCATAGATGAGAAACGATATAACAAACAAATTGGAATGATAGGAGAACTAGTTCTCGAATTAAAAAGAAAATATATTTTAGGAGAAAACCGAAATGGCAATAACAAAAATATGGGCAGTTAAATGTCGAGTAAATGATGCAATAGATTACACAACTAATGAAGAAAAAACATTGAATCCAAACTATAATAAATCAGAGCAAGATGAAGAAGAATTTTTACAGAAATATGATTCATATTATAATGAGGAAACACCAAATATTTATAATGATTTTGATGTTTCTTTTGATTATGCAACTAATCCAGAGAAAACAGAAGAACAGCATTTTGTTACTGCAATAAATTGTTTAAAAGAAACTGCAAAAGAAGAAATGAAAATAACAAAAAAACAGTTTGGAAAGACTGGAGGAATATTAGCTTTACATTTAGTTCAATCATTCAAAGAAAACGAAGTAACTCCAGAAATAGCACATAAAATTGGTGTTGAGTTAGCAAACGAAATATGGGGAGATAGATTTGAAGTTATTGTAAGCACACACTTAAATACGAGATGCTATCATAATCATTTTATTGCGAATTCTGTTTCTTTCGAAGATGGTAGGAAGAACTATATGAACAACACAAAATATGCTTTAATAAGGCAAGTGTCTGATGAATTATGCAGGGAATATAATTTGAGTGTAATTAGGGAAAAGATAACTAAAGGTACAAAGATAGATTACGAAAAATTCCAAAAGAAATATCAAAATACACCATATTATAAAACAACAAAAGCAGATATTGATACTGCAATAAGACAAGCATATTCTTATGAAGATTTTGAAGAAATCTTAAATAAAATGGGTTACACATTAACCTATCGAGCAAACAAATTAAGTGTTTGCCGAGATGGATACAAACGAAATATAAGAATTGAAAGAGCCTTTGGAGATGAATATACAATTTATAGAATTGGTAAAAGAATTTTAGAAGAAAATGAAACCAGAGTACCTTTCCATGATGTATATAATCCTAAAAGATATTATTCAAAACATAAGTTTAAAAATCTATCAAAGGTAGATAAGAACTATAGAACAAGTTTATATAGACTTTATCTATTTTATAGATATAAGTTAAATAGATATAAACGATATGAAAGTAAAATTCCAATGACAGAAGAAAAGAGAAAAGCTATTGAACAAATGGACAAATATTCACAAGAAGCAACGTTCCTTTCTAGTAAAAAGATTCATACTAGTGAGGAACTTTTTTTATATAAACAAGCATTAGAATTAGAACTTGAAAACCTAGATTTAGATTATATGAAAGCTTTGCGAAATGGTAAGACATCTATGACTAAAAGCGAAATTAGATTTAAAACAAATCTATTAAAAAAGGAGGTGGAAATGTGTAAAAGTATTGAAGAACGAATACCAAAGATTAAAGAAGAATTAAAAACAAAAGAAGATGAAAAAGAAAACAGAAAGGAGAGATTTATAGATGAACACAACAGGTGATGCTGCTGAACAAACTTTTAGAATTGTTATCGAGGGAACAGAGTTTGTTGTAAGAATTACTGGTAGTTTAATTAAGGAAACTCTTACAATGCTTTATGCAATATCCAAAGATAATAAGCAAAATAGCATTGGTAAAACTAATCTTGCAAATATGCTGAAAAATTGTAAGGATATTAGAATATTTACTGTTCAAAGAAAAGACCTAGACAAGTTTGTTGAGGAAGCAAAGAATTATGGAATTTATTATTGTACTTTAATGGATAAGACAAATAAATCAGATGATGCTATTGTTGATATTATGGTACGAGGCGATGATGCTCCAAGAGTTAATCGTATTGTACAAAGATTTGATTTATCTATAACTGACACTGCGAAACTTCGTACAGAATCTATTAAGGAGAAAGATAAAGAAGTAGTTAATAAAACAGAAAACGAAACGCAAGAAGAAAATACTTTACTTATAGATGACGATAAGATGGCAGATATAATGGGAGAAACTAAAGTAAATGAAGATGAGGTTAAAGACGGTGTATCAGAAAATTTTTTATTGAAGGCAGAAGTTCAGTTAGAGCATTCTTTAGAGAACAAAGAAGACGCAATACAAAAAGGAGACAATAAGAAATCTGTTAGAGAACAACTAAATGAAATAAAAAATGAGATGAAACAAAAAGTAAGTGAAAGAACAAAAGAAAAGCAAAATGATAAAAAAGCAAAAAAGAAACATAAGAAACAGAAAAATAAACAAGGAGGTACAAAGAATGAGCATACAAGATAAGACTTTTAAAAATAGAGATGGATATAAAAATAATTATGGTGGTAATAAAAAAGATTACAAACCTAGTTGGAAAGAAGTTGCACGAAAAGAGAAAGAGTGGGCAAATAAAACAAGTGATGAAATGGCTATAAAAGTAGGAAAGAATATGAAAGATTTTATAGATTATCTAGATGTGCAGACAAAGTTTGAAATGTATTCTGCAAGTAATGCTTTGCTAATACTTAATCAAATGCCAAGTGCTACATATTTAAGGGAATATTCAAAGTGGAAGAATGATGGATATGAAGTTTCAAAACCAGAAGAAAAAGTAATAATAATCAAGAAAGAAATTACAACTAAAGAAGATGGAACTTATGGCACATTTTATAATGCTAAAAGGTTATATGATGTATCTAGTACAAATGCACCTGCATTAGAAATAAAAGATTTGCCAGATAAACAAACAATAATTAAATCGTTATTAAATAGTTCAAAATTTAAGGTTGATGTTGTTGATAGTATAGATAATAATAGATTAGCACTTTATAATTCAGATCAAAATATAATGCAAATTGTTAGAGGGCAAGACGCAGATTCTAAAATACAAGATTTAGTTATGGAAATAGCAAAAATTGATTTTAAAGTAAATGAAGATGGTATTGATAAAACTGAAAATGAGAAAAGGAAATTTAAATCAACTTGTGTTTCATATATGTTTTGCAAGAAATTTAATATAGATTTTCCAAAAGATAAATTTGCTGAACTACCTAACTACTTGCCTGAAACTTCAAAAGAGATAAAAGCCGAGCTTGAGAAAATAAAGGATACTTATATTACAACTGTTGATAGAATGTATAGTGCTATTGATAGAGAAAGGAATTCAAAATCTAAAGAACAAGTAAGATAGGAGGTTTTTGATGAATAATAATAATTCAAATACTGAATATATTTTATACTTAATAGCATCGATATTTGTTATATGGATTGCTTTACTGGTTGCTCCATATATAGATGGTGGAATTCCTAATATTATTGCTAATTTTGGAGATGTAATGAATAACCCATTTAATATAATCTGGTGTAAGGATTGTATAAGAACTATTCTTATTTTTTTAATTATATATGGAATTTCATTAGGAATGTATGTAAGCACAAGAAAGAATTACAGAAGAAACGAAGAATATGGAAGTGGAAAATGGGGAAATTCAAAACAGGTAAATGCTAAATATATGCAAAAGCCAATATCAGCAAATAAACTTTTAACACAAAATGTTATGCTAGGACTTAATGGTAAGAAGCATAGAAGAAATCTAAATGTTTTAGTGTGTGGTGGAAGCGGTGCAGGTAAAACAAGATTTTATTGTAAGCCAAATATAATGCAATGTAATACATCATTTATAACCCTAGATCCCAAAGGCGAGATTTTAAGAGATACAGGAAATTTACTACTTAATAAAGGTTATGAGATTAAGGTGTTAGATTTAATAAATATGCAGAAAGGACATTGTTATAATCCATTTGTATATTTAAAGACTGATAACGATGTTCAAAAACTCGTTACAAATCTTTTTAAATCAACAACTCCAAAAGGAACACAGAGTAACGATCCTTTCTGGGATACTGCAGCAAGTATGCTTTTAATGGCATTAGTATTATATTTAAAATATGAAGCTCCAGATGATGAGCAAAACTTTGAAATGGTACTTGAAATGTTAAGAGCTGGAGAAGTAAAAGAAGATAATGATGACTATAAAAGTCCATTAGATAGACTATTTGAAAGATTAGAATTAAAAGATACTAATCATATTGCATTAAAGTATTATAGAGATTATCGTAGTGGTTCTGCTAAAACATTAAAGTCGATTCAAATAACATTATCTTCAAGGTTAGAAAAATTTAATCTTGTTGATCTTGCAAAAATGACAAGAATAGATGAAATGCAATTAGACACCATAGGAGAAAAGAAAGTAGCATTGTTTGCTTTAATACCAGATAATGATACATCTTTTAATTTTCTTGTAAGCATACTTTATACACAGCTATTTCAACAGTTGTTTTACACAGCAGACCATAAGTATAAAGGGAGTTTGCCTGTACACGTACATTTCCTTTTAGATGAGTTTGCCAATGTAAGCTTACCAGATGATTTTGAGAAAATATTATCTGTTATGCGTTCGAGAAATGTAAGTGTTTCTATTATCTTACAAAATCTAGCACAATTAAAAGCTTTGTTTGAAAAACAATGGGAGAGTATAGTTCGGTAATTGTGATACATTTTTATATCTTGGAGGCAATGAACAATCAACACATAAATATGTATCTGAACTATTAGGAAAAGAGACTATTGATACAAATACTTTTGGTAAAAGTACAGGACACTCTGGAAGTTACTCTACAAATTATCAACAAGCAGGTAGAGAATTACTTACACCAGATGAAGTAAGACTTTTAGATAATAATTATGCATTACTATTTATAAGAGGAGAACGAGCCATAAAAGACTTGAAGTATGACATATTAAAACATCCAAACTTGGAGTTATCAGCAGATGGCAAAGCAGATATATATGAACACGGAAAAGTAAATGAATCTATAACAAATATTGAAGTTATAAGAGAAAGAAAAACAAAAGATGAGATAGGACAAGTAGAAATAGAAAATAAATATATTGTCTTAACAAGTTATCAAATAGAAAGTTATTTAAGGGAGGAAAAAGAAAATGAAGAAAGAAAATTTGAACAAGAAAATAATGAAAAGGGAGAATCAAGAAATGATGAAAATGAATAATAAGAAAAAATCAAGACTTCTTACAATTATGATGACAGTAGGAAGTCTATTTTTATGTGTGTCGAATGTAGCTTATGCAACTGGTGGTGGTGATCCATTAACAGTTGTAAATAATTTATCAGAATTTATATTTGGGTTGATTAGAGCAATAGGAATGATATTACTAGGATTTGGTGTAGTGCAAATAGGTTTATCTTTAAAATCACACGACCCATCACAAAGAGCAAATGGTTTTATGACACTTGCAGGTGGTGTTGTAATAACATTTGCAAAAGAGATATTGAATATAATTGTAGGTGGCTAGTTTTAAATCATTAGGCAGATATTAAAAGTATCTGCCTAACTATTTATTAGGAGGTGTGAGATGTCAGAAAATTGGATTGTACAGAATTTAGAGTATGCTCTAAATATCTGGAATGAAAAACTATCAGAGATATGGACTTTACTTACAACTTCTCCTCAAGCATTTAAAGGTGGTGCAATCTGGGATATTGTAACTAATATTCATCGGTGCATTACAAGCAATAGGTTTTGCATTACTTGTTCTATTTTTTGTTACTGGAGTAATAAAAACTTGTGGTTCATTTACAGAGGTAAAGCGACCAGAACAAGTGCTTAAATTATTTGTAAGATTTGCATTAGCAAAAGCAGTAATAACTTATGGTATGGAGCTAATGATGGCTGTTTTTACAATAGCACAAGGAGTTATAGGAACGATAATGAACAATGCAGGAATGGGAAGTATTGCTGAAAGTATATTACCGTCTGCTATGGTAACCGCTATTGAATCTTGTGGATTTTTGGAAAGCATACCACTATGGGCAGTAACATTGATAGGAGGATTATTAGTTACTGTATTGTCGTTCATTATGATAATGAGTGTATATGGAAGATTCTTTAAGTTGTATATGTACACAGCAATTGCACCAATACCATTATCGACATTTGCAGGAGAGCCTACTCAAAATGTTGGAAAGACTTTCTTAAAATCATTTTGTGCAGTTTGTTTGGAGGGAGCGATAATTGTACTGGCTTGTGTAATCTTTTCAGTATTTGCATCTAGTCCACCAGCAGTTGATGAAAGTTTAGCTGCAGTTACACAAGTATGGTCATATCTTGGAGAGTTAGTTTTCAATATGTTAGTTTTAGTTGGAACAATTAGAATGGCAGATAGTGTTGTAAAAGAAATGTTTGGAACATAAGAAAGGATGATTTATGAGAAAAATGGAAATTACAATAAATACAATCGAAGAAGATTTGAGTGAATTAGATACAGAATATAGAGAAGCATTAGCTAGTTGTTTAGTAGAATTAAAATATTTAAGTGCTACTCCATTAAAGTTATCATTAGGTGGATTAAAAGAACAAATGGAGTTAGAAAAAGTTAAATCTAGACCATTAACTGATAAGCAAATAGTTGAGATTATTAAGTATATATCAAACGAAATGAAGGATGATTATCAGTATGGAAGATTTAAAAATATTGCTTCAATATATATGAATAGAATAGAGAAAAATTTAAAAAGTGAGGAGAGAAAAGATATGAATAGAGTTTATAACGAAAATGAAGTAAGAGATTTTATGATAAATGAATCAAAAAAGATGCTTGATGAAATTGAAATGTACAATATGAATATAGAAATTGTATTAGTAGATAAAAATAATTTAGAAAATTCAAAAGTTATTGCAACGAGAGAAGATGGAGAAGGTGGAAACGTTATATATCCATATATAAATGATTTTAAGGATGCTTTAGATTGGGATTATAGTTTTGATGAATACTTGTTTAAAGATTTACAAGAAGGTATGGAACCTATATATATAACAGACGAAACTCATTTAGCAATATGGACAGATTTGAAAAAGTTGTATCCAGAAGATATTGAATATAGTAAAGGAATGCAAAAATATTTGAAATATTGTAAAGATAATGGCATTACAAAGGAATATCTTGAGAAAGCAACAAATCAAAGAAATCTTGTTGATGTAACAAAATTTTATAAAGAACCTAAAAAGAAAGAGAGGGAAAGATAATGAGTTTTATTGATGATAAAGAAAAAATAAGAGATTTAGAAATTTTAACTAAAGATTGTTTTTTGAAATCGTATTTTTATATTACTGAACAAGAATATGACGAAACTTTTAAAGAACATATAATAAATTTAGTTAGAGAAATTGCAAATGAAACAGAAGATATGAATCCAGATTCGTATGGATACATATTGCAAAATAGTAGAGATGGAAATGAAGTAATAGTTTCAATGAGTGATTATAATTGGGATACATATTATAATGTAAATATTTTTGACCCAGATAAAACAGAAAGTTATCCAGAATGGGATTTTTCTTTTAAACAAGATTTATATGATTATCTTGCAAGAGGATACGAGCTTAGATGGGCAGATATAGGAACACATAGTGCTATATGGGAAGATATATCAAACGGATATGATGCAGAAGAAGTAAAAGCAGATAGAGGAATGCAAAAGTATATAAAATATTGTATTGATAATGATATAACATTTGATAAAGTGAAAAATGAACAAGATTTTACTAATATAATAGAGTTGTATGTTGAAGATAAAGAAATAACAACTTTAGAATTTTTAGAAGAAACAAAAGATATGATAATGCATAATATAAGTTGCTATTCAGATGGAAGATTTATAAGAAAACCAAAAGAGGGATATGAAGATAAATTTAATGAAGAATGTCAGAAACTTAAGATAGTAAAGAATTTAATTACAGCAGAAATAAATAAGGTTATGAATAAAAAAGGATATGAAAGGTAGTGATATTTGTGGAAGTTAAAATAAATAAGGAAATAAGAAACTATACAGAAAGTGTATTCTTCGGCTTAACATTAAGACAATTTGTTTTCTCATTATTAGCTTGTATAATTGCAGTAATATTGTATTTCATCTTAAATCCTTATTTTGCAATAAGTGAACTTTCTTGGATGTGTATATTAGGAGCTACACCTTGTGCAGTTTTGGGATTTGTAACATATAACGGAATGAACGCAGAACAATTTATAGTTCAATTTATAAAATCTGAAATACTAATGCCAAAAGAGTTGAAATTTCAATGTAATAATTATTATGATAATTTACTTAAAGCTACTTTTGAAAAATTAAGAAAGCGAGGTATAAAAGAAGATGAAATTTCTAGAAAAGAAAAAAGAAAAAATAGAGTTTAAAGTGCCATCTAAAATTCAAGACTGTATTCCAGTTCAAAGAATTTATAAAGATGGCATTTTTTATTTAGGAAAAAATAATTATTCAAAGACATATAAATTTACTGATGTAAATTATGCAGTTGCGAATAAGGAAGATAAGGAAGAAATGTTTTTAAAATATTCTGAATTATTAAATTCACTAGATAGTGGAGCAGATAGTCAGATTACTATAATGAATAGAAAGCTTAATAAGAGTGATTTTGATAAGTTACAGATAGGAGATAACAATGATAATTTAGATATATATCGAAAAGAATATAACAAAATGTTAAATGACAAAGCTGAATATTCTAATCGAATGATACAAGAGAAATTCTTAACAACTACAATTGAGAAAAAGTCAGTTGAAGATGCAAGAGCTTATTTTACAAGAGTAGGAATTGAACTATCAACACATTTAGCAGAAATCAATTCAAAATGTATTGAACAAAATTGTAATGATAGGTTAAGAATATTACACGATTTTTATCGACCATTAGATAATTCAGATTTTAATTTTGATATTACATCAAGTATGAAAAAAGGACATGACTTCAAAGACTATATATGTCCAGATGGTATTGAAATAAAAAGCGACTATATAAAAATTGGAAATAGATATGCCAGAGTGTTATTTTTAAAAGAGTATGCAACATTTATTAAAGATAGTATGATAGCTGAATTAACTGATTTAAACAAGAATATGCTATTAAGTATAAACCTTTTATCAGTACCTATGGATGAGGCAGTAAGAGAGGCTGAAAATAGAAGATTAGGTGTAGAAACAAATATTACAAATTTTCAAAGAAGACAAAATGCTAATAATAACTTTTCAGCAGTTATTCCGTATGATTTGGAACAACAGAGAAAAGAAAGCAAAGAATTTTTGGATGATTTAATTACAAGAGACCAGAGAATGTTTCTTGCAGTAGTTACACTTATACATACTGCTGATACCAAAGAAGAACTTGATAGTGATACCGAAACTTTACTTGCAATAGGAAGAAAACATCTATGTCAATTTGCAACTTTAAAATATCAACAACTTGAAGCATTAAATACAACACTTCCAATAGGAAGAAGAAAAATAAATGCACTTCGTACATTAACAACAGAAAGTTTAGCAGTTTTAATGCCTTTTAGAGTACAAGAAGTAAATGATGCAAAAGGTATATATTATGGTCAAAATGTTATATCAAAAAATATGATAATTGCAGATAGAAGAAAACTCTTAAATGGTAATTCATTTATTCTAGGTGTATCTGGAAGTGGTAAAAGTTTTACTGCAAAGCAAGAAATAACTTCAATAATGTTAAGAGAACCTAATGCAGACATTTTAGTTATAGATCCAGAGGGCGAGTATGCTCCACTTGTTAAATCACTTGGTGGCGAAGTTATAAATATTTCAGCAACTAGTAAGAATCATATAAATGCATTAGATATGAACTCTACTTATGGAGATGGAGAAAATCCTGTAATCCTAAAGTCAGAGTTCATTTTGTCTTTATGCGAACAACTTATAGGAGGAAAGCATTTAGGTGCAAAGGAGAAATCTATAATTGATAGATGTACAGCGAATGTCTATAGAGAATACATACAAAGTGATTATAAAAAGGAAGTGCCTACATTAAAAACATTTAGAAAAGAACTATTAAGACAAAATGAAAAAGAAGCCAAAGATATTGCACTTGCAATAGAGCTTTTTACAGATGGTAGTTTGAATACCTTTGCAAAAGAAACAAATGTAGATACACAAAATAGACTTATTTGCTATGATATATTAGAACTTGGAAAGCAGTTACAAGGATTAGGAATGTTAGTTGTTTTAGATAGTATATTAAATAGGATTACTATGAACAGGGCAAAAGGTAAAAGTACATTTATATTTATAGATGAAATTTATTTATTATTCCAACACGAATATTCAGCAAACTTTTTATTTACATTATGGAAAAGAGTAAGAAAATATGGTGCATTCTGCACACGGTATAACTCAAAATCTTGAAGATCTATTACAAAGCCACGTAGCTCGTACGATGCTTGCAAATAGTGAGTTTATTATAATGCTTAATCAAGCAAGTACAGATAGACTAGAACTTGCCAAACTACTTAATATATCAGAGCAAGAATTATCTTATATCACGAATGTAGGAAGTGGACAAGGACTAATAAAAATAGGAAGTAGCTTAATACCATTTATAAATGAATTTCCAAAGAACACGAAATTGTATAAACTTATGAATACGAAACCTAATATTAAATAATAAGATGCCACTTAATAATCAATGATTATTAGGTGGCGAATTTTTTATTATCAGAAAGTGAGGTGTAATATGCCTAAAGATATAAAAGTAAAGGAAAAAGATACTCACTCTATTAGAAAATTAGATAGGAGAATAGCTTTTACTTCAAGAGTAAAAAGAAATTTAATAGAACAACACAAGAAATTACAGGAACAAGAAGACCAAACAACAGATAATGTTAGTGCTACAAATTATGCTACAAGTAAAGTAATTAGAGGAAGCGATAGAGTTACAAGAGAAAGTGCATATTTAATTACTGATATTTCTAAAACAACATATAAAAAAGTAAAAATGAAGTTGGCTGAAAATAAATCAAAGAAAGATAATGCTGAAAAAGAGCAAGAAGAAATAGCAGATACTTATAATAGCTCTAGTAATAATACAGGAAATAACATTAAGGGAAAAGAACATTTGAAAAATAGTTCAAAGCAAGAGCGAATAAATAAGATTAAAACAAGAAATTTAAGTGAAACAGAAGTAAATAATGTCCCTATAACGCAAAAATATCAAATAGAGAAATTAGTAAAAGAAAAACAAAATTATAAAAATATAAAACAACATTCTATAAAAGATGCAGGAATAAAAGAAAATAATAATTTATTAAAAATTAAAACCAGAGATAAGATAAAAAATAATTCGAGCTTAAAAACTATTGAAACACCAAATATTTTTACTCCAAGCTATTTAATGAGAAAGTCAAAAGTACAAGAATTAAAACAAAATACAGGAAAAATAAAAGAAATAACTAAAAAGACTGGAAAGGTAATTGCTGATATAGGAAAGAAAATAGTAAAACGGACTAAAAGGAATAGGAATGTTAGCAGCTTCTGGAGGTGGATTTGCTGTACTTATTATTATGATAATTGTTTTAATGGCAGGAATGTTTGGATCTGCCTTTGGATTTTTATTTTCAAATGAAACACCAAAAACAGAAGAAAATATGTCAGTAAATTCTGCAGTAAATTTTTTAGATAAAGAAATAGAAGATAAAATAGCATTGATAAAAGCAACAACAGATTATGATACAATGAGAATTGAAAACAGGAATGTTGTATGGCGAGAAGTTTTATCTGTTTATGCAGTTATAACTACTAATAGAGAAACAAAGTTTAATATAATGGAAATGAAAGAACATAACTATAAGAAATTAAGTGAGATATTCTGGAATGTAGTTGAAGTCGAACATTATACTGAAACATATAAAGTAAGATATACAACAACAGATGAAAATGGAAATCAAGTTACTAAAACCAAGACAAAAACAAGGCTTATAATAAATGTAAAAGCTCTAACATTGGAAGAAATGATGGATGAATACGATATGAATAGGTCTGAAAGAAAACAGGTTGAAGAAATGATGGATGGACAATTTAATGAGATGTGGAATGCGATATTAGAATAAATGTCGAATTATGTCGATGAAAATATCTTTACTACAAATTTATATTATAGTATATTAAAGCAGTGTTAATAATTAAGTAGATGATGGTTTTTAAGAGGAAAATAGCTTTTATAAATATGCCATCAAAGTGTGTGTGGTGCTTTGATAACAACAAGCGGCAGAAAGGATTGAAATATTATGAAGAGAATTCTCGCAATGCTGATCTCGGTGGTGCTTCTTTGTTCTGTTTTGGCAACTGTGGCTATGGCGGCTAGTAGCGTTAGCTCTAATGAGTACGTTGTTAGTGGCTCGAAGACTTTTTCTGTTACCACAAGTTTCGAACCGAAGTACATTACGTTTGACTTTAGCGACAGCTCTGGAGCTGTTGCTGGTTTTGTGACTGTCGAAAAACCTGATGGAACATCTTATCAGAATTTTGTTTCATATTCAGGTAATGGCACTACTAGAAAACGTGTGTACAACGCTGATGCTGGAACATATACTTTCCGTTTTTCTAATTCTGGAACGATAACGGTTAAAGTTACACTTAGTAACTAAAATAATTTAGCGTATTGCATCACACATACTTTTTTGGAGAGTACCACTATGGTACTCTTTTTTTAAAATAAAATGCTGAAAGTTACTTTGAAAAGTAACTTTCAGCGATTCGCATATTTAAGGCTTTTCTGTTATACCCAATAAAAAGTCTGCCTCTTTTTGAGTTATTTGATTATTTTCTAAACAGTTATTAATAAATTCGATTTTTTCTTCTTCTGTATGGATATTAGTATCTATAATCGTGCGTAATTCAATGAGACTATCCTTTCTTGTTTGAAAGTGAGGAAAACCTTTTTCATCGAACATATAGTTGGACAAAATGTAATTTAACACAAAATATCCTATAACAATGAATAATAATAATATAATTATTGTTATAACAACACCTTTTTTCTTCATAAGCATCATCTCCTAACTATACATATTTATATAATTATACCATATAAATACACATAAATCAACATAACACAGGAAATATTAGCTTTTAAAGGCAATTTGTGATATAATTATATTAATTAGTAATGTAAAAAAGAGGTGAGAAATTATGAAAGAAAAACGTTCAAATAATTTCTTAAATATACATCAACAAGAAGTTAAAAAAAGGATTAAGATAAATAATTGGTGTTTGCTTATCTTTTTTGTTGCAAAAATAGTAGTAGTTTTTCTTATTGTTTTTTTTATAATTATAGTTGCAAAAGAAATGAAAGAGTATAAAGAAGTTTTTTTTACATATAATGCTATGGAACAACTTGAAAATATGTTTAGGGGGAAGTTTGTTTTAATTTCTCCTAGTATAGAAATAAATGAAGAAAATACTACTCCGAATCGGTGCATACACATTTATGGATGAAGAAGGAATTATATTTAATGCGTATAAAAGTAATTCTATATTAAAAACTGACTATGATCAGTATTTAATAAAAAAATATGTGCAGGAATATATTAAGAATAAAAAGAAATCAAACATAATATGCAATGAAGAGATTTATCAATATAATGGTGTAAATTTAATAAAATTTAGATTTGGTATAAAAGTAGAAAATTATCATCAGATTGATGAAGCGGTAAATGAACTTTTGAAAATTAATAATTACATTAATACTAATGCAAAAAAGGTTTTTACATCAGCAACAATGCCAGTTCCAATATATTATCCACAAATTTATTTGAATGATTTTACTGGAGAAATAGGACATGATATTGAATTCTATGATGAAAACTATTATATACAAAAAGTAAAAATAGATTATGTGAATTATTTAAAAAATAATAATATTGTAGATAATGATATTCCTGAAAAAGAAATAGAAATTTATTATAAACCAAATGAGTTAATTGTATATAATGATGGGCAAAGAGTAAAATATAATAGTAGTAATCGAGATTGGGATGTGAGTGCAATATACAATATAAAGAAAAAAGATTATTGTGTGCAATTACATTTTGTTATTAAATATATAAAATCGATTGAAAGTTATGAAATAAGTAGAAATGGTCAATTAACTAGTTTTAAGTATAATGGGAAAAAATATATTTTAGATTCTGATTTAAATATGAAAAGTGAAATAAAGGGGAATAAAGTCCCTTATGAATGGACAATTTCAAGTATGATAGAGTTTTTTAAAGGAAGCGTAGAGTTTGATTATAAAAATGGAAAGCTTTATTTAAATATATAGATAAAAGTTAAGATAATATACATATTTTATAGAAAGACTAAACAAAACCTCTATATGAACTAACAATTCGTATAGAGGTTGTTTTTATTTACCTAATTTTTTCTTAAAATCTTCTAAAAGTTCAGATTCTGAAACACCAAATACTTTTGAAAATGCAGCAAGTTCAAAATCTTTAACAATTCTTTTACCATTTTCAATTTTGTATATACCATCGTAATTTATATCAATGCCTAGTAGCATTAGTTTGTTAGATAATACAAGTCTTGACCAACCATTGATTTTTCTGTATTTAAGAATGTTTTTGCCAGATACATTTGAAAGATTTTCAAATTTTCTACTAATCATATTTAATCAATCCCTTATAAAATAATATATATTATTGATTTTAATATGTTTTTTATGCTATAATTTAGTCGTGTTAGCAAGAAATGAAAAAATAATTTTTTTGTGACTTATAATAGTGTAGAATGGAGGGAAACAGTATGGAGAACTTAAAAATATCATCAAAGTCAAGTCCTAATTCGATAGCAGGTGCAATAGCAGGAGTTATAAAAGAACAAAAAAGGGTTGAGTTAAAAGCTATTGGTGCAGGAGCATTAAATCAAGCTATTAAAGGAATTGCAATTGCTAGAGGCTTTGTAGCACCTTTAGGAATGGATTTGATATGTATACCTGCTTTTGATGATGTTGTCCTTGATGGAGAAGAAAAAACAGCGATAAAATTAATTGTAGAGCCAAGATAATACTGCAATATAAGAAAGATTGTGTAAGGAAGGTAAAGTATGTTAAAGGAAGTTATAGAGGAAATTGAGACTGCAAAAGAAAAATTAGACTATTTGATAAGAACTTATGGTTTAGCTCATAAAAAGGTTATGGATCAAAGCAAACTACTAGACGAGCTTATTGTTAAGTATTATTCAGTAAAGAAATTAAAAAGAGCTTGGATAATGTAAAATAGAGATAACAACAAAAGATAATCTTTTCCCAAAATACAAAAGATAAAATAAATTGGTTTAATAGGAAAGGGTTAGATATTGTGGAAAATTTAAAGAATAACATAACAAACAATAAATTTATAATTAAAATAGCTTTAGTATTTATAATGATTTTTATCGTAACTAATGTAGTTTTGTGCGTGCAAGATAAGAATAATGAAGATGTTGAACAAAATGAAAAATACGAGATGGTTATTGAAGAAGATGAGTCAAAAGAGTTTATAAGCATTAAATTTATAAAGAAAGATGAAAACATCGAATAAGAGATTTCTTATGATAGGTATGATAATAACTATTATAGGAAATTTTTTGTTTTAGAAGTATTACGAATTATATGATATAATACGTAATTAAAGAGGTGTTGTTAAATGTCTGGATATGGAAAAATTGGTTTATTAAGAAGTTTAGATGTTATTGTCTATGATGAGAATGGTAACGAACTATCAGCAGGAATACAAAAAATTGAGGAATTGCCACAAGAGTTAAGAGAAAGAACGTATAAAAGAATTGAAGTTGGTAATCCAACGAAGTTTTTTGTGTAGAAAAAAGATATAGGAGAATGTTTATGTTAGTAGCTTTGAATAGAAATGGAGAGAGAATTTTTTCTGAAAAGGCAACTAAGGATGAAAAGTATTATTGTCCAATTTGTAATATGGAAATGATATTAAAAAAAGGAGATGTTAATAGAACACATTTTGCACATAAAAATAATGAATGCAAGGATAAGTGGCACTATGATATGTCAGAATGGCATATAAATAAGCAATCATACTTCGATGAGATATATCAAGAAGTTGTAATAGAAAAGAATGGAATAAAGCATAGAGCTGATATATTAAAAGATGGAATTGTTATTGAATTTCAACATAGTCCTATTTCGGCAGAAGAATTTAAAGATAGAAATGAATTTTACATATCAGCAGGATATAAGGTTGTTTGGGTATTTGATTTGTCGAAACAAATGGAAGAAGAACAACTATATTGGGATGATTATTCAAGCAAAGAAAATATGATGCGATGGAAGTATCCCTTAAGAATTTTAAGTCAAACAAATCCACCAAACAGAAAAAATGACATTTTAATATGCATTACTTGGGATGATATTGATGATGTTGATTACGAAAATATTTATAGAATTGATTGGTCTACACAGGAAATATACGAAGATGATTTAGGAAGAACAATTGAAACAGGCATTCCAGATTATAAAAAAATTATTGTTTCAAGACCATTTTATATGGAAATAAATATGAATCTTAAACAATTTTTTTATTCAGAATCACAAATGATTATGGATAAATTAAAGAGAGAAAAAATAAAATATTATATTAAGAAAAGTGGAGAAAAAGGTCTTACCAGAGATGCTTATGTATGTCCTAAAAATAGCGAATTTGGTATAGAAATCTTTAAAAAATGTATGCATTGCCCTTATTTTTATGATTATGCTAAATATGGACAAGCGAAATTTAACTGCTTTTGTTGTTACCCAACTAAGATAAACAATAATTAAAATTTAGGTTGATTATAATAAAATTTGAAAGAGCAATGAAAATTTGCTCTTTTTTAGAGATTACAACACGAACTAGTGTTTACTTTGAATATTTTTAATGATATAATCAAAAAATAAAAATGAAAGGAGAATTTTAATGCAGGATAATAAACAGAAAATCTATGTGGCAATAGATTTAAAGAGCTTTTATGCATCAGTTGAATGCAGAGAAAGAGGTTTAGATCCACTAACAACAAATCTTGTTGTTGCAGATGGTAGTAGAACCGAAAAGACAATATGTTTGGCAGTAACACCTGCATTAAAATCTTATGGAATTGCAGGTAGAGCAAGATTATTCGAGGTTATACAAAAGGTAAGAGAAGTAAATGCAGAAAGAAAATACAAAGCACCAAAAAGAACATTTATAGGTAAATCAATAAATAAAACGGAACTTGATAGTAATTCTGGTTTAGAGTTAGATTTTATTGCAGCACCACCTAGAATGGGATTGTATATGCAATATAGCAAAAACATTTATGATGTTTATCTAAAATATTTTGCTCCAGAAGATATATTTAGTTATTCCATTGATGAAGTTTTTTGTGATGTAACAAATTATTTAGCGACATATAAACTAACTGCGAGAGAACTTGTAACTAAAATAATTCAAGATGTTTATGAAACAACAGGTATCACTGCTACTGCAGGCATTGGAACTAATATGTATCTTTGTAAGGTAGCAATGGATATAGTTGCTAAAAAAGTTCAGCCTAATAAACAAGGTGTAAGAATAGCAGGATTAGATGAAATGACATATAGAAAACTTTTATGGAATCATAGACCATTAACTGATTTTTGGAGAGTTGGTAAAGGTATTGCAACAAAACTAGAAAGATATGGAATGTACACAATGGGCGATGTTGCTAGAAAGTCTGTGTATGATGAAGATATGTTATATAAATTGGTTGGAGTAAATGCTGAACTTCTTATAGACCATGCTTGGGGGTGGGAACCTTGTACAGTAGAAAGTGTAAAAGCATACAAGCCAACATCTGATAGTGTTAGTTCTGGACAGGTTTTACATTGTCCTTATGGGTATGAAAAAACGAAGTTGATAGTTAAAGAGATGACAGAACTATTAACACTTGATTTAGTCAGAAAAGGATTAGTTACAAATCAAATAGTATTAGAGATAGGATATGATATAGAAAACTTAAAAGATTCATTTATTCGTAATTCGTACTCTGGAGAAATAACTGAAGATAGATATGGTAGAGCTATACCTAAACACGCACACGGAACAAAGAATATAGATCACTATACATCTTCAACAAAAGTTATAACAGAGGCAGTATCTGAATTATATGAAGAAATAATAAATAAGAACTTACTTGTTAGAAGAATAAATATTACAGCGAATAAACTTATAAAAGAAACAGAAGTTAAAAATGAGAATTTTACACAAATGAATTTCTTTGTAAATCAGAGTGAAATTGATAAAAGTAGAGAAAAAGAAAAATCAGAAAAAAGAATACAAAAAGCTATGTTACAGATTAAAGACAAATATGGAAAAAATGCAATAATAAAAGGAATGAATTTAGAAGAAGGTGGAACAACCATCGAACGTAATAAACAGATAGGAGGTCATAAAGAATAGTGCAAATGGATAATTATGAAGATATTATAAATTTACCACATCATACTTCAAAAAAACATCCAAGAATGAGTTTGGAAGCAAGGTCAGTACAATTTGCACCATTTGCAGCATTAACTGGGTATGATGATATTATAAAGGAAACAGGAAGATATGTAGATTCAAAGATAGAGTTAGATGAAACGCAGAAAATAATTTTAGATGGAAAGCTACAAATATTGCACGAAGAAATAAAAAATAGACCAATTATAACTTTTACACATTTTGTTAAAGATAGAAAAAAAGATGGTGGTACTTATGAAGAAATAACAGGTGTAGTTAAGAAGATAGATGAACATACACAAGAAATTATTTTAGAGGATAAAAGTAGAATATCAATAGGCAATATTATAAGAATAGAAAGCACCTCTAAAATATTTGGATATTATGATGAAGAAAATGGTTAAATATTGATAGAATGCTACTTTTATGATATTATTCATATATGGAATAGGAGGGATTCTATGAAAAAGAAAATAATTATACCAGTAGTTATAATACTAATCTTGCTTATAGCAGTTGGAATAACTAATTATATCGATGGTGGCAGAGTAAGAACAGGTGTAGAACCAGTTTGTTGTATTAAAATTGTAAGTGAAGATGGTAATAAAGTTACATATTGGGGATTAGGATATAAAGTTATAAGATATCCTAGTGTAAGTCCAAATGAACCGTTTAAGAATAATAGAGGAATAAAAATGGGAAATTGGTTTATGAAATACGAACCAGAAGAATATAGTATTACAAATGTATATTATGAAAGTAATGACGAAACTGTCTACCCAGAGAAAATTTATGAAGATGAAGAACACAATTATTATTTGCCATATTATAAAAGTGAAAATATAATTGTAGAAGATAGTGATAAAGTTAGAATGAATGTTAAAGAGGCATTACAAAAGGGCAAAACATCAATAGATGTATTGGAAAAAGAATTTAATATAAAGATAATTGAAGAAAAGAAATTTTTATATGGTAATGAAAAAAGTATAGCTAATATTCCAAATGTAAATTTGTTAGCTGATAGAACAAATGAAGAACTAGAGAATGCTCTTTTGGGAGTACCTCAAAATACAGTACACGAGTTGTGGGGAGATGCAGATATTGTTTTATCAGGACTATAGGGAGAACATTGGCACTTTAATAATGATACACAAAGTATAGTATTATTATATACAGAAAGCAGTGATGGTAGTGGTATTGGTGTTGTTCAATATGTTGTAAGAAAAACAAATTCTGATGAAGAATTATTGTTGCTATCAAAAGACGGAAATAAGTTTAAATTAAATGCTGATATGTCAACAATTATTGATACACCTATTAGTGAAAATGAAGGTCGTGGAGATGGTTTCCATTGGAAAGAATATACCTACGAAGATATTTTTGTTAAAGCATTAATTGGAGATGATGATACGACTGGTATTATACTAATATCAACAACTTCAAGCAATTATAAAACACCAAGAGAAATAAGTGTAGGAGATTCTTTGCAAAAACTACAAGAAAAATATCCGTCAGATTTAGTAAAAGCTAATTCTGATGAAATATATTATATTTATGAGCCACAAGATGTAGGATTCAATAGAATATATTTTTATATTGAAAATGATGTTATAACCAAAATAGCTCTTGAAAATGGGATTGATGGTTAAATTGAATATATGACAATTATAGGGATTAGCTTCAAGAGGTACTAATCCCTATTTTATTATAAATTGATAATAGGTTAGTTTTATGATAATATTTTATTGTAAAATACACGGTGTTTGGTTAGAGGGGGAGTTATATTGAATAAACATATTAAGAGTGCAATTATAATTGTTTTGATTTTTTCTATGGTTGCTATATTAACAACATTTGCAATGATAACTAATAGCACGCAAAATGTAATAAATAATGAAGAATCACAAAATACAAATGTAATAGAAACTGGTATTGACTTATACGGAACTTATAATCAAAATGATTTAATAATAAAAGATCTGATAGAAACATTTAGTGGAGATGAAATAAAAATACCACAAATAGATGGATTAAAAAATAAAAGTATTCAAGAGAAAATAAATAAAGAGATATATGATAGCTGCTTTGAATTTTTGAATAACATAGAAATAATAGATGATGGAACACAAACTGATATAGAAAATTTTGACAGTGAGATTATAGAACAACCGACTTATCAAACATCTTACGAAGTAATGGCTAATTTTTCAAACGTTATTTCTATAAATTATATAGTAAATATGTCAAATAACTTTAAAAGAGTACATTTCAATTATAATCTTGTTACAGGAGAAAAATTAAAATTTGAAGATTTATTTGTAAAAGATGCAGATATTATTGGAATAGTTAGAAAATCATTTGCAGATAGAATATCTAGTGATAATTATTGGGAAAATGCTATGGAAGGAGATTACATTGCATCGTATGATGAAAATGAATTGTATAAAATCGTAAGAGGATTTATGGACAATGAAGATAAAGATTTTATGTTTTCTCCAACAATGATTTATATTTATTTTAATAATTCTGGTACTAATTTTAAAATGATTGATATAGCAGATAGTATTTCTATATATACAAAATATTTAACGGATGAAAATATATATGAAAACAGTAATATTGGTAGAAAAAATATATTTACATTAGTAGATGCAAGGTATGATATTTTTGATTTGATTGATTACGGATATTTAGAAGATAATTTCTGGTATGATGTAAGTTTTGGTGGAATGTATTTACCAGATAACACATTAGGTGGTGATAAATTAGCAAAGATTAGAGAATTAGAAGAAAGCATTATAAGTGAATCTTATTTAAAAATAGAGGAATATAGAGAAGAGGCAAAAAGTAATTCAGATAAATTTTATATGCTATTTTTATCTCCTAATGTTGGCATATATAATGATAGCTATTACACAGACGAAGGTTGGATTTATTCATATTCAAATATGGCAATAACGAGAATATATGAAAAGATATATGAGATGCCAATAGAAGTTTATGAAAATACATATAGGGATAAGTTAATAGATGCATATAGATATGAATATTTTGTACTTGCTGGTGGTGCACAGCTAATACCAGAATCTGGAGATGGAGCAACTTTCAAGGAAGAAACGAACGAAAGAGTTTATGACTATGTAAATAGCATACAATTAACAAAACTTTCAGAGATATTTTATGATGATAGTGACTATATGGAAGTGATAGAAATGAATGTTAAGGATTATCTAAAGTTTGAATATGAGTATAATGATGAAGAAATAACAAATCTAGTTAAAAATATGAAATGTGATTTAGTTGGTAATCATATCGAAGTTACAATACCAGAAATAGAAGAATTTAAAAGAGAAATAACATTTTATGAATTTCCAAAAGAAATGATAAAAGTATTTGATAAGGAGGAAAATATATGAAAAAAGCGTTAGTATGGATTATAGCAATACTTGTAATGATAGGAGTAGTTATGGGGTGTATTCATTGGTACAATTTGTCTGTAAATAATGTGATAGATAATCCTAATAACGATATAACCTCTGGCGATATGGAGAAAGATTCTGGAGATAAAACAAAAAATGAGCCTATCTTTACACTAGAAAATTATCCAAAAGTAGATGCATCACTTGCAATTCATCCATTAGTAGATAGTATTGCTTCTGATTTTTTAGGAATTGAACAAAATGATTTGAATTTTGAATATACAAAAACGAGAACAAGTGAAGTTTATAGAAATTTAATAGATGGAGAAGTTGATGTAATATTTGCAGCAGAAATTTCAAAGGAAGATGCAGAATATGCAAAAGGAAAAGGTGTAGAATTAGAAATAATTCCTGCAACAAGTAGTGGATTTGTATTTATAGTAAACACAGAAAATCCTGTTAATAATCTAACATTTGAACAAATACAAAAAATATATACAGGAGAAATTACAAACTGGGCAGAAGTTGGTGGAGAGAGTGGAGATATAATAGCTTATCAAAGACCAACTGGTTCTGGTAGTCAAACAGCAATGCTTTCACTAGTTATGAAAGATAAAGAAATAATGACACCACCTATAACACAAATAGAGCAAGAAATGGGAGCTTTAATAGATGCAATTGCAGAATATGATAATTCTAGAAATGCTATTGGATATTCATATTTTTACTATGTAAATACAATGTATAAAAGAGATACAATAAAAATGATTTCAGTAGATGGTATTATGCCTAATCTAGAAACAATAAGTAATGGAACATATCCAATATGCACAAACGGATTTATAGTAAAAAGAGCAAATGAAGAAAATGAGAATGTAGATAAATGGATAAATACTGTGTTATCAAAAAGAGGAAGCGAGATAATAAATGAAGAAGGATATGTGCCAGTAGATAGGAATGTGTAAAGGAGGTAATCGAATGAATTGGAGAAAAATAGGTAATATAATTTTGAAAATATTATTAACTGCAGGAATAGGATATATTTCATTGTATGTGCCACTACTTATTTATGCATTATTTCAATTTGATATAAATCCTATAATACTTGGTATGGCAAGTTTAACTATTCCTGCACTTGTGATTTTAATTTGGTTTAAAAAGAAAAGAAAGTTATTATTTATAATATGGTTGATATACACAATAATTTCATTTAGTGCATGTGGAATAAATCGATTAGTATATGATTATCAAGAAAGTTTAAGAATAGATACAAGTGTAAATATAAATGTTCATGAATATATGCCATTTAAAGAAAATTCAAAGATTGTTAAATTGGATAAAGATGCTAGTTTAAAGTTAGAAAGCGATTTGCCAATATTGGATGGTGCAGCTGCAGTATTTCCATTATATTCAGCTTTTGTAAATGCCGTATATCCAGAGAATACAGAGTATGGAGAAGATGTTTTTTTATATAATAATACAGTAGAGGGTTATAAGGCTTTAGCTGAAAAGAAAACAGATATATTTTTTGGAGCATATCCATCTGAAGAACAAATACAATATGCAAAAAGTCAAGGAACGGAATTTGAATATGTTGAAATAGGAAAAGAAGGTTTTGTATTTTTTGTAAATAAAGATAATCCGATAGATGGACTAACATCAGAACAAATAAGAGATATTTATTCGGGCAAAATAACTAATTGGAAAGAGCTAGGTGGAAACGATGAAGAAATTCTTGCGTTCCAAAGAAACGAAGGAAGTGGAAGTCAAAGTAGATTAAAAAGATTTATGGGCGATGTTCCAATAATGGAAGCAAGAACTGAAGAAATCAACACATTAATGGTTGGTATAATTGAGCAAGTAGCTGATTATAAAAATTATAGTAATTCAATTGGTTTTTCATTTAGATATTATTTAGATACATTAATTGCAAATCCAAATGTAAAAATGTTAAAAGTGGACGGTGTTGCACCAACAAAAGAAAATATTTCAAATGACAGTTATAGCTTAACAGGTTCTTTATATGCTGTAACTTATAAAGATAATGATAACAAAAATGTAGATATACTTATTGATTGGATTTTATCTGAAGAAGGACAAGAATTGGTGGAAAGAACAGGTTATGCAAGAGCAAATATTAATAATATTGATAATGAAATATATAAGAACGCATTAAAAGATTTATATGAAAATCATATCTTACCAGATGGTACAAAATTTGAAGATGCTATAAATACAGCTGACTATAATATGGATGAAAATAGTTTTGCTATATATGATGTCGATTTTGATGGCAAAGATGAATTGATTGTGTCGTTTACTCATCATCCAATGGCTGCAATGAGAGCAATTATATATGATTATGATAAAAATACAGGAAAATTTAGCGAACAACTTACAGAGTTTACATCTATAAATTTTTATAGTAATGGGGTTATAGAAGTTTTATGGTCGCACAATCAAGGAAGTGCAGGAGATTCTTTGTGGCCTTATACAATGTACAAATACAACAAAGAATCTGATTCGTATGATGTGATTGCTGGGGTTGATGCTTGGAATAAATCATTTAATACACAAAGTTATTTGGCAGAAGAATTTCCAAGCGAAGTTGATAAAGATGGCGATGGAATAGTTTATTATATTTTACCAGAGGGCAATTATAATAATTATGAAACCTACGATTTAAAAGAGTATAACGAATGGAGAAGTTTGTATATAAAAGACGAAACGACTAAAATAGATATTCCATACCTTAATTTGACTATGGAAAATATAAATAATATATAAATGTTAAGATTAGTTCATTTGAGAAAAGTGAGCTAATCTTTTTGTTTATAATTAACAAGTTTATAAGACTATATAAAATTGAAAGATAACTGTTTTTATGATAATATATATGTGTACTAAAAAGGAGATGAAAATTTAATGCAAAGTATTCAGCTAATAAGTAGAATAGATAATAATAAATGGTGGAAAGAGTTATTTCTTCATTATGCGAGTAAAGGAGAATCTTTTGAAATTAGATGCTGGGATGAAGAAACAGAAAGTATAGATTTATTAAGAAAATTTGGAAGAGTCGAAAAGAGTCAGACGACAAAAGAAATAATAATAACAGGATATATAACAAATCAGTTTATTGACCTAATAATTAAAGAGGAAATGCCAAAAGACCAGAGCATATATAATAAAATGACACAATTTTTTACGATAAATATTGATAAATCATTTGAGAGTGCTCATTATGGAACAGAAATCTATATAGATGAAGATGAAGAATATGCAAAGAAAATTTTAGATAAGATAAAGGAATATATTGTGTAAAGGTGGCAGATACAATGTTTATATCTGGAAAAGAGCGAAAAGGTGGTTGTTATTTAGAATTCCAATTTTGTAATATAGAAAATCCTTTAAAAGATAAAAAAGTTATATGTGATGAAATTGAACATTGGAAAGATGATTCACTTCTAATATATGATGAGGATTTTGATGTTTTCTATGAGAAATATGAAAATGTATTTGAATGTGCTATTTTTCCTAATGGCGAAAAAGGTTTTGATTACTGTGGAATAAATTATTATGATAAAGAAACTACCAAAGAAATAATAAACAAGTTAGATACAGTTATAGAAAAAGAATATGAAGAATTAATTAAATGGTTAAGAATAGCAGAAGAAAAGTATAATGGCTTTTATATCTTAGGACTATAAAAGGAGGTATTATTATGAAGAAAGAAAAACTAACTAGAAAAGCAAAGGCTTATTTTATACTATTAGTTATATTTACGATTTTTACTTTTGCAGGAGCGATTTATGTTATAAGCAATAATGGAGAACCTAATGCAGGATATGCTTGTATTCCTATGTTGTTTGCACTTGTTTTTGGTGGATTATTTCATAAGACTAGGAACGAAATAAATAAAAAGAAATAGTAATTGGAGAGGAAGATTACTGATGAAAAGAAATAAGGTATTTATAACTTCTATAACGATTTTTATAACATTTATAGTCATACTTTGCTTGAATGTTTTTATTCAACAAAAATTTATTAAGACTTATACTTATACAGAACTTGAATATAGAGGCTATACTGCACAAGATGTTAGTGAAATAAAAATAATGCACTCTTATTTAAATAAACTTCTTAGTTACAACGAGTGGAGAATATCAGTAGAATTTGAAAAAGAGCCAGAAATTTTATTTTGGTTCACATATCGAGATAATAAGATTGTTTTTCAAGGTGTAAGTTCTGAACCTATGCTTGATAAAGAATCAATTCTTGATTATTCAGAAAGATTCAAAAAAGGCACTTTGTTAGAAGAATAAATAGTGATTTATAGAGTGGTTACTTAAATTATTCTGAAACTTTTTTGGGATATAATTGTCTAATAAGTACATGGAGGCGATATTATGAATAAGAAAAAAATGATAGTAATAGGAATTGTTTGCTTTGTTGCATTATGGATAATTGCAGGTGTTACTGACTTTGCCTTAGTATATAATTTTAAAAGACCTATATGCAGTATTATTGTTGAGCCTACATATGATGATGGTGGTTCTGGTCATTATGTTGGATTAGGTTATTCTTTTGATATAGAAGGTAATTTTGTTACAGAAGATGGACATAGAGGAGTTACATCATATAGAGGGTATATTCTTGGGAAAGAAGTTTGCAGAGGTTTTTGGGAGGAAATGCTAACTGAAGATGATAAGAATAAACTTATATATGGTGATGATTTGTTAAATTTTGAAGATAATGAAATAAGTATAAATCAAGAAAATGGAGAAAAATTAGATAATACTGCCAATGATGATATAGTTATAAGTGAACCACCTACATTGACGGTTGCAAGTTGGAAAGAAAGTATAAAAGCATTAAAGGGTACTTCATCTTGGCAATATGATAATGGCGATGGAACTATTACTGCTATTAACAGTGATAGTGTGCATCCATTAGAAGTAAAAAAACGTATGCCTATATTAAACTTAGTACCCTCACCACTTTCTTCTGTTGATCCTCTTTTAGCAACTTTTCATTGGGATGTGATGCCAGATACTGTTTTAGTTCGTTGTTGGTCTGAAAAAAACTGGGAAAATATTGATGCAAAAAGTGAGGAAGTAGAAATAACAAAAGGAAATGAGAACTTTACAATTGAACTTAATTACGAAAACTATATTTATGAAGTTATTGCTAATTGGAATAGTTCAGACAAATATAGTGGAACGGTGCGATATAGTTTCTGTACAATAAAATGCGATGAACACTCTCAACCTATTGAATAGCAAATTACAATATATATTTGTTACTTAAATTATACTGAAACTTTTTTTGAATATAATTGTCTAATAAGTGTATGGAGGCGATAATTATGAATAAGAAAAAATTGATAATTATAGGGATTATACTAGCTATTTTAATATTATTAGTACCAATTCCAATGAGATTAAAAGATGGTGGTAGTGTCGAATACAAGGCATTATTATATTCTATTACAAAAGTTCATAGACTTAATCACAAATCAATAACAGGATATGAAGATGGAATAAGAATAGAAATATTAGGAATGAAAATATATGATAATACAAGTTATGCAGAAACATTAGAAATAACAACTGAAAGGACAAAAATAAGCGATTTAAAAATTTCTAATGCAGATAAAATAGACACAAAAGAATTGGTAAAGTTTAATGATATAGTATATGGTAGATCATATCTTCTAATTGACTATGCGGGTGATCTAAATAATTCAATAGGAACAATAGATTTTTTAATAGATGAGATTTATTTTCCAGAATTGAATGGTGAAACTAATAACAAAAAATTATTAAATGCAACTGTTCTTGAAGCTAATGAAAAAGATTTGATATTAAATGTTAATAATGTTGCCGTGCTATTTTCTGCTGTTGAAGGTAATGGAATAAATGAAATTAAAGAAGATTATATAAATGCTAATAACATTGTTACAGTGGCAAACAAATCAACATCTAATATTAACAGATTATTTGAATTTGTAGAAAATACAAAAGTAGATAGTTTAAATCGTAAAGAAGATGAAGTAAGGGTAATTACATATACAATTGAGGGAGATCCAATAATAAAAGATATAAAATTTGTAATGAATGAGGATGAGTCTTACTATGAAATAACTACTGATAATACACAAGATAAGTTTGGAATACCACAAGTAGTAACAAAAAAATATGATGCAAGCGTATATACAATAGTAGCAACAGACAATGAAGAATTTAGTGAGGTTTGTTTAACTGCGATAACTGAAAATGAAATGCTTGATAATATAAGTATATGCCCAGTATATTATATGATTGAAAAAAGAAGTTTCATTGCAACAATTATAGAAGAAGAACCTACATATTTAATAGTTGAGCCAAATAATGGAGAGTTAGAAAAATTACAATCAAATACAAGAAAAATTCTTATAGCAGGTGGCGAAAATAGAGATTATTTATATGGTGTTGCTAGAAAAGTTATAATAACTTACGATAGCAAAATACAAAATGATACAAATACAATTATTGGTGCAACAATAGATGTTGATGGATATGATAACTTTGAATTAAATGTTATTGAATCAGAAAAAGTAGAGGAAAGAAAAGTTTTAAGTGCAACAGATTTAGATAAATATAATAGTAATTTTGATTTATATTATTATGGATTAGAAGAAGTAAATGTAAAAGTAGCAGATAAAGAAATGACATTAGAAAATGCTTTAAAAGATGGATATTTAACATTGAGTGGAATATTAGCAAAGGCAAACAAAGATGTTAAGGCTGTTGAAGAAATGTATAATCAATACGAGGAACATCAGAGTGTACCTCTAATACTTCCAAGAGAAATCAGATATAGAGATGGTGGAAGTGTTGAATATGAATATGAAACTTTTACAATTATAAAATTTAATACAGTAGATGGAAATAGAGATATGTATATATGCAAAGCAGAAACAAAATTAAATGATTTAAAAAAATAATTTCCCTTACATAGAGGTTGGTTTCGATAGTGAAACTGACCTCTATTATTTTTTTATCAAAATTTAGAAAAAAACTATTGACTTTCTAAAACTACAAATGTAGTATATAAATATAAACTACAAATGTAGTTTTGAAATAAGAGGAGGGATTGATGTGAAAAATATTTCAGAATCAGAATTAGAGGTAATGCAAGTTTTATGGAAAAAAGGAGAATGTACATCTTTAGAAATTATTAGCGAAGTAACAAAGAAAAAAGAGTGGAAAAACAATACTATTATGACATTAGTATCGAGGCTTGCGAGTAAAGAGTTTATAGAAGTGATAAGGGATAAAGGTTCTTTATTACTATATAAACCAAAAATATCTGAGTACGATTACAAATCAAAAGAAACTAACAATTTTATTGAAAAATTATATGAAGGTTCAATAAACAATATGTTAGTAGCATTTGCAAAGTCTAAAAAATTAAACAAAAAGGATTTAGAAGATTTAATGAAATTAGTCGAAGATGAGGAGGATAAATAATGTTAGAATCTTTATTTATAAATATATTATCCATGTCGACAATAGCAAGTGTTGTGTTTTTAATAATTTTATGTGCGAGAAAGCTTATAAAAAATAAAGTGAATATAAAAAATTCAGCATTGCTATGGGTTATATTTATAATCGTCTTGATTATACCTTTAAATTTTCAAAGTAAACTAAGTATAAAAAATTTTTTGGATACAAAAGATAGTTTTATTTTAACAGAGTCAAAAGAGTTTAACGATAACGACACTGTTACAAAAGAAGATAATAGTATTGTAGTTACTAATGATACTCTCCAAAATAACACTACTGAAATATTTGCAAGTATATGGTTTGTAGTTGCAGGAATATTTATTGTAACAGATATTTTCATATACAGAAGTTTGAAAAATAAAAATTCTTGTGAAATACCAGAAAATATTTTGAAAATTTTTAATGAATGTAAAAATGAATTAAATATACAAAACAATATAAAACTTGTAGTACAAGAAAAAGTAAATATGCCTTCTCTTTATGGAATATTAAATAGTCAAATATTGCTTACAAAAGAAACTTTCAATCTTTCTGAAAATGAATTTAAATGTATCATATTACACGAATTAAATCATTATAAAAGCAAACATCATATTTTATATTTGTTATTTGGAATAATTGAAAAAATACATTGGTTTAATCCAGTTATAAAACTAGCTTTTAAAACAATAAAACAAGATTTAGAAATTATAACAGATAGAAATGTTTTAAATGCTAATGTTACAGTAAAGGAATATTGCAAAACTATCTTAAAAATTGCAGAGATGTGTAGTTTGCAAGAAGCAAAGATGCCAAGTATATGTAGTGATAAAAAAGAAATTGAAAGGAGAATAATTCAAATGAAAAATAATTATATTAAAAGTTCGATATTTATTATAGTAGCAACAATACTAATAGTTTCAGTCTTAACAATTTCACTCGCAAGCGACAAAGTATCAAATGCTACAACAGAAAATGATAAGATAATAAGTGAAATATTTTATGAAATTGAAAGTGAGGAAAATATAATACCAAAAGTTGAATATATAGTACCTGTTGAATATACCAGAGTAAGTAGTACATTTGGAACAAGAGTACATCCAATTACAAAAGAAGAAATTACTCATACAGGAATAGATCTTGTTGCTGAAGAAGGTACTAAAGTAAAAGCAGCTGCAGATGGTATTGTAGAAACTGCAGAATATGATGTTGATAAAGGAAATTATATAGAAGTAAGGCATATAGATGGAAGCATATCAGGTTATCATCACGGAGAAAAAATATTAGTTGAAGTTGGAGATAACGTTAAACAAGGCGATGAAATAATGACAGTTGGTAAAACAGGAAAAGCAACAGGAGCTCATCTTCATTTTGAAGTGAAAAATAATAGTGGAGAATATATGGATGTTAATGCATTGATTCAATAAATTAAATAATAAAGTATATTTGGGGTGGGTAAACAATTGCTGTTTACCCATTTTTATGATACTATAAGAATTGGAAAAATAAAAAATACATAAAAGGATGATATAAAATGAAAGCAAAAATCCTAAAAAGAATTATTTTGATATTATTAATTTTATTATTACTTGGAGTTATAACGGTATTTAGTATAAATGTGTATGTGAAGTCATCTACAAAATCGCTGATTATTAAAAATAATGATTTCTCTAATATCAGTAATATAGATTGCATTGTTGTGCTAGGTGCTGGAGTTTGGGAGGACAAGCCTAGTCCAATGTTAGAAGATAGACTATTAGAGGGTATAAAGTTATATCAAAATGGTGTAGCACCTAAAATAATTATGACAGGCGATCATGGTAGAGCAGAATATGATGAAGTAAATGTAATGAAACAATTTGCAATAGATAATGGAGTTCCATCTGGAGATGTATTTATGGATCACGCAGGATTTTCTACCTACGAAAGTTTATATCGTGCTAAAGAGATATTTGAAGCTCAAAATATTATAATAGCAACACAAGAATATCATTTATATAGAGCTTTATATATAGCAAATGAATTAGGTTTTAATGCCTATGGAGTTCCGTCAGATCCAAGACAATATGTTGGAGCAACATATAGAGAAATAAGAGAAATACTTGCTAGAAATAAAGATTTTATGCAATGTATATTCAAACCGAAACCAACATATTTAGGAGATGTTATTCCTGTTTTTGGAGATGGCAATGCAACGAATGACAAATAATATAGTGCAAGTCTAAAAATATACGAATAAAAATATAAAATCCTACTTCAAGTGCGAAGTAGGATTAATTTATTTATGCAGTACAGTATCATACTGAATTTAATATAATTTCGATTCTTTCTTTTGTATATCCAATAGGAGTAAAGTGTTTGCGTAATTCATATACTGCTAGTGAAATGATGTATTTTGCACTAAGAAGCCTACCATCATATTCGGGAAAAATTAGATATAAGATTTCTTCGTCAGTATATCTTCACATAGATTTAAGTGAATTATCAATACTCCATTTAACCTTTTGATACTTCATATTGTATTTTTGACTCAACATATTATAGACAATTTCTAACTGAAAAACATCAGTATTATTCTGATATAGATACAAGATGGCATCAATAAGTAATTTTGTTCCAATAGAGTTAACATTAAAGCCTAATTTTAATTTTAGAGCTGTCATTGAACACAGCTTTCTAAAATTAGGCTTTTCTCCTGTATCAATATTCATTTTTGATGAGTTGCCAAAAAGGTCAAGGATTGCGATGCCTTGATCTTTATGTTGAGTTTTCATTAGTAATTTGAATTTTGTATCAGCAATGTCAGTGGAAGATTTTCTGTTTTCAGCTTTTCCAGAGCGAAATACATCCTGTAATTTATCCTTAGTATCTAATTCAGTAGAAAAAGACTGAATCAACCTGTTCCTGCAAAGAACATCATTCATAAAAATCATCCCCCAATCTTTTGTGAAACTTGAAGTTTCAAATTTGTAACGCAGTATATCATAGAATTACCTATTTTTCTATAATTTGCGTCAAATTGGCTCAAAAATCGTTCGACAAAATACGACAGAATATGTCGAATATTAGTTGAGCAATATTATACACATATATAACCATAAAAGTTAAAGAAATGGGACAAAATTAAGCTTACTTTTTTTACCATTTTTACTTTTTTTACTTTATTTACTATTTTTACTACTTTTCTTGAGAGTGGATATATCGAAAATATATTATGCACCTATGGTTGATGGTCAACTTATTTAGAGGTGCTACTAAAGAATTTGAAAGATACAAATGAAAAGTGCAAATAGAAAACTCTACTTCGTTGACCATTAAAAATGAAAGGAGGAAGAATTTAATATTTTTTACACCTTTAAATCAAGTTTGACTATTAGCCAAATTTGAAAAAATGAGGTGTAAATATGCTTTTTGAAGATTATAAGAAAAGTTATGTTGAATTTTGTAATGAGGAAATAATAAGAAGAATCATTTCTGCTAAAAGAAAATATTTAAGGGAGGAAAAACTTCGCAAAAAAGAATGTATATTAAATGAGGAAGATGAGCAAGGAGTTGAAAAATTCGAACTTCTTGTTGATGACTCATCTGATGAATTTGAAGAATCATTCTCTCTATTTGATAATGCAGAAAATCCTAATATTGTTGAATCAAGGAAACTACTTTCGCCTATTGAGCAGAAAGTAGTTTCTTTGCGTTTTAAAGACTTAATGAGCATTGAAGAAATTAAAATAGAAATTGGATGTAAAAGAAGTGCGACACCATCTGAAATATGCTGCAGAGCAGTTAAGAAAATAAAGAAAAATATTGATGATAAGAATTAGGAGGAATGTATATGTATAACAATAATTTGAATTTTAAAGATTTTCTTTCAGCAAATAAAGGTAATAAGGAAGCTAAATGGAAAATAATAGAAAGATATGAAAGATACATATCAAAGGTTTCAAGAAAAAATACTGATATGAAAAATACAATAATTTTATCTGTTTATGAACTGTTTGATGATTTAGAGGAAAAATTCGAAAAATATTTTAATAGTATAAATTAAGGAATTTGAATGAGGGGTGCATATTTTGCACCTCTTTTAAATTTTTTAAAATTTTTTTTATTCATCCGTAAATTTTTTAATAGTTGAATTGATGTACTTAATATAGAGGGGTAAATATAAGGTTTACAAAATTTGCCTTTCGTTTGAACATTGAAAAGTTAATAGTAGAAATTAAGGTACGTTACCAATATGCCTTGAGGAGAGGAAAGCCAAGAGAACTTCCGTATGAGTGACACATACAAAGGAATATATTAAATAGAAAACAACAAATTGCAATGTTGTAGGCGATGATCATATTGGGAAAATAATGATACTTCAAAAAATAAAGCCCGTCTGAATGGGGGGAGGCGAATGATAAAGATTCGACCTATGTGGTGTTTGCTACACCAGCTTTAATTTCGAGATTTTTTTAAAAGCTATGACTACAGATTTATGTCTTTTTTATTAAAAGGCATATATGTGTAGTCATAAGTAAGATTTCAATTTTAATTAGATAAATTCAAAAAGTCAAAGGTGTAAAGTTATATAAAATTTTGCACCTTTGTGTAATTTTTACGAAGTGAATATTATTTAGACATAGGATATCCACTTCGAGATGAAGGAGGTAAAAGAATGGATGAAAGATTATTTATATCAGTTGAGGAATGTGCCAAATTATTTAATGTAGGAAGAAATACAATGTTAAGAATAACCAAAATGCACAAGTTTCCTGCAATTTTCTTGAAGGGCAAAACTTTAATAATAAAATCTAAAATTCAATTCTGGATAGATACTCATACAGGATATGCCGAAAAATAGAAAAGTATTTTATTATGGAGGGATACAAATGAAACTTGATTTATTAGATGAAAATAGCAAACAGTTTAAAGTAACAGTTATACCATATAGAGATGGTTTTAGAGCATCTCTTAAATTAGTATATAAAGATGGAACAAAAGATAGAATCCAAAAGTATAGCTCTACATCTCCAGATAAGGCAATAGAAAAGGTATATAAGGAAGCAAATGAAAAATACTACAAGAAATTAAGAGGAGATGAAGACAAAATTGTTTTCTCACCAGAAACAAATAAAGAGCTGATGAAATTAGAAAAAAGTGTTTCAGCTGATATTGTAGCCGAAACAAAAAATAATTTGAATTTTACTTCTGTTTCAAAAGAATGGTTAAATCTTCTTTTGGCAAAGACTAATAAAAATGAAAACAACAGAGGTATAAGTATGAATACTTTTGAGTATTATCGAAGTATGACACACGGTTATTTAAATGTTTTCTTTGAAAAATACAAAGTTAATAAACTTACATTAGAAATTGTTCAAAAAATATTTGATTCTAAAGTTGATTTAGGATTTAAAACTTTGAAAGGATTAAGAAGTGCATTAGCTCAAATTTTAGATTATTCCAAAAAGAAAGGATATATTCAAGAAAACTTTGCAAGAGATATAGAATTGCCTGAAGCGAATAAAGTAGAAATTGATTTTTATAATGAAAAACAACAAGAACAATTTAGAAGTGCTTGTGAAAGAGATGGTAGAGTAATTGCTATGCTATTTTATATTAACTTGGCATTAGGTTTAAGACCAGAAGAAGGTTGTGGTTTAAAATGGAATAGAATTAAATTTGCTGAAAGCGAAGATGAGTTGACAATGATAAAAATTGATAATGCTGTAAAGGTAGTAAAAGTTTATGATGAAAACCATAAAATAATAGGTGGTAAAAAAATAGATGATGAACTTAAATCCAAAGAGGCATATAGAACATTACCACTTCGAAAGGAGTATGATAAAGTTCTTAGAGAATTTAAAGAGAAAGAAAAAAAGAGGTTAGGAAAATATTTTAGAGAAGATGGATATGTATTCTTAAATAGAAACAGAGAACCTTATACATCAGAAATATTAACTAATAAAATGCCAGAGTTTACTGCTAAATGGAAATTACCACACATAACACCTTATGGATTAAGGCATAGCTTTGCAAGTTTAATGGCAAAACTAGGGGTTAAAGAAAGTGTTCTAAAGGTACTAATGGGACATAAGGAAATAACAACAACTCATAAATATTACATACACTTAACAGATGAAGATATTATGAATGAAGTAATGTTTAAAACAAATGAGAAAAAAGAAAAGCCAAATGAACAACAAATAAATGAAACAAATGTAATGATGCTTGATAAAATAAATGAAATTATGAAATTGATGCAAATGAGTAATCAAATGGCTATGGGATCAAGTGTATAAGATATTGACAATATACTATTATAATGATAAATTAAATTCAGAACTAAAGAGATTGTAAATATACTTTAGGAAAAAATTATGAGATGTACGTTGATAAAATGTGGGATATAAAATAATGCTTGGGGATATTCTAAAAGCGGGGATATTTTCGGGGATATCGAAAAATCGAAAGCTTGGAAAGACACTTGTAGCAAGGGTTTAAAAAAAGGGTGGTTCACATCCACCCCTGCCCACCAATGAAAAGTAGCATTGAAAAATGCTGCTTTTTTTGTGCCTAAAGTCGGGGTTCTTTGTCAATAGGGCTCTTTGTCAATAGTTGGGGTGATGTGGCAGTAAAGTTGCTTCACACCAACTTTTTTTTGCGTATTTATTGATTTTTATCAAATAATCTGGTAATCTATATGCAACTTGATTGATACTTGTACCAGTCGTTATGAGAGCCAAAAGTTGTAAATAACTACTTTGTTGGTATCGATGAAAAGTAGCGTTAAAAAATGCTATTTTTTTATGCTTAAAAATGGAGGTTTTTATGGGAAAATTAAAATGGAAGCCAGGAACAATGCTATATCCGCTGCCAGCAGTAATGGTAAGCATTGGCGATTTTGAAAATTCTAATATAATAACAGTTGCATGGACTGGCACGATTTGTACGGATCCACCAATGCTTTATATATCTATTAGACCAGAGCGCTATTCATATCAAATAATAAAAAATAAGAAGGAGTTTGTTATAAACTTAACAACTAAAGATTTGGCATATGCAACAGATTTTTCGGGTGTAAAAAGTGGTCGAAATGTAGATAAATTTAAAACTTTAAAATTAACCAAAGAAAGGGCAAATGAAGTTGAATGCCCACTTATAAAAGAAAGTCCAGTAAATATTGAATGCAAGGTTGAAGAAATTAAAGAACTTGGGTCACATCATATGATAATAGCTAAAGTGTTATGCGTAGATGTTGATGAAAAATATATTGACAAAAATGGTAAATTTTGTTTGGAAAAAAGTGACTTAATTGCATATTCTCACGGACAATATTATACATTAGGAGATAGACTTGGAAAATTTGGATTTTCAGTTAAGAAAAAATAGAAAAAATGGTGTCAATCTTATCTGTTCCCATTGGCATAAAAATTTTTTAAAATCTATTTTTATATGTGCATTTTTTGCACAGCGCTTCAACTGCAACTCGATTTTTGAAATTTTTCAAAATTTTTATAGTTCTTTCTTTACTTAAAATATCTTCGAGCGATTCATTAAAAATATTCCCTAAATTAATATCTCCGTTGTTGTCTAAACAACATGGAATAACAGTACCATCAACTAATATTGCAATTTGGTCTTTTAGTGCATGGCAATATCCATCTGATGAGTTAGCATCATGGACTGATGGCCACTTGAATTTAGAAGCTGTTGATAAAAATATATTCGGGCCTAAAGTATAATTAGATGAAGTATCGAAAGTTATATCTTCAGTGATTGAAAATTCTTTTTTTATTAATTTCAAAGCATCTGAGTTTTCGTTTAGATTCCAAATTCTATAATTAACAATACAATCTGTTATTTTTTTTGATAGTTTTAAAATTTCAACATCATTTGTTGCATGAAAAGAAATATTAATTTGCCTTAGATATTTTGTTATTTCTAAGTGCTCTGAAAGTAATGTTGCATTTGTAGTCAAATTAACTTTAAAGCCCTTCTCATAAGCGATTTTAATTAGTCGGTCAACTTCTGGATGTAGTAGAGGTTCTCCTTTCACATGAAGGTAAATATATGAAGTATATGAAGAAATTTTATTTAAGATTGTTTCAAATTCTTGTACTTCCATGAATCTATTTTTACGTGTATGTGGTTTACAAAATTTACAACTTAAATTACATACATTAGTTATTTCTATATAAATTCTTTTAAAACGCATATAAATCTCCTTGAATTATGTATTTCTATAATAATAACATAAATAAATGGTTTATACAAATAATAAAAACTTTATAATTTGCTAGATTTATGATATCATGCCTGTTAGTAAATATTGAAAGTCAGTATATCATGAGTAAAATTTTTATGAGAGAGAAAAATATGTGTCAATATGCTCTAATCTCATTGATAATAGTCGAGAAACGGAAAAGACGAATAAACATTAAACTATTGGAGTGAATTTTATGGGAAATTTTAGAATATTAAAAAAAGTACTGTTAATACTTGGAATAATTTTTTTAGCTATAATCACAATAATTTTTTTTGTAAATTGGCATGTAAAAGCTTCTACTAAAAATCAAATATTAATAAGCGAGCAATATTTAAATTTAGATAATATTGATTGCATAATTGTTTTAGGCGCGGGGATTTGGGGAGACAAGCCAAGTCCAATGCTTGAATATAGATTACAAGTTAGCATAGATTTGTATAAAAATAATGTCGCGCCAAAAATAATCATGACGGGTGATCATGGAAGAATAGAACATGATGAAGTTAATGTGATGAAAGACTATGCTATAAATCAAGGTGTGCCGTCAGAAGATGTATTTATGGATCATGCAGGTTTTTCTACATATGAGAGTATATATAGAGCTAAGGAAATTTTTAAGGCAGAAAGTGTAGTTATAGTTACTCAAGAATATCATTTGTATAGAGCTATATATATATAGCAAATGAATTGGGATTAAAAGCGTACGGAGTTTCATCAGACCCGAGACAATATGTTGGTGCTTTGTATAGAGAATTACGAGAAATATTAGCTAGAAATAAAGATTTTGTACAATGTATTTTTAAACCAAAACCTACTTACCTAGGAGAAACAATACCCGTGTTTGGCGATGGAAATGTGACAAATGACAAGACATAGTGGAACTTTTTTATTTTACGAGTGTCTAATATGTTAGATGAAAATGTATGAGGTTGCTATTTAGTGGTATTGCAGACTAGAGAGCTAACATGAAATTAAGCGAATTAGACATGTTTCTAATGACTAAAATTATTAGAAAAGATACTAACTAAGTATAAAGCAAAAATCATCTAAATAATAAAGTGAAGGGTGATTGCATGAAAAAGAAAAATTTAGTAATACTAATTATAATATTAGCAATGGTTTTATTAATTCCTATTCCATTACATTTAAAAGATGGAGGTAGTGTAGAGTATAAAGCATTGCTATATTCAATAACAAAATATCATCAATTAGATCATAATTCAGAAACTGGGTATAGAGATGGTATTGGAATTAAAATATTAGGAATGGAAATATATAATAATCTAGAGGATTATAATAGTGGACTTGCACAGACAACTTCAAAAGAAAAAGTATATATTAAAATGGAGAATATTCTTAATATAAATTTATTAGATGACTTCTTAGATAATACAAATAAATACAATAAAAATGCGATATCAGACAAAGTAGAAATCGTTACATATACAATCGAGGGAGATGAAATTTTAACAACAGTAGAATATAACAAAGAAACAAACGAATTTACTGTAATAAAAGATAATACAAAGGATGAATTTGCAAATGAAGAGAATAGAAAAATAACTACAAATATTTATTCTCGTTTTAATTATGATTTAATAAAGAAAATTAAAGATGATTATATATATGTAATGTTACAAGCAAATAACAACGAATATCCAGATATTAGTATTTGTGTATATAACAAAAATATAGAAAAGAATAAAGAAACAAATAGAACTAAATTAAAAGATGCTAATTTAACAGATAAACTTACATCTACAACAGAATTAATTTCGTATAATGGAGTTTTATATGGTAAATCTTTTGCAGTTATAGATTATGCGTCAAGTGGTGAGCCTACAGCCGTTATAAATAGATTAATTGGAGAAGAATATGTGCCAAATTTAAATGGCGAAACAAATACAGAAAAATTATTAAATGCTGCAATAGACTATGTAGATGAAAAGACTATGGTTTTATTATGTGATGATGTATATATATTATTTAATGCAATAGAAACTAATACAAGTAGTTTTCTTGCAAAGGTAATAGAATCAAAGTCCGAATATATAATAGTAGAGCCAGCAAAAGGTTCACAAGAAAGAAAATCGTCAGATAAAATTTTGATAGGATTAGGGAAATATAATGATGCTATTTATATGGTAGGAACGATTGTAAAGGTAACGTATAATGGTAATATAATGGAAACATATCCTGCAAAAATAGATGCAATAAGTATTGAAGTTAAAGATTTTGAAATAGTATTTAATGAAAGAAAAGATTTAGAAATTAAAACTATAATTTCTGACGATGAAACAGATAAGTATTCATACAATATATTTTCTTTTGCAGGGGATGTTAAAATAAATATTAATGGCAAAGAATATGATTTAAGAGATGCGCTTTTAAATAATAAAATAACAATGGAAGAAATAATATCAAAAGCAAATTTTGATTTGCCAGATGCAGTTTCTTATGATGATGGTGGAAGTATTGAATACCATTATGAAGATTATACAATAATAAAATGTAATACTTTAGATGAAAATAGAGATGTATATATTGGCGTTCCAGAAATGACATTAAATGATATTAAAAAATAAATAAGCTTAATAATTATTATATAATAGCATAAACAAGCGGTAATTTAAGGGGGGAAAATATATGATAGGAATTTTTATTTTATTGATAATAGCGATGCTATTAGTAGCTAAATTTTGCAAGAAAACATTAAAGATAATCTTATCTATTTTAATTATTTTAGCGACATTATATTGTGTTATACTTTCTATTGATATAAATAGAGTAGAAAGTTTTAAGGAACCTATATTTAATATTAGTTGGTATGAGGAAACAGGATTAATTGAATATAATGGACTTGGGTATAAGACTATTGTTAAATATGGTTATAATGATAATAATGAAAAGAAAATAACTAGCATAGAAATGTATATGTTTGATAAATTTATAGCAGGTTCTGTTGAGTAGATACGAGGATAGGCACGGGGATGGAGCTTTTGTTTATATAATTATAAGGCGAAAAATAGCATTAAAAATATATAGACAAAAACTCCGTTCCCGTGCATGCTATGTCTACCGTAGATATAGAGAGGAGATGAATGTATGGATAAAAAATCAAGAATAATAATAGAAAATTGCCCACAAAATCACAAATGTCCGGCTGTAAATGTTTGCCCTGTTGGAGCATTAACTCAAGAAGGCTTTGAAGCACCTAAAATAGATTATGATAAATGCATAAGCTGTGGTAAGTGTTCAAACTTTTGCCCTAAAAAAGCACTAGTATTAGAATAAATAGCAGGCATAAGTAAATAAATTTTAAAATAGAAAATATTACATATGGAAATCTATATGAGAGTACTAGAAAATTAATTGAAAAATATTATAGATTTAAGATATCAAAAGGAAAATATAATAAATAATAAAAATATCAGAATTATAATAAAGCTTAATAATAGTGTAGAGACGGTGAAAATATATGAGCTAATAGACAATAATTATGATTTATCATTAAAAAAGTAAAGGTGGGAATAGTAGTTATGCAAATAAGTGATTTAAATTCTGAGTATGATAAATTGCAAGTACAGTACGGAGCAAAGGAACTAAAATCTATATATAATGGGGGATGTACTTGTAATCCTGATTTTTTCTTTGTTTTTATGAATCCTACCGGAAAGAATATTGCATCAAATCCAAACTGGAAGGGGAGAAGGTCTCCGTGGATAGGGACTAAAAATATATGGAAATTGTTTTATAGAATTGGGTTATTAGATGAAAAAATATATGAAGAAATTCAAAGAAAAAAGTCACAAGATTGGAATGAAAAATTTGCTGATTTAGTATACGACGATGTAGAACGACATAAATATTTTATAACTAATCTTGGAAAATGTACGCAAGTGGATGCGAGAGTGCTACCCAATTCAGTTTATATTCAATATCTTGATTTATTATGTAAGGAAATTGAAATAATTAATCCTAAGATAATTATAACGCTTGGTAACCAAGTTAGTTCTATTGTATTAAATAAAAAGATATCAGTATCGCAATGTAGAAAGCAAAGTTTTTCAAGAGATATTGCAGGAAAAAGCTATAATGTATATCCTGTTTACTATCCTATTGGAAATGGAATGATGAATATAGATAAAGCAATAGAAGATTTAAAATATATTATAACAAAAATGAAAATCTAAAAATTAAAGGTTTTTGACTTTTATATATTGAGTCAGGCCGGCTTTAAATATGAAATCTTCATTGTTTTATACGGAAAATTTTAGTAACATAGTACGTGAATTTTTTGTTGTTTTTTATGAAATGAGAAAAATGAGTAATTAAAAAATTATCCGCATTTTAATCTGATAGTTATAGTAAATTATTTAGGCTAAAAAAGATAAAAATAGTTTACAAATTATGTAAAATATAATATAATATAATACACCCGACGGTGCAGTTAATTATATTATAAAAATGACAAGGAGTGGAATTATGAAATTTTATAATACACTATCAAAGAAAGAAGAAGAATTTAAACCAATAGATAAAAATGAGGTAAGAATGTATTCTTGTGGTCCCACAGTATATAATTATGCTCATATAGGAAACTTGAGAACGTATATATTTATGGATATATTAGCTAAGACAATTAGAAAAAATGGATATAATTTGAAACATGTTATGAATATAACTGATGTAGGGCACTTAGTCTCGGATGCTGATGATGGCGAGGATAAGATGCAAAAAGCATCAGAACGAGAGAAAAAATCACCATATGAAATTGCGGACTTTTATGCTAAAGCTTTTTTTAAGGATATAGAAAAATTAAATATAAGAAAACCCGATATTATTGCGAAAGCAACAGAGCATATACCTGAAATGATTGAATATGTTCAACAAATAGTCAACAACGGATATGCCTATGAAACTAGTAGCGGTTTATACTTTGATATTAGTAAGTTACCGTCATATGGGATTCTTTCAGGGAAAAATCTTGCAGGGGAAAAAGCTGGAGCAAGAATAACTGTAGATGAAGAAAAAAAGAATCCGTTTGACTTTGCATTATGGAAGAAAGCTCCTGAAAATCATATAATGCAATGGGACAGTCCGTGGGGAAGATGTTATCCTGGATGGCACATTGAATGTTCTGCTATGAGCAAAAAATATTTGGGAGAACAATTTGATATACATACAGGAGGAGTTGATCATATTCCTATACATCATGAGAATGAAATAGCACAATCAATAGGAAATAATGGTAAGATTCCTGCAAATTATTGGATGCACGGAGAATTTCTATTAGTAGACAATGGTAAAATGTCAAAAAGTCTAGGAAATGTTTATACAATTTCGGAATTGGAAGAAAGGGGATTTGATGCATTAGATTATAGATATTTTTGCTTAAACTCAAATTACAGAAACACTTTGAATTTTACTTTTGTTGGATTAATTGGGGCAAAAAAAGGATTAGAGAGATTAAGAAATTTAGTTAAGGTTCATTCAACTTCAAATGAGGATGTAAGTGACAAAGAAATTGAGGATTATAGGAAGAGTTTTTTAGATGCTATGAGTAATGATTTGGATTCACCGAAAGCTTTAAGTATAATATGGGAAATAGCAAGAAAACAAAATAAATCAAAAAAGTATGCAGATTTAATTGGCGAAATGGATGAAATTATGGGACTTGATATTTCAATAGATAAGATATTAGAAAGAGAAAACAAAGAAGAAGACAAATTAGAACAAAGCTTAGATATAGAAATAAAACAATTGATATCTGAAAGAGAAATTGCTAGACAAAATAAGGAATGGGAGAAAGCAGATAAAATTAGAGAACAGTTAGAGCAAAAAGGAATCAGACTAAAAGATACCAAAGAGGGAATAAAAATTGAGAAGATCCTAGAATAAAAAAGTTCAAATAAATATGATGATGCAAGATATGAAAAATTATTGTAGTAAATAGCAAAAAAGCAAAGAACATTAAACATATGATTAAAAGAATAAAAAAATATTTTAAAGTTCCACTCCATATGGAAGAAAGTTATGCTTTTTATTATGACGATTAGTTTTTTAAAAAAATTGAATTAAAATATGCCTTGGAGTGTATGATTCCCGCAACGGAGTAGAATATATACTTTTATGATATTTTAATGTTATAAGTGGGTCAACATTTAGGATATATATCAGGCGTTACAGTAGGGAGCAAGTGAACTTTGAGTCAAAAAAGATTCAAAGTTTTTTTGTGCTTACCGGGGTAATAATTTGGAAATGTATGTTTTATGCTTATGAAAAATTTTCGGTTTAATAAACAGCAATTACATATATTATTGAATCGAGGTAGAAGGATAAGCAGAACGATTAGTTTATTTATGATATAATATAATAAATCAGAATTTAGTTAGAAAAATAATTATGTAAAAAATAGGTGAGGGTGAAGTAATGTGTCAGTAGAAAATATAAAAGAGTTATTTAAAAAGAACAATATTGAAGAACTAATTTTGCATAGTGAGGAAATTTCCGATACTGTTATCCATGCTGCAAAATTATTAGGATGTGAACCAAAGCAAATTGCAAAAACAATGTCATTTGTAGTATATGATAATCCAATAGTTATTGTTTCAAGTGGAGATTCTAAAATAGATAATAGCAAATATAAAGCATATTTTAAAACAAAAGCTAAGATGATTCCATTTAATGAGGTAGAAAGGATAACAGGTCATACACCGGGTGGTATTTGTCCATTTGCTCTTAATGAAGGAGTTAGAGTATATTTAGATATATCTTTAAAAAGGTTTGATATAATTTATACAGGTGGTGGTGACGAACATACTACTATTAAAGTAAATATTGAACAATTAGAGAGGTATTCTAACTACACAGAATGGATAGATATTTGTAATGGTTGGAATAATTAGTGTGTGGTTGAAAAGACTATATTTTAGTTGCATTATTTAGAGCATAGTTTTCTCAATTTACTTAGATTAAATTGGTAAATATTAATACATTCGTTCTAATTGCTTTCTTAATAGTGAAAACAAAAAATCTTTATTATATAATTTGTTTAAACTGTTAAACGGAAGGAAGTAATTGTATGAATTCAAGACATGATGAGCAAATAAATAGAATAAAAGAAGAACTCTTGGCATCTAGTAAAATTTTAAATGCAATTTGCGATGAGAATAGGCAAAAAATTTTGATTGTGCTTTTAGATAATTGCACAAAAGGAGGAATAAGGGTTGAGGACATTGCAAAGCAAGTAAACTTATCAAGGCCTGCTGTATCACATCATTTAAAGTTATTAAGAAATGAAAATTTAGTTTCTATTGAAAAAGCTGGAACAAAGAATTTTTATCACATAATTGGTGGTGCCGAGATTCTAAAATTAAAAACTCTGATTAACAGTATTGAGGAATTTATAAATGAGGAGTTGAAAAATATATGAAAAATTTAATTGTTTATTATTCTTATGAAGGAAATACAGAGGAATTAGTAAATGGTATGAAAAATGTTATTGAAGCAGATGTTTTAAAATTAGTTCCCAAAAAAGAAAAAATAACTAAAAATTTATTTAGATTTATATGGGGTGGAATGCAAGTATATATGACAAAAAAACCTGAGCTTGAAGAATATCATGTTGATTTATCTCAATACGATAACATTATAATTGGTTCTCCTTGTTGGTTTGGTACGTATGCACCTTCGATAAATACCTTTTTGTCAGAAAATAAAATAACAAACAAAAACATATATTTATTTGTTTGTAATGGTGGAAACTTGAGAAATACTTGGAGTGATTTTGAAAAAGCACTTGAAGGAAATAAAATAGTTTCAAAGATAGATTTAGTATATCCTATAAAAAATGGAATTGAAGTTTCAAAGAAGCAGATAAATGAATGGATACAAAAATCTTTATTGAAATAGTTATATAGATTACAAAACATAGAGCATATAGTTAGCTAATAATTACCTGTTTGTATGATATATATGTTAAAATAAAATAGTAAGTTGTTGAGGAGGTAAGTAATATCATGAATAGAGAAAAAATATTTAGAGTTTTAACATTCGTATTTATGATTGTAACTTTTATAGGTGCAGGATATGTATTATTTAATAAAGGACAAGTAAATGCGGGATATGCTGTAGTTCCAAGTTTGTTTTGCGCTATATTTTCACAGTTAGCTATCTACGAAAAATTTAAAAAAGATAAAAATAAATAATAATGTATAGAGGAGAAATAAAATTATGGAGTATGTTTTTTTATTGATTCTAGGTATCTATATTACTATTCTGGGTATTTTTAATTTAAAAGGCGATATCTCAACAATTCATTGGTATAATAGATTAAAAATCACAAAAGAAAATGCAAAAGAATATGGTAAAGTAATGGGAATAGGAACTTCAATAATTGGAATATGTGTGACTATAACTGCGATATTACAAATGATTTTTAATAATGAAGCTATATGGTATATTACAGTTATTGGCATCGTAATTGGTTTGATTTTTATGATTTATGGTCAATTAAGATATAACAAAGGCATTTTCTAAAATACTTTATGTAATAAAAGTAAAGAATTATGATATAAATAGACTAACTGTATGAATATCAAGAGTTTTTATAAAGGAGATTTTGTTTATTGGAATATTTGATAAGGTAAATAAAGATTTCTTGGCTAAAGCAAAAGAAAGAGCAAATCAATTTAAACCACAAGAATTAAACGAAAGGAATGTTTTAGAAGTATTTAATAGATGTATAGCTACAAAAGATTCGAAAGAAGTTATATGGACCAATTTTATTTTCAAAAAAGAATTGATTACTCTAAAGATTCTGAACCAGTTATGTTTGATAAAGCTCAACTTCTAGTCAATCAAAAAATCGATTATCTTTTTGATCAGTTAAAAGATGTTAGAGAAGTAACAGGAGAATTTACTCCTAGCTTTGTTGCAGTAAACTATAATGGAGAAATATGGACAAGCGATAAACAGGGAATTATATTTTCTTTTTTTACATTTAGGATATGCAAATTATTTATTTGATCCATTTGTAAGAATTTCAGCGGGCGATTTTGCGCATGTTCCTTTTATTAAATTTACTAGATCACTAAATGATACTCTTTTCCATTTATGGTGAAAAAAGCATAAATCAGAATGGGAAGAAACTAAAAATCTATAACGAAAATTACAAGCTATAGAGCAGATAATGATAAATTATCTGCTCTATAACATTCAAGGAATCTATACTAGGGGGATAATTTTATGATGTTAGTACCGTCAAAAGTTAATTGAATAAAGATGAGTTAAAAAATTAGAAAGATTGACAATTAGTTTTTTGATTATGCAGAAAATATGGTAGAATAACATTAGATAATGACAATGAATAATTGGGTAAAAGAAACGAGAGAAGTGTATGCTATCCATTGTGATACTGAAATGGAGAAGGTGTGTATCAAAATCTTGGCTTGATTATATTATGTCCCTGGACCTTTTTGTATAAGATCCTGATAAGTAGACAATTTTACAATTCATTTTTATCTAGAGATGTTTTTCAAAAAATATTGAATATTACTATAGAATATGCTAAATTTAAAATGAAGAGAGCAATAATATTATTAAATTGTATATAATATTATCATTAGAAATGGCAATAAAGCAGTAAAACTGGATATAAATTGGAACTAAAAAGGAAAATTTTATAAATAATTTATTTATTAAAATTAAAATTCTATTTTACATTATTGATATATATACACACTTTAAGTATTATTGAATTTGCTATAAGTTCAGATTATGAAGAAGTATATAATCATTCAATTTGCGAAGAATTATTTAAAAAGATAATATACAAATATGAAATATTATACGGAGTCGAAAGAACTCTAAGAATCATTAGAACAAAGGAGAAAAATATGGAAGAGAAGGGTTTAGTAAAAAAAGAATTAAATTTTCTGCAAAGAATGCGAAAATCACTTTATTTAAGAGGAATGAATCCAGGAAAAGCAAATAGATATTATTCATTACCAGATTATTTAAAACAAGATGAAGATGTAATAAATATTGTGGTTGGGGAAGATGAAGAACTTATAAATAGTATTCCAGTAGGATATGCAAAAAAAATATTAAAACAAGCTCCACAATTATTAAGTAGATTTTATGATATCATAGTTTTAAATCAAGTCTTTAATGAAAATCCAGAATTAATAACATATTATGAGAGTGGAGGGGACGTAAATGGTATATATAATTTAATATATAATGAAAAACTTGAAGGCAAAAAAGAATTTATAAAGTATTTAAGTAAAGAATTACAAATGAAATTACTAACTGACGATATTGAATATATGGATGTTGTTCCTGGCGGTATAAATTTTGGGTCTAGAGATTCAAAAAGATATGGTTCTTTTTATAAACTGAAAAAATATTTAGACCAATTTTCTGGAGATGTTATAGTTACTTTAGCAATGGAAGAAGATTTAAGAGTTCGAGAAGGGAAGATAAGACGAAATAAAGTTGCGAATTTTGATATTCAAAATTTATCAGCTGAAACACAACTCAAATTATTATTAATAAGTCATGACTTTGATTCAGAGGTTTCTGATGACGTAATGTTACGATTTGTTAATGGAAACCCATTACTATTCGATAGAATGCCAAACAAATTAAAACGACAAATCTTCCCTGAACTATTACCTAAAGGATTTAATATAAGAAATTTTGAAAAACCTGAAAAAGCGATTGAAAGAATTGTTTTTTTAGGAGGGACATCATATATAGAGAAAGAAAAAGTTACAGATATTAGGAATGATGATTATATCTGGGAAATGGGGCAATTCGATCCATCATTAGTTACATTAATTCCAGACACCATGCAAAATATAAGAAATAGTATAAGAAATGAATATTTAGTAAGAAATTTTTATAACCATACTGTTAGAACTACTGGGCAAAATGAACTTACAGAATATTTAGAAAGGTTAAGCTCAATGGATGGAATCAGGAGTTATGATTATTTATATAGACAACAAGGGATAGAAACAATAAATAGAGTTGTAAAGATGCTTCTAAATGATGATATAATGAGGGCTGTTCCGGGCAGTACTATTTTAGATTATGCTCAAAATCCATCTCAAAAAAAATTAGTTGAAATAATAAGAATAGCATATGGAGATACTTCAGCTAAAATTTTAGAAGATAGACCCCAAATAAGTATAGATTTAATACCAAATTTGTATATTTTCAAACCGGAAATTGTTAATGAGTTTGGGATAGGTGCTGTACATGCTAATTTATCGTACAATATGGAGCCTACATCTGGAATTTTATCAGAAATTGCTAGAAAACCAGAATTAATGCAACAATTTAAAATGTTTAATGAAACTATGCAGGGAAATTTTCCAGATACAGCTGTTGGGTTAAAAGATAAATTAACATCTTTTATTAAATGTAGAGAATTAATGAAAAATGTTGATTTTAGAAGTTTGACAGAAGAGCAAAAAGAAACTTTACAAATTGCTTTAATGGATTCTAATAAAAGAACGGAATCTGAATTAGTAGAATTTCCTAAAAATTTAGAAGATTTAGAAAACTATAATCAAAAAAGAAATGCTTTATATTATGAGGCAATAACAAAAGAAACAGATATTAAAAAGTTAAAACAATTAATAAGTAGAAGATTCTTTGGACTAGATTACAATCTTGACCCACATAATATAGAATTAAGTAATCCAAGTGTTTGGGGAATGGTTCATTTTTATAATTTATGTAAATTTGTTAATAATCCAATTACATTGCAAGGTGAAAAATTTTCTGAAGAAGAATTAGATGCCTTAGAGCTATTAGATATTTTTGCTCAAATAAATGAACCGGAGATATTGGTAGAATTGGCACAAGAATTATCTAAAAATGGAAATGTAGTAAACCCTATTACATATAGAACATTACAAGAAAAAGTCCCTATGCAATATAATTATGAAATGGTAAATGCTTTATTAACACCAGAAAAAGCAATGAAAATGGTTGAAGATGGTGTTCCAGGTATTGAAATGAAAGAAATTGATGGAGTAAAAGTTATATTTTTGAATGGTGTAGATTTTAAGTTATATGTATCAAATCCATTTATGAATAATTCTGGTGTAGGAACTATTACAAGCGAAAGTTTAGCAAAAGAGTGGAAGGAAAAAGAAGATGGGATAAGTACATTTTCAGGTTGTGTTATAGATCAAGGGGAAGCAACATCTTGTATTAAAAAAGGAGAATATGGTCTAGGCTTTTCTAATATAAGTCCATATCAAATTGTTGGAATGGGAATTACTGATATACACATCAGCCATAACAAAAGACAGCTGTCACCATATACTACAGAAGGTGTAGATGTTTTATATGATTATCCTGAAGAATTTATGAAAAAATATGCAAGAAGATTACACATTAAAGATCCGTATTCTGACATGTGGCATCCATATGATGAAATGGCGATGCTAAGAGCTGAAAAATGTTTATCAAAAATAAAAGAAGGTACTTTCGGCGGAAAAATTTTAGCTGATTATATATTTATGAATGGAACTAAAGTAGATTGTGCAGTAGGTCAAGCGAAGGAATGTGGAATAAATTTTGTGTTTGCATATGATGAAGAAAAATATCGAGATGTAGACAGAAGTAGAATGATTAGAGAAGAAAAAGAGAATCCTTCAAGAGAAGAAACCGAGTTTATGGAAAAAATAAAAACTATTACAAGAGGTGACAATAGAGATGAAAGATAATAGAATAGATAATACAATCTCTGTGTTTGAAGAGCTTTTTGAAAAGCATAAAGATGATGAAAATCTAGGAGAATTATATGAACAATTAAAAAGGCTAAAAGAAAAAAGAAAAAATAGAAAATAAATAGTATAATTAAATTATATAAGAGCGTATAAAAATGAACTGAATCCAAAAAGTTAAAAGACACGTTTGATTAAACTTATATCAACTTTCATTGATAAAAGGAACTACCAAATTTATATTTGAAAACTTATATTGTTGGAAAATATCAGAAACACCATGTAAAATATATGAATTTAGGTTTGACAACAAACAGAAAGATAAACATAACTATATTTTCACAAATAAAATATAAACTGAAAGGAAATTAAAATATGAAAGTTATATTTAAGGATAACATTAAGTCATATTTGCTAATATTGGTATTGGGTATAATAGCAGGGTTATCTGTGGTATTCTTTTGCGAATTTCCTAACAATGATTTATGGGCATTTTCTTATTGGAGTTCAGAAACTTTTGGTTTTTGGATGTTTAGCACATCCCTTATTGTATTATTAAGTGAGAAAAGAAAAAGTGCGACCATAAACTCTATAATATATATTTTTATAATGTTCTTGATTACTACAATATATAAATCTTTTCGTTTATATTGGAAGGGGTATTCTCCTTTTGATTCATTGTTAGACTTGCCATTAAATAGTATAACTGGATGGTTTCGTTATAGTTTGATACCTGCTATTATATGTGGCATTTTAGGTGCTGTACTGTGGAATGGCAGAAAGAATAACTTTTATAGTAAAATTTTATGTGTTTTTCCAGCTTTATTTATTTTTGTAGAAACTATTGTATTATTTTATAGTGTTTTTACTAATCATACAAAATTATTTTCAGCAGTTATTGATTTAATATGGCTTATATCGTATATGATATTTTTGAAAAATGAAGTTTTTACAAAAAAGATAGTAGATAAATAGTGCATATTACAATATTATTTGAAGGAACAAAAATGAAAATCAAAAATCTTTGATTTTCATATGTCGAGCAAAGCTAGACTTTAAATATGGAATTTTTGTTGTTTCATACGGAAAGTATTTGGCAACATAGTTTGTTAATTTTTTATTACTTTCCTATGAAATAAAAAAAGATGACTATGCTAGTCATCTTTTTTTTCTGAAGTTAAATTACTATAATATTTAGTTTTTCCTGCTAATACATCATTATAAAAATTTTGTTTCCAATCAATATAATCAATACTTTTTTGAATTTCTTCTTTTTGTTTTTTTAAAGCTTGTTGTTTTAATTTTAAAATTTTTTGCCTTTTGGGTATTGAAGATTGACCTTGCAAGCATAGTTCTACATATTCTTTCATTTCTGAAATACTCATACCACAATTTTTAAGACAAGATAAACTCGTAATCCAAGCAATATCTTTATCATTAAAAACTCTATAATTATTATTATCTCGTTTTACATTTGGAACTAGACCTTTGTTACAGTAAAACTTTAAAGTGTCATATGTAAGACCAGTCTTTTCACAAACTTGTTTCATTGAATATAACATTTTATTTACTATCTCCTAAAAATTTTTAAAAATTATTTAAACCGCTTGACCGTGTGTTACACCCGAGTTATACAATCTGATTGTACAAAGAAAGATTAAATTTGTCAACGGGAGGAATAAATATGGAATATAGAATTAAGTATGGTTGAGTGGCTTGATAGTATGGTAAAATCTTGTACAGAAAATCAAGATTATGCAAAAAAAAGAATTGGTAATAAAAATTAAGAAAGGAAAATAAAAAATGAATAATAACTTTATATTAATTATTTTAGCAATAGCAATGATAGGAGGAGGTTTATTTTTAAATATTCCCAATGAAAAAGTAGAAGATGATAATGCTTTAAGTAATATAGAAAATAATAGTATAACAGATAATGACAAAGTAGATGAAAATTCTAATTCAGATAAGAAAGTTTTGGTTGTATATTATTCAGCAACAAATAATACAAAAAATGTGGCAGAGATAATTTCTCAAAATGTAGAAGCAACACTTTTTGAGATAGAACCAGTAGAAAAATATACAAATGATGATTTAGATTGGAATGATGATAACAGCCGTGTTTCAGTAGAACATAATGACGAGAGTAAAAGAAATGTTGAACTAAAAACAACAACAGTTGACAACTGGTCCGAGTATGATACAATACTAATTGGTTATCCGATATGGTGGGGTGTTGCAGCGTGGCCAGTAGATAATTTTGTAAAAAATAATGATTTTACAGGAAAAACTGTTATTCCATTTTGTACTTCAACCTCATCAAGCTTAGGAAATAGTGGTAAATTACTTGAAGAAATGGCCGGAACAGGAAATTGGCAAGAAGGCCATAGATTTAGAAGTGGAGCAGATGAAGAAGATATAAAAACTTGGTTAGAGGATATTGGATTAAAATAGAAAAATCAATTTAAATATAGAAGGAGAAAAATGTGTATGAATAATAGATTGATTGTATATTTTACATATACCAATAACACAAAAATAATAGCAGAGATGATTAGGAAAAAATTAAATTGTAACATTGTAGAAATAAAAACAGTAGTACCATATTCAATAGATTATGATACAGTAGTAAATGATGAACATAATAGCGAAGCGAGTAATTATTTACCAAAAATAGAAGAAATAAATGTTGATTTAAGCAAGTACGATGAAATAATTTTAGGTACTCCTGTGTGGTGGTATAGACCAGCGCCTGCTATAAGAACATTTTTAACACAATATGATTTAGCAGGAAAAATAATTAAACCATTTGCAACAAATGCAGGATGGCTTGGACGCACATTCAAGGAAATTAAAGAATTATGTCGAGAGTCAGTTGTTGAAAAGGAAATGAATATTGTATTTACAGAAGATCATAGAGAAAATAAACTGGTTACAGCTACCGATGAAATTGACAAATGGATTGAGACTTTATAAAATAAATTCCAATTCATATAGCAGACTATTCTAAAATAGTCTGCTATTTAATTAATAAATCAATTAATTTTAAAGGTAATTTAGAACAAAACTTAGCTTTAAATATAAAGTTTTTTATGTTTAGCATTTAAGATTGCGGTGACATAATACATTAAATTTCTATTAATTTTTTCGTGAAATAAAATGAAGCCATGTAGACATTTGCTTTACTAGTAATTTTCGTGATATATATCTGATTATATTTTTTTAATAAATCTCAATAAAGCATTTGTTATATATTCCGGAAACAGTTAATAAAGTAGTGTTAAGAAGAGATGATGCAAATCATGGAGATATGTTATATCAGAAGCGTTTATTGGTGGCGGTGCAGTAGAAAAAAATATTAGAAATAAAAGGAGCGATATTAATGTACAATTATAAACATAAGGTAAGATATTATGAAACAGATAAAATGGGAATAACACATCATTCAAACTATATAAGATTTATGGAAGAAGCAAGAATAGAGTGGATGAATAATATGGGATGGAGTTACCAAAAATGTGAGGAGTTAGGAATGGTTTCTCCAGTAGTAGGAGTTAAGTGTAGTTATAAGGCTAATACCACATTTGACGATATAATAGAGATTAGTGTTATGCTAAAAGAATATAATGGAATAAGACTTATAGTTGAATATGAAATGAGAGTTCAAGATAAAGTAGTTGCAATTGGAGAAACAGAGCATTGTTTTTTGACTGAAAAAGGTAGTCCAATAAGAATAAAAAGAGATTATCCACAATTAGATGAAATATTGAAAAATGAATTATGCGAACAAAAGTAAGAAAAGAGAATTAGAAGATAAATATTATGTTTGTCTTGAAAGACGGAAAAACATATAAAAGAAAAAATATTAAAAAGAAAGATATATTTAAAAAGATAACCATAAAATTAAGACATAAATGCTGCTTGATTTATAATAAAATTGTATAAATGCATGGATTTAGAAAATTTAAATGACAAGAAAAAATGAAATTACTTTTGCTTACATAAAGCAGAAGAATAAAAAATTGTCATCGTGTTTAGATAAAATTTGGACAACTCTTTTATTTATTCGTAAAATATTATTTCTTTTGTAACATATAGTATGGTATAATACCTACGAAGTAAAGGCTATGCGGGGAGTTTAACGTAAAATAGAAAGGAATAATTGATTTTATGGGAAAAAGAATTTTACACGTGCTTAAAAGCAATAAGTTTTCAGGTGCTGAAAATGTTGTATGCCAAATTATAAATTTATTTGATGAAGATATGGAGATGTTATATGTTTCGCCGGATGGCCCGATTGCTGATACATTGAAAGAAAAGGGCATTAAATACATACCATTAAAAAAATTAAGTGTGACTGAAATAAGAAAAGTTGTTAAAAAATATGAGCCGGATATAATACATGCACATGATATGAGTGCTACGGTCATTTGCTCATTGTTTGCATCAAGAAGAAAAGTAATATCTCATATACATGGTACATTTGAAACATTATCATCTAAGAATATTAAATCATTTATTTATTATTATGCTGCAAAAAGATGCGAAAAAATAATATTTGTTTCGGATGAAACGTACAAAGCTTTCATATATAAGAATAGGTTAGCTGATAAATGCGTTTCTTTACGTAATGTAATAGATCCAAAGGAATTAAATAAAAAAATAAATGAAGATGAAAATGAGTATGAAAACGATATAATTTTTCTGGGCAGATTAACAGAAGTAAAAAATCCGGAAAGATTTATAGATATTGTGGAATTAGTAAGAAATAAGATTTCAGATGTAAAAGTTGCTATCGTTGGTGATGGAGAATTAAAAGAAAAAATTGAAAATCTTATCAAGTGTAAGAAAGTATATGATAATGTAAAAATGTATGGATTTATGAAAAATCCATATAAATTATTAAGTCAAAGCAAGGTTTTAGTAATGACATCACTAAGCGAAGGTACGCCAATAGCAAGTTTAGAAGCAATGGCCAATGGATTAGCTATAGTAGGTACACCAGTTGATGGGTTAAAAGAGATTGTTATTGAAGGTAAAAACGGTTTTTTATCAGATTCAAATGAGGAATTAAGTAACTATATTGTAAAAATTTTAAAGGATGAAGAACTTAGAAAAGAAATGATTAAGTCTGCAAAAGACGTCTTCCATAAAATAAATGATATAGAAAAATATAAAAAGGATTTAAATGATATTTATAAAAAATAATACTTGCTTTATATACTGGAAAGAGGAGAAGTAAAAATATCATTTTTAAGCAAAAAAGTTCCTATTTGCGAGTGGGGACTTTTTTAGTTAGTATGAAAATAACAAAAAGCTAATGTATTATGTTGCTAAAATTTTCAGTATGAAACAGAAAACCTTTTATAGTTAAAGAGGGTTTTGCACGGTATATAAGAATGAAAATTTTTTGTTTTTAGAATTTTATTTTTGTTCAAACATTTTTTGAGTGTTTTTTGTCTAACTAATGAAAGGAGGAAAAAGATGAAAAACAAGAAAGATAAATTTAAGGAGTACATTACTAGTAACATTGATAAAATTTATAGATTCGCTTTTACTTATATAAAAAATGAATATGATGCCGAAGATGTTGTAAGTGAAAGTGTACGAAAAGGACTAGAAGCTATTGAATCATTGAAAAACGAGGAGTATATGGGTACATGGTTTTACAGAATCATGATAAACACTGCAAATACTTATTTAAAATCAAAGTCAAAAGTAACATATCTTGATGAAGCGCTGGAAGAGACTATGTCTTCTCAAGATGAATACCATGATGTAGACTTATATAATTTAATAATGAGATTGGATAAAAAGTACAGGACTTTGATTGTACTAAGATTTTATGAAGATATGACACTTGAGCAAATATCAACCATATTAGATGAAAATATTAATACGGTAAAAACCAGGCTATATAAGGCTTTGGATATATTAAAACAAAATATTAAAAAGGAGGAACAAGTTGATGAAAGATTTAGAAGTTAATGAGGCAAAAGAAAAATATGAGAGTATAAAAGCTTCTCAAAAATTAAGAAAGAAAGTAGATAAGATATTTGAGCCGAAGAAAAATAATTTTAAGATAGTATTGGGAATTGTGGCAACGGTAGCAGTATGTTTTGTGGTTACTTTAAATGCAAACCCTACATTTGCAAAAAGCATAGCAACTAATGACTTTATGAAGTCTCTTGTCAGTGTTTTAACGGCAAACAGGTTTGAGTTTTCAGATAATAATATGGAAGCACAAATAACCACAGCCAAGATTACGGGAATAGCTGATAAGGAAGTTGAAGCTAAGATAAACAAAGAATTAGAGGATATATCAAATGCATTAATAGAACAATTTAAAATTGACAGCGAGAAGCTTAAAGAATTTGATGAGACAGCGCATATGGGAATTGAGTCCGACTACATAATTAGGACAAATACAGATGATATTTTAGCTGTTGATGTTTATGTAGTAAATACAGTAGGCTCTTCGTCTACAAGCCATAAGTTTTACAACGTTGACAAAAAGACAGGAGAGGTAATAACTTTAGAGAGTAGATTTAAAAATAATGAAGATTATCTTATGGATATAAGCAAGTACATAGAAGCAGAAATGAATAGACAAACCGCAGAAGATGAAAACAAGGTATATTTTGCAGACGCAGATTCTATATATAATATTTTATTAAAGAAACAAGAATTTTACATAAATGAAAATAATAATGTAGTAATTGTTTTTGATAAATATGAAGTTGCGCCAGGGAGCATGGGGTCTCCAGAATTTGAAATAAATTTATAAAAAGCAATTCCTATTAAAATTTGTAATACACAAAAGGTGTTACAGCTTTTGTGACAATGTAGATGGGACTTTACAGTAGGTAATTAATTACTTATTGTGAAAGTCTCATTTACTTTAAACTGAAAAAAGCTTTTTTATGATCCAAAAATGTTAATAAAATATGTGGCAAATTTTGTAATAAAAAATAAATCAAAAACATTTGCTTTAATATAAAAATATGCTATAATAATAATAACCCTACGAGGTGCGAATGTTTGAGTATTATTTAGAACCAACACTAATATTTAAGGGAGTTTGGAACTCTAAACATGGTGTGTATGCTCAACCGTGTATAACTGATTGAGAAACCCAGGAGTGTTTAGGAGAACACCCACCTGTGAGAGCAGGCTCTTAAATCCGCTCAAATTACCGGCTTTTGTGGGGTAATTTTATGAGCAAAAATTGCGTGAATTTTGAACAAAAATGAAAATCTAAAAAATCAAAGATTTTTGATTTTCATATGTCGAGCAAAGCTCGACTTTAAATATGAAA
>CALXZO010000003.1 GCA_944393265.1 uncultured Clostridia bacterium | reverse complement strand
GTATAGGAGAGGGTGCGTTTTTTAGTTGTAGTGGCTTAACAAGCATAGAAATCCCCAACAGTGTAACGAGTATAGGAGAGGGTGTGTTTTCTAATTGTAGTAGTTTAACAAGCATAGAAATCCCCAACAGTGTAACGAGTATAGGAAAGTATGCGTTTTCTAATTGTAGTAGTTTAACAAGCATAGAAATCCCCAACAGTGTAACGAGTATAGGAGAGGGTGCGTTTTTTAGTTGTAGTGGCTTAACAAGCATAGAAATCCCCAACAGTGTAACGAGTATAGGAAATTTTACATTTTTGGGTTGTAGTAGTTTAACAAGTATAGAGATCCCAAACAACGTAACGAACATAGGAATGCTTGTATTTACGGGTTGTGATAGTTTAACAAGCATAGAAGTATCTAAAGACAATCCAACGTACAAATTTGAAGGAACTCGTTTAATAGATAAAAGGACAGGTGAAGTAATTTTTGAGGTGAAGTATAATTAAATAACTGAACAAAATAGAGTGTAACTATAAAATATTTTGTAGTTACGCTTTTTTTGAATCTTTGAATGTTTTTTTATTTTTCTTGTAATACTAGTAAGTAGGAGGAGGATATAAATGAAAAGACGTGTTGAAATTGAAAGTATATGGGCAAGAGAGGTTTTAGATTCTAGAGGAAAACCTACGGTGGAAGTTGAAGTGATTACAGAATATGGAGATTATGGTAGGGCGATAGTGCCTTCAGGAGCTTCGACAGGAAGTGCAGAAGCTGTAGAACTTAGAGATGGTGACAGTTCAAGATATAACGGAAATGGAGTTTTAAAAGCTGTAAAAAATGTAAATGAGATAATTGCTAAAAGACTAGTTGGAGAGAACATATTTGAACAAGAAAAAATAGATAGTATAATGATTGAATTAGATGGAACTGAAAATAAATCAAGGTTAGGTGCGAATGCTATTCTTGGAACCTCTATGGCTGTAGCAAATGCGGGTGCTGACAGCTTACAAATACCGGTTCCAATGTATTTAGGAGGAATATCTGGAACATGCATCCCATGTCCAATGATGAATATTTTAAATGGTGGAAAGCATGCAGACAATAATATTAATATTCAAGAATTTATGATTGTTCCACTTGGAATTGAAGAATTTCCTGAAAAAATAAGAGCATGCTCAGAAATTTATTATACATTAAAGAGGCTTTTAAAAGAAAGTAATTTAAGTACTGCTGTTGGTGATGAAGGAGGTTTCGCACCAAATTTAAAAAACGATGAGATAGCGCTTTCACTACTAGATGAAGCAATCAAAGAAGCTAATTATGATGGGAGAGTCAAGATTTCTTTAGATGTTGCTGCAACTGAAATGTATAATGATAATGAGAATATTTATGAATTTTGGAAAACAGGGGAGAAAAGGACTTCTGCAGAAATGATAGAATATTATAAAAAGCTAATTCAAATATATCCAATATTTTCAATAGAAGACGGCCTTGCGGAAGAGGACTGGGAAGGTTGGAGCAAACTTACAAAAGAGATTGGGGAAAGTGTTTATCTAGTAGGAGATGACTTATTTGTGACAAATGTTGAACGATTAAAAAAAGGTGTCGAAAATAATGTGGCAAACAGCATATTAATAAAGCCTAATCAAATAGGTACAGTTACAGAAACAATTAAGACAATTAGAAAAGCAAAAGAGAATCGATATATTCCAATAATGTCCCATAGGTCAGGTGAAAGCGAAGATACGTTTATTGCTGATTTTTCTGTTGGTCTAAACATTAAATATATAAAAACAGGGGCGCCATCGAGAGGAGAAAGAACTGCTAAATATAACCAATTATTGAGATTACACGATTTAATAAAATAAAATTTATAAGTGATGCCATAAAACTTTTTCTTTAAAATATTGTACGCCTTGCATTTTTTCGTGAAAAAGTGTAATATATAAGTGCGTAAATGCCACAAAGGCAAAAGGAAGGAGGCATGTAGCATAGAATGGCTACATAAAGTTGTATGGGAGAACATTATAGAGATTTAAGAGAATTAGTAGAAAAAATAGAAAAAACTTATTCTGATGAGGTTGTATTTAAATCAAAAGATAAAGGAGAAATTGTTGAAATAAAATATTCTAAATTTGTGGAAGATATAAAAGCGTTAGGAGCATATTTTCTAAGTTTAGATTTGAAAAATAAAAGAGTTGCGGTTATAAGTAATAATAGGTATGAATGGTGTGTTGCATATTTAGCAGCTGCGACTTCAGATTTAATTTTAGTCCCAATCGATAGAGCTCTTCCTGAAAATGAATTTCATTCTTTGATTGAACGTTCAGAAGCAGAAGTTATTGTGTATGAAAGCAAGTATGATAACTTCATAAATGTAGAGAAAGAAAAAAAAGATTCTTCACTTAGATGGTTTATAAACATGGATAGTGATATGGGAAAATGCTATAAAGATGGAAAAGCTTTATTAAAAAGAAAAAATTCACCATATTATAAGGTAAAAATTGCAAATGATAAAATGAGATTTATGCTTTTTACGTCAGGAACTACTTCAATGTCAAAATGCGTTATGCTTTCACATAAAAACATTTGTACGAATATTGAGCAAATTGATAACAGACTAGATGTAAATAAAAATGATACACTACTTTCTTTTTTACCAATACACCACACTTTTGAGTGTACGGCGGGTTTTTTATATGCTATTAGCAAAGGTGCAAAAATCGCCTTTTGTGAGGGACTGCGCTATTTTGCCCAAAATATAAAAGACTTTGGAGTTACGGCAATGATAAGTGTGCCATTGCTTTATGAAAATATATATAATAAAATTCTGAAAACAATAAAAGATACTAACAAAGAAAAGCAAGTTGAATTTGCGCTAAAAGCAAGTAGGATACTTTTGAAAATTGGTATAGATATTCGTAAGGTTGCTTTCAAACAAATTCATGATAATATAGGCGAAAAGACAAGATTCTTTGTAAGTGGTGCGGCTGCGATGAAGCCAGAAGTGATAAAGGGATTTAATGATTTTGGAATTCCGATGTATCAAGGATATGGCCTCACAGAAACGTCTCCTGTTATTTCTGTAGAAAATGCTACTAATAGCAAATATGGTTCAGTTGGAAAACCTTTAGATAATATAGAAGTAAAAATAGATAATCCTAATGAAGATGGTATCGGAGAAATTATTGTAAAATCGCCAACTGTAATGCTAGGTTACTATAATAATGAGGAAGAGACAAAAAAAGTACTTTCTAATGGTTGGTTTAAAACCGGAGACTTAGGCAGAGTAGATGAAGAAGGATATATTTTTATAACAGGAAGAAAAAAAGATGTCATTGTATTGAGAAATGGTAAGAACATATTCCCAGAAGAACTAGAAAGCATAATTACGAACATAGAATATATAAAGGAAGCTTTAGTTTATGGAGCACCGATAGGAGAAAACGACGTAGAATTAAGAGCAAAATTAGTTTATGATAAAGATTTTGTGAAGAACAAATATGGAGACATTTCGATTGATGAATTGAAAGGCATAGTTTGGAAAGAAATAAAAGAAATAAATAAAACCATGCCTACGTACAAGTACATAAAATCTATTATAATAACTGATGAAGAAATGATAAAAACAACAACTAAAAAAATAAAGAGGCATGCAGAAATAGCGAAAGTATTGCAAAAGTAGAAACAAGCGTAATATTTTTGTAATATAAACTTAATAATAATGTAATTGTAATAATATAGCGAAAAATGTACAATATAAGTGAGAGTAAATACAAAAGAAGATAGGAGGGCGGGTGACTCTTGGGTCACTTGAGAGTGATATGGAAAATAATGAGATTAATGTACATTCGATAGAGCTACAAAAACAAATTCAAAAGCTTGAAAAACTTGAAAAGATGATTAATCCAAACAGCAAAAAGTCGTTGATATTATGGGAAGAAGATGATGCTTTTAAAAGATTAATTACTGATTTGAAAGAGTACGCACTTACTTGTGATGTTTCTGAGTTTCCTGTTGAATTATTAGATAAATTGAAGGCTCTTCAGCTTGATGCAATAAATCAAATTGTGTTAGGAAGTACAAAAGTTGTTGAATTAAGAGAGCAGGCGAAGAGAAACATAGAGTTAAGCAGAACTTTGTCTGATATATATATGGCGGCAATAGCTATGAATTCTTTAGATGAGTACAAGGAAGATTTAGAGGAAGAGGAGCTTGCTCCGATGAAGGAACATCTTGAGACGATTTTATCTTCAGTACCAGACTCAGAGGAGTATATTAAAGCTGAGAAAGTTATAAAGTCTAAGATTAGTAATTTAGAAAATAGTGTTCATGTAACGATTGATTTGGAGCGAACGACAAGTAAAGCTAGCGCGTTGGAGTATATAAAAACAGAGATAACACCTGCGATAGATAGGTTACAATCAGAGTATGATGCTAGATATGTAATCGTTGATATGCCTGCAGATGCAGAAACATCTCTTGCTATAAGGAAAACATTTAAAGAAAAAGTTTATGATGCAATAGTAAAACCATTTGCTAATTTCTTTAAGAAAAAATCTAAAGTAAAGTAATTAAAAAGATTATATTTCGGGACTGTAAAAAGTCCTTTTTTTTTGCTCAAAACATCTACCCATATTGCCCCATTGACATAACTATACTTATAATGATAAATTTAAAATACAGTAATGATGTTTTTATTGTTACTTTATTGTCATATGTAGAAAGGAAAATATCGATGAATGAAAAGGCGTTAAAAACATTGGAGTTTGATAAGATAAAAAATATATTAAGGCAAAAAGCTGTTACTGCTTGGGGAAAAGAAAAGTGCGAAAATTTAGAGCCTTCATCAAATATGAATATTGTAAAGAAGAATCAGAAGGAAACCTCAGAAGCTGTTTCTTTAATATTAAGAATTCGGTATACCACCTGTATCAAATGTATGTAATTTTAAAAAAATTAATGAAAGGATTAGAATTGGCGCAATTCTTAGTATTAAAGAACTACTTGAAACGGCAACTTTGCTTAAAGTTATGCGTAATGTTAAGGAATATTATAAAGAAAATTCTTTTGAAAACATCTTTATTCTTTCAGAATATTTTGATAGATTGTATTCAAATAAAAAAGTCGAAGATGAGATTTTTAGATGCATAAAAGATGAAGAAGATTTAGATGATAGAGCAAGTTCAGAATTATACGATATACGTAGACACATAAAGGATGCTGAGGCAAACATAAAAAATAAGCTAAATGAAATTATTCGTTCACCAAGTATGTCAAAGTATTTACAAGACCAAGTAATTACCTTTAGAAATGAGAGATATGTTATTCCTGTAAAACAAGAATATAAAAATGAAATAAAAGGATTAATACATGATGCTTCTGCTTCTGGAAGTACTATATTTATAGAGCCTACAGCGGTATTCGATATTAATAATGAAATAAAGGAGCTTAGAATTAAGGAACAGCAAGAGATTGAAAGAATATTAGCGCTTTTAACTCAAATGGTTGACTCGCTTAGTAGCTGTATTGAAGATTCTATTATATCATTAACTAATATAGATTTTGCATTTGCTAAAGCCAGACTAGCACTTGATATGGAGGCTTTTGAACCTATTATAAATCAAGAAAATTATATAAATCTAAAAAAAGCAAGACATCCATTAATTGAAAAAAATGTTGTTGTGCCTATAGATATATGGATTGGCAAAGAGTATAAAAGTCTAATTATTACTGGACCGAATACCGGAGGAAAAACGGTAACATTAAAAACTGTTGGACTTCTTTCTTTAATGGCACAAAGTGGGCTACACGTTCCTGCAGCTGAATCTTCAGAGCTTGCAGTATTTACAGAAATATATGCAGATATTGGTGATGAGCAAAGCATTGAACAATCGCTCAGCACTTTTTCATCACATATGAGAAATATTATAAATATTACGGCCGAAGCAACCAAAGAAGATCTTGTGATACTGGATGAATTGGGCTCTGGAACTGATCCTGTTGAGGGTGCCGCAATTGCTATGTCTGTACTTGAATATTTGAAAGATGCAAGTGTAACTACAATAGCAACGACACATTACAGCGAACTTAAATCATATGCGACACAAACAGTTGGAGTTGAAAATGCATCGTGCGAGTTTGATGTTGAAACGCTTATGCCCACATATAAATTACTTATCGGTATTCCTGGTAGAAGCAATGCGTTTGCAATATCTAGAAAATTAGGATTGTCTGAGATAATTCTTGAAAAAGCGACAAAATATTTGAACGTGGAAACTATTAGATTCGAAGAAATCTTAGAAAAGATGGAATATGAGAGGAGAAAAGCTACCGAGGAAAAAGAAGTCGCGGACAAGCTATTAGCAGAAGCAAAAAAGGAAAAAGAAAAAGTTGAAAGTGAGATTAAAAACTTAGAAAAGAAGAAAGAAAAGATTTTGATGGATGCGAAAAAGGAAGCTAGAGATGTTTTAATTGAAGCTGAAAACGAGGCTAATGAGATTATAAAAGAAATTATTAATTTAAAAAAAGAAAAGGGACAAAAGAACATAAATAAGGTTGCAGAAGAAGCTCGTGGAAAGATAAGGAAAAGCATATCAGATATACAAAAGGATTTGATAAAACCTAAGGAGAACATAAAAAATCCTATTAACAGTAAAGATGTGACAGTTGGCATGAAGGCATATCTACCATCAATTGATCAAGAAGTAACGATTATTAGTGTGCCTGATAAGAAAGAGAATGTAGTGGTGCAATCGGGAATTGTTAAACTAACAATACATATCTCACAACTTGAGAAAATAGAAGAAATTAAAGAAAAGCCAAAGTTAAAAATAAGTGTGTTTTCTGAAAATAAAGCTAAGGACATAAGCACGGAAATTAACTTGATAGGAATGACATCAGATGAGGCAATAGAGCGATTAGAAAAGTATTTGGATGATGCATATTTGGCTGGAATAAAAACGGTAAGAATAGTACATGGCAAAGGAAGCGGAGTATTAAGAAGAAAAATACATGAATATTTGAAGACAAATCCTAATATTGAAAATTATCGTGTTGGAGTGTATGGAGAAGGCGATTTCGGAGTTACTATAGTTGAAATTTCTTGATTTTAAATAGAAAATTTTGGAATTTTTCTAGACTAAAGGCTATTTTTGTAGTAAAATATTTGTGTAGGCAAAATAAGAAGCCCAAATAAGCTATATAGGAGGGTAGAAGAGTTCCTGGTTTGAACAAAAATAAATTAGCTAGACTAGAGGGAGGAAAAGATGACGTATGATGATTGACAAGGAAACTGAGGGACGGGTCGCAGAATACGTTGCGGCCAATCTATTGAGCTGTTTCTTGAAAAAGCAGTTTCTGAAGAAACTGCGTGATGAAACAGCCTCGATTGAGGAGCTAGATATTCTTCATGGGAGAATCATAGAGATTGAAAATGATTTCTATGAAATTGAACGAAGCTTACGGCTTGGTGTCACGGACCAGAGCTTCGAACAATGGCTACATGAAGTTTATTCCACCCTCAACCAACGTAGCGATTGGAGAAAGATGGTAAAACGCTACGTTAAATTGAAGGGACGGAAATGATGCCAGAGGAGGAGAATGTATATTCTCCTCCTTATTCTTTTATTTTAGGCTTAGATAAAAGAGCTGCAAGAAAGCCAAATAAGATTGCGGCGGATATGCCTCCGGCAGTTGCGGTTATCCCGCCAGTGAATATACCTAGGAGTCCAGATTCTTTAACTGCTTTTATTGTACCCTTTGCTAGAGAATGACCAAAGCCGGTAAGAGGAACTGTGGCGCCAGCCCCGCCGTAAATCAACTAGTGGTTGATATAGATTTAATCCAGATAAGATTGCGCCAATGGTAACAAAAAGAACAAGAATTCTTGCTGATGTGAGTTTAGTTTTATCAAGTAATATTTGACCTATAGCGCATATAATTCCACCTATTACAAAGCACCATATATATTTTTGAATGTCCATAATTATCCTCCAAAAATTTTTCTGATTTTATTGTTTCCAAGATAGTTTTAATTATGCGAATATTGAAATTATTTTTATTTAAGGCTTAAAATAATACACAAAAATTTCACAATATATTTTAGCATTCTATATTGACAAGTGCTAAACGTAGTGATATTTTTATTATAGTTTTTAGCACTCGCAAATGCAAAGTGCTAAAAAGGAGGCGATAAAAATGCTACTTGATGATAGAAAGAAAAGAATATTAGAAGTTATTATCGAGGAGTATAATACTACAGCAGAACCGGTCGGTTCCACAAAAATTGCAAATGATTATGACTTGGGGTTTAGCCCGGCAACTATAAGAAATGAAATGGCTAATCTAGAAGAGCTAGGCTACTTGGAGCAGCCACATGTCTCAGCTGGAAGAATACCATCAAGTCTAGGTTATAGAGTGTATGTTGATTCAATAATGAAAGAAAAAAATTTAACAATTAAAGAAAAAGAGATTATAGACAAGGTGCTAAGGGAGGATATAATAAAGTTTGATACGCTCATAAAAGAAGCTTCAAACATAATTGCAAGATTAACAAATTATACTTCTATCGCTGTGGGACCTAGAATGGATAATTGTAGAGTTGAAGAAATAAAATTGGTAAAAATAGGTCAAGACAGATTGATGATAGTTATTCTTGCAGATAATGGCATAATAAAGGAAAGTGTCGTAAAGTATAATGGACAGATTCCAGAGGAAAATATTGAAATTTTCAATAATTATTTAAACCATAGATTTAAAGGCATGAACTTTAATGATATTTATGAAAATATCAATACTTATGTTGAGAATGAATTGTACAATATAAGTAATAATATAATTCCATTAGTATTAGAACTAAATCATCTTTTAACTGACAAAGATGTTGAAGTCTACATGGATGGAACAAAAAATTTGCTAGATTTGCCTGAATTAAAAAGAGAAGATACGCTAAAGAATTTTTTAAATATAATTGAAACACAGGATGCTTTAAAGGAGCTAATAAATAGTCGGTTATGACGGAAACATTAATGTATATATTGGACAGGAAAGCTTATTTAATGACTTGAAAGATTTTACAATTATAACATATAAGCAGAAGATAAATGATAAAGAGTTAGGAACTATTGGGGTAATCGGACCAAAGAGAATGGATTACAAAAAAGTAATCCCATTAGTTAAGTATGTTGGAGATACACTTAAAGAAAAATTTAGTCAAGGAGGAAATTTTGATGACACAAAATAATGAAGTCGAAAATAATGAGTTAAAAACAGATGAAGTAGAAGAAATATCAATAAAAGATTTGAATGAAGAAATTGAAAGACTTAAGGCAGAGAATGAGAAATACTATGAACATTTGCAGAGGACTGCAGCCGAGTTTGATAATTACAAAAAAAGAGTGTCTAAAGAAAAAGAAAGAACATATAATTTGGCTGTTGGAGATATTATAATTAAAGTTATTCCAGTTTTAGATAGTTTAGATAAAGCTATTCTTACAGAAAAGGCCGATACAAAGTCGAAAGAAGGAATTGAGCTGATTCATAAGCAAATGAACGATATATTAACGAGCATAGGAGTTGAAAATATTCCTACAGTTAATGAGACGTTTAATCCAGAGTTTCATGATGCAGTAATGCATGTGGAAGATGAAAAGTATGGTGAGAAAGAAATTATTGAAGAATTAAGATGTGGGTATAAGTTTGGAGATAGAGTATTGCGTCATGCAATGGTAAAAGTAGCAAACTAAAGTATTGAATTTTAATTTTGTTTTAAATAAAGAAAGGAAGGATTTATATGTCAAAAATTATAGGTATTGATTTGGGCACAACAAACTCATGTGTAGCAGTAATGGAAGGAGGAGAACCAGTTGTTATACCTAACGCGGAAGGTAATAGAACAACGCCTTCTGTAGTAGCTTTTACTAAAAATGGAGAAAGACTAGTTGGGCAAATTGCTAAACGTCAAGCAGTTACAAATCATGACAAAACAATATCGTCAATAAAAAGAGATATGGGAACTGATAGAAAGGTATTAATAGATAGTTCAAGCTATACACCGCAAGAAATTTCGGCGATGATATTACAAAAATTAAAGACGGATGCTGAAAATTATATTGGACAAAAAGTTACACAAGCAGTTATCACTGTACCTGCATATTTTAGTGATTCTCAAAGACAGGCAACTAAAGATGCAGGAAGAATTGCAGGACTTGAGGTTTTAAGAATTATAAACGAACCTACAGCTGCAGCACTTGCTTATGGATTAGATAAAGGAGAAGACCAAAAAATAATGGTTTATGACTTAGGAGGAGGTACTTTTGATGTATCTATCCTTGAGATTGGTGATGGTGTATTTGAAGTTTTAGCCACGAGCGGTAATAACAGACTTGGTGGAGATGACTTTGATGAAAGAATAATTAAATATTTAGTTGAAGAATTTAAGAAAGATCAAGGTGTTGATTTGTCTACAGATAATTCTGCAATGCAAAGATTAAAGGAAGCTGCTGAAAAGGCAAAAATAGAGTTATCTAATGTTTCTCAAACAGATATCAATTTGCCATATATTACAGCTGATAGTACTGGACCAAAACATATGAATATAACGTTAACAAGGGCAAAGTTTGAAGAATTAATAAGAGATTTGGTTGATTCAACAGTAAATCCGATGAATCAAGCTTTAAAGGATGCTAATTTAACTGCTGATAAATTAGATAAAATATTGCTAGTTGGGGGATCTTCTAGAGTGCCACTAGTTCAAGAAACTGTGAAAAGAGTTACTGGAAAGGAGCCACATAAAGGAATCAACCCTGATGAGTGTGTTGCTATTGGTGCGGCTATTCAGGCTGGAGTACTATCAGGAGATGTAAAGGACTTGGTATTGCTTGACGTAACACCTTTGTCTTTAGGAATTGAAACTTTTGGTGGAGTATTTACAAAATTAATAGAAAGAAATACTACAATACCAACCAAAAAATCACAAATATTTTCTACGGCTGCTGATGGACAAACGAGTGTAGAGGTTCACGTGTTGCAAGGGGAAAGAGAGATGGCAGCATACAATAAGACTTTGGGAAGATTCCAATTAACAGGAATACCTGCAGCTCCTAGAGGAGTTCCTCAAATTGAGGTTACGTTTGATATTGATGCTAATGGTATTGTTCACGTTTCTGCAAAGGACATGGGAACAAACAATGAGCAAAAGATTGTAATTACTGCTAGTACAAATTTAACAGAAACAGAGATTGAGCAAGCTGTTAAAGAGGCTGAGGCTCATGCTGAGGAAGACAGAAAGAACAAGGAAGCAATTGAAGTTAGAAATAATGCTGATTCGCTAGTATATAATACGGAAAAGAACTTGAAGGATTTAGAAGGAAAGATTAGTCCTGAAGAGAAGGGAAAAGTTGAAGCAGAAATTGAAAATGTAAAGAAAGCGTTAGAAGGAACGGATACAGAGGCAATAAAATCTGCAACAGAAAAATTAACGCAAGAATTTTATAAAATTTCTGAAAGGCTATATTCAAATACCGGTACGAATGCCACAACAGCACAGGCTGCAAATGAGGAAAATGCATCGAATGGCAATGATGATAAGAAAGATGGAACTGTATATGATGCAGATTATAAGGTAGAATAATATTAATGTAAGTATACTTTTTCATAATGCACCTAAAAATTAAATTAGTTAGGGACGTCTTTTACTACAGATGATTGATGTTTGTAATAAGGCGCCCCTAAAATTAAGAAGGAGAAGACTAAAATGGCGGAAGCAAAGCGAGATTATTATGAAGTACTTGGTGTATCTAAAACCGCGACGGATGAAGAATTAAAAAAGGCGTATAGAAAGCTTGCAAAAAAATATCATCCTGATGCTAACCCAGATAATAGGGAAGAAGCGGAGCAAAAATTTAAGGAATTAAATGAAGCTTATGAGGTTTTATCAGACAAACAAAAAAGAGCTATGTATGACCAATTTGGACATAGTGGACCGAATGGCTATTCGAATGATTTTAGTGGCTTTAGTGGGTTTGAAGGCTTTTCTGGTGCATCTGGTTTTGGCGGAATGGATTTTGACTTAAATGATATATTTTCTTCTTTCTTTGGAGGAAGTACGAGAAAAAGAAATACAAATGGTCCGGTACGAGGAAGAGATTTAAAAATACGTGTTGAAATTACTTTTGAAGAAGCTGCGTTTGGTGTGAACAAAGAAGTTACTGTAAGTAGAGAAGAACAATGTGATGTTTGTAAAGGAAGTGGTTGCAAACCAGGAACATCACCTGAAACTTGTAGAGTTTGTGGTGGATCAGGTCAAGTAAGGACTACGCAAAATACGATTTTAGGTTCTTTTTCATCTATTAGAACATGTGATAATTGCGCAGGAACTGGAAAAGTAATTGCTACTCCTTGCTCTGAATGTAGAGGTAGGGGAACAGTAAAAAAACAAAGAAAAATTAAGGTTTCAATTCCTGCTGGTATAGATGATGGTCAAGTCATTTCTTTAAATGGAGAAGGTGAACCAGGGTTAAGGGGCGGAGCTCCAGGAAATCTTTATATAAATATTTCAGTGAAAAAGCATCAACTATTTACTAGAAAGGGAGATAGTATTTTTTGTGATGTGCACGTATCTTTCCCTCAAGCAGCATTAGGTGCTATTATTGATGTACCTACTCTTGCGGCGCAAGTAGAAAAATTTGACTTGCCAGAAGGAACTCAAACGGGTTCTATATTTACACTAAAAGGAAAGGGTATCAAGAATATAAATGGAAGAGGCGTTGGAGATTTATACTTTACGGTTATCGTAGATGTGCCGAAAAGGTTAAATTCTGAGCAACGAGAGGTTATAAAAAAGTTAGCAGAGGTTAGCGGTGAAGATTTCAGCACTGGAAAAAGAAGGAAATTCTTTTAATGGGATGAGGTGAGAGCTATTTCAACATTTTATGTAGAAAAGAATCAAATAAACGATAAGAATATTACGGTAATTGGTGACGATGTTAACCATATAAAAAATGTGTTAAGGCACCGAATTGGAGACAAAATAGATATTTGCGATAATGAAGGAAGCAGATATTTTACAGAAGTTGAAAGCTTTTTTGATGATAGAATAATACTGCATATTCTTGGTAAAACAAGTGTTACTACAGAGATGAAAACTTGTGTAACTTTGTATCAAGGGCTACCGAAAGCTGACAAGTTAGATTTAATTGTGCAAAAATGCACGGAGCTCGGAGTTGCAGAAATTGTACCGGTAATTACTGATAGAGTTATTGTGAAAATAAATGATTCAAATAGAGTAAACAAGGTTGAAAGATGGAAAAAAATTGCTAGTGAAGCGGCTAAGCAATCAGGAAGGCAAAAGATTCCAGTAGTGCAAGATATACAGAAATTAGAAAATGTTGTTGAAAATCTTTCAAAATATGATATAGTTATAGTGCCGTATGAAAATGAATGCGAGCACACGTTAAAAACTGAATTAAGAGCTCTGAATGGAAATAATCAGAATATAGCAGTTGTGATAGGCCCAGAAGGCGGCTTCTCTGATAAAGATATTGAGGTTCTAGTTAGAAATTCTAATGTCAGGCTTGTCTCTTTAGGAAAAAGAATACTTAGAACAGAAACTGCTGGAATTGCTACTGTTGCAATGATTATGTACGAGTATGAGTTGTAAATGCTTATATGCACGAGAAAGGTAAGATTTATATGAATTATACAGAAAAAAATAAACTTATAGATAAGTTATGTGGAGCAGTATTGATGTTTATGCTAGTTGAAATTTTTTATTCAATAGTTGATGCATCTTATACTACATTTGGATATAATTATGATACAATACAAATGGTTGTTAATATATGTGGAGGAGTTTTTTTAGCGATTTCATTGGTAATACTTATTATGTCGTATAAAAAAGACGATTCATTTTTGGCATCATATGGAATAGAAATGTTGACTTTGGCTATGACAGCACCGATTCTTCACGGTACATATGTCAGTTTTCCTTTTCCATATAATAAGTTGAATATATTATTTCCTCTTATTTTTGGTACGTATTATTTTTCAAAGATTCTTTATATAATATCGAAAAAGAATATTTCTAATTCTATATATGTAATGATAATTGGTTTGATATACTTTGGAATATTGATATTTGACGGATTAGCAATGAAGGAGACTATATTTATTATTATGGCAATTATTGCCGCTATTATGTGTGTGCATGCAATGATTAAGAAGAGCAAATTTATTTTGACACACGCATTAGAATTTATGATAGCGTCATTTCTAGTATTACTTGCTACAAGCTATGATGCTATAGTATTTTTTGCAGTAGCAATTGCGATTTATTATTTGGCAAAATCCATTTTTGTTATAGGGAATACTAAAAAGAAAAAGAGGAAAAAATAATGATAAAGAGTATGACTGGCTATGGTCAGGGAAAGTATGAAAAAGATGGTAGGGAATATACAGTAGAGATAAAGGCGATTAATCATAGGTATAATGATATTTCTATACGATTGCCACGATATTTTAATTTTTTAGAAGAAAATGTTAGAAAGTGTGTCGCCGCTAATTTGAGTAGAGGAAAAATTGAAGTATACATATCTTTTAGGAATATGAGTGACAGTTGCAGAAATGTAAAGATAGATAGAACTTTAGTTGGAATGTATCTAAATGAACTAAGGAGTGCTGCTACAGAGTACAATCTTCATGATGATATTACATTAACTACTTTGCTAAAGTTACCAGATATTTTTGTGCTAGAAAATGATGCTGATGAGGATTTGTATTGGAGAGAGTTGAGTGAAGCCTTAAAAGTTGCTATAAATAAGATAAATGAAACTAGAAAATCAGAAGGAGAAAGACTTGCATTAGACATACAGGGACGTTTAGATAAAATTTTAAGGCATGTCGATGAAGTTGATAAAAGTTCTCAGAAGCTTTTAGATGAGTATAAAAATAAACTAATTAATAGAGTTAATGAGCTTAATGCAAATGATATAATCGATGAAAATAGATTAGGAATAGAAGTAGTGCTTTTTGCGGATAAGTCGAGTATTAGTGAGGAAGTTACAAGGTTAAGAAGCCATATTGAGGCACTTAATCAAATTATATGTACTGCGGATGGTGCTGTTGGGAAGAAAATAGATTTCCTTATACAAGAGATGAATAGGGAAACGAATACAATAGGGTCTAAGGCAAATTCGATTGGTATTACAAATTGTGTAATTGAAATGAAAAATGAGATTGAAAATATTAGAGAGCAAGTCCAGAATATTGAATAAATAAAAATATTTCGGGAGGAGAGTAAGTATGAAATTTATTAATATTGGTTTTGGAAATATCGTATCGAGTGATAGGTTAGTTGCCGTAATTAGTTCTGAGTCGGCTCCAGTTAAAAGGATTATCCAGGATGCAAGGGACAATGGTAAATTGGTTGATGCTACTTATGGTAGGAAAACTAGAGCTGTTATTATAACTGATAGTGACCATGTTATATTATCCGCTGTTCAACCAGAAACAGTTGCTGGTAGGTTAGATAACGATGATGATGACGATGATGATTAATAAATCAATGAATTAATTATATAAAATAGGAGGATAAGAAAATGATAATTAAACCAACTCTTTCACAACTTTTAAAGAAAACTCCAAGTAAGTATATGCTTGTGATAGGTACTGCCAAAAGGGCAAGACAAATAGCACAAGGAAGTCCAAAGCTTACTAAAGAGATTATGGAGTCTGATGTTACTACTGCTGCAATTGAGATTGATGAGGGAAAAGTACTAATTGAAAAGTAAAGCACATTAAAAGAGTCGCTACTAAATGAAGTAATTATTGCTTCATTTGTTTGTGTGCTCTTTTTTTAGTAAATTAATTCTTGCGCAAAGTTTTACAATTTAAATTTAGAGAAATGAAAGGAAGACATATAAATGGGATTATTTAAAAATTTGTTTGCTTCTTACAGTGAAAAAGAAATAAAAAAAATTAAACATTATGTTGATGAAATAAATTTATTAGAGCCGGATATGGAGAAGCTATCTGATATAGAGCTAAAAGGGAAGACAGAAGAGTTTAGGGAAAGATTAAAAAATGGTGAAACATTAAATGATATATTAGTTGAGGCATATGCGGTGGCGCGTGAAGGGTCTAAAAGGGTTTTTGGTAAGAGACCTTTTGATGTTCAATTGATGGGGGCTATAATTTTGCATCAAGGCAGAATTGCTGAAATGAAAACTGGTGAAGGAAAAACTCTAACAGCAGCTTTGGCTCTTTATTTGAATGCCTTAGAAGGTAATGGTGCTCACTTAGTTACTGTAAACGATTTCCTAGCGGAATCTCAAGGCGAGGAAATGGGTAAGCTTTATAACTTCCTTGGACTAACAGTTGGAATTATTATACATGGAGTAAGTCCTGCGGACAGAAAAAAAGCATATGCTGCAGATATAACTTATGGAACGAATAATGAATATGGATTCGATTATTTAAGGGATAATATGGCAATCTATAAAAATGAAATGGTTCAAAGAGATTTAAATTATGCGATTGTGGATGAGATTGATAGCATTCTTATTGATGAGGCGCGTACACCACTTATTATTTCTGGTCCTGCAGATAAAGCAAATGATTTATATAAAAAGGCTGATAAATTTGTTAAAGGCCTAAAAGCAAAGGTTATAGCTAAAGATAATACAAAGGGAGAAGAGACAGAGGAAGATGCGCAGTATGATTATGTTGCTGATTTAAGAATGAGAAGAGCTACACTTACTTCTTCTGGAGTTGAAAAGGCCGAGAGATATTTTGGGGTAGAAAATTTATCAGATATGGAAAATACAACTTTATCACATCACATAAATAAAGCATTAGATGCAAATGGCATTATGAAGAGGGATATTGACTACATCGTGAAAGATGGAGAAGTCTTGATTATTGATGAACATACAGGGAGAATTATGTATGGTAGAAGATATAATGACGGGCTGCACCAAGCTATAGAAGCAAAGGAGAATGTAAATATAGCCGATGAAAACAAAACGCTTGCAACAATAACATTCCAAAATTATTTTAGATTATTTAAAAAGCTTTCTGGTATGACAGGTACAGCAATGACAGAAGAAAATGAGTTCAGAGAGATATATGGCTTGGATGTAGTTGAAATACCTACGAACAAACCTATGATAAGAATAGATCATAATGACATAGTATATAGGACTGAGAGAGCAAAATACAGAAGAATAATTGAGGATATAAAGGAAAGTGTTGCAAAAGGACAGCCTGTACTTGTTGGTACTATTACAATAGAAAAGTCTGAACGCTTAAGTGAGTTACTAAAAAAAGAGGGGATAAAGCACGAAGTATTAAATGCAAAGTACCATGAAAAAGAAGCAGAGATAATAGCACAAGCTGGTAGATTTGGTGCTGTTACTATCGCAACTAATATGGCCGGAAGAGGTACAGATATTATGCTTGGTGGTAATACAGAAGCGCTTGCTAAGCACGAACTAAAGAAAAAAGGATATAATGAAGACATTATATTAGAAGCAGTGGGAACTAACGATACAGATGATGAAGATGTTTTGAACATTAGAAAAGAGTATAAAGAAATTTATGAAAAATTAGATGAAAAAGTGAGAGAAGATAGAGAGAAAGTCATTGAGGCTGGAGGACTAAAAATAATTGGTACGGAGCGCCATTCTTCAAGAAGAATAGATAATCAGCTTCGTGGTAGAAGTGGACGTCAAGGAGATATAGGAGAGTCTAGATTTTACGTTTCTCTAGAAGACAACTTAATGAAAATATTTGGCTCTGACAAAGTCCAAACAATTGCATCGGCAATAAATATGCCGGAGGATATGCCACTTGAAATGAAAATGCTGTCGAATACGATAGAAAATGCACAAAAAAATGTTGAAGCTGCGCATTTTGCAGCTAGAAAAAATATCCTACAATATGACAATATTATGAATGAGCAAAGAATAATTATATACTCGCAAAGAAGACAAGTGCTAGATGGTAAAGACTTAAAAACAAATATTGAAAGAATGATTAGAGAAACTGTAGAAGGAATAGTTGATTCATATATTGGAATACATAATGAAATTGAGAATAAGGAAGAATTTCTAGAATATATATCAAATACATTTGGTATTGAATATGTGCTAGATGATGAAATAGATTCAGAGAATATTTCAAAAGAAATGACAAATTTAGTTTTAGAAAAATATAAAGAAAAGGAAGAAGAGATAGGAACTGAAAAAATAAGAGAACTTGAAAGGATAATACTTCTTAGAACCGTTGATTCGAAATGGATGGATCATATAGATGCTATGGAGCAGTTAAAAGATGGTGTTAGGCTAAGGGCATACGCTCAAAAAGATCCAGTTGTGGAATTTAAATTTGAGAGCGAAGAGGCTTTTAATGAGATGACTGCTAGTATTGAAGAAACTGTTGTAAAGTCGATATTGCATGTGAAAAAAGTAGACGAAAATATGCAAAGAGCAAGAATGGTAAAAAGCATGTTAACAAATATAAATGCTGCTAACCAAGCTGGAGCAAATAAGAATAAACCTATAGTTAATACGGGAAAGAAAGTAGGAAGAAATGAGCCATGTCCATGTGGAAGTGGGAAGAAATACAAACATTGCTGTGGGAAAAATTAGTAATAGCAAGGGTTATAGAGTTTTGATATAAACAAAAAATGTCGATTTGTTGCCATTTTGTCGCCAAACGATAAAAAATGCTCTGAAACCATTGAAAATGCTATATTTTATTTTGGCTACAAAAATGCTAATATTTGGCAACAATTTAGAAATATAAAAATGATGAGTCAATACTGTAAAAAGTATTGGCTCTTTTTGCGTTTACTTACTAATAATTTAGGAGGGAACATAAAATGATTAGTGTATCTAAAAGGGGTAATGTTTTTCAATATCAATTTGATATTGCACCACAAAATGGAAAAAGAAAGAGAAAGAGAGTAACAAAATCTGGATTTAAAACTAAAAAAGAAGCCCAGCAACACCTTGAACCAGACATTTATTCGTTTCAATTTTAGAAATTTCTTTTGAAGTTAAGTCTATACCTAAAAGTTGCAATTTTTCTGCTAAATTTTGCTGTGTCATTTTTAATGCTTCTCTTAATTCTTTTAATTTTTTTCCAGAAATAATTTTTGTATTGCTATATTTTGTGATTTTCATAAACACTTTACATCACAATCGTTTTATTAACTAATTAATTTTATAACTAATATTTTTTATTCAGTCTCTAATGAAGCGAATCTGATGCTTGTATATAAATTATTTAAGAGCTATAATGTAAGTGTATTTAATTTTCTAAAAAATATAAAATATGCAAATGCTTATAAAGAAGTATTAGTCTTGTTTAATTATTTTTTGGATGAAGATGATTTGCTAAAAATCCCATCAGAACAAATGGAATAATAAAAAATAACGCTAATAATCAATTTATATAGTTATAGATGAAGCTAAAACACTAGAAGAACAAGAAATTATTATTTGTATATTTAAAAGGAGGATACAAAATACAAGATACATATTTTAAATTTAATAATTTGAATTATTCAATTACAAGTACATATATTAATATTCACATAGAAGATGGAGAACTAAAGTTATATTTTGACGTAAATGCTGAGAATATTAGTGATGATGTAGATTATAAATTGTTACGTGTTAATTTATATCATAATAATGTTTTTTTAACAGGGGGTAGAGAAGAAAAAGATTTAAAAGGAAAAAGCTTTATTTGGAATTCAAAACAAAATGATAAAGGAGAAGAAGCTGGCTATTTATACGTTTTGGAACATGAAGATGTTACCAAAGGAACAATTGAAATACTTGAATATACGGAAAATAAACTCTTAGTTAAATGGAGTGGAACTGCTAATGTTTTTTGGAATGAAGATTATAGAAACAAATATGTATGTGAGGGTTGCTGAAAATCAAGGGTTTATTTTAGCAAAAGCTAATTTCCCACAGAGGTTAAGTTAGTTCTTAAGAGAAAAGCAAAAATAAATTTATATTGGAAATATTTTTATAGGTAATATAAGGGGGGATTTCTATGAAAAAGATAGTGTTATTTGCAATAAGTATAGTTTGTGTTGTAGCTATTGGGTTAGGCGTATTGTACTCTGTGGATATGAATAGAATGAAAAATAATGAACCTGTATTTTTTAGTACGTGGGGAATTGACTATGCACCACCAATAGAAAAAGATACTACTTCAGTAGAGTCTGGAGATGAATTTGAAGCACAAATTAGTAGTATGATAAAACAAAATATAAATCCTGAAAACAAGCTTTTTAAAGATTCTAAAACTACGATAGAAACTATGGCAATGTTATCATATGAAACTTCTTTACTTAATTTTATAGATATCTATAGATTACCAGATATGACATATGAAGAAATTGTTGATCCTAAATATGATGCTACGAAAAATGAGTATGCAATATTTGATGTTGATAATGATGGTAGTAAAGAGTTATTACTTGCGTTAACAAACAACTCAATGGCTTCAAAAAGAACCATTATATATGATTACGATTCAGAAACTAACACTATAAAAGAACAATTCGTAGAATTCCCAGATATGATTTTTTATGATAATGGAGTACTTAAAGTAAAGAATTCTCATAACCAAGGTGTTGCTGGAGATGTTTTATGGCCTTATACATTGTATAGATATAATTCTAATTTGGATGACTATGATATAATTGCAAGTATTGATGCATGGGATAAGCAAATAATGCCAGTTTATTATGGAGAAGAATTTCCAACAGATGTAGATAAAGATGGCGATGGAATAATTTATTATATAATCCCTAATGGAAATCAAGAAGAAAAATATGCTGTTGATTTTGAAGCATATAATGATTGGCAGCAAACATACATAAATGAGAACATAAATGAATTAAATATAGAGTATAAAAATTTAACAAAAGAAAATATATATGCAGCATTTAGATTAGATTATCCTAGTGGAGATTTATCAACTAAGGGAACAAATGAAATTTTTAAATATAATGGACTTGAGCTTTATGTGACAAATGTTAAAGAAAAAGTTAAATATATGGTTTCGGATGGAACAGATGAATGGGAAGAAGAAAAATATATTGTATATCCAGGATCTAAAGTATACGTAACAGATACTTCAATGTACGTTTCAGAAGAGGGTAAGTTGGCACTGGATTGGAAATTTTATTATCTAGATAAAGATAATCCTAATGATAGTTATGATAAAAGGATTGTGTTAGGAATGGAAGCGATAGAGGTTACAGAAGATTTGGTAGGGGTAGTAAGTGAAAATGTAGCGGTAATAATTTTTGAGGTTTATAAATAATGCTCAAAAGAACAATTAATACAATTTGAAAATATTATAAAAGAATATTATGATGAATTTAGTGAAATATTGCCACCTAAAAAATATTTTGACAGGCTTTTGGATATGATGAAATGTGATGAAAGGAATTATAGATGTTATACACCATATTTTATATTAAGCATGGATGGATATGGAAATTTTAGAAGCATGGAAAGATAAAAGAAGAATTGAAACAAATAGAACAAGAAAAGAAATAATAAAAAAATATAACTTAAATGTAATGCATTAGAAGGGTTAGTATTAAATTGGAGTGAGAGTGGTAAGGATTGAATAATATAAAAATAATAGAGTATGAGAGCAAGTATTTAAATGATGTTAGGGATTTGCTTACGGAACTCGAAGAATTTATTGTTTCAATTGACAAGGATAAATTGGATAGGGTTCATCCAGAATATCATGAAAAAATGGCATTAATAGATTTAAAAGAGGTTAATGATAATAACGGTAAATGCTATCTAGCTATTGAAGGTGGCAAAGCAATAGGATTAATAATGGGAACTATACCGGAATATAGGGAATATGATTATCTAGATTACAAATGCCATAAAAGAGGGATAATTACAGAATTAATTGTTACTTCTAAAATTAGAAGCAAAGGCATTGGAAAAAAGCTTATTGATACATTGGAAGAATATTTTAAAAACGAAGGCTGTAAATATGTTTTAGTTGATGTATTTGCATATAATGAAAATGCTATAAATTTTTACAAAAGGAAGGGTTATCATCCACGAATGCATACTAATATTAAAAAATTATAAGAATGAGAGCATAATACTTTCTAGGATAGTTATTATGACTAGAATCAGCTGTGAAATACTATGCAAAGAGTTGCCAGTACATAGCCTGATGAATTGAAAGGATATGAAAGGAATGAAAGAAATAATTTACAATTATGATAATTTGACGCGTGAAGAAATAGATGAAATAGTTATAAGAGCAAAAGCATTAATGATAAATAGTGATAATGAAATATTACTAGGGTACTGTAATAAGACATGGAATTTTCCAGGTGGTCACCTCGAAGATGGAGAAACTGTAGTACAATGTTTAATTAGAGAAGTAAAAGAAGAAACTGGAATTGACATTGATGATGCAAATATACAACCATTTGCAAAGATTACACACTTTAATAAAAATTATCGTAATTTAGGCAAAAATAGATAAAATGAAATTTACTATTTTGTGGTGAAGACAAATCAAAATTTTGATATGGATAAATCAAATCTTGATAAGAATGAGAAGGCTGGTGATTTCTGCCTTAAAACTATACCAGTTGAAAATGTTGAAAAGCTATTAATAGATAGTATTCAGGATAATCCGATAAATAAAATAATAGTGAGAGAGATGTTAGAGATTATAAAAGAGTATAAGAAAGCTACAAATTTTGAGTAGGATAGTGTTATAAAAATTGAAAAATATTAGGTTGCTATAAAAAAATAATGTGACATAATATGGTTAAAGTAGATAAAAATATGAGTGCGAAGAATGGATACACTATTAAGTAATAATAAACATGGATTATAAAAGTGCAGTAACGCTTTTTAGTTAATATATAATTTTTTGTAGCTTAAACAACTACTTGGAAATTACAATAGATTCAACCAATTCACCGACTTCGGTCGGTGTTTTTTTCATATCGCTTGTTAGCCATAATTTTATTAGACTATACATTCCGTTTTGCATAAAAGATGTAATGAGCTCTTTTGCGTTTTCATCTAAATTCATATTTGCATAATTATAATATAGTGTCGAACTTTCAGGTATCTTAAGTAATTTCTTACTAAAGTTTGAATAGGTTGAGTTGCTCTCAAAAATCAATTTTGAGATTTCCTTGTTTTTTAGAAGATAGTCGCAAACCAATTCTACCTTTTTTGAAAGTTGGTGTTCTGAATTATTAAGATTTTCACCATTTAATATTTTTTGCAAATCATTAATTACATTTTCTTCAATTTCGTTTAATACATCATTTGGTCTGTAGTAGTGATTATAAAAAGTCGTTCTATTAACTCCAGCATTTGAGCATAGCTCGCTTACTGATATTTTGTCAATTTCCTTTTTACTCATTAACTCTATTAAACTATTTTTTAGTAATAGTTTTGTGATAGCAATTCTTTTATTTTCTTTCATACATAAGCCTCCATTCATTATTCGACAAATTGAGATTATTTGTTTAAAAATAAACAAAAGTGAATTAAACTGCATGTTGTTAATTCGACACATGTATATTATAATGTAACTGTAAATAAAAGTAAATAAATAAAAAATAGTGTGAAAGGATGATTTTATATGTGGATGGAAAATAAAGTTGAAAGTATTATTATTAATTTATGTGCAATATTTATAGGAATTTTTTTACTTATTAATCCTGTTGGATTTACGTCGAGTATTTTATTGGCTATGGGTATATTATTATGTGTAGTTGGTATTGTAAATATTGTTGAATATTTTAAAGCTCCAATTGAGACTGCTGCTCTTAGTGGCAAATTTACTAAAGGACTGTTTGCTACTATGGACGGTATTTTTATGATTTCTCAAAGAAGATGGATTATATCATTGTTTCCAATTTTGACTATGATGTATGGTGCAATTTTGCTAGTTATAGGAATTTATAAGATAGCGGTAACAGTTAATTTATGCCGCCTTAAATCAAAAAAGTGGGGCTGGGTATTGCTAGACAGTATACTTACTATTGTTTGTGCGTTAGTTATTATATCTAATCCATTCGGTACAACAACAGTTTTATGGGCCTTTGTAGCAATTACGATTATGATTGAAGCGATAATAAATATTGTAATTACTCTTTTCTTAAGAAAAGAATAGTTGTATAATAGACAAAGAAAAGGATCCCTTTTTGTTTAATATTAAATAATATAAGGAGTCAAATGATGAAAGAGTATAAACAGGAATTAAAAAGACCGTTAATATTAATATTTATAGTACTTCTGGGATATTGGGCAGTAAATAATACGGATGTTATTGTAGGATTTTTAAGTAATGTTTTCAATATTTTACGACCATTTATTTTGGGAGGATGTTTTGCATTTGTGTTAAACATACCTATGACATTTTTTGAAAATAAGTTAATAAATATTCCTAAAAAAAGAAAAAGTAAAAAAGATGATTCTACGCAACGTACCAAGACAAAGGGAAAAAGAATGCTAGCAATTCTACTCGCAATTGTAGTTATAGTACTAATTTTAGCGTTGTTGATTGATATGGTAATACCAGAACTGGGAAAAGTTATAAGCATGCTAATTGATAATATTCCATATTATATAGAAGAAGTAACTAAATTTGCTGAAACTAACATAGATAGCATTGATATAGCAAATATAATGGATGAATTGAATCTTGATATGAACGCAATAAAAGATCAACTTTTGAATTATCTTTCTAATATAGTTGTATCGTCAGTTTCTCTTGTTGGTAGTATAATCAATGGAATTGTTACATTTTTTATTGCGGTAATTTTTGCGATATATCTATTAGTAGATAAAGAAAAACTTCAAATGCAAATAACTAAATGTTTGTATGCATATTTATCTAGTAAAAAGGCAGATAAATTAGTACACATTGGAAAAGTATCTAAAGACACTTTTAAAAACTTCTTGACTGTTCAATGCTTAGAGGCGATCATACTTGGAACTTTATGTGCATTAGGAATGCTGCTTTTAAAGATACCATATGCTGTAACTATAGGAATTTTAGTTAGTGTAACTGCATTAATTCCTATAGTAGGTGCATTTATTGGATGTATAGTAGGAGCGGTGCTAATTGTAGTTATTGATCCAATTAAAGCGGTAACGTTTATAGTATTTTTCATTATTTTGCAACAACTTGAAGGAAACTTAATATATCCTCATGTTGTAGGTAACAAGGTTGGTCTTCCTGGAATATGGGTACTGGTTGCGATAACGATTGGTGGAGATATTGGAGGTATTATAGGAATGCTTTTGGGCGTGCCGATAGCAACAATCATATATATATTGCTAAGAGAAAATGTAAATAGAAGATTAGAAGCTAAAGAAAAATGATTGTATATGGACATGAGGTTAAATGATAACATAGTTTAACCTCTGTTTTGATGTTTGCAAAATAGAGTATAGGATTAATTTTATGTTAAAATAAGGAGTGATAAAATGTTTGAACTTGAGGAAGTCAAGCTTTCATTAAAGGAGTTAGACAAGAAAGTCAAAGAATTGGGTGAGTCTCTTTGACATTAATGGCAAAAATAAAAAAGTAGAAGAACTGAAGGAAAAGTCGGCAGAACCAGGATTTTGGAATGATTTAGAGAGTTCTACGAAGACATTGCAACAATTAAAAAATTTAGAAAATAGTGTAGAAGAGTTTCAAAGTATTGAAAATAGAATAAATGAAACTATAGAATTAGTTGCTCTTAGTATAGAAGCAAATGATGAAAGTATACTGCCAGAACTAAAGCAAAATATAAAACAAATTTCAAAAGAGGTAGAAAGGCTAGAAATTCAAAATTTACTTTCTGGCAAACATGATGCTGATAATGCTATTATAACGATACATCCTGGAGCTGGTGGCACAGAGTCTCAAGACTGGGCTGAAATGTTATATAGAATGTATTCAATGTGGTCTGAAAAAAACGGATACAAATTGGAAGAGCTAGACTTATTGGAAGGTGATGTCGCAGGGATTAAAAGTGTTACTTTTAGTGTAACAGGTGCCAATGCGTATGGATATTTAAAATCTGAAAGCGGTGTACATAGATTAGTTAGAATATCGCCTTTTGATTCGGCAGGAAGAAGACATACTTCTTTTGCAGCAGTCGAGGTCATTCCAGAAGTATCGGATGATGTTAGTGTCGAAATAAATCCAGAAGACTTGAAGATAGATACATATCGTTCAAGTGGAGCAGGAGGACAACATGTAAATAAAACAGAGTCGGCGATAAGAATTACTCATATACCAACTAATATAGTAGTTACGTGTCAAACACAACGTTCGCAAATTCAAAATAGAGATAAAGCAATGAAAATGCTTGTTTCTAAGCTGATGGAATTAAAGGAAAGGGAGAACAAAGAGAGACTTGAAGATTTAAAAGGCGTTCAACGTGATATTGCATGGGGAAGTCAAATACGCTCGTATGTTTTTTGTCCATATACTATGGTAAAAGATCATAGAACTAATTATGAGGTTGGAAATGTGGAAGCTGTTATGAATGGTGAAATTAATGATTTTATAGACGCATATTTAAAAAATCAAAAATAGTATTTTTAAAAGAAAAAGAAAACACGTACAACGATAAACAATGTACGTGTTTTCTACATTGATGAGTCTTCCATATAATGCTCCTTCTATTAAATTTTATACTATACACCTAAATAAGCATCGCGCCAGAAGCCACAAGCATACCTCATAAGAATCTTCTCCTCAGTACTGCGCACTCCATACTCCCGATACCTGCGAGTCATCACCCGTCACTATCGAGTCGACCCAACACCAAGGTATAAGTATAAAACAATTGTAACACAGTTTACATAATAAGTCAAGCTTTTTTACAAAATATTATTATTTCTGCCTTAGTCATGGGGACGGAGTTTTGGTCTATACTTCTTAAAACTACTCCGCCTGGGGCAATAGATTAAAACGGTATAGACCAAAACTCCGTCCCCATGACTATCTTTAATTTTTAAATTTTAATTTTTCTTTTTTTTACTTCACCTAAATATATAAATATGATATTCTATTCTTGTAGTTTTATTATTGTAACTAAAGAATGAAATATGGGGGCATAGTGTTTTGAATGAAGTAAATTGGGAAGACGTAGTATCTTTTTTTTCTAAAAAATATATTGCTGTAAAGGCGGCTCTTGCTGGAAGTACAGCGGTACTAGATAATGATACACTTTGTGTAAACCTTAAATCGAAAAGTAAATTTATGCTTGAACAGAAAAACATTTCTAAACTTATTGCAGAATATATAAAAAATACGGCGGACAAAGTTGTTAAAGTTATTTTTAATGAGCCTGATATTATTCAAGATTCTTTATTAAAAGAAAAAGAAATTGTTAAAAATATTTTAGAAAAGAATCAGGAAATAATAAATGAAAACAGAGAGAATGAAAGCAAGAACAAAAAGGAAAGTAGTGTGACTAATAATAAACCGTTTCCAAGTGTTCAAGGAAGAAATAACTCTTTTGACAACTCTAATGAAATGAAGCAAGAAGGCACTTATAAATCGAAAAAAAAGCAATCAGCTTTTATTCAAAATCCAGATATGGTTATTTTTCAGGGCTGGAAGAGTTTATCAAATCCGAAGGAGATTAAAATTAATACCCTATCACCGGAAATAAATGAGGTTATTTTAGGTGGAAAAATAAGTAATTATGAAAGTAGAGAAACTAAGAATGGAGGGTATTTGGTTTCTTTTGATATGTATGATGGAACGGGTTCGATTAATGTTAAAGCGTTTTTGAAAGCTAATGAGTATAGCGAGGTAAATTCGGAATTAAAAACGACACAAGCTGTAAGAGTTATAGGAACTTATGAATATAATAATTTTTCAAAGGAATTTGGGGTAATTGCTAATATCATCGAAAAGTCAACTTTTGAGGAAAAGAAGAGGATGGACAATTTTGAGGAAAAAAGAGTCGAACTTCATCTTCATACTCAGATGAGCGCAATGGATGCCGTGACTTCTGCTACTGACTTAATTAAATGCGCAATTAAATGGGGACATAAAGCTATTGCTATTACTGATCACGGTGTAGTTCAGAGTTATCCTGAAGCTAAAAAGGCGGCAAAGGATTCGGACATAAAAATTATATATGGAGTTGAGGCGTATTTAGCTGCGGATAATGTTACATCGGTTTACAATGTAAAGGATAAAGAACTTAGTGATATAACATATTGTGTACTGGATATTGAAACTACTGGTATTTCGAGACAGACGGAAAAGATTACAGAATTTGGTATTATGAAAATAAAAGATGGTAAGCTAATAGATACCTTTGAATGCTTTGTTAATCCTGAAAAGTCAATTCCACCTAAGGTTGTTGAGGTTACTAATATAACAGATGAAATGGTTAGAGATGCGGAAACGATTGACAAGGTTTTACCTAAAGTTTTGGAATTTATTGGAGATAATGTTTTAGTCGCACATAATGCCACTTTTGACATTGGCTTTATAAAATATAACGCAGATATTTTGGGACTTGAATTTAATAATACATATATTGATACATTAGCACTAGCGAAAGAACTTTTTCCTGATTTTAAGAAGTATAAGTTGGGTATTATTGCAGAAAAACTAGGTATAAAAGTAGATGTAGCACATAGAGCATTAGCAGATGTTGAAACCCTAGTTGAAGTTTTTAAGGTTATGTTACAACATTTAAAAGAAAAAGAAATTAATAACCTTTCTCAAATTGATAGCAAGCTTTCTGAAGATGTTAATTTTAGGACGCTTCCAGTATATCATGCTGTTATTCTTGCAAAAAATAAGGTAGGGTTAAAAAATTTATATAAGCTAATATCTTTTTCGCATTTGAATTATTTTTATAAAAAGCCAAGAATATTGAAAAGCTTATATTCTAAGTACTCTGAGGGGCTAATAATAGGAAGCGCTTGTGAGCAAGGAGAATTGTACAGGGCAATTCTTGAAGGAAAATCAGAGGATGATATTGAGCAAATAGCCGACTTTTACGATTATTTGGAAATTCAACCATTGGGAAATAACATGTTTATGGTTAAAAATGGAACTGTAAAGGATGTAAAAGCATTAGAAGATATAAATAAAAAAATTGTTGAATTGGGTGATAAGTTGAATAAAAAAGTGGTAGCAACTTGTGATGTTCATTTTATGAATCCTGAGGATGAAGTATATAGAAGAATTTTACAAGCAGGTCAGGGCTATGAAGATGCAGACGAGCAAGCACCGCTGTATTTGAGGACAACCGAAGAGATGCTTAAGGAATTTGAATATTTAGGGAAAGAGAGGGCTTATGAAGTAGTCATAACTAATACGAATTATATAGCAGATATGTGTGAAAAAATTAGCCCAATAGCTGATTACAAAGCCACGCCTCATATTGAAGGTTGCGAACAAATGATAAGAGATATTACACTGGAAAGAGCAATTGAGCTTTATGGAGATCCGCTTCCAGAGATTGTGCAAGCACGTGTAGATAAAGAGCTGGATTCGATTATAAAAAATGGGTTTTCAGTTATGTATATAATTGCTCAAAAGCTTGTTAAAAAGTCAAATGATGATGGTTACTTGGTTGGTTCAAGAGGATCAGTTGGTTCTTCATTTGTTGCTAACATGACCGGAATTACGGAAGTTAATTCATTAGCTCCACATTATAGATGCCCTAATTGTAAGTATTCTGATTTTACAGATTATGGAGTAAAGAATGGTTTTGACTTACCTGATAAAGATTGCCCTAAATGTGGGACTAAGTTGGACAAAGATGGTATGGACATACCTTTTGAAACGTTCTTAGGCTTTGATGGTGACAAAGAGCCCGATATTGACTTGAATTTTTCTGGTGAATATCAAGCAAAGGCACATAGATACACTGAAGTTATTTTTGGAAAGGGCACTACTTTTAAGGCTGGAACAATAGGTACTATAGCCGAAAAAACAGCGTATGGATATGTAAAAAAATATTTTGAAGAGAGACATATTCCTGTAAATAATGCAGAGGTAATAAGATTAGCCGCTGGATGTACTGGTGTTAAAAGAACTACAGGACAGCATCCGGGAGGAATCATAGTTGTTCCTAAAGGAAATGAAATATATGAATTTTGCCCTGTTCAGCACCCAGCAGATGATCCCGACACAGATATAGTTACAACTCATTTTGATTATCACTCAATAGACCAAAATCTATTAAAACTTGATATATTAGGTCATGATGATCCTACTATGATTAGAATGCTACAAGATATAACAGGAGTAGACCCACAAAAAATACCTCTAGATGATAAAGAAACAATGTCTATTTTCTCTTCAACTATGGCACTTGGAGTTACGCCTGAGCAAATTCATTCTGAAGTTGGAACATATGGAGTCCCAGAATTCGGCACAAAATTTGTTAGAGGAATGCTAGTAGACACTAAGCCAACAAAGTTTGAGGAGTTACTTAGAATTTCTGGATTATCTCATGGCACAGATGTTTGGCTTAACAATGCTCAAACGTTGATTAATGAAGGAACAATAAAATTGGAGGAAGCAATTTGTACAAGGGATGACATCATGTTATATTTAATTAAGAAAGGCTTGCCAGCAAAACCTTCTTTTAAAATAATGGAGAGCGTTCGTAAAGGTAAAGGATTAAATGAGGAGCAAGAACAATTAATGAGAGAAAATAATGTGCCTGATTGGTATATTGCGTCTTGTAAAAAAATAAAATATATGTTCCCGAAAGCGCATGCAGCCGCATATGTAACTATGGCGTTTAGAATAGCATGGTTTAAAGTTCACATACCTCTTGCATATTACGCAGCATATTATTCAATAAGAGCAGATGAATTTGATAGTGAGTACATGATACATGGAAAAGAGAAAGTAATAAACAAAATGCGAGAAATTGATATGCAAGGAAATAATGCATCCACGAAGGATAAAAATATGTATTCGATATTGGAAATTGTACTAGAAATGTATGAAAGAGGTATTGATTTTTTACCGATTGATTTATATAAGTCAGATGCAAAAAAATTTTTAATTGAGGAAGATAAGATAAGACCACCTCTGAACAGTATTGCTGGACTAGGAACCGTTGCTGCGGAAAACATACAAAAGGCAAGGGAAGAAAATGGAGGTTTCATGTCTATAGAAGAGTTAAAACTAAGAGCTGGAATTGGAAAATCAACTGTTGATATTTTAAAGGGAACAGGATGTTTAAAAGGAATGATGGAAAGTAGTCAAATTAGTTTTTTTACATATTAATACTATAAAAAAATATTGAGCATTTAAATAGTTTTATAATTATTGAAAAATACTATTTGATATTATACTTTTTATGATATAATTACGGTGTGAAGATTATGGAGGTGAATTTGTTATGGGGACAGATATTGATATGATTAATAACATTTTTGATATCTTTGTGGCTGGAATTTTAGCGATATTTGAATTTATATTTTCTGTAATTTTTGCAAATTCATATTTCGCACTTATTATTTATTTTGTGGTAATAAATTTATTAGCAATTGTTCTTATGAAAAAAGATAAGGAGTATGCGAAAATACCAAATGCTACTAGAATCAAGGAATGGACGTTATTAATGGTAGCAATAGTCGGTGGAGCTTTAGGTGAATATTATGCAATGTTTAAGTATAAACATAAGACTTTGCATAAAAAGTTTTCTGTTGGTGTTCCCATGATAATGATGCTTCATTGTGCGATGATATCATTTGAAATTTTTAGTAATATTGTTGCATAGAAAGTAAAAAAGGAGGTTTTTTTATGAACATTAAAATGGTAGGAAGAAATATTGAAATTACTGATGCAATAAGAGAATATATTGAAAAAAGAGTTGAAAGACTAGAAAAGTTTGAAGGGAAGAATACAGAAATTACTGTAGTATGTACTGTAGAAAGAGAAGATCAAATAGTCGAAATACAAATTAATCAAAATGGAGAATTCATTAGAATAGAGGAAAAAAATGATGACTTATATGCATCTATAGATCTTGCTATTGATAAAGTTGAAAGACAATTAAGGAAAGAAAAGGAAAAAAGGGTAGATAGGAATAGAGATGTTGCGGCTAAAGAAAAACATTCTAATTTAACAAAAAGCGATGATGATATTGTTGGAAAAGTAACAAAAACTAGATGTTACGAGATAAAACCAATAACATTAGAAGATGCAAAATTAAAGCTTGAAGATAGAAAAGAAGATACTTTTATGGCATTTGTAAACGTTGAAACAAATGAAGTAAATGTTCTATATAAAAGATCTGATGGTTCGTATGGAATTGTTATACCAGAATAGCCAAAAATAACATGTTTAATTCTTGTCATTATGCACAATATATTATTGAAAAGAAAACTTCTTTTCGATAATTATAGTTTGAGTTCTTAAAGGTATAGTGCTTAAACTATAAATAGTAATCATCATTCGGAGGTGAATATATAATGGCAAGAACAAATAGTTATGAAGTACCAGGTGCAAAGGAAGCTATGAATAAGTTCAAGCAGGAAGTTGCAAGTGAGGTTGGAGTTAACTTAAAGCAAGGATATAATGGTGACTTAACTTCAAAGCAAGCTGGAACAATCGGTGGTAACATGGTTAAAAAGATGATTCATCAAGCTGAAAGCCAAATGTCTGGCAAATAGGTTTTAAATAATCAAAACGGAGCCCCTCTTGGGGCTTTTTTATTGTAAAAAATAAATATATGAAAAATTTACAATTATTTTACATAATAAACCAATTTTATAGTTGCATTTCCTTGGAAATTATGTTACTATATAAGAGGCATGAGATATATACGAAATATTTTGGGAGGTTTTGTAATTATGAGTATTTTAAAGAAGAGAATAGCTATTGTATTATGTGCAGTGATGCTAGCAGCAGCTATGTTTCCAATGTTTTTAGTTAATGCTGCAAGCGAAACTAGGGAAGTTGTTGTATCGTATGGTGGCAAGGAATTAGCACACAGAGGTACAGTAACTGCAGAGGCAAATGGAGTGATAACTTTGGATGCTAGAAGCGCAGATGATGCTACATTTGAATCAGTATATTACATATGGGATGGTGGAAGTACGGTTGGTACATGGAGAAAAGTTCAAAGCAAGTATTTTTCAATAGCGATACCAACAGAATTTAAGGCTGGCGAATCTCATTTTCTTTACACAAAAGTGAGATACACTGATGGAACGTTTTGTACATCAACAGATATCAAGTTTATTATAGAAGAATCAGAATCTCAAGTAACAATGTCAGTTAAATTAGATGGCACGACAATGAACCAAGGAAAAGAGTACGAAGTTAATGGCGGCGAAAAGATAGTCGTAACAGCTGAGTCAACACAGGCGGATATAGCTTTTATAGGTTATTACTATGATAGTGAAGAAATTACAGATGTTAATGGTGATACTTTAACTATTACTGTTCCAACTGGGACTCCTGGTACAAAAAAGACGTTATACATAGAGGCTGTGGCTTCTAATGATGATGGAACGCCAAATGTTATTACAAAAACAGGTTGGATTGAATACTATTTGGTATATCCTGTTGAAGAAGAGGAAGATAGAGTTATAAATGTTAAATATGATGGAGAAATATTGGAAGAAGGGTCTAGAACAGAAGCAAATTTAAGTGACCCATTAACAATTGTTGCAGCTCCGGAAGACATGGTAGAAGTTATATACTTTAAATGGGATAATGATAGTTGGCAAAAAGCTACAGGTGTGTCTACATACTCAACAAGAATTCCGACAGATTTTGAGCCAGGAACAACTCATAAGCTATATGTAAAGGCTGAGTATGAAGATGGTACGGAATCTGATCAAAAAGTATATATATTCGAAATTCCAGAAACTGCGGCTGAAATAACCGTAAATGTGAAGATAAATTCAAAAACGGCAGTTGCTGGTAGAACATACGAGGTTGAAGGTGGAGAAGAGGTTGTAGTAAGAGCAACAGCAACTGGAGTAGGTGTAGATTACATTAAGTATAAATTTGGTTCAGATGATTACGAGCAAGAATATGATGACTCAGTTTCATTTGATGTGCCAGAAAAAAGAGAAGGTTCAACCCTTAAATTATATGTTGAGGCAGTAGCAAAAGATGGAACGACTACAGGAACAAAGGTTTATAATTTAGAATTTACAGGGGAAGAATCAACTGGTGAATTAGACATAGAGCCATGGATGGAAGAAAATGATGAATTAGATGAGTTAGCAATTAACCTAAGAAATGACTCTTTAGAAGATGAAAAGGCAAATAAAAATATATATGCTTTAGATGAAACTATTACATATTATATTGATTATAAAAACGGAACTGGTAAAGATATAGATTCAGAAGTATCAATTGAATTAGAGTTACCACTAGATTTTGAAATTGTTGATGATGACAACGGCGAAGTTGATGAAGATGATAGAATATTGAGATGGATATTTGCAGAAGGATTGCAAGAAGATGAGGCTGGAACATTAGTGGTAAAAGTTAAGTACACAGATTTCTCAAAATCAAAGTACGATTCAGAAAGAGTATATCCATCAGCAGCTATTTATAGAGGTTCAAAGGAAAGAGACAGATCAACAGTAATTAACTTCATTATAGAAGAGTATGATATGGAGATTGATGAGTTGCACGAGCCATATATGTATGGAGATGCAAATGGAGATACATTCAGACCAGATGATACAATTACAAGAGCTGAAGGAGCATTGGTACTTGCGAGAATATATGGATTGAATTATGAAAATACAAGAATTACGGACGTATTTTCAGACCTAGATGAAACATATCCAGAAGCACAAAGAGCAATTATAGCCGCTACAAAAGCAGGTTTGATTGGTGGTTACACAGATGGTACATACAGACCAAATAATGTGATGACAAAAGCAGAATTTATGAAAATATTAGCATGCATGGTAGAAGAAGATGCAGAAGCAGAAGATATTGTTGGATTGGAAATAAAACCAATTGAAAATAACATTAAAGCTTATGCTGATTCTACAAGATATTATATCGTAGATGGAGAAAGAGTTTATACTCATTGGGCAATTGAGGAAGTTACACTTCTTGCAAGACTTAATATGACTCCGCTTTCTGAGGATGAAGAAGAAATCGATTTGGATGAAGAAATCACAAGAGCAGAAGTAGCACAATTGGTAAACTTCTACCTACTAAGAGCACCAGCTGACGTAACATCAAAGACTAAATCAGGATTCGATGATGTTTCTTACAGACATGATTTATTTGCAGATATAATTGAAGCAACTAGAGAAGCTCATACATTCTCAATGAATGAAGAAGATGGAACAGAAGTAGAAGAGTAATATTTGTAATATAATAAGCAAACAGAAGAAGGGGCCTATGAAAGGTCCCTTTTTTTTCTAGACATTGGTACGGAGTTTTTGTCTATACTAGTTGAGTCTATTGCTCTAGGCAAATTGCTTCTAAAAAGTACAGACAAAAACTCCGTACCAATGTCTAGAAATATAGAATAAAATTGAATTTTATGTAAAGATGTGATATAATACAAAGTGTTTGAAGATTAGATAATCCATTTTTAACTATTAAAAGGAGGATAGGAAAATGAAACGGCGAGATAGGATAATTCTGATGGTGACTGGTTTTATGGTCGTAGTAATTGTTTGCATAACTTTCATCGTGCATGGAGTTTTGCAAGCCATTGCACGGAACAAAGTTATGTCGGCACAACCTACTGCTAGTCCGTTTAATACGGAGAATGTGGTGATTACGGTATATCCAACAGTCACTCAAGTGCCAACGGCGACCCCAGTGTTTGTCATGACAGTAACACCAGCACCAACAGCAACAGTGCCACCGATGCCTACTGCAACGCCCGTGCCAGTTATAACAGCAACACCAGTACCTACTGCAACGCTTGCACCAATTGTGATAATAACACCGACGCCTACTGCAACGCCCACTCCGGTTGTGACAGCAACACCAGTACCTACTGCAACGCCTACTCCGGTTGTGACAGCAACACCGACGCCTGCTGCAACGCCTACTCCGGTTGTGACAGCAACACCGACGCCTACACAGGTGATAACTCCAACGGCAATTCCTAGTGAAGAAAATTTGGAAAAAGTGAAAGCTGAATTGGAGAAGATGTGTGTTGGAACGGATATTTTACCGGCGCGAACGGAAGCGGCAACATATGACTTATATGAATTCATTTGTACGGATTGGGTTGATCAAAAGGAATTGTTTGATGTTTTAAGCAGAGTATTTGAGAACAATATTGCAAGATGGATTAATATGACGGAGTATAGCGGACTAGATGCAAATGAAATCTTGGAAAATGCTATTACTTCCTCAATATGTCCGAATTGTAATAGACCTGTGTTGAAGTATAACGAGAAAAATTGCTTAAAATTCCAAGACACTATCAATCTTGTCACTGACTATGAAAGAGCGAATCGAGCTATGTTGGACTTCTTATATTACTATACAATAAGTCCTTCGTATGGGTCACATGAAAGGCTAATCATCGTTTGTAATTGCAAATGAGCAAAAAAAACATCTCTAAAGAGCGCTAGATAAACTAGTTCTTGGAGATGTTTTTTTTAATATTTATGATTGATAAAAATTATAGATAAATCCCAATAAAATCATAAAATTTTATAACTTTTTACTAAAGTTTATAAAGCGAAAAGTTGTTATACTATTTTAAGAAAAAATATTTCTTTTTATTGATTTTCTATATTATTATAGATAAAATATAATTAGTACATTTCTGGAAGGAGTTCAACGAATGAAAAAGATGAAAAAGATTTTTTTATTGGTATTAATGTCGATTGGTATGCTGGCTAGTACAGTATATGCAGTTGAAGAGGAATATATAGTGACAAAGGAAATGATTTATGAGAACACTAAAAAGTACTCTGTTAATTCTGCTTTCGTAGAAGTTCTTGTGGGCAATACGAACTTTGTTCAGTATCAAGAAGATAATGAAATTATTATAACTCCGTTACCTGACGAACTAAGAGAGGATGAATTTGGAAATATATATGCTTATTTTGATGTTTCTGGATTAAGACCTAAGCAAAAATTCAAGATAACTATTAAAAGAGATTCAACAGTGTCTTCGTACGAAGAATTGATTCCAAGCAGAACAAATTCTATCATAAATGAAGAAACAGAAAAATATGTGCAGCCTGCTGAAAGGATAGAGTCAGATAATCCAGAAATTATATCGAAGGCAAAGGAAATAACAGAAGGCGAATCTACTGATTATAAAAAAGCTCAGGCAATATTTGAGTTTGTTAATGTTAATATGTCATATGACGAGTCGTCAACGTACGCAAATAAGGGAGCTGTAGCGGCGCTAGAGAGTATGAGAGGTGTTTGCGAAGAGTTTGCTACATTGTACGTTGCAATGTGCAGAGCGGTTGATATTCCTAGTCGAATGATTGAAGGATATAAGATTGCAGATGTGCAAAGCGGTGATGCTGTGATTGGCAAGGAACTTATTAATCATGTTTGGGCTGAGATATATTTAGAAGACTTTGGATGGGTCCCAGTAGAGCCGACGGTAATATATGTTGTTAATGGTGAAAGAAAACCATACTTAGATTCTTTTTGTGTTAGAAAGGAAGCAGATTATATTTCAATTGCAATTTATAATTATGATGAAGCTAATAGGAAAATAAAAGGTGTATCTGAGGTGCAATACACAGAAACATTTGTTTTAAAGAATGAAATGGAGCCTGAGCGTCAAAATGAGTTTAGTGATATTAGTGGATATACATGGGCTACAGATAGTATACAAGAATTGTATGCTAAAAACATAGTAAATGGATATTCTAATGAAGTATTTGGACCAGAACGAAATATATCAAGAATAGAGTTTATTAGTATGCTTGCGCGTCTTTTGAGATATTATGATACACAAAAAGATGATAATGGACTAGTTTATTACTATCCAGACTTTGATGAAAATCATTGGGCAAAAGATGATTATGATTACTTGATGCAATGTTATCAAGCAATTGAACCTAGTGATATTTCTGCACTCGGGTTTGATACCATCGTTTCTGTATTTGGCGTAGGAGCTTTGGAAGCTAATAAGCCAATAACAAGGGGAGAAGCAGTTGCACTTCTTGCTCCGTTTTTGGATGATACGTATGAGCTCGCAGACTTTACTGACATAGCGACGTCGACACATAGATATGAGATATTAAAAGCGTACGCAAACGGAATTATAAATGGATATCCAGATTATACCTTTAGACCAGACAATTCAATAACAAGGGCTGAAGCAGCAGTTATTTTTGGAAGATATATTGAGAAAAATATATTTGTTTTATAGGAGAATATATGTATAAATTTGTTGCCATAGATATTGATGGAACCTTACTTAATTCGAATGGAATGTTAAGCGAGAGAAACAAAGAAGTTATAAAGAGAGTTATTTCTAGGGGTGTAAATGTAGTTTTGACATCTGGAAGGATGACTGACTCTGTATTAGGTATTGCAGAGCAATTGGGTGTAAATAGATTTGTAATTTGTGATAATGGCGCCTCTATATATGATATTCAAGAAAGAAAGATTGTAGAAGCGACGTATATTGATAAAAGTACAGTTGTTGACATTGTTCAAACTTGTTTGGAAAACAATATTTATTACATGGTCTTTACAGTCAGTCAAATAATTGTCAGAGATTTAAAACATATGGCACTGGCATTTTATAAGCAAAGACACAATTGCAATAGTGAAGCAACTGGTATTACTCAAATAAAATGTGCCGGCAAAGGATATATAGAAAAATGCAATGAACCGTTTACAAGAATAGTAGTATGTGACCAGGATAGAGTAATATATAATTCAATTGTAAACAAATTAAAAGAGTATGACACTGTTAATTTATTAGCGTCTCCGCACATTTCTAATAAGATAATAAGAGAGTATGGCAAAGAGTATGTACTTTCATATAGTTATGCTGAAATACTACCAAAAGGAATGAATAAATGGAAAGCAATTGAGTCGCTTATACAAAAATTAAATGTGAGTCCAGAAGAAGTAATTGCAATAGGAGATAATTTCAATGACATAGAAATGATAAAAAATGCAGGACTTGGAGTTGCTATGAATAATGGTTCTCCTGTGGCTAAAGAGGTAGCACGTGTTGTTGCTCCGTCAAATGATCAAGATGGCGTATCACACGTATTGGAGCGATATATATTAAAAAATCACCTTTATTGAAGGTGATTTTTTAAGCTTCGAATACATGATATGGTGAATTACAAACCGGACACGAATTTAAATAGGTCGAACCGATATGTGTATGTCCACATCTGCTACAAACCCAAACTATATTTTTAGTCAAATCAAAATTTTTAGTAGGAATTGTAGAATTATTTGTAGATGATTTAGGAAAAAACTTAGAATTAGTATTTTCAAATTTTATAAAAAAGAGTTTGTCGTATACATTTAGTGTCATAAACATTCCTCCTTACCTATCTCACATTAGTTATTGTATCATAAAAAATGGTATTATGTCAATGGGACGGAGAAGATTGACCGAAATTCCTGAAATGGCTTTGCTGTTGAATGAAAAATATGTCAATCTTCTCCGTTACTATTGACATATTTTAAACATATACGGAATAGGATAGAACAAAAAAGAAAATCTAGAAATCAAAAAATTTTGGATTTTCATATGTTGAGCAGCATTGAGATTTAGTTGTTTCGTATGGAAAAGCTTTTGGTACTATAATGCGGTTAATTTTTGTTGCTTTTCTACGAAATAAAAAAGGAGGAAATAACATGGAGAGAAAGATTATTTTTAAAGAAATTATTAAGGGGGTAGGAATAGCATATCTTATTTCTATTATTTTAATTTTAATATACGCTATATTACTGGCATATACAAATGTTGCTGAATCCACAATGCCTACATGTATATTTGTTATTAGTATGTTTAGCGTATTTATAGCGAGTTCATTTGTTGCTATAAAAATAAAAGAAAATGGATTAAAAAATGGGGGACTGGTGGGACTCATATATATAGCGCTATTATACATATTAAGTAGTTTTACGGAAGGTATGTTTGCATTAACAGGATATGCGACAGCAACAATTATTTTTAATATATTACTTGGTATGGTAGGTGGAATAATAGGCGTTAATTTAAGTAAATAAATTTTATATAATTGTCAATGATGTGAAACAAATTTATTAGAGGAATATAAGTTACATAATAGATTTGTTTCATTTGCTTTAAGCAACTAAATAAATAATATTACTTTCTAAAGCTTTCTTTTTTCTTTTGGAGTAAGATACACTAAAACAGCCATAGGTATTGAATTTTCTTTACATCAGCACGATTGCAAGTAAACTCAATATCGTTGTCTGTTTGAATTTCTTTAGGTGCATAGCTAAAATATTCTATGCATCTTTTTACAAAGTTTACGGTATTTTCTGGTATATGTTCCTCATACCAGTATAGAAATCTTTCTTTTGTTGCCTCATCTATACAAGTGCATTGGTAAAAATTTAAATCATGTGGTAGATATCTCTTATTATTTTGTGATACAATGTTTCTTGTAGGTAATTTTAGGTCCTTTCGTATAATTTCTTTTTGGTTAAATTTATTATACAACTTAAATTACCTATTTTTTTGTTTCGCATCAATTGTATATCTACAAAGCGTTTAATTTAAGTAAATAAATTTTATATTGTAGTAAATGTAAAAAATGATTATAATAAAAGGAGATTTTTGTTTTATTATTATAATACTATCTATAGGAGTTGATATAAATGATTACTTTTGAAGATATAAGAAAGGATGAAGAAATTAGAATATTAATAGAAAATCAGGATAGACAAATGCTGGAAATAGGTTATACGGAGCATGGATTAAGGCATCTTACTCTTGTTTCAAACGAAGCATATAATATTTTAAAGGAATTAGGCTATTCCGAGAGAGAATGCGAACTTGCTAAAATTGCTGGCTTTTTACATGACATCGGTAATTCTATTAATAGAGTTGATCATGCACATACGGGAGCGTATATGGCATATAACTTATTAAAAGAAAGAGGAATGGATATTAAAGAAGCTGCGGAAATTATGATGGCAATAGGTAACCACGACGAGGCTACTGGTACAGCAGTTAGCCCTATTTCGGCTGCTCTTATATTAGCTGATAAGGCTGATGTTCATCGTTCGCGTGTCAGAAATGAAAACAAATCTCGTTTTGATATACATGACAGAGTAAATTACGCCGTAGAAGAGTCAAAATTAGATATTATTGATGCTGACAATAGTGCACATGAATGTAAAAAAGAAGTTGTATTAAGATTAAAAATTGATACAGACATATGCCCAGTAATTAAGTACTTTGAAATTTTTCTTGATAGAATGCTTCTTTGCAAAAATGCTGCGAACTATCTTGGAATATGGTTCCATCTAGAAATAAATGGTATGGTTATATTATAAACTTGTTAAGTTAGAACAAAAATGAAAATCTAAAAAATCAAAGATTTTTGAGTACTTTCCTATGAAATAAAAAAGGCGAGACCTCGTGCACTGAACTCGAAAAAATTGGACATTTTTTTGGTTCACTTCACAAAGACTCGCCTAACTTTTGTTACTTCCCTATAAAACAGAAAAATTATAATATAACTTTATGAAAAGTTTTCTTACCTTTTTTAATGATTATATATTCATCAATGTTATCTATCATATGGTTAATGTTTGTTATCTTTTCATCATTAATAGAAATACCACCTTGTTCAATCAATATTTTTGCTTGTCCTTTAGATGGTGCAAGCTTTGTTTGAACTAGTAGATTAGTAATAGAAACTGGCAAAGAGTCAATTTTAGTCGTAGGCATATTTTCTAAATCGCCACTTCCTTCAAATAGGGCCGTTGCTGCTTTTTCTGCCTTTATAGCTTCTTCCTCTCCATGAATTATCTTAGTTATTTCATAGGCCAAGACTTTTTTAGCTTCATTAATTTTCTCACCTTCAACATCGCAAAGCTCATTAATTTTTTCTATCGAAATGTATGTAAGCAATTTCATTGTATTTTTAACATCTGCATCTGCTATATTTCTAAAATATTGATAAAACTCATATGGCGATGTTTTATTTGGGTCTAGCCATAAAGCGCCTTTTGCAGTTTTGCCCATTTTAATACCTTCTGATGTTAGCAAAAGTTTAAATGTAAGACCAAATGCTGTTGTTTGCTCTTTTCTTCTAATTAAATCTGCGCCAGCAAGGATATTAGACCATTGGTCATTTCCGCCAAGCTCTAAACTACAATTATATTTTTTATATAATTCCAAAAAGTCATAAGCTTGCATTAGCATATAGTTAAATTCTAAGAAAGAAAGCCCTTTCTCAAGCCTTTTCTTAAAGCACTCTGCAGTAAGCATTTTATTAACAGAAAAATATGAGCCAATATCGCGTATAAAATTAATGTAATTTAGGCCAAGCAACCAATCTGCATTATTAACTATTATTGCAGCATTATCGCCTTCAAAGCTAACAAATTTTGATAATTGCTTTTTAAAACATTCAACATTATGATTAATAGTTTCTACTGTCATCATAGAACGCATATCTGTTCTACCAGAAGGATCACCAATCATTGCAGTACCGCCACCAATTAATATTATTGGCTTATGTCCAGCCTTTTGCATATGCGAAGCAACCATCATTGAAACAAAATGACCTATATGAAGACTATCTGCGGTAGGATCAAATCCAATATAAAAAGTTACTTTTTCTTTATCAAACCATTCTCTTAAGCCTTCATGGGTTACTTGTTCTATATAGCCTCTTTCCTCTAAAATGTCGTATACATTTCTCATTTAAATTCCTCCTTAATCTAGTGTTTGTAATATCATAAAACAAAGACTTTCAAATTGCTATACGGTATTGTTAAAAATATATTTTTTAATAATAGCAATTGTTTCTTAAAAACTCAACCTTTTTTAGATATACAAAAAAGGGCCTAGATGACCCTTAAATTTCGTATCATATATAAATTAATATTGAATTGAAGTAAAGGTAGTTGGGCTAGTTGCAGTATCTGAATAATTATTTTCATTTATATATTTTTCGATAATCGAAGGCGCTACTCCTGTAGTAGCAGAAATCGCAGAAATTGAATCGAAACTTGAATTTTCATCAAAATAATTTTTTAATAAAGTCATATCATAATCTTGCTTGCTTAAACAAGACTCACAAATTGTTGAATCGGTAGTAATAAACGAACCACATTTAGAACATTTGTTTATTTTCATAATAACTCCCTCCAAATCTAATAATAGTATTCTTTCACTATTAACATAAAAATAGTCATAAAAAGCGACATTTTTTTCAACAACACGATTATATCATACCTCTTAAAAAAGTGCAAGCAAGTTGACATTTAAAGGAATAATTGATATAGTTTAATGGACATTTTAGTTATAGATTTAGAAAGGAAGTAAAAGAAAATGGCAATAATAATTTGTAATGTTTTAGTTGCGCTGTTTGCCTTAGCAGTATCAATCCCAATGGCGAATATTATTGATGATCTAGCTGATGAAAAAAAGTTAACAGCAAAGGGAATACTAAGAAAAAGAAATATGAATGTAAAAATAGCCTTAATAACTGCTCTTGTGTTAATAGCGCTATTTTATAAATATGGTTTTTCATATCAGTTTGTAGCGTTTGCTTTTTTAGCAATTATCCTGATAATGGATGCATTTGTTGACATGAAAGCAGAAATAATACCTAATATATTGAATTTTGTTGGATTCTTAATAGGAATAGTTTTAACATATATAATGCTTGTAATGGATTTTTCTATCGGTATTGATATGTTGCTTGGTATGTTTGTAGGAGCGCGGAATATTTAGTTTAATAGCTTTGTTTGCGTTTGTTGCTTACAAACGAGAAGGCATGGGACTTGGAGACGTCAAGCTTATGGGAATGTTAGGACTTTTCTTTGGTGTTGGAAATATAATACAAATATTTATTTTTTCGTTTGCAATGGGAGCTATAGTTAGTATTTTTCTATTAATTACAAAAATGAAGAAAGCAGATGATTACATCGCTTTTGGACCTTTTATAGTAATTTCAGCGATAGTTACAATGTTTTTACCATATACAGTTGTGTTACCGTGGTACTTAGGTGTATTAGTGAAATTATTTTAAGGAGAGTGCTTTAATATTATGGGGATTGTAAAAACAGATGAAGAAGTTAAGCTTCTAGAAGAAGCCGCTTTGTTGGGAGACAAGTGTTTTGACTATGTTTGTGATTTTATAAGGCCTGGAATGACGGAAATTGATGTTGCAAAAAAAATTTATGATTTTTTTGTAAAAAACGGAGCATCCAGTCTTTCATTTGATACTATAGTCGGAGCGGGAATAAACTCGTCACAAATTCATTCAACTCCCACGGAAAAAATTATACAAGATAAAGATATAGTTTTATTAGACTTCGGATGTGTTTTGAATAATTATTGCTCAGATATGTCTAGGACGATTTTCATTGGAGCTCCAACAGAAAAACAAATTCAAATATATAATCTTGTATTAGAGGCGCACCAGACTGCAGTAGAAAATATTAGAATAGGAGATAAAGCATCTATTGCTGATATGTATGGGAGAAAAAACATAAAAAACGCAGGATATGATTATGCTCATTCTTTAGGTCACGGGATAGGAGAGAAAGTACACGAGGAACCGGTAGTATCATATAAAAATGACCAAACAGTACTTGAAAAAAACATGGTCTTTACAATAGAACCAGGAATTTATTTAGAAAACGAATTTGGAGTGAGAATAGAAGATGCAGCTGTTTTGACATCTAAAGGTGTTAAACTATTATCTCATTCTAATAGAAATATAGTAGTGCTATAAGTATGAGAGTTGTTTTATATTACTTGATAGAATGGAGAAATTGAATGAAAAAACAAGAGAAGAATATTGGCTTTTTCAAAAAAGTTTTTCTAGCGATAACTGATTTTAGAATATATCCACATATTTTAAGGACAGAAAACTTAGCGAAAAGTCTTAAATATTTTATAAAATTTATGTTGCTAATTACTTTGATTATAGCAGCTAATATATTTAATAATATAAATCAAGAGGTAGCAAAATTTATTGAAGATTATAATAAAATAGTACCTGAGTTTACACTAGTAAATGGTGTACTTAATGTACCAGAAAAAATGACGATTGACGTGAATAGGAGTACGGCAGTTATAATTGATACATCTTATAATCGTGGAGAATATAAGAGTATTCCCAATGATGTAAACAAAAGAATCAAAATTTATATAACTTCGGATGCTATAACGTGCGTTTCTCCTGAACAAGAGATATATATGTATTTTAGTGATATCGAAGGGACGCATGATAAGGCATCTGTATATGCATATATAACGGATTTATATTCAAAGCCTTTGTATAATGTAAGCTTGCTTATAAGCATTTATATGTTAGTAATAGTTGCATATGTTATGTATAAGTTTTTAGATGTACTTATAGTTGCTCTGGTGGTTTCGATTGCCTGTGTAATGTATGGAATTAGATTAAATTATAAAAATTATTATCAAATAGCATTATATACAATGACACTTCCGTGCATAGTTGAAGTTATCTCAATTGTAGTTGTTGGAGGAATTAGAGATTATACTGTGTTTACATCTACAATACTAACATATTTGTATGCTTTCTACGCTGTCAGAGCGATAAAGTTAGACGCATTTTTAATTATTGCAAATACAGCTAGAAATGTAAAAATAGTTAGAGAAAATAAAAACCTTGATGAAAACGAAGAAAAATCTGAAGAAGGAGAAAACAAGGAAGAATCTAGTACAAATGAAGAAGAAAAAAATACGGATACTAATAAGAACGATACTGATAAATGAAATTGACAAATATTTTTGAAAGGTAGTTGAGAAGTATGAATATATGTGGAATTGTGGCTGAATATAATCCGTTTCACAATGGGCATAAGTATCATATAGAACAAACTAAAAGGGAGACGGATTGTGATGCAATTGTTGTTATAATGAGCGGAAACTTTATACAAAGAGGAGTACCAGCATTATTTGATAAATGGATAAGAACGAAAATGGCGTTAGAAAATGGTGCAGATTTAATTATTGAATTGCCACTTATATATTCAACATCAAGTGCAGAATATTTTGCACAAGGAAGCATATCATTGTTAGATGGACTTGGAGTGGTCTCAAATATTTCCTTTGGAAGTGACACAACAGACATAGACACTTTAAAACGAATTGCAAATGTTTTATATTTAGAGCCAGAAAATTATAAAAAATTATTACAATCAGAAATTAAGCGAGGAGTCTCATATCCAATTGCAAGAAGTAATGCACTAAAGAATTTTTTGAAAAAAGAATATGATGCAAAATACATTGCTGATATTTTGCTAGACCCGAATAATATATTAGGAATAGAGTATTTAAAGGCACTACTATATTCAAATAGTATGATAAAACCACTTGCAATAAAAAGAAAAGGTGGAGACTATAATTCAACAGCGATTGTTGATAATATTTGTAGTGCAACGGCAATAAGAGAGCTTTTAGAGAAAAATGAGTTGAAGGCAGTAGAAAATGTAGTGCCAAAGGAAACATTTGATACTATTAATAATGAAATATTAAATGGAAGGGCACCAATGTTTTTAAAAAACTTTGAAAACGAAATAATGTATTCTTTAAGAAAAAGTACGGTTGAAGAATTGCGTGATATTGCCGATGTTACAGAAGGATTAGAAAATCTAATAAAAAAAGCTTCGACTATTGGAAAAACGATTGATGAAATAATTGATATAATAAAAACGAAGAGATATACTAGGACAAGAATTCAAAGAATCTTATTACATACATTATTGAATGTCACTAAAAAGGACGTAGAAGACTATAAATATAATCCTCAATATATACGTGTTTTAGGCTTTACAAAAACAGGCGAAAAGGTTCTTTCACAAATATATAATAACTCAAACTTGCCAATTGTAACTTCTGTTAGCAAATTTTTAAAAACGGCAAATTCAACAGGACAGAAGATGTTAGAAAAAGACATTTTGGCTACAGATATATATACACTTGGCTATCAAATCCCTAAATTTCGAGAAGTTAATTTAGATTATATAAAACAAGTAGTAAAATAAAATATATTATTTTAAGGAGATGCTAATGGATAAGGTTATAATTTATACGGATGGTGCATGCTCTGGAAATCCGGGAGATGGTGGTTGGGCTGCTATTTTAATTTGTAAAGGCCAAGAAAAAACGATTAGTGGCTCTGAAAAAAATACTACAAATAATAGAATGGAACTTAGAGCACCAATAGAGGCTTTGGCTTTATTGAAAAGAGAATGCGAAATAGAAATATATAGTGATAGTGCATATTTGATTAATGCATTTAATAATGGATGGATATATAATTGGTATAAGAATGGCTGGAAAACAGCTGATAAGAAAGATGTTAAGAATAAAGAACTGTGGGAACAGATTTATTCTTTTTCGAAAAAACATAAAATTAACTGGATAAAAGTTAAGGGACATAGTGATAATGAATATAATAATCGTTGCGATCAAATCGCAGTTAATGAAATAAAAAAAATACGAAATACTTCTAGTCAAGAATAATTAATGTTCTAAATATTTATTGCTTACATAAAATTCTAATACAAGTATATTAGAATTTTAGGAGGTAACTAATGATAGTAGAAGAAGACAGAAAAGTACATAAAGGAAATTTTAATAATTGGCAAATATATTTGCTAGTATGTATGTTTATATTAGCGGGTGTTATATTAGGTTCTCTATATTTTAGGCATATCACAAGTGACAGCAATTTAATGCAAGGATTAACTCAAAAGTTTGAAAAACTAAAACTTATTGATGAATATTCAGGAACAGAATTATACAAAGGGGTAATAGTAAAAAACATCAAAATTCTTATTTTGTTTATAGTTGTAGGAGGATCAATAATAGGTTCTCCGTTTTTACTTATGTATTGCGCATATAAGGGTTTTTCTGTTGCCGTTACGATAGCAACAATAGTTTTAAATTTTGAGTTTTTTGAAGCACAAAAATTTATTTTTAAATCGCTTTTTGTTCATACAACAATAACATTTTTTGCTATAGTAATCTTAATGGTCAGTTCACTTAAGGTCTCGCTTAACGTTTTTAAAGAAAAAAAGGATGTGAAGTTAGAAGTAATTCGCCATTTAATAGCATGCATAATTGCGACAGGACTACTTTTAATATCGAGTGCAATAGAAATACTTTTGCAACGGTCAAAACATAAATATGTTTTCTTAACTTAAAAAATAGAAAAAGTTGCCATAAAAATTAATATAAATTTTACATAAAAATGATTAAAAATACTTGCATTATGTTTGCTAATTGTATAAAATATGAGTGAAATAAAAAGAAGAGGAATTTAGATGTTTATACAAAAGATAAGTGTGGTAGCACAAGAATGCCAGGAGTGTCCGAAAAATTGTGTAAATAAGATACTATTATGGAGGAATAAGGATGGAAAAAAGATTAGTTGAGAATTTTTTGGATTTTCTTCAAAAGGATAAAAAGTTGTCGGATAATACGTTACAGTCGTACAATAGGGATATCAAATTGTATTGTAATTATTTAGAAGCTAATGGCTTAGATCCGATAAAAACCGATGAAGCTGATCTAAACACTTATTTAAAAAGCTTAAAAGATAATGGTAGAGCTGTATCAACAGTTTCAAGAAATCTTGCCTCATTACGTTCGTTTTATCAATTTCTATATAGAAGTAAAGTGATATCAGAGGATCCTACGGTGAATCTAGAATCTCCAAAAATTGAAAGAAAGTTACCTAAAGTATTAAGTTCAGAACAAGTTGAGCTTTTGCTTGAACAGCCTAAGTGCGTGGATTTAAAGGGATATAGAGACAAGGCAATGCTTGAACTTGTATATGCAACAGGCATAAGAGTTACTGAACTGATATCACTTAATTTAAGCGATATTAATTTAGAAAGTGGGTACATTAGATGCGCAGGAAAGAATAAAGAAAGAATAATCCCTATTGGAAGTCTTGCTGTTGATGCGTTAAAGGATTATATCGAGAAGTCTAGAAGTATTCTTATAAAAGATGATGGTAGTCAAGCATTGTTTGTAAACGTTAATGGACATAGGTTGACTAGACAAGGCTTTTGGAAAATCATAAAGCAGTATAAGGAACAAGCAAACATTGATGTTGACATTACGCCACATACTCTTAGACACTCTTTTGCTGTTCATCTATTAGAAAATGGGGCAGAGCTTAGAGCGATACAAGAGATGTTGGGACATTCAGATATATCGTCGACTCAAGTGTATGCTCAAATCGAGCAAAATCGTATAAAGGATGTATATATGAAGTCGCATCCGCGTGCGTAATTTAAAAGAATTGGACTTTAGGCTGTCTCTTTTGTGAGGCAGCCGTTTTTTAATAAAACAAAAAATGATTGCCATAAGATTGTCAACAATGAATTGTTGTGGTAAACTATGACGAGATGTTTAAATCCGAACAATTTGTATAAGTTAATTTTATATGTGACAATTTTGAAAATTAGGAGGGAAATTATAATGAAAAATATTTCAGTGCGTAGTTTGTATAGACAAACAAAAGATTATACAAATAAAGAGGTTGTTGTTGCAGGTTGGGTAAGAACTGCTAGAGAGTCAAAGACTTTTGGATTTATTGAATTAAATGATGGTTCATTTTTTAAAAATGTTCAGATAGTATATGATGATAGCTTGCCTAATTTTCTAGAAGTAACAAAGCTTACGATTAGCTCATCAATAACAGTAAAAGGAATTCTAATAGAAACACCAGAAGCAAAGCAACCATTCGAAATAAAGGCATCTGAAGTAAAGATAGAATGCTTGTCGCCAAGTGAGTATCCACTTCAGAAAAAGAAACATTCGCTTGAGTTTATTAGAACTGTTGCTCACTTGCGTCCTAGAACTAATACATTTTCAGCAGTGTTTAGAGTACGCTCAGTGTTAGCATATGCAATTCATAAATTCTTCCAAGAACGCAATTTTGTTTATGTTCATACACCGATTATTACAGCGAGTGACTGTGAAGGTGCAGGAGAGATGTTTAACGTATCTACATTAGATGCAAATAATTTGCCTAGAAATGATAAAGGAGATGTAGATTATACACAAGACTTTTTTGGAAAGCCAGCACATTTAACAGTTAGTGGACAGTTGAATGGTGAGACATTTGCAATGGCGTTTGGAAATATATATACTTTTGGACCAACATTTAGATCTGAAAATTCACATACAGTAAAACATGCATCAGAATTCTGGATGATTGAACCAGAGATGGCTTTCGCGGATTTAGAAGATAATATGGAAATTGCAGAAGAAATGATAAAATACATTATAAAATATGTTTTAGAAAATGCACCAGAAGAAATGGAATTTTTTAACACATTTATCGATAAGAATCTACTAGAAAGGTTGAATAATATATTAAATTCGGACTTCGGAAGAATAACATACGCAGATGCAATAAAAGAGCTTGAAAAACATAATGATGAATTTGAGTTCCCTGTACATTTCGGTAGTGATATACAAACAGAGCATGAAAGATATATTTGTGAAAAAATATTTAATAAACCAGTTTTTGTAACAGATTATCCAAAGGAGATAAAAGCCTTTTATATGAAGCAAAATCCAGACGGAATAACTGTTAGAGCAATGGACTTATTGGCACCAGGAATAGGCGAAATCATTGGGGGAAGCCAAAGAGAAGAAAACCTAGAAATATTAGAAAATAGAATAAAAGAATTGGGAATGTCACCAGATGACTATTGGTGGTATTTAGAGCTTAGAAAGTATGGTTCGGTAGTTCATTCAGGATATGGACTTGGCTTTGAAAGAATGCTTATGTATTTAACAGGTATGCAAAATATAAGAGATGTAATACCTTTCCCAAGAACACCAGGCAATTGCGAGTTTTAAAATAAACTAAGTTTAAAATATGCAATGCTCAAAAATGACTATATTTGATATCTAGAGTATAATGTGCGTTGGAGAATGTTATTAAATTATTGTTACTGATAAGGGAGTGATTTTTGTGATAACTAGGGAAGACATTAAACATATAGCAGATCTTAGTATGCTTAATTTATCGGAAGATGAGATTGTTAAATATACGGAGAACATGAAGGAAATTGTATCTTTTGCAAATACAATTAATGAAGTTGATACTAAAAATGCTACTGAATCAGCATTTGCACTTGACACGTATAATGTTTTTAGAAAGGACGAAGTAAAAGAATCGTTTAATAGAGAGATACTTTTGAGCAATGCTCCGAGTACGAATGGAGAGGCGTTTTCTTTGCCAGGAATGATGAACTAATTTTAAGTATCTGGAAGGAGTTTTTATATGAAAGAAATATGCGAAATGACAGCACATGAAATACGTGACATGTACGAAAAAAAAGAAATTACTGTGCCAGAAGTAGTTAAGGCGTATATTGAGAAAATAGAGTCAGAAGACGAAAATATAAAAGCATATATAACTGTATGCAAAGAGGAAGCCATGGAAAAGGCAGAAAAGATGCAAGCAAGATACGAAAGTAATGAAAAGCTTCCACCATTAGCTGGAGTTCCAATAGCTATAAAAGATAATTTATGCACTAAAGGGTTAAAGACTACTTGTGCATCTAAGATGCTTGAAAATTTTATTGCCCCTTACGATGCAACTGTAATCAAGAAAATTGAAGAAGCAGGAGCAATAATTATAGGAAAGACGAATATGGACGAATTTGCAATGGGGGGGTCGACCGAGAATTCTGCGTTTTTCAAAACACATAATCCTGTAAATCTTGAAAGAGTTCCTGGAGGGTCTTCAGGGGGTAGTGCAGCAGCAGTAGCAGGAAACATGGCGCCTATCGCACTTGGAAGCGACACTGGTGGATCGATAAGAGAACCGGCATCATTTTGTGGAATAGTTGGGTTAAAACCGACGTACGGACTAGTATCAAGATATGGATTAGTTGCATTTGCATCATCTCTTGATCAGGTTGGCCCAATGACTAGAGATGTAAGAGATACTGCAGAATTATTAAATGTTATAGCCGGTCATGATGAATTAGATTCTACATCTGCTAATATTTCTAAGAAAGATTATACAGCGTCACTTGTAAATGATGTGAAAGGTATAAGAATCGGAGTGCCAAAAGAATATTTTGGAGAAGGTATTAGTGCAAGTGTAAAGGTTGCAATAAATAGAGCAATTGAGAAATATAAAGATTTAGGAGCTATTGTTGAAGAATGCTCATTGCCTACAACAAAATATGCACTTCCAACATATTATATAATCGCGTGTGCGGAGGCTAGTTCAAATCTTGGAAGATTTGATGGTATCAGATATGGATATAGAAGCAAAAATTACGATACATTACAAGACATTTATAAAAACAGCAGATCAGAAGGATTCGGAGAAGAGGTAAAAAGAAGGATAATACTAGGAACTTATGTATTATCTTCTGGCTATTATGATGCATACTATAAAAAAGCGCAAAAGGTTAGAACAGTAGTGAAACAGGGGTTTGACGAGGCTTTTGAAAAATATGATATAATACTTACTCCAACGGTTCCAACAGTTGCTTTTAAGTTAGGTGAAAGAGTAAATGATCCATTAGAAATGTATATGACGGATCTTTTAACTGTATCAATAAATATAGCTGGAGTGCCTGCAATATCTATTCCTTGTGGTAAAGATGAAGAGGGTATGCCTATTGGAATGCAATTAATAGGAAAGCACTTTGATGAAGAAACAATCTTGCGAGCAGCACATACTTATGAACAAAATAAGGAGGTATAGAGATGGAGTACGAAGTAGTGATTGGGCTTGAAGTTCATGCAGAACTTTCAACAAAAACTAAGATATATTGTGGCTGTTCAACTGAGTTTGGTGGAGATCCTAACACGCATTGTTGCCCAGTGTGTACAGGTATGCCAGGTGCTCTTCCTGTATTGAATGAAAAGGTCGTTGAATATGCTGTTAGAGCGGGGCTTGCAACAAATTGCGAAATTGCAAGAGAGAGTAAGCAAGACAGAAAAAATTATTATTATCCTGATACTCCAAGAGCATACCAAATATCGCAATATGATTTGCCGCTTTGCGCGCATGGACATGTGGAGATAGCAGTTGGAAATACTGAAAAAGAGGTTGGTATTACAAGAATTCACATAGAAGATGATGCAGGAAAACTTGTTCATGATGGGTATACAGGAGGCACACTTGTAGATTTTAATAGAGCAGGAGTTCCTCTAATTGAAATTGTTTCTGAGCCTGATATGAGATCGGCAGAAGAAGCTGTAGCGTATGTTGAAAAGCTAAAAGGAATACTTGAATATATTGGGGTATCTGATTGTAAGATGCAAGAGGGGTCATTAAGAGCGGACGTAAACTTATCATTAAGACCAGTTGGGAGCGAAAAATTTGGAACGAGAACGGAAACTAAGAATCTAAATTCGTTTAGAGCAATAGCAAGAGCAATAGAATTTGAAATAGCAAGGCAAAAAGAAATACTTGATGCTGGAGGCATTGTTTATCAAGAAACGAGAAGATGGGATGATGAAACAGGCGAAGGGTATGCAACGAGAAATAAAGAAGAAGCACATGATTATAGATATTTCCCAGAGCCTGATTTAATGCCGATTAGATTATCTGAAGAATATATACAAGACATCAAAAATTCATTACCAGAATTACCTGAAAGTAGAAAGAACAGATATGTTAATGAAATTGGTTTGCCAGAGTATGATGCAGATATTATAACTTCTTCAAAATATTTATCAGACTTTTTTGAAGCAGCAACTGATATATGTAAAAATGCAAAAGCTGTTAGTAACTGGATTATGACAGACATAATAAGAATTGCAAAAGAAAAGGGAATTGAGTATAATGAGCTACCTTTTTCAGCAGAAAATCTTTCAAGGCTAATAATGCTTATAGATAAGGGAATAATAAGTAGTGCAATAGCCAAAAAAGTGTTTAACGAGATGGCTGAAAGCGGAGAAAATCCAGAAATAATAGTAAAGGAGAAAGGATTAATCCAAATATCGGATGAGGGTGCAATAAAAGAAGTAGTAGATAAAATAATTGCGGCAAATCCGCAATCTGTAGCAGACTACAAAGCCGGAAAAGATAGGGCACTAGGATTCTTAGTAGGGCAATGTATGAAAGAAATGAAAGGAAAAGGAAATCCTCAAATATTAAATAAGCTAATCTTAGAATACCTTAATAATTAAATAAATGTATCGAGGGATTGAACTTTTGATTCAATTGAAAAAGCTTTGTAGACGCGGAGGAGGAGCTTTTGTTTATACTTCATAAAATTAATCTGCCTAAGGCAATAGGTTCAAATGGTATAGACAAAAACTCTGTCCATGTCTATTTTTTAACTTTATGTTAATAAAAAGTAGTGCTTGATTTTATAATAAAATAATGTATAATAATACTTGTCGGTATAAAGTGCCACTGTGGCTCAGGGGTAGAGCAACTGATTCGTAATCAGTAGGTCGTGAGTTCGATTCTCACCAGTGGCTCCAAAAAAACAACTCATGAATCAATATGTTCGTGGGTTGTTTTTAGTATACAAATAATATTAACAATTTTGTTTTATATTTCTTTTATCTATACTGGTCTAAGCAGATGTCCGTTTGTGTAATTGTCACCTGCTAATTTTTTACCAGTGCGGTGCGTGTCTATGATTTTTTGAATTTCTGTTAATGGTTCATCCAATATGTTTAAACGAATTGAATCTACATTTAAATTAGATGTTTCAATTGATGTAATTTTTGCATTTAAGATTTTTGACTGGCAGTCTATATTATCAGGCAAAACTCGGAAATCCATATTAAGCCTGTCTCGTAAATAATATTTGTTTTGTTTTTTATTGTTGTAGCAAGTTACACATGGCATTGAGCATTTATTAGTTTTGGTAAAGTTACCCTCAACTGCGCCGACAACACAGTATTCAGAAGTCATTACAGGAATGCTACCATATGCAATAATTTCACGCTTTAGATTGCCTCCTAGTTTATTAACTTGATACTTAGTAAGTTCCGGAGATAATATAATTTTTTGAAAACCTAATGTTTCTAATTCATCAATAGCGTATGTATTGAAGATATTAAATGTGTAATTCGCAATCTTGGTAGTGTTAATGCCTTTTAAATATTCTAGTTGCCCTATATGTGATAAAACAAAACCATCAACGTAACTTGATAAAGTATTTACATTTTCTTTGATTAATTTTGCGTAATTAGACTTTGATATTGATGGGAAAAGAATAAATTTTTTGCAATCAAATTTTTTAATTAATTCGATATTTTTTAAAGCATCTTTAAAAGTAAAATAATAGTTATCTACATTTCTTAACTTTATATATTCTTCATCTAAATTATTAAAAAATATAGAAATTTCTTTTCGCATATGGGGAAGAGGAATATAAGCTGATATGTTTTTAAGTGCTCTTTTATTAACTTTTCGTTGCATCGATGAAATTAAATTTTCCTTATAAGCTTCAAATGCATTTCTACGAATCTCATTAAGCGAGCTTACAGGCAGAAATAGATTTTCATCTAACGCTATTTCTATGTGCTTTACATTAAAAGGAGTATTTCCTGTTTTTAAAAATTGTTTTTTAACTTTTTCTTTATCTAATGGTTGATTCTGAGATATTTCAGGTATTATATTTGACACATATTCAAAGTCATTTATTCTAACAAGAATGTTTTGACTAGATAAAATTTGTAGATATACGATTACATCATTTTTTCTAGAAGAGTCACGAGAGTATGTTTCACGAGCCTTTTGATTTAATATTTTGTCAGAAGTTTTATAGACTTTGTCGCCTGGCTTTATATTTCCACGAATTCTACCTACTTTATTATTGATTAGTTCACTAACTATTGTAGACGGAGAATCGTTTGAGTTATTCCATATTTCAATTCCATCACCTATATTAATGTTTGAAGTATTGTCAAGCGTAATGTAACGCTTGTTATCATATGCTAAAACTTTTCCAATGTAGATACCCCAGTGTTTTGGCTTTTCATAACACATTGCATCACGACCGGTTTTGCCCTTTAGAAAGGCTTTTGAAAAACCACCACGATTGAAAATTTGAAGTAAATTTTGAGAGTCTTCATTTTTAACAGGAATATTTTTATTATCAGTTGATACCATATCTAAATATTTTCTATATGTACTAACTACAACTGCGACGTACTCAGGGGATTTCATTCGACCTTCAATTTTTAGAGAAGCTACATTCGGAATTTCTTGTAATATATCAATTGTAGATAAATCTTTTGGGCTTAAAAGGTATCCATTTCCCATGACATCACTATTTTTGATAAGCTTATATGGTAATCGACAAGGCTGAGCACATTTGCCACGATTGCCGCTACGGTCACCTATCATGCTACTCATAAGACATTGACCTGAATAGGAGATACATTGCGCACCATGTGCAAATATTTCAATTTCAGTTTTAGTATTTTCTACGATGTATTTTATTTCATCAATGGATAATTCTCGTGCTAGTACTACTCTAGAAAATCCAACTTTAGCTAACTCATTAACTCCTTCTAAAGAGTGAATACTAAGTTGCGTGCTAGCATGAAGCTCAAGATTTGGTACATATTTATGAAGAACACGTGCAAGTCCAATATCTTGTACAATAACTGCATCAACACCTATTTCATAAATCTCATAAGCAAACTCTAATGCTTCATTAATTTCAACATCGTCTAATAATGTATTCATAGTTATATGAACCTTTACATTTCTTAGATGAGCATATTCTACGATATTCTTTAGTTCGTTAATATCAAAATTAGTGGCGTTTGCACGTGCGTTAAAAAGTTTTCCGCCCATATATACAGCATTTGCTCCATTTTCTACAGCGGCTAGAAAAGCTTCATAAGTTCCGGCTGGCGCAAGTAATTCAACGTTTTTAGTCATAATTCCTCCTATAAAAGTGGTCTATATGTGCATTATATCACAATTTACATAACGCAACAACTATAATAGTAAACGACTCTAAAAAATTAGAACAAAAATGAAAATCTAAAAAATCAAAGATTTTTGATTTTCATATGTCGAGCAAAGCTCGACTTTAAATATGGAATTTTTGTTGTCTCATACGGAAAGTATTTGGTAACATAATTTGCTAATTTTTAATTACTTTCCTATGAAATAAACAATGAGACGGAGTTTTTGTCTATACTTCTTAGAGCCAATCAGTCTAGTGTAATAGCTTAAATCAGTATAGACAAAAACTCCATCCCCATGTCTATATTAATTATATATTTGATTAAGTTGTTTTACGTACTTATCGCGCACGATTGGTAATAATTCATTCATTACTTGTACAGCAACATCACGAGGTGAAACAGTGGTTGTATCAATTTTTATATATTTATCAACGCTTTTTTCAAAGACATCTTCAGAAGAAAGTAGGGCATTGTTATATTCGTCGATATTTTGCATGTTAATAAACTTTCTATCCTCAAGTGCTAATGTATTAGTGTAATCTCGTTTTAAGCAAGTCAATGAGTCTGTATAGAAAACAACTAATGCATCAATAAACTTCTTTGAGATGTCTGAATATTTTGCAGTATTAGTTTCATAAACTTCTTGTGTCATATCACCTTTAACTAAGCGTCTATAATTCCATATAGCTCTATCATTTATAGAACGATCAATTAGAATTATATCATACTCTTCACCGACAACATTGTCTGTTAATTGTCTTGCTACTTCTTCAAGAATTGATATATTCAAATCAGAAGAAGACCAATTTTTTCTCTCAGGGAAAAAGTGTTCTTTATAATATTGAGATGTTGTAAATTCATTAATTAATTTAACATTAAATTTCCCTTTGTTTAGAAAATCACATATGTTATTTAAAACAGTTGTCTTACCTGTGCGAGGAGTTCCCGAGAATTCAATGACAAAAGGCTTATTTAGGGAGCAGAACTGATGAAGCTTTTTTAATTCAAGTTTTTGTGCATGAAGTTTTTTTAGTGAATCATAATACTCTAAATCACTCTCAAAAATAGTATTTTTTAGAAAATCATTTTCTTTATTTTGAAAAACACATTCTATTAGCTCATGCAATCTTTGAAATATTGGAAGAGAAGGGTCTACATTTTGTGTTAAGCTATTGTATATAGATGTATAATACCATTTTTGTTTTTCTTCATCACGCTTAAATAGTGAAAAATCCCTAACGCCTGTTTTTTGGAACTTTATTAATAAATCTTCTAGGTTTTGTATTTTATCTGCACATATAATTAATTTATTTCGAAGTGGAATATTTTTAGTCTGCGTAATTGTATGTTCTTTTCTTTCTTCCCATGAAAGCGACTTGTCAGGCTCTGTTGCTGTTGCAACTAGGTTTGCGATGTCATCTCCAAACTCGTTTCTTATATCATCGATAGTATATTTAGTATCTTCAACTACATCGTGCAAATATCCAGCTGCAACAACGTTAGCTTCGGCTTCATATTCTTCTAAGATCTTTGCAACGGCAATAGGATGAATAACCATAGGTTTTTCTGGTTCATTTTTTCGTACCTGCCCTTTATGTGCATTAATTGCAAAGAATTTAGCTTTATCTTTAATGCAATATGCATCATCAATATTATTTGCTTTTTTATATTCCTCTATAAAATAATCTTTATCTTTTATAAATGTGCTAACTTCTTTTAGAAAATTAGTATATTCCTCATCTTCAACATAAAATTTAGCATATCCGTCTGGACCATATTTTTGCGTTACATATTCATATGCGCGATTACTCATTTCCTCAAGACTTGTGTTTGGCGAGTGCTTCATGGAATACGAGTGAGTTCTCTCAAGTACTTTTTTCATGCTAATCGTCCTATCAGCAGAAGATACGATTTTACCATAAATACTTCTAGGAATATTTGGATTGCAAGACCTATGATCTTCAATAGCTTCCTTTATAAGTACTCTTTCTTCATCATTAAAAAATTCTTTCATTGTCTCATTTTCAAAAAACATTTTCGCTGAAAGTACATCATGTCTATCTTTATCAATGTGATGAGCTAGGTCATGAAATGCAGCAACTGTATAGACAATATCAAGATTAATATTGTTAAACTGTTGTGCAAATTTTAAACTTCTTTCAATTACAAATTTAATATGTTTTATGTTGTGACCACTTTCGTTTTTATCATACTCAGGAAATATTTTTTTTTCGATATATTCTTTTAAAAGCGGATTTATTGATTGCATACTATACCCCTCCTAACTTTTTTAGCTAGTTACATTTAATCATTATAGAATAAAAAATTCAATATAAAATGTTGTAATTTTTAAGCGTAGCATATATAATGCTACTTAGGTTGAGGCAGAAAATTTTGTAGGAGGAATGGCTAATGTTGTTTATTTATGGCACGATTAATTGCATAAGTCTTATTATTAACAAGAATGTCTTATGATAGTAATCATAGAGCTCTTGTTTTTTTTTGCCATTAACTCTTAACTAAAAAGGAGGTATTTTATGGAACCAATTGTATTAAAACATCCATTAATTGAGCATAAGCTTACAATCTTGAGGGACAAAAGGACAGGCACAAAAGAGTTTAGAGAAATTGCGGGAGAAATTACTATATTTCTATGCTATGAAGCTATGAAGGATGCAGAACTAGAGCTGGTAGAGATAGAAACTCCGATGGCGAAAATGACATCTGGGAAATTAAATGAGGATAAATATGCGTTTGTGCCAATATTAAGGGCTGGTTTAATTATGGGGGAAGCTATTGTTAAAGTTGTTCCTAACGCAAAAATAGGTCATATAGGGTTATATAGAAATGAAGAGACTTTGAAACCAATAAAGTACTATTATAAAGTCCCTAAAGGCATTGAAAATAGAACGGTTTTACTTTTAGATCCGATGCTAGCGACTGGTGGTAGCGCGTGTGACGCAATAAGTATGATAAAAGAAGATGGGGTAAAAAACATAAAATTTTTATCAATTATTGCTGCACCAGAAGGAATAAAAAGAGTCAGAGAAGAACACCCAGATGTTCAACTTTATACAGCTACAATTGATGATCACCTAAATGAGGTTGGGTATATAGTTCCGGGACTTGGCGATGCAGGTGACAGAATTTTTGGAACAAAATAAGCATGTTAATTTAGAATAAAATTTTTGAAAAATTTTCTTTCAATCTTAACGGGGGCAAAGCTTTTAAATAATACAAAAAAACGTATTAAAAAGCTCTGTCCCCAAAGCTTGTTTTTAAGCATTGAATGTGATATTATTTTGTCGAAGTATAAGAAGAAGAGGAATTTTAATGGCAAATTATGAATTATTGAAAGATATAGAAAAATATGGAAGAGATAACAAAATACCAATTTTGCTTGATGATACGCTAGAATATATTTTAAATATTTTAAAGCAAATTAAACCGAAAAGGATATTAGAAATAGGCACAGCGATTGGTTTTTCGGCATTATGTTTTTCTAAATATTTATCGGATGATGGGAGAATAGATACGATAGAAATTGAAAGTCTAAGAGTTGAGCAAGCTTTAGAAAATATAAAAAAGGTTGGTGTAGAGGATAAGATTAGAGTGCTAGAAGGAGACGCGTTAGAGATTCTTCCATACTTGCATGAAGAATATGATTTTGTATTTATAGACGCATCTAAAGGAAAATATAATGAGTTCTTTGCGCATGCTACAAGGCTATGTAAAAAAGGAGGTTATATAATTGCTGATAATGTTTTATATAAAGGCATGGTAATGAGTGATTACAATAAACATAAGCAACGAACTGCAGTTAATAAGCTTAGAGAGTTTATAGACATGGTTTTGAAAAATGAAAATTTAAAATCAGAGCTTTTAGATATTGGAGATGGCATTATAGTTAGTATTATGATTAACAAATAGGTATGTGAGGAGGAAATAAATTGAAAAAGCCAGAACTACTTGCGCCGGCTGGCTCATATGAGAAAGCAAAAATAGCTTTTTTGTATGGAGCAGATGCGGTATATGCAGGAACCACAAAACTTTCACTTAGGACAAGAACTTCGATGGAATTTGACGATTTAGTAAATACAGTTAAACTTGCACATTCGCTTAATAAAAAGGTTTATGTAGCAATGAATATTTATGCGAGAGATAGTGAATATGATCTCATAAAAGAAGAGGCTAAATACCTTGACGAAATAGGCGTTGATGGAATTATTATTTCTGACGGAGGTGTTGTCGATGTTGTTAAAGAGTACGCACCTAACTCAGAAATTCATATAAGCACACAAGCGAATGTAAATAGTTTACATACCTGCAATTTTTGGTATAGAAATGGTGCTAGCAGAGTTATTCTTGCAAGAGAATTAAGTAAAGAGGAGATAAAGTATATTACAGATAACAAATCAAACGGGTTAGATATTGAAATTTTTGTGCATGGTGCTATTTGTTACAGTTATTCGGGTAGATGTTACATGAGTGACTATATGGCAGGAAGAATTGCAAACCATGGGGACTGTGCTCAACCATGTAGATGGGCATATAACATATATGCGGAAGAGGTTAATAAACCCGGAGAATTGATGCCGCTTGAATATGATGAAAGGGGGATATATATTTTTTCATCTAAAGATTTATGCTTAATAAAAGATATCCCAACGTTATTTGATATTAATGTTGATAGCTTAAAAATTGAGGGAAGACTAAAGACTGAGTTTTATCTAGCAAACGTTGTACATGCATATAGACATGCTATTGATGATTATGAAAAAGACCCTAGTGGGTGGGATTATAACAAATATTTCAAGGAATTAGATAAAGCAAGGACTAGAGGTACATGCGATTTTTATTTTAATGATAAGTACAATAAAGATACACAAGATTTTTCGGGAAAACAATATAATCCAGATTACGAATTTGCAGGTGTTGTGCTTTCAACGGATATTCAAGGAATATCTACAATTGAGATTAGAAACAAGCTATCACTTGGAGACAAACTTGAGATAATGCTTCCAAATAAGCTTGAACCAGTTGAAATGATAATAGAAAAATTATATAGTTATGAAGAGGATTCAGAAATTGAAACTGTAAATCCTGGAGTAAAAGAGCAAAAGGTTAAATTTAAAATTCCGTGTGAAGTTAAAGACGGATACATAATAAGAAAAAAGAAATCTTAAACATTAATGAAATGAGGAGAGTATGTTATGGAAATTGGTATAGTAGGATTACCTAATGTCGGCAAAAGTACGCTATTTAATGCAATTACGAAGGCCGGTGCAGAATGTGCAAATTATCCTTTTTGTACTATAGAACCTAATGTTGGGATTGTTCCAGTGCCTGATGAGAGATTAGCGAATCTAGCAAAGTTATATAATCCTGAAAAAGTTACACCTGCAGTTGTTAAATTTGTAGATATAGCGGGACTTGTAAAAGGAGCTTCTAAAGGCGAAGGACTCGGAAATAAGTTTTTGTCTCATATTAGAGAAGTTGATGCTATAGTACAAGTTGTAAGGTGTTTTGAAAATGAAAATATTACCCATGTTGATGGAACAATAGATCCACTTAGAGATATTGAAACAATAAATTTAGAGTTGATTTTTGCAGATTTAGAGACACTTGATAAAAAACTTGATAGAGCAATAAAGATGGCAAGAGCAGATAAAAAACATCAACTAGAGGTAGACACATTGAACAAAATAAAAGTAGCTTTGGATGCGGGAAAATTAGCTAGTTCAGTTGAACTTACTGATGAAGAAAAAGAATCTATTTCAGATTTGTTTTTGTTGACGTCGAAGCCGATGATGTATGTTGGAAATTTATCAGAGGAACAATTAAAAGATTCAGAAAATGACCTGTACTTTAAGAAACTTAATGAGTATGCAAAGGCAAATAATACAGAGGCCATACCTTTATGTGTTAAAATCGAAGAAGAATTAGCAACATTAGAGGACTCTGAAAAAAAAGAAATGCTTGAACTTATGGGAATAACAGAGCCGGGATTAGATAAACTTATAAAATCAAGCTATAAACTTTTAGGGCTTATGTCATTTTTAACTGCAGGAGAGCCAGAGGTCAGAGCATGGACTATAAAAATAGGAACTAAAGCTCCGGCTGCTGCTGGCAAGATTCATTCAGATATCGAGCGAGGCTTTATAAAAGCGGAGGTAATAAGCTATGATGAATTAATGGAAATGGGATCTCTTGCTAAAGCCAGAGAAAAAGGGCTTGTAAGGTTTGAAGGAAAAGACTATATTATGCAAGATGGCGATGTAGTGCTATTTAGATTTAATGTATAACAAAGGAGAAATGAGCAAATGAAAAAATTATTTTTTAGTATTTTTTGTATAATGCTTGTATGGGGAGGAAGCGTCTTCGCAAGCATAGAAGTACCTGAGTATATTAAAATAAAAATGAATGATGGTTCAATTTTAGAAGTTGAACTTGATGAATATTTGTATGGCGTAGTGCAAAGCGAGATGGGTGTTAACTATAAAGCAGAAGATATGGATGCAAGTGAGCCTGTACCGCTTGAAGCATTGAAAGCACAGGCAGTTGCTTCAAGAAGTTATGCTGTTTATAAAATATTAAAGGCTGGTGAGGATGCAGATTATCATGTAACATCAAATACGAGTAGCCAAGTATATAAGGACATAGAACCAGCAGAAAGTATAAGGCAAGCAGTTGATGAAACTTCTGGGCAAATAATTACATATGATGACGATGTTGCGTGTGCGTATTTTTTCTCTACTAGTGGAGGGCATACAGAATCTCCTGAAAATGTATGGAGCTCGGAAGTTGATTATTTGCAAGCCGTAGAGGATCCATACGAGATAGAAGTTAAAAATAAAACAACTTGGACAGCTACATATACTGCTAACGAGATAGAAAAAAAGTTTCCAGAGATAGGAAAACTAGAAGAAATACAAATTATAGAAACGTCTGAAAGTGGTAGGGTTATAGAGCTAGAGATAGTTGGCAGTAAAGCAAACAAGACTTTATTAAAGAATGGTATCAGAACAGCGTTTGGTTCAAATAAGCTTAGAAGTCAATGGTTTGAATTAGAACAAGATGGAGACAATTATATTTTTACCGGAAGAGGCTACGGTCATGGTGTTGGAATGAGCCAAAATGGGGCTATTGGAATGGGAATATATGGCTTTAGCTATGATGAAATTTTAAAATGGTATTATACAGATATTGAAATACTAGGGTATGATGAAAAATATGAGGACGAAAAAATTATAATTGATGATGAAGATAGAGAGGAAAATGGTGATACTAACGAAGTGGAGACTCCTTTGCTAGACGAATTATTAGCTATTTGCAATACTAACTGGGTATTGTATTATGTACAAGAAATAAATGGTTAGAAATACATTTTAATGTACAGGGGTGATTAATATAAATATAGGAATCGATATTGGTGGAAATCACGTTGGCATCGGTGTTGTAGACGATAGTGGAGAGATTATTAAAAAGAAAATAATTGATTATAACAGGGATACTATTACTCCCACAGATATTTTTAAGATAATCAATACATTTTTGAATGAAAATAAAGGTGTTGACATTGAAACAATTGGTATTGGCATACCTGGTATTTCTACAGAAACTCACATTGACTATACATGTAATTTGCCTCTTACTGATGTTGAAATATATGATTATGTAAAAACACGTGTGCCAATATATGTTTCGAATGATGCTAATTGCGCGACTATTGCAGAGTATGAAGTTATTGATAAGAAGTTTTACTCAAATTATGCATTAGTAACAGTTGGAACGGGCATAGGCGCAGGACTTATATTAAACGGACAGTTATATTCAGGAACTACGGGTTCAGCTGGGGAAATTGGTCATATGGTAATAGAAAAGGATGGACTGCCATGTAGATGTGGTAGAAGAGGATGTTTTGAGCAATATGCTTCAGTAAGCGCTTTAAAAAGATTGACTGAAACTGATGAATTGGAAGAAATTTTTTATTTAAGTGAGAGAAACATGTCTATTCAAAATGTCTTAGGAGAATACATAAAAAATTTATCTGTGGGAATGTCGAATATAATTAATATGTACGATGTTGAGGTTCTTGTAATAGGAGGAAGTCTGGCTCAATATGGAGATAAGTTTTTAAGCAAATTAAAAAGTCTAATAATGAGTAATATATATAATCAATATACATACGATTTAAATATAAAAACTGCAAAATTACGGAAATGATGCCGGCATAGTTGGAGCAGCCTTACTAAAAAAATATTTGCATAAATAAAAATATTAAAATTTCCTATTTTGAGTATATGGAGGGAGTTTCTATGAATAACGTTTTAGAATCATTGAAAAAAATAACGGATGAAAAAAATATTTTTGTTAATGAGCCGATGAAAAATCATACAACTTTTAGAACTGGCGGACTAGCTGATATATTAGTTATTCCTGAGACTAAAGAAGAACTTGTTGAGTGCTTGAAATTAGATACCAATAAATTAATAATTGGAAACGGAAGTAACATACTTGTAAGAGATGGAGGAATTAGGGGGCTTGTCATAAAGACAACAAAATTAAATAATATTAAAGTGTTGGAAGATAATATTCTTGAAGCAGAGGCGGGAGCTTATCTTTCAAGAATTGCAAATATTGCGAAGGATAATGAGTTAACAGGATTTGAATTTGCTTCGGGAATACCTGGGACTCTTGGCGGAGCGGTTTCTATGAATGCGGGAGCGTATGGCGGAGAAATGAAAGATGTTATTATAGAAACAGAGTATGCAGATTATCATGGGAAATTATCAAAAGTTACAGAACATGAATTTTCATATAGAAAGAGCTTCTTTTCAAATAAAGAGTATGTTATATTGTCTTCAAAAATAAAATTGCAAAAAGGAAATAAAGAGGAAATTATAAATGTTATGAAAGATTTGGCAAAAAGAAGGAATGGAAAACAACCTATTTCTATGGCAAGCGCTGGAAGTACTTTCAAGAGGCCTGAAGGATTTTTTGCAGGAAAGCTTATTGAAGATTCTGGATTAAAAGGGTATACTATTGGAGGGGCGCAAGTTTCCACGCTACATGCTGGTTTTATCGTAAATACTGGAGATGCTACAAGTGCAGACATTTTGAATTTAATTTCATTTGTCCAAAGCAGAGTAAAAGAAAAGTTTAAAGTTGATTTAGAAACAGAAGTTAAGATTATAGGAGAAGATATATAACAGAAGGTGAATTATAAGATGAATAATTTTTTTGAATGGTTTAGTCCAAAACTTAAGATGAAGCGATGGCTGCTTCTTTTGCTTATAGGTGTATGCCTATTAAGTTTTAGTATAGCAAAGTTTATCTCCAATGATGAGTTGAAGATGCAACAATTATTATTATATGGCTCTATGTTTGTATTAGGTTTTTCTGCTTCTATAATGAGTTTTGTTATGGCAGAAAGGCGTATACTTCAGTCGATTGCCGAAGCAAACGCAAATCCTAATGGAAAAAATATGAATTTTAAAAAATTATTATTTGATAAAAGAATGTTAGACAAGAATATTAAGGTTGTTGCTATTGGAAGCGGAGATGGGATTGCAACATTATTAAAAGGATTAAAGATTTTTTCAAATAATGTTACTGCTATTGTGAGCATGGTAGATGATGAAAAAAATATGACTGAGAACGTATCAATACAAAATGTAAAAAAGGCTATTATAGCTCTTTCTAATAAGGAAGATGTAATGGAAGATTTCTTCACACATAGAATAACGACAGGTGCACTAAGAGGAAAAAATTTAGGTAATACATTTTTTGAACAGGTTAGTGAATTATGTGATGGAAGCTTGTCAAAGAGTATAGAGTATATTTCTAAAATTGTTGCTATGAGAGGAAATGTAATACCTTCAACATTAGATAATGTAACTGTTGGAGCGGTGTTTAATAATGGTACAAGAGTTATTGGAAAGAAGAATCTATTAAATGTTGTAGACGAAAGAGAATCGACTATAGAAAAAGTTTTTCTTGTTCCAGAAAGATGTTCTCCTGCAACTGATGTTATTAGAAGCATTAAGGAAGCTGATGCAATAATAATTGGACCTGGAAACTTTTATACGGGAATCATCCCAACGCTTTTAATTAAAGAAGTATCGGATGCAATTAGGAAAAGCAAAGCAACAAAAATATATGTTTCTAATATTATGACTGAAAAATCGCAGACTGATAATTATACTTTGTCTGACTATATAAATTCTATAAATGAGCATGCGGGTAAAGGTTTATTTGATTATATAATTGCAACCGATAGCGATATCATGCCGGAGTTTATTAGAAGATATAATAAAGAAGGTTCTGATTTGGTTGAAATTGATCGCGCTAATATAAGAAATATGAGGCTAAATTTAGTTGTCGAAGATATGGCTGTTGTAAATGATAAAAATACAATAAGACATGATTCTATGAAACTTGCACAATCTATTTTTAAGATAATTTGCGATAACATGGAATTAGAAGATGATGAAAAAACGCTTGGATATTATACAACAAAATCAAAATTAAAGAGAGTGTCACAGAAAGCAAAGAAGAAAAATATTTTATTTAGGGATGTAAAAGTGATAAAAAATAATAAAAAGTAAATTAGGCAATGCATATTTTTAAGAGGAGTGTATTGGTATGATAATTACAAAAGAAAAGATATGTGATTTTGAATTTTCGAGTAGAAGAGAATGGTTGGTTACGAATGGTATTGGAGGGTATGCTGCTAGCAGTATAATTAACTTAAATACTAGAAAATACCATGGCTTATTAGTTGCAAGCATGAGTGAATCGGGAAGAAATGTTGTTTTATCCAAGTTAAACGAATCGTTAGTTATAAATGATAAACCATATACTATTACTACAAATCAGTGTACAGGCTTTACGGAAGAAGGCTATAAATATCAGGAATCCTTTAGAAGATCGTTACTACCAGAATTTACATATAAAATTAATGACGTTATTGTAAACAAGAAAATAGCAATGAAATATGGAGAAAATAAAGTTGTGGTTTTGTACACAATTATGCCAGGAAATAACGATGTTTTCTTTAGAATTCAGCCACTTGTTAATTTCCGCGATTTCCATAGTACAAGAAACTGCTATTCTTTGGATTATTCTGTTAGGGAAAATGCTGTAAATGTAAGGCTAAATTCACACTGGGATATGCTTCATATGAAAACTTCGGATGGAGAATTTGAAAAGTATGATAGAACATTTTATAAAAATATGTACTACTTTTTGGAAGATGAACGAGGTCTTGAAGCTTATGAGGATCACTTTATGCCAGGAGCATTTGTTGTTAAAGTGCCTAAAAACAGTGAATATGAATTTGAATTTGTAGCTACAGTTGACAATGACAAGAACTTCTTATCAATAACTGATGCTACATCTGCGATACGTGCAGAAAATGTACGATATGAAAAGATTTGTAAGATTGCCGATGCAAATACTCTTGTTGAGAAAAATCTTGCAATTTCTGCAGATAATTTTGTAGTTAAAAGAGGGGCGAGAAAGACAATAATAGCAGGTTATCCTTGGTTTGGAGACTGGGGCAGAGATACATTTATTGCTTTTGAAGGGATTTTATTAAAGACAAATCGATACAAAGAAGCAAAGGAAGTAATTTTAAGTTTTATTGATTATATAAATAAAGGACTTATTCCTAATCTAATAGATGAAAATGGCGGAAGTGCTTATAATACAGTTGATGCATCATTGTGGTATATAGATGCTATTTATAAATATTATAAATATACGAATGATATTGACTTAATACAAAAAGTATTTCCTAAGATGAATGAAATAATAGAATCATATAAAACTGGAACTGAATATGGAATTAAAATGGATCCAGAAGATTGCTTAATAACTGCTGGCTCACCTGAAACACAGCTTACCTGGATGGATGCAAAGGTTGGAGATTATATACCAACATCGCGTTATGGAAAGGCGGTTGAGATAAATGCGCTTTGGTATAATGCACTAAAAATTATGGAGGAAATATCTAATGATGTTGGAGAGACTTTTGATGGATGTATTAGCCAAAAAGTGAGGGAGTCTTTTGGAAAATTTTCTACTGATGAAGGGCTTCTTGATACAGTTGATCCTGTTAGAAATGATATTAGACCTAATCAAATATTTGCTGTCGGATTAGAATATTCTCCTCTTGATGAAGAAAAAGCTTTAGATGTTATAGATGTTGTTACCGAGAGGTTATATACTAAAAAAGGATTAAAGACTTTAGATAGTAATAACGTAGAATATATATCACATTATGAAGGCGGAGTATATAATAGAGATTCCGCATATCACCAAGGAACGATATGGCCATGGCTATTGCACTTTTATTATAATGCTGTTAGAAAATATAAAGATAGTAGCATTACTCATGTTGAGCACATAGAAAAAATGCTACTTGATGATTGCATTGGTAGTATCTGTGAAATTTACGACGCGGAAGAGCCACGAAAGGCTCGTGGTGCATTTGCACAAGCGTGGAGTGTAGCAATGGCGTTTATTGAGGCTAAGAACGAAAAGTACTAATAAGGGGTGTGAAAGTGAAAATTATTGGAATTGATCCAGGATATGCAATCACCGGATATGCAGTAATCGATTATGTTGGAAACAAATTCAAATTGCTTGAAAGTGGTGCAGTGCAAACAAAAGCGGGAACATCTTTGCCTAAACGTTTAGAAAAAATATATGATGATATTGTTTTGCTTATCAATAAATATAAACCAGATGCAATATCTGTTGAAGAGTTGTTTTTTAACAGAAATACTACAACTGCTATTGGTGTTGCTCAAGGTAGAGGAGCAGTTTTGATAGCTGCAGCAAAAAATAACGTGCCTATATATGAATACACGCCACTTCAAGTTAAACAAGGTGTTGTGGGGTATGGAAGAGCAGATAAAAAGCAAGTGCAAATGATGGTAAAAACTATATTAAATATTGAGAAAATACCTAAGCTTGATGATACGACTGACGCAATTGCGATTGCGATATGTCATGCACATAGTTTTAGATTTGCAAAAGAAATTTAAATTTTTTGGAGAAATATTATGAGTAAAAATTTATATTTAATTACAGGTGACGAAATATTTGAAAAAGAAGAGATGCTAGAAAAAATAAAGTCCAGATATCAAAAGTTAATGCGAGGCATAAATTATATTATTATTGAAAAAGAAAATATTAGGGATTTAGAAAAAGAAATAAATACATATTCTTTTTTTTCTACGCAAAAGCTTATAATTGTAAAGCTTTCGCAAAAGACTACGGCGGAGCAGGAAGAAGAAAAAGTAGAATGGTTTACAGAAGATTTAGAGGCGATGCTTAGAAAGCTTTCTGATGTATGTGTTGTTTTTTATGGCGATATTCAAAAGAGGAGTAAACTTTTTAAATTTGTACAAACTTATGGCGAGTGCATAGTGTGCGAAAAGAAGAAAGATTATGAGGTTTTAACATGGAGTGCATCGCTTTTTAAAGCAAACGATATATGTATTTCAAATGCAGATATATCATATTTGATTAGTTTGGCAGGAACAGATAGGCTAACATTAAAAAATGAAATAGATAAACTTATAAATTATGCAAGCGAAACGAAGAAAATAGAAAAAAATGACATTGATGCATCAGCAATAAAAACATCTGATGTAATAGTATTTGACTTGACGGACAATTTAGGAAATAAAAAAATAGGGTCGGCTATCAATTCTTTAAATGAGCTCATTCAAAATAAAGAGCCTATTCAGAAAATTGCAATAATGATAGCTAAGCATTTTAAAACGTTGCTAGTAGTTAAGATGGCAATGGCAAACCATAAAACAGTTGCGGATGAACTTACGACAAAGTCAACATACGCTATAAACAAGTATATAAATCAATCAAAATATTTTTCTATAAGTGAACTTGCTAAGGTTGTGCGAGAATTAGCTAAGTTAGACATTGATTCCAAGACTGGGAAAATAGACTTAAAAGTTGGATTAGAAAGAGTTATAGTAGGATATGGAAATAGTGGCTGATAATACACACACTAATTGTGTTGTTTTAATTTTCAGCCACTTTATTTTTTTATGAAAGAGCTAAGTTTATGCTCTGTGCTAAAAGTCTTGATATATTAGTTATGATGTCGTCAATTTCATTTGGAGTAACCATAAAGTCGAAGCGGTTATCTGATAGTAAGTCTTTAATATAATTTTTATTTTTGAAAGAATCTTTTACTTCTGGAAATTTTTCTGAAATATAATTGAAAGCATCATTTATAATTGTTGGAACTCCTACAACTGTTGGAACTCCGATTGATATAACAGGTACTCCTAAGGTTTCTTTATTTATTGAAAAACGATCATTTTTTACGCCTGAGCCAGGTGTTATCCCAGTATTGCTAATCTGAACTGTTTTGTTAATTCTACTCATATCCTTAGCGGCTAACGCATCTACTACTATAACTAAGTCTGGTGAAACTTTTTGAACGATTCCTTTTATTATATCGCTTGTTTCAATGCCTGTGGTGCCTAGAACTCCAGGAACTATTGCGCTTATTGCACGCGTCCCATCATCTAGCAATTCAGGTGCATATTCTAATATATGTCTAGTAATATTTAGCCCATCGATTACTTTTGGCCCTAGCGCGTCAGGAGTAATATCATTATTTCCAAGTCCGACGACAAGAACAGAATCTTTTTTTACGATATGGGAAATTTCTTTTATGTTTTCAGAGATTTTTTCAATTATTTTATTGTCAATTTTTTCGACTTCATCGTTCATATATCTACACTCTATTGTAATATAATCGCCGATTGGTTTACCTAAAAAGCTCGAAGCTTCTTCAGACAATATAGTTACTTTTGTAACTATAAAATCTGTATCGCTCGTATCCACGGTAGTTTCTACACCGAGGTATCTCATTTTCTATATTTTGAGCACTTTTATATAATTCTTGTGCTTCGATTGCCAAATCTGTACGTATGTCGAAATTCAAAAGTATCGCCTCCCTTTAATAGTATGAAAAAATAATTAAAAATCATGCAATAAAATAAAAATTAATGTAAATTTTATTGATTGTTTTGCGCTTTTAAGGTAAAATTTTATTATATATATTCACTAGGGGAGGCGTATTGATGGAAAAGATTGTTAATAAAGTCAAAGAATTTGCAAAGGCCTTTCAAAAAATAATAAAGGGAATTATAAAAAAAGTCAAATTTTTTGCAACGCAAGTAGGCTTCATTGTATTAATGATAATACTTATTATATTCGTAATACTTGCAATATACGTCGCAGGTCGTACTATACTTCATAGTCTAAATATTTGGACAGAAGGAAATGAGTATGCGGGTATTGCTACAACAGAAGATTATGAAGTTTTGGTTTCTTCTGTAGGGTATGCAGGATATGAGTCTTTTATAACGGAACAAAAAATGCAAGAATATCTAGCTTTTGAGTACGCGGTACTGATTGATGTTGGAAATTATTTGTTCCAGGGACAAAAAGAATATTTAAGAAACCCAGTTGGAAATCCTGCATATATGCCGTATTTGCCAGTTACAGTAGAGTATAATATTGCTAATATGACACATGAAGATTGGATGAAAGCAGTATTGGCAGGGCAATCGTCAGCTAGATTTGGAATTACTAACCCTAGTGATTTGCCAAGCATTAGTGACTCTAGCCAAGGCGGTGGAGCTTATACTGTGCTTCGGAAATTCTGGTGATATTTCTATGTCTCCATATATATCATATGAATTTCAGATGAATGATGCTGAGGGCGATGGTTCCGGAGCGTATGTACCGTATGTTACAGTACAAAGGTTGACAAATGAATTCATGTATTATGCGGCTGGTATTGAGGGGAATGGAACAGATCCTAATAGTGGTGGAGTGTTGATAAATGAAGCAAATATAAAGGATTTGTATTTGTTAGAGGCGAATGTAAAGCTTAATATGAGAAATTCTTGTTTGCCTACATCGACGTATGCAGCCAAAAAATTGTTAGGTATAATAGCTAGTGGTTCAGTAAACGCCCTTGATAATTCGACATATCTTCTTCCGGATATTCCGTATGAACAAGATTTATATCATACGGATGGACCTTCATATACTACATATAAGTTTCCATTAAAGTTGTATATTGATAGGTTCTTACCAAAAGCCTCATTATTGTCAACATGGTATTATACAAAGGATGGAGATTTAGCTGAAGATCCTGCTATTGATAAAGAGTCAGATGTGCTTACATCAGGCGAATTTAATATCAATGGTTTAATGAATGATATAAAAGGAATATATAACTATTATTGTTTAGAGGGAGAATCTACTACATCTGAACAAGTAGATGCAGTAACATACGATAATGATGGAGTCGTAAGAAGAGATCCTAGTACTGGTGAGCCATTATTGGAATCTAAAACAATCGAGTATGCTACAACGGATGAAAGTACATTTATATATTTCGGGCAAGCGGTAGTAGAGTCAAATAAATTTGGTGTTTTTGAAAAATATGTGCCAACAGGGCCTTCAGCCAAGACACCATATGGAACAGTTACTAGTCACGACGATAAAACGATAGTGCCAATAGTGCAATCATTACTTTTTGAAGATGCTACTTTTTTGGATAATTTCGTGATGAGTTTCACTATTGAATACAAAAGAGACGAATGGGTCCCTTGGAAAAGTAGTATGAGAATAAGTGAGAGAGACTGGCTAGATGGAGCTTTTAACTATGATGAAAGTACGAAAATAGTTAAAGCATCTGATAGCAGAAGAAATTGGCTGAATGCTAATGGATATGATGCAGATACTTGGATAGATGGTGTAAAAGTTGAAGAGCATAAAATAATAAATGGTTATCATGTCTTAAAAGGGCTTATTAGACTGGAAGAAGTGACAATAACCAAGCAAGAGGATGTATCTTATAACATAGAACAAGTTTCGCAAGATTCTGCAACTAAGAAATTTTATGATGAGGTAATACGTAATGGCGCCGAAAAGGATATATATAATGTATTATCTGAATTAGTTGAGGCTGAAAAAGGAGGACAAGAAAGACCAGAACAAGATTTTGTAAATTATGAATATATCATACAGACAATTTATATGCAAAATGGCGAAGAATATACATTCCAAATACCAGAAGTTAGAGATTATGAACAAGAAATCGCTTTTTATAACTTTACTATTCTGAATGATCCGGATGCGTTGAAAGCAGCACTTAATGGATGTATTGATAATGCAGTTGCTGCGTTTGCTAGTAGCGACCCAACGCTTGGGGGACTATTTGATCCTTATGCTGGTGTGCCGAAAGATGCTAGAGATGTTACAGTTACTTATAATGGAATTTCTGATGGCCCAGAATATAAGACTGCAAAAGATTATGCTGCGGAAGGAAATGTCTTTGGCATTTATGACATAGAAGAAGAAAAAATCGCAGCGACACTTGAGATAAGACAAAGAAAAATGCCAGTTATGCTTATTACATCTGGTGAAACTTGGGCTAAAAGCATGGTATATGACAATGAGATTGTAAACAATCCATTCGTTGAATATAACTATAGATATGTAGTTCCACATTCATATTTTAGTTTTGGACTAAGGGTATTTAAAATAGACGAGAAACCAAACTATAGAGTAGAACTATATGAGAAATATTTTTCTAAACCTCAAAATGATACAGAAGCAGCAATAAAAGAAGCGGATATTATAACTATGATTGTAAGATGGGAAAAGCTTGGTGAAGCTGGAAATGATTCGGCTTACGTATTCATACGCGATCTATATAAGTTAGTTATGTGTATTAGAGATTCGGGGGCGATATTGCCAACAGCGTATAGTGAATTATATGTTCCAGAAACGTATTGGGATTTTCATGAAGGTGTAACACAACAGGCATTTTGGACGGAGCGACTCGTGTCCTTCCGGTCCTGATAAATTGACAATGGCAGAGCAAGAAAAGTTAATAGTGAGGAAGAATGAAATATATTGGCAAGTGGTAGATTATGAAGACTATGAAGAATGTCAGTCACCAGATGGAAAAACAAAAGTATATGCATTATTTCCTTTTGGAAGCCCGTATACGCGTGCATATTTTATGGCTCAAGCGGTTGCCGAAGGTGCATTTTATGATGGCGGTTATAAAGAGGGACATGCTGGTGCTGACTGGTACTCTCGTAGTAGGTCAGAGGAAATTTTAGGTCAATTGGACCCATATGGTATATATGATTATGAAGTAACAAGAAATACTTTGAGGAATATTGTAAATGAAAATAGCCAAGATGATGCTGTAAGAATCGCAATTAACTTTTTAGAAGGAAACCCTGGGGACTACGCACAGGCTTATCAGAAAGCGGTGCAAAAGGTAACTGAAGAATTGACGGAGTACGCGTTGTATTCTCCAATCGTTTCTGTAGCTCCAGGTATTGTTACTAAGGCGGGATTTAATTGTTATGGTGGTTTTTCTGTAACTGTCAAACATTCAAATGACGATGCTAGCGAGGTAAGGACAAGTTATGCACATATGAAAAGGTGGCCAAAAGTACAAGTTGGAGATATAGTAGGGGCAGGCACAATTTTGGGATATGAAGGAACAACTGGAAATAGCGGAGGCAACCATTTGCATATGGTAATAAATATTGGTGGCGCGCAAAGCCCGTCGAAATATATGGGACCTATTTTTTCACCGTTTTTCTATAAGGAAAAAGCTCTAGAAGTTCAAGGTACGTTTGGTGATAACCTTGAATTGATATTATCTTCGGACTATTATTCACTTGAAAGAACAGTTCTTATGGAAAAAGTATTAAATACCGGAGAACCATACGATGTAGCAGAAGGTATTCATACATCTATAGACCGTGTAATTTTCTTATCATCTAGTTTTTATGAACTTAGTGGCGATACGTATGTGGTCTTTCCAAATATATCTAGACTGTTAGGTGACGAATCGCATGGTTTCGATGGAATTGTGTTATCATACCGAAGCGGAGATAAAGTAATTATAAAAGAAGGAAGTGCTAGTCCTGTTTATTGGTTATGTGAAATAGTTGAAATTCCAGTGGAAACTTCTAGATATGCGGATCCTTATGATCCGGGTAGTTTCACATATGGAGAATATACGTACAAAGTATTGAGCAAGACTGAGATAGATTTTAATCCTGAATTAATTTCTAGTGGTATAAATATAAAAGTAGATAAAACCTCATATGAAACAGCGCCAGTTGTTTGGGGGAACAATGTGCCTTTGTATCCAATTTTTGATGATATTGCAGATGCAATTAGTTTTTCAACTTTGACATTGCAGGAAAAAATATATAATCCGCAAAAAAAGGATTATACTACTGCTCAAACACCAACAAATTCGGAACTTAATGATGTTACTGCGGATCCGAGGTTCTTTGATAGGGATAACCCAGAATTAACGGAAGCGAGATATTTACCAACGAATCTTTTAATGCAAATGTCAGACGTAGACAATCCGCATACGATTCCTTTCTACGATGGACCGATAACTGAAGAAATGAGTAGCACTAATATACCACCAGAAGGACATGCGGGTTCATTTACAAATGATTTAGTTAAATTAAAACAATCTATAAGTGATTTGAATTTATATGATGGTACAATAAATATTGATGGTGTGTTTGACAGCGAAATGACTAATGTGCTAAGTGCAATTTATCCGCGAGTTGCTAATCAATATAGTAGTTCATTCCAACAGGGCAATTTGGGTGATTTTAATAGCTTAGACGACTTCAACATAAGAGGAGTAATTGGTTATAATACATATATAATGTATGGAAATGTTGATACAGCGCGAACAGTAGGAAGAACTGCTGCTGCATATGGTGCTATTCATTATGGATTAGATTATAGTTTTGTTGCAGGAGTTGCTAATTATGAATCAAGTTTTGTTCCACAAAATGAGTCTATGAGATTCGCAGAACCAGCGGATACTTTGCCAATTCCTGCGGCTAATAAACCTGTTATTGAGTATGAAGGAGAATTGAGGGTAATAAGGCGTGCCCAAGGTTTAATGCAACTATTATATACGACTGCTAGGGGGTTGTGTTATAGCAACGGTATTACTGAAACGGAAGATATTGTCAGGGCGTTAAGAAGCCCACTAGGAAATGCGCTTTTAGGTTCTCAACTTTTGTATGAAAATATAATTAGAATACGAACTGAACAAGAATATATTGATATATATAATGATATATTAAATTCTCCAAATTGGAAAAATAATGCCAAATTAGATTTAGATATTTCAGTAGAAACATTAATTGAATATGGAATGTCTGCGGTTATGTATAATAAAGGACCGAATGCTACTGATATTATAAAAAATGTAGAAAATATAATAATTACAGAGACTTCTTCGGATTATTATTATGTGACTTATGTTGGAGAAGAACCTGGCTATGCACATAAAGTAATACGATACATTTTGAATTCACGATAGATGAATTTATCAAAAGGAGGAAAGCAAATGAATAAGAAAGTAACTAGAGTGATTTCTATAGTACTTATTGCTATTATAGTATTAATTTGCTTTGAAATAACGGTAAGATTTATTGTACAAAAGGTAGAAGAAATCAAATATAATAACGAAATAGAAAAACAGCAGGAGGCTTATAAACAGACAGATAGATATGAAACTGAAGTATATTTGACAGAGCTAATAAATACTGCTATCGACTATATGAAATCTGGGGATTATGAGACATTATATCAACATATAAATCCATTATATAAGACATATAAGAATTATGTGTCTTTGGATGAATTTAAGATTGATTTATTGCAATATATTAAAGAAGTACCAATAGAAGCTACGTTATCTAGTTTTCAACAAAATGGCAATAACTATGTATGTAATGTTTTGTTGATAAGAGACAAAGAGACTATTAGTAGAAATGCATTTGTAACTTCGAATGTAGACGATGATTTTTTTATAGTATTTGATAATGTTTATTCAATAAAAGAAATGTCGGACTTATGTACTAATTTGGAAGTTGATGAATTAAAATATAAACTTGCGTATATTATAGAGTATTCGGAAATTTCAATCTACTCAATAGAAATAACTAATGATGGTGATAGTGTTGTGACGGCTTCTTTAGAAGGTAGCAACCTAATAAAATCAGATAGAGAAAGTTATACAACACAAGAAGGAAGCGACTTAACATTTACAGTTTCGCCTGGCGAAACTGTAAAATGTAATTTACTAATAGAAGTTTCGAGACAAAATCCGTATATAGATGAGGAAATAGAACTAGTTATTAACTATGAGAATGGAGAAGTATCGAGAGGCAGTATAATGTTTTATTAGGGGGAGTCTGTTTTGAATAAAATAAAAAAAATCTGTATGATATTAATAGTAGTATTAATTTGCATTGTATTATTCATTTTTTCGCTTGAACCTTTTATAGAATCTATGCATATATCAAATCGAGTAGGACAAAAAGTTGGGTATTCTGAAGTTAGTATAAAAGATTATGTGACTTTATCCAATGGCACCATTGGACAATATTATAGATTGCTACAAAGTGGAGATATGGAAAAAGCCTATAGTTTGTTCACACCTGAATATAGGCAGTTTGTGACTTTGGAAGAATATGTAACCAAACAACAAGACTTAGTTAGTGGAGAGATTGTGTATGCGGTGAAGGATATTGTTCAGGCGACAGAAAATATGTTCAAAGCGTATGTTGATGAAAATGGTACAGGAAAGGAGTATTTAATAATATTAGGTAAAAGTAAAATATCAGATAAAGTTAATGTTAATGACACTTTTGCTTTAGCGCCTGAAAATTTTTTGGAATATGAAGCAACTGAGAATTCGATAAGGAAAGACAAGATTACATACAGAGTAAAGGGCTATAGGGTCGAGCTTCAGAAATGTATTTTAGAATTAGTTGTGACTAATGATAGAGACGAAGAAATACAGTTAGAATCTGCAAAGATGATTGGAACTGAAAGTGGAACTTTTTTAAGCAATGAAAAATATGTGATTTTACCAAATGAGGAAAAAGAGCTTATAATAGAATTTGATACTGAAATTGATTTCCCAGAAGCATTTGAGATAACTAGGAGAGATGGAAATAAATTAAGAACATATACTTTTGAAGTATAGTTATATGCAGCAGGGTATTTGTTTGTTCGCCACATTCATAAAATTTGCTTTTTGGATTGCTTTTTTGTAATTAGTGGTATATAATGTATGCGAACCTTGACTTGGGCATAAGATACGTTTATCTCCACTGTGCCTAAGTTTTTGGCGATTATTTTGTAATAGGAGGTAAGAATATGGATAAGAGTCAGATTATTAAAGAGTATCAAACTCATGAGGGAGATACTGGTTCTCCAGAAGTTCAAATAGCTCTACTTACACATAGGATAGCAGAGTTAACTGAGCATTTGAAAGTTCATAAAAAGGATAATCATTCTAGAAGAGGGCTTTTCAAAATGGTAGGACAAAGAAGAGGATTACTTAAATATCTTGAAAAGACAGATATTGAAAGATATCGTACTTTGATTGAAAAATTAGGAATCAGAAAATAAAAAAGTGGGGAGGTATTAAAAAGTTACCTCCCCTTTTGAAAATTTTTATCATTCAAAATCTATTTTTAGGAATTTTTATTGATGTAGGTGTAATGTGTGAATATTATTTTAATATTTAGACACTACAACTACAGATAAGATTCCTAAAATTTAGATATAATATCAATTAGAAAGGTTAATGTATTTTAATCTTTCGGAAAAGGAGATTAGATTATGTTTAAAACTTATTCAATGGAATTAGCTGGCAGAACATTAACGGTGGAAACTGGAAAGATGGCGGGCTTGGCGAATGGAAGCGCATTAATTAGATATGGAGATACGGCAGTATTAGTAAATGTTACAGCTTCGAAAGAGCCTAGAGACGGAATAGATTTTTTTCCGCTTTCAGTAGATTATGAGGAAAGACTATATTCAACGGGGAAGATACCAGGAAGCTTTACGAGAAGAGAAGGGAAGCCTTCAGATAAGGCAATATTAGTATCTCGTGCAATAGATAGACCGATTAGACCATTATTTCCAAAAGATTTAAGAAATGATGTATGTGTGAACGCAACTGTTTTATGCGTTGACCTAGATTGTTCACCTGAAGTAGCCGCTCAAATTGGAACATCTGTAGCACTTTCGATATCGGATATACCATTTTTTGGCCCTACTGCGGCTGTAAGCGTGGGATATGTTAATGGTGAGATTGTTATAAATCCTACACTTGCCCAAAGAGAGCACAATAGACTAAATTTAACAGTAGCGGGAACTAAAGAAAAGGTATCTATGATAGAAGCGGGCGCTGATGAAATACCAGAGGATATTATGCTGGAGGCTATTATTAAAGGGCATGAAGAAATAAAAAAAATAACTGAATTTATTGAGCAAATTCAAAAAGAAGTAGGAAAAGAAAAATTCTCATATACATCTTGTGAAGTGGATGAAAATTTGTTTAATGAAATATATGATTATGCTTCTGAAAAAATGGTACAAGCAGTATGTGAGAAAGATAAGGATACAAGAGATAATAATGTAGATGCTTTATCGAAAGAAATTGAACAATATCTTGCAACCAAGTATTCAGAAGATGACTTTGAAGCAATAAAGACTAGTTTAGGAGACGCTATTTATAAATTAGAAAAAAAGACTGTAAGACGACTTATTCTCGAAGAGCATAAGAGGGTAGATGGTAGAGCACTTGATGAAATTAGACCACTTAGCGCAGAAGTTGATATACTTCCAAGAACACACGGAAGCGCGTTATTTACAAGAGGTCAAACTCAAGTATTATCAGTTACAACGCTTGGAACAATTGGTGATGAGCAAGAGCTAGATGGACTAGATGAGGAAGATTCAAAGAGATATTTACATCATTATAATTTTCCACCTTATAGCGTCGGTGAAGCAAAACCTTCAAGAGGACCAGGAAGAAGAGAGATTGGACATGGAGCTCTTGCAGAGAGAGCTTTAGCACCAGTAATTCCATCGCAAGAAGAGTTCCCTTACACTATAAGAGTTGTATCAGAAGTATTATCATCAAACGGCTCTACTTCGCAAGGTAGTATTTGCGGAAGTACTCTTTCTTTGATGGCTGCGGGAGTTCCTATAAAAGAACCGGTTGCAGGTATTTCAACTGGTTTAGTGACAGACGAGCATGACAGAAATAAACATGTTATGCTTACTGATATTCAAGGATTAGAAGATTTTTTCGGAGACATGGACTTTAAGGTTGCTGGAACTAAAAATGGAATAACTGCAATTCAAGTAGATATAAAAATAGATGGATTAACATATGATATAATAAAAGAAGCTTTTGAAAGAACAAGAATTGCAAGAATGTATATATTAAATGAGATAATGCTTAAAGCAATTCCAGAGCCTAGGAAAGAAATATCGAAATATGCGCCTAAGATAATTACTATGTCAATTGATCCAGAAAAGATTAAGGATGTAATTGGTTCAGGTGGAAAGGTAATCAATAAAATAATTGCTGATACGGGAGTAAAAATTGATATAGAAGACGATGGAAGAGTATTTATTGCGGGTGTCGATTCGGAAATGGCAAATAGGGCTAAAGAAATAATAGAGACTATAACAATGGATTTAGAAGTTGGTAAGACATATGTTGGAAAAGTCGTAAAAATTATGAACTTTGGAGCTTTTGTAGAGATTGCACCTGGAAAAGAAGGGATGATTCATATATCAAAATTAGCAAAAGAGAGAGTAGAAAAAGTAGAAGATGTAGTAAATATTGGAGATACAGTTGCTGTAAAGGTTATAGAGATTGATGATCAAGGAAGAGTTAATTTTATGCGCATTGTATAGTTATAAAAATTATTGCGTAAATGAGCCTGAGCCACTTTGGTTACATGTATTTGTTATCTAATCGAAGTGGTTCACTTTTATAAAATCATGTAAAATTAATTAAGTAACTTTATTTTAAGGTGGTAGGTTTTTTATATGAAAAATAATATTAAAGTTGTTGCATTCATCGGGCCTAGTGGCACGGGAAAGAGCCATAGGGCGCAAATGGTTGCTAAAAATAATGGAATTGAATATATAATCGATGATGCTATTTTAATCTATAATAATAAAGTTATAGCTGGTACTTCTGCAAAGAGAGCTGGAACAAAGATTGAATCAGTAAAACGTGCATTATTTTCAGTTGAAGGGCAAGCTGACCAAATGAAAAAGGTACTCAAGGAGCAAAAGCCAAAGAGTATATTAATTTTGGGTACGTCGGACGAGATGGTAAGTAAAATTGTAAAAAATCTCGGACTACCAGATATTTCAGAAACAATTTATATTGAGGATGTCTCATCTCCACAGGAAATAGAGCTTGCAAGAAGTGTTAGAATGTCTGAGGGAAAGCATGTAATACCTGTTCCAACTTTTGAAATAAAAAAAGATTTTTCAGGCTATTTATTAGATCCTCTGCAAATCTTCAAATGGAAGGGTAGAGGCACAACACCATTTATGACAGAAAAGTCAATAATAAGACCTACTTTTAGTTACTTAGGAAATTATACTATTTCGGATAATGTGCTAAGAAATATCATAGAATACATAAGCAAAGATATAGTTGGAATATATAATATTCAAAGAATACGAATAGAAAATTATCCAGAGGGACTAATTGCATATATAGATGTCACATTAGAATATGGTTCTAATTTATTAAACATTATGAAAGAGTTCAAGGAAAAGGCTAAGAAAGAAATCGATAGACTAACTGCGATGAATGTGTTAGATATTCAAGTAACGGCCAAGAGTTTACATATACCAGGGGAAAAAGGATAAGGATGAGAAAAAGCTTGCCTCATCCTTTTTTGTATTTAAAGGAATTTATGGCAGATTTTACATACAATTTACATATTGTTAAAAGAGTTTTTACAGATTCGATATAATATGTACGCAGAATAATAGTTGTGTGCTGATTTTTAGATTATATATACTTTTATATATCTTCATGCTCTAGAGATGTATTAATAGTATAAATAAGAATTAGCTTATTTTTATAATTTCGCACGTTATATTAAAAAGCTACAAATTAGCGTACAATTGTTATCTTGACGCATCTTTTTTTGATGGAGGAAAAGATGTATTTTGAGTGCTATGCATGAGGGGTGTACATGCACCCCTTGCGCGATGCATCTTCGGTAAGGGATGTGATTTATATAAAAAAAATATTAGTAGTTGATGATGACAAAAACATATGTGAGCTTTTAAGCCTTTATTTAAAAAAAGAAGGGTATGAAGTTGTTTTTGCGTATGATGGTAGCGAGGCCGTGAGTCAAGCAAAAAGCGAGAATCCACATCTTATTTTACTAGATGTAATGATGCCTGTTATAAATGGGTGGGAAGCCTGCAAATTGATTAGACAATTTACCTCTGTGCCAATAATAATGCTTACAGCGCTTGATACTACTGAGAATAAAGTGCAAGGATTAAATATAGGGGCAGATGATTATATAGTAAAACCATTTGAACCGGTTGAAGTAATTGCACGAATAAATGCACATTTAAGAAGAGAAGAGCAAAAGGAGAATGCAGAAAAAGCTCCATCTCATTCAGAAATGTCGGTCGATAATATTTTGATTAATATGGATAAGTATGAAGTCAAGCTTGATGGAAAAATAGTGCCTGATTTGAAACCGAAGGAAATTCAACTTTTATTTTTCTTTTTATCTAATAAAAATCAAGTATTTTCTCGTGAACAATTGCTTGATAAGGTATGGGGTTATGAATACTATGGAGGAACTAGAACTGTTGATGTACATATAAAGAGCATTAGGGAAAAGTTGAATAGTCCTCACAATAAATGGGAGATAAAAACGATTTGGAATGTTGGTTACAAATTTGAAGTAAAATAGGGAGATTATATGTTTAAAAATATTTATCTAAGACTAGTAGCTACTTACCTAACATTGTTCTTGGTGATTGTTATTATTATTTCTTTCTTTAGTACTTCTCTTTTTTATAAAGAGTTTACTAATCAAATAGAAGATGATTTGGTTAATGCTGCGGCGAAGACTAATAGTTTGATGGAGCGCTATTATGATAATGAAATAACTAGAACTGAGTTAACTGCGTGGATAGATGCAATGGGGTATATATCTAATATAAAAATATATATATTAAATCCAGACAGTACAATACTTCAACAAGCATCTGAGAACGAAGATTTAACAGTAACAGATCAATTGAGAGCAGATATTAAGAGTGCGATGGAGGGAAATGATGTTATCAGAATGACATCGGTTTCTCTAGAACCAGATTCTGAGGAAGTTGTTTATGTTGCGACACCACTTAGATATAATGATCAAATAAGTGGAGTAATTATGATATTTTCACCTTTCTCGGCGGTAAATCAATTATTAAAAGAGGCTATTTATACAATAATAACGGTTGTAATAATAGTTGTTTTAATAGGAACTCTTGCAATTTTAAGGGTTTCAGTAAATATATCGAATCCTATAAAACAAATTAGTGAATATGCTAAAGATATAGGAAAAGGGAAAGACGTGCCTGATATTGAAATAGACACAAATGATGAGATTAAGATGTTGGCAGATTCGTTTAATGAAATGAAAAAAGAAATTTTGGCGACTGAGCAAATGAGAAAAGACATAGTAGCTAATATTTCTCATGAACTTCGAACACCGCTTACTTCTATAATTGGCTTTATAAAAGGAATTTTAGATGGAGTAATATCGAAGGAAGATGAAGCTAAATATTTGACTATCGCGTATGATGAGGCAAATAGATTAAAAGATTTGACAAAAGACATTGTTGATATTGCTAAGCTTGAGTCAGGGAATATGCCTCTTAACAAAAAGGACTTTATATTGAATGAGCTTGTACGCGATGTATATGTTGAATTAGAAGGATTGGTTAAAGAAAAAAATCTTGATTTTATTTTAGATGAAAAAAATAAGGAAGTTAAGATTTATGCTGATGAATCTAGAATAAGACAAGTTCTTATAAATGTTATAAATAATTCGATAAAGTATACAGAAAATGGTTCTATAACTATTGTTGTTGATACTTTGGAGGATAAAGCGAAATTAGTAATTAAGGATACAGGGATTGGCATTAAGAAAGATAAAATTTCATATTTGTTTAATAAATTTTATACTGGAAATGATTATGGTGATGCAACATCTGGAGCGGGTTTACGGTCTTAATATAGTAAAGAACATAATAGATATGCATAATGGTACAGTTGAAATTGATAGTGCGATTGATAAGGGTACTACTGTAACAATATTATTAGAACAAAAATGAAAATCTAAAAATCAAAGTTTTTTGATTTTTAGATGTCGAGTAAAGCTCGATTCTATATATGAAATTTTTATTGTTTCATACGGAAAGTATTTAGTAACATAATTTGTTAGTTTTGACTACTTTCCTATGAAATAAAAAGGAAGGAGGATTTAAATTGAGTAAAAAGTTTGATATCATTTCAATAACCTTGATAGTAATATTATTAATATTATTATTTTTAGTTGTTTATAATTATTTTACTTCATCAGAAAATTTGCTTGATGCAGATTTAGATTCTCCGACGAAAATTGATACTAGTATATATAGTGGAGACAATAATGTTTTCATAGTTAGTAATACTAATAGTTCTGAAAATAGTACTACTGCTATTTTGCCAGAAAAAAATGATGATGTCTCAGACAATAATTCTGATTCGGAAAGAGTTGATATATCAGGGGATTCTAGTACATTTGAAGAGGAAGAATCTCCTAATAGCGATGATTTGGAAGTACAAAAACAAGACTCTGGTCTTATAATAACTTCGGCAGATGATATATCAAATAATGAAAAAAAAGAAATTTTGGAAGAATTGGATAATACATTAATGGAACTTTTAGATGTTGTAGATATGGTAAAGACAGTAGATGAGTCTCGCTTAGTTATTGAAGAAAGCGGGGAAAATTAATGAAGAAGATAATTTTGATGATTGCAATATTAATATTTACCTTGACTACACAGGTGTATGCTACCGAAGTATCAGATACGACTAATATACCAATAATGAGCCTTGAGGAGTTTGCTCTTATGATGCAAGCAAGGCAAGCAAAAGTAGATATAATAAAGAAAAATAATGTAGAAATAGTCGAACTAAAAAATGTTTTGAAGTCGGAAATATTAGAGGCAGCTGAAAAAGTCAATGCACTAAATATTGATATTACAGAAGATAGTGTTTCTGTTTCAGACGAAACGATAGAGGAATTAAAAGAACTTTTGGATTTTTTACAGGAAGGCAAAGATATGCTTGAGTCAGATGCTCAAAAAGTTTCTGATGAAGTAGATAAGATTTTAGATCTTATTTCAACAAAAGGCATGCAACTAGAACAGTATGATTTGCTTATAGAAAACCAAAATACAGTTATAGTAAGAATGAAAGAAATTCTAAATATGGTAAATCGAATTTAATAAAATAAGATTGAATGTTAAAAAATCGGTTTTGTGTAGATGATATTTTATGCGATTTAGTAAACTTTATCGCGAATGTGAATATATTGTGCTTTGAATAATTATTCTATAATAACAAATACTAGCAATGTGGATGGTGGCGCATATGCTAGTTTTTTTTAATAAAAATAGACTCGAAAAGAAAATTGATAAATTGTTAAAAATCTTCTCTAGAAAGGAATTTGTGGACTTTTTAGAAATAATGATTGATACGAAGAAAATATTTTGGAGAAGTTTTATTATGGGAATTGCGAAAGGAATAGGTGCTGCAATAGGATTTTCTGTATTAGGGGCGATAATAATATATTTACTTAAAGGTCTTGTAACACTAAATATACCAATAATTGGACAGTTACTGTCAGATATTATTAAAGCTACTGAAGAAAGTATGAAATAATTAGGGCAAGGAAGAATATGTAAATTAGCCATATTTTTGTTTGTCAATATACATCGTCCTCTTGTTTAAATTTTCCTTTTGGATTATAATGTCTTTGGTGAGATATATTATGAAAAACTTGATAAAAAGCATTTTAACTTCTTTGGTGTTTTTAAGATTTAAGAATATATGGAATATAAAAGACTACCTCGTAAAAAATGGCAAGGAAAGTGGTATTGTGGCTACAGCGTATGATTATTATATACATAAGGAAGGCGGATACATGGGGATTCGTTCGAAGTTTGCGGGTAGACCATATTTGCCACACGGGTTTATGGGTGTTTTTATATCGGATATGTCTGAAATTGGAAAAAATGCTGTAATTTTTCAGCAAGTTACTATTGGTGCTGATAGGCTTGCGGATAGTAATAACCAGGGAAATCCGAAAATTGGTGATAATGTATATATTGGTGCAGGTGCAAAAATAATTGGAAATGTCCGAATTGGAAACAATTGTAGAATTGGAGCGAATGCGGTAGTTTACATGGATATGCCGGATAACTCTGTTGCAGTTTCTTCACCAACTAGAATTATACAAAAAGAAAATCTTGATAATAGATTTATTGTCGCGACTAAAGATAATAAGTTAAAAGTTTATGAAGATGGTCATTTTCGTGAGTTTGAACCTGTATAGAGTATTTAAGAAAGGATGATATAGATGTCATTTTTTGATAAATTAAAAGAAGGATTAGCTAAAACTAAAGCTTCTTTTGATGAAAAAATAAATAATGTTTTTAAAAATTTTAGAAAAGTCGATGAAAATTTAATGGAAGAACTTGAAGAAGCATTAATTCTTTCTGATGTTGGAGTCGAGACGTCTACGCAAATTATTGAAAAACTAAAAGATAGGGTAAAGACAAATAAGATTGAGGATGCTGATGAAGTAAAGAAAGTATTGTGTGATATAATCGCAGAAGTCCTTACAGAGAAAGACACTAGTATAGACATTCAAAGGGCACCAGCAGTTATATTAGTAGTAGGGGTAAATGGAGCCGGAAAAACTACATCGATAGGAAAGATGGCAGCTAATTTTAAAAATAGTGGAAAGAAGGTTCTTGTTGCGGCGGCTGATACTTTTAGGGCGGCAGCAATTGAGCAACTAGAAGTATGGACTCAAAGAGCAGGAGTAGATATATTAAAAAAGCAAGAGGGGTCTGACCCAGCAGCTGTTGTATTTGATGCAGCGAAAAAGGCGAAAGAAGAAGCTTATGATATATTAATAGTGGATACTGCGGGAAGGTTACATACAAAAAAGAATTTGATGAGTGAGCTAGAGAAGATTGGTCGTATAATTAATAAAGAGTTAGGTGAATCATCAAAAGAAATTTTATTAGTTCTTGATGGTACATCTGGACAAAATGCTGTTATTCAAGCAAAAGAATTTTCTGAAGTAACTGAAATTACAGGTATTATACTAACTAAACTTGACGGAACCGCTAAAGGCGGAGTGGTAATAGGAATTTGCAATGAATTAAATATTCCGGTAAAGTATATTGGTGTAGGCGAGAAAATAACGGATTTACAACAATTTAGTGCTGAAGAATTTGCAAAAGCGTTGTTGGAATAAAAAAGGAGTGCATGAATGAATATAGGTTTTATATCATTAGGATGTAGCAAGAACTTAGTAGATACTGAAATGATGATAGGGTATTATAAAAAAGAGGGATATACTATTGTAAGCGATGTATCTGCTGCGGATATGATTGTTATAAATACATGTGGCTTTATTGAATCGGCCAAACAAGAGGCTATAGATACAATTTTAGAAATGGCAGAGTACAAAAAGAAAAAATGTAAGAAGCTAGTTGTTACAGGATGTCTGGTCGAAAGATACTTATTAGAGTTAGAAGACGAACTGCCAGAAGTTGATTTGTTTATTCCAATAAGAGATTATGATAAAATATTTGAAAGACTAGATTATCATAATCGTATTATTACAACTGGTAAAAATTATGCATATTTGAGGATTGCAGATGGATGCAGTAATAATTGCACTTATTGTGCAATTCCAAAGATTAGAGGTCCATTTAAAAGTCGTGAATTTAATGATATATTAAAAGAAGCAAAAGAATTACATCAAAAAGGATATAATGAAATAATATTAGTTGCACAAGATACTAGTAGATATGGAATTGATTTGTATAATGCCTCAAGAATTGCTGAATTGCTAGAAGAGATAGCGAAGATTGATTTTAGATGGATTAGATTTTTATATACATATCCAGAAATGATTACTGATGAGCTGATTGATGTTGTATGTAGAAATAAAAATATTTGTAATTACTTTGATATTCCTATTCAGCATATCTCAGATGAAGTTTTAAAAAGAATGGGACGCAAAGGTGGTACTTCTGCTATATACACAGCGATTTCAAAAATAAGAGAAAAGATACCTGATGCTATAATCAGAACATCATTAATTGTAGGATTCCCTGGAGAAACTGTGAAGCAATTTAATCAGCTAAATCGTTTTGTTAGGGATGTAAAATTTGATAGATTAGGTGTTTTTACATATTCGATGGAAGATGGCACATCTGCAGTTAAGCTAAATGGTCATTTGACAGAAAAAACTAAAAAGAGAAGATTTGATAAAATAATGGAAACGCAGCAAAATGTATCAACTCAGTTAAACAAAATGCTTATTGGCAAAAAATATGAGTGTGTGATTGATGGCGTTACAGAGGATGGCAAATATTATATTGGGCGTTCTTATATGAATGTTCCTGATGTAGATGGCGTTATTTTTGTTAAAAAAGAGGCGCCACATAAGGTTGGCGACATAATACATGCGTGCGTATGTAGCGCAGTTGAATACGACTTAATAGCAGATGAAATTTAATAATACGAAGGAGGAGTAGAAAAAATGAATTTACCTAATAAAATAACTATTATACGAATTTTCTTAGTTCCAATTATGTTGCTTGTGCCACTATTAGGGATAACTGGGGAGACCTTTTGGGGTGCCTCGCTTGAGAACATTACATTTTTAATAATATTTTTGATTGCATCAATTACGGATTTTTTAGATGGATATTTAGCTAGAAAAAATAATATGGTTACAAACTTTGGAAAGTTTCTAGATCCTATAGCAGATAAATTGTTAGTTATAACAGCACTAATTATGCTAGTCGAACAAGGAATAATTCCATCATGGATTCCAATAATAATCGTTGCACGTGAGTTTATGGTTTCTGGTATAAGAATGCTTGCGGCAGGCAAAGGTAATGTTATAGCTGCTAGTATGTTAGGAAAGATAAAGACTGTATCTCAGATTATAGCCATTTCGCTTGCTTTCTTAGATACTAATCCTTTTATGTCTTTTATTGATACGAAATTAGATGGAATGCCTTTAGTGTTAAATATTTTGATGTCGCTTGGAATGATTGTTTCTGTCATTGCTACCATATGGTCTGGCATAGACTATTTTGTTAAGTCAAAAGATATTGTATTGAAAGAAAAGTAATAAGGAGATATTTTAGAATTTCATTATTTTAGTACGAGGTGAATTGTGAAAAAGGTTGAAGATAGATATAAAGAGCTAAAAGATACTATCGCATATCATGCAAACAAGTATTACAACGAAGACGCACCAGAGATTTCTGACTTTGAGTATGATATGCTTATGCTAGAGCTCAAAAGTATTGAAAAAGAACATCCGGAATTAATAACATCAGATTCGCCTACGCAAGTAATTGTGGCTTCTGGAAAAGTTGATTCGCATTTTAAGGAGGTTATTCATAAGATTCCACTGCAAAGTTTGCAAGATGTTTTTGATGTTTCTGGTGTTTTGGATTTTACAAATAGAATGGAAAAAGTTGTAAGCAATCCTACGTATGTTGTTGAAGCTAAAATTGATGGGCTATCAGTAGCACTAGAATACAAAGATGGTATTTTTATTCGTGGTGCAACTCGTGGTAATGGAATAGTCGGAGAAGATGTCACAATAAATCTTAAGACGATTTCTTCAATTCCACAAAAGCTTAAAGACAAAATTGATATTACTGTAAGAGGCGAGGTTTATCTGCCGAAAAAGTATTTTGAAAAAATAAATGAAGAACGAGAAATAATGGGAGAAAAATTATTTGCAAATCCCAGAAACGCTGCTGCTGGTTCCCTTAGACAGTTGGACCCTCAAGTTACAGCAAATAGAAATCTAGATATTTTTATATTTAACGTTCAAGAATTAAGGGAAATTTCCTTTTTCTCACATTATGAGTCATTGAAATTTCTTGAACAACAGGGGTTTGTAATTTCTCCATATTTAAAAAAGTGTAATACATCTAATGAAGTGATAGCCGCTATAGAAGAGATTTCAAATATGAGAGGTTCATTTCCTTTCGACATAGATGGTGCTGTAGTTAAAGTCGATAACCTGAATCAAAGAGAGGAAATAGGAGTAACTACAAAGGTGCCTAAATGGGCTGTTGCTTATAAGTATCCACCAGAGAAAAAGGAAACAGTAGTAAATGATATAATAATTCAAGTTGGAAGAACTGGTACGCTCACTCCAGTCGCAATATTAGCGCCAGTTAATGTTGCTGGTTCGACTGTTTCAAGGGCTACACTTCATAATGAGGATTTTATAGAAGAAAAAGACATAAGAATTGGTGATCATGTATTAATTCAGAAAGCAGGTGATGTGATACCAGAGATTTTTGAAGTCTTAAAGGAAAAGAGGACAGGTACAGAGAAAAAATTTAGTATGCCTACTAAATGTCCTGTCTGTGGTGCAAATGCAGTTAGAGAAGAGGGAGAGGCGGCAATTAGATGTACTGGTATTGAATGTCCTGCAATGCTTTTCAGAAATTTGATTCATTTTGCGTCTAAAGAAGCTATGGATATAGAAGGCCTTGGCCCAGCTATGGTCGAAGTTTTATTAGATAAAGGCTTGATAAAGAATATTGCGGATATATATACTTTACAATATAATGACATACAAACCTTAGATAGGATGGGTGAAAAATCTGCAACTAATTTAATAAATGCTATTGAAAAAAGTAAAAATAATTCTTTAGAAAAGCTAATTAATTCTTTTGGAATAAGGTATATTGGCACAAAAACAGCAAAAGTAATTGCCAGAAACTTTAAGAATATAAATGAAATGTTAAATGCAAAATATGAAGACTTTATTAAAATAGATGAGATTGGCGAGGTTATGGCTAACAGTTTGGTAAGTTTTTTTTCAAGCCCTCAAACTAGAGACTTAATTGAGCGTTTGAAATCATGTGGAATTAATATGGAAAGTCAAGGATATAATACAAGTGACGGTAGATTTTTGGGGATGACATTTGTGCTTACTGGTACATTACCAACATTATCTAGGAGTGAAGCGACAAAGATAATAGAAAGTTTTGGCGGAAAGACATCTTCTAGTGTTTCTAAAAAGACGACATATGTATTAGCAGGAGATGAAGCTGGGAGTAAGCTTGATAAGGCAAATGAACTTGGAATTAAAATAATAAATGAAGAAGATTTTAAAAAAATGTATCAAAAAGTGGAACAAAATTAGAAAAAAGATGTCAAATATTGTGTTTGTGCATTATGATAATGTTTTAGAAAAATAAGGAGGATTTTAAAATGAAAAAAAATTTGTTAGGAGTTTTAGCAGTTGTAGTAATTTTGTTTTTAATTGTATTTGCAGTTTATAAAACTAATCCGATTGATGATAGTAACCTAGAAAATTCAGGAGACGTTTCAGGAGATGTTTCAGGGGATGTTTCAGGAGACGTTTCAGGTGACGTTTCAGGAGATGTTTCAGGGGATGTTTCAGGAGACGTTTCAGGTGATGTTTCAGGTGACGTTTCAGATGACGATGAGGAGGAAGCCCCAGGTGAGTCTGAAGATACTAACGTAGATGGTGTTAGTGCTATGATGACGGCTATAATGACTGATGCGGGAATATCAGTAAGAATGCCAATGCAAAATGCAATACCAGCAGAGCAATCTCTTACATTTATTGGATTAGAAACAGATGAATTTAACTCATATGTAGCAGATTCAGTAGTATATGAGTCTATGATTTCACCGGCAAATCAATCATTTTGTATAATTAAAGTAAATGATGAAACAAAAGTTGCTGAATTAAAGCAAAAAGTATTTGATAATTGTAATCCAAATAAATGGATATGTATGTCAGCAGAAAGAGCAATAGTTATGGATAGTGGCTCATATATAATGCTTTGTATGGCTGGAACAGCAGAATGCGATGCAGTTAAAACAGCTTTCTCTGAATACTTTAATGGAAATATGGGAGAAGTTTTAGATAAAACAACTATAGAATAATTTTATTATTACTATTGAGTGAACCAAACGTGATATATTAATTTTATACGATTAAAAAATCTACAGTGAGGACAGAATGCAATTAGCAAGAAATTGTATTTCTATCCTTTTTTTTAAGAGACACAGGAGTTGATATAATGCTATTTTCTAGTATTTCTTTTTTGTATTATTTTGTACCAATATTATTTTTTATATATTTTTTAGTGCCATTTAAATTTAAAAATTTTGTTTTACTTGTTACAAGCCTGTTTTTTTATTTTTGGGGAGAGCCAATATACGTTTTTCTAATGATAGGAATATCAATAGTAGGATATGTTTTTGGATTACTCACGGATCGCTATAGAGAAAATAAGAAGCTATCTAAATTTTTTATGCTATTTTCTGTTGTGATTTCTTTTCTTACGTTAGGATTCTTTAAATATGCGGACTTTGTTATAGAAAACATCAATGGCATATTCAAAACAAATATAGAACTATTAAAGATAGCGCTACCAATAGGTATTAGCTTTTATACTTTTCAAATTGCAAGTTATAATATTGACTTATATAGAGGAAATGTAAAAGTACAAAAAAATCTGGTTAGCTTTATGACATATGTTTCAATGTTTCCTCAACTTATTGCTGGACCAATTGTTAGATATCAAACAGTTGAAAAAGAATTATATGAAAGGAAAGTAACGGTAGATGATGTTGGATATGGAATTAGAAGATTTGTGCTTGGTCTCGCTAAGAAAGTTTTAATTGCAAATTTATTAGGGGAATTTTGTGATATTTCTAAAACATCAACAGAACAGTCTGTATTGTTTGTATGGACATATGTCATTGCATATGCACTTCATATATACTTTGACTTTTCTGGTTACAGTGATATGGCTATTGGGCTTGGAAGGATCTTAGGATTTCATTTTCCAGAGAATTTCGATTATCCATATATATCAAATAGTATAACTGAATTTTGGAGAAGATGGCATATTACGCTTAGTACATGGTTTAGAGACTATGTGTACATTCCGCTTGGAGGTAATAGAGTATCAAAAATAAAATGGTTAAGGAATATAGTTGTGGTATGGGCATTAACTGGACTTTGGCACGGTGCAAGCTGGAATTTTGTAATATGGGGATTGTTTTTTGCGGTATTCTTAATAATAGAAAAATTATTCTTATATGATAAACTTAATAAAATTCCAAAGATTTTTTCAAAGTCATACACTCTCATACTTGTATTAATTAGCTGGATTATATTTGATGCAGCTAGTACAAGTGATATTGCTACTCGAGTAGGAATGATGTTTGGATTTGGTAATGTTCCTTTTTCAAACTTTGAAACATTATATTATATAAAAAGCTACGCAATGATATTTATAATAGGTATTATAGGTGCAACCCCATGTGTGAAAAACATTATTAATAAATTAAGAGAAAATAAAGTGATGAATAAAGTTTTAAATGTTTCTGAAATATTAGTATTGTTACTTCTTTTAGTTGTATCTACAGCATATTTAGTAGATGGATCATTTAATCCGTTTTTATATTTTAGGTTCTAGGGAGGTGCTAATATGACAGATAAAGCAAGAAATATTTCTCTTATGATAATTTTTATATTTTTAATATATGGCATATTTTTTCTTAATTTATTCTTGGAAGATGCTCAGATATCTAGTGTCGAAAGACGAAATCTAAAACAGTTTCCGAGTATTACATGGGAAAAAATTTCAGACGGTAGTTTTATGTCAGAGTTTGATGACTATACATTAGATCAATTCGCATTTCGTGATAGTTATAGAAAGTTAAAGGCTTTTGTAGCGTACAATATATTTAATCAAAGTGACAATAATAAAATTTATATTGCTGGAGATCATGCATCGAAATATCTTGATAAATTAAATGAGGGCGAAGTCATAAGTGGAGCAAATAAATTTAATAAATTATATGAAGAGTATTTAAAAAATATGAATGTGTATTACTCTATAATACCTGATAAAAATTACTTTATTGCTAAAGAAAATGGATATCCATCAATAGATTATGAAAAGTTTGAAAATTTAATATTATCTAATATGAATAAAAATATGACATATATTAATTTGTTTGATAAGTTAGAAATAGACGACTACTACAAAACAGACATACACTGGAGACAGGAAAAATTAGAAAATGTCGTAGAGGAGTTAGAAAATAAAATGGACTTTGAATCTGTGGATGACTATAAAGAAAATATTTTAGAAGACTTTTATGGTGTTTATTATGGTCAGAGTGCATTGCCATTGCCTTCAGAAAACCTAGTATATTGTACGGCAGACTTTTTCGATGATGTTTCGGTAAAGATATTAAATGAGACCACCTTTGAATATGAAGAGAAAAGCATGTATGATTTAGAAGATTATAATAATGTTGACCCATATGACATATTTCTTGGCGGACCAAAGGCTGCAATTGTGATTGAAAATAAAAATGCTAGCACAGACAAAGAATTAATAATGTTTAGAGATTCTTTTGGAAGTAGCTTAGCTCCGCTACTTATTGGTGGATATAAGAAGATAACTGTGCTTGACTTAAGATATATCGCATCACCACTTTTAACAGAAGAAATAGTATCATTTAGTGAAGGTTCTGACGTATTAATAATAAACTGTGTAGATGTACTAAACTCGAGTTCGATTTTAAAGATATTTTAATGGGTATTAAGGTAACGGAGACAATACAAAAATGGTAGAAAAAAGAGAAATTTCCGGAAGATACTTGACATAATATTTTTAATATTTTAAAATAAAAAGGTATCTTAGATAAAAAGGAGGTCACTTGCGTGTATTGCAACGGACAAGAACAAGTTGGATTTTTTCAACCAGGTGAATATGTTAGGCGTGTATCGCAAGGATATTGCACTCCGTATGAGTGGAATGCCTGGTGCTGGTTATGTAATCAGCTATCAGGGAATAGGGCACAGTTTTTGAGCGAGAAATCGATTTTCGGAACTGTAACGCTTAGAGTTCCATTACAGTATGTGGAGTGTGTAAAGGCAATAATGCTTGATCTTGGGATTGAGCTTTTGTCAGAGTACGCCTACTATGATGTGAAAACTAATATTGTTTTGACGGTTGACCTAGCATATAAATCAAATGAAATCGGCGTGATCAATCAGCCGATATAAAAGACAATCACCCAAAAACAGCATAGTGTAAAAGCTATGCTGTTTTTGGATTTTATAGGAAAGTAATCAAAAACTAACAAATTATGTTACCAAATACTTTCCGTATGAACTAACAAAAATTCCATATTTAAAGTCGAGCTTTGCTTAACATATGAAAATCACAAATCTTTGATTTTTTAGATTTTCATATTTGTTCTGCATAGATGTTATCGTTGATTTTTTTGTTATTTATTATAAAATGTATATATAAGATTGAATTTTGGGAGGCTTTGGATGGATATAAATAAAACAATGATGCAGTATTTTGAATGGTACATAAAGCCGGAAGAAAGGCTTTGGAATAAGGTAGTAAAAGAGGCTTCATATTTGAGTAGTGTTGGAATAGATGCAATATGGCTACCACCTGCATATAAGGCGGCAGGGGGGAAAAACGACACTGGATATGCGGTGTATGATTTATATGATTTAGGAGAATTTGATCAAAAAGGAAGTATAGAAACTAAGTATGGAACTAAAGCTGAATACATCAATGCCATAAAAACATTAAAGGGAAATGGATTAACTGTATATGCTGATATTGTTTTAAATCATAAAATAGGCGCAGATGCGTGTGAAGATGTTATGGCCGTTGAGTTTGCTTTTGAAAATAGAACACAAAAAATGGCAGAACCTAAAAATATAAGTGCAGAAACTGTATTCAATTTTGATGCTAGAAATAATATGTATTCTGATTTCAAGTGGAGATGGATTCATTTTCATGGTGTTGATATGGATAGACATACAAATAAAAGAGCTGTTTATAAATTTTACGGAAAAGAATGGGATAATAAAGTAGACAAAGAAAAAGGAAATTATGACTATTTAATGGGAGCGGATGTCGATTTTAATAATGTTGATGTAGTAGAAGAGCTTGAAAGATGGGGAAAGTGGTATGTTGACGTAACGCATGTAAATGGATTTAGACTTGATGCAGTAAAACATATTAGGAGTACTTTCTTTAATGAGTGGTTAGCGAAAGTTAGCGAAGATTTTAATGAAGATTTATATGCAGTTGGAGAGTATTGGAGCACAAATATAACTTCATTATTAGACTACATAAAACAGACGGAACGAAAGATTACACTTTTTGACGTGCCTTTACATTATAATTTCTTTAATGCTTCTAATTGTGGTGATGCGTATGACATGAGAACATTATTATCAAACACATTGTTTAAAGCAATGCCTGAACAAGCTGTTACGTTTGTAGATAATCATGACACGCAACCTGGACAATCGCTATATTCTTGGGTTAGTGACTGGTTTAAGCCGTTAGCATACGCAATTATTATGCTTATGGAAGATAGCAATCCATGCATATTTTATGGAGATTTTTATGGCATTCCGCATGATGATATATTGCCTAAAAATAAAATGATTGAGAAATTGTTGTTAGCAAGAAGATATTTTGCATACGGTCTAGAGACGTTATACTTTGACCATAGAAATGTAGTAGGTTGGGTGCGCGAAGGAAATTATGAACATCCAGATTCAGGGTTAGCGGTTATAATGACAAATGCAGATATTGAAGGAACTAAAACTATGGATATGGGAATCAAATTTGCTGGATGCGTCATGCATGATATTATGGAAAACGTTGATGAAGAAATATTGGTAGATGAAAAAGGCGTTGCAGTTTTTAAATGTAAACCAAAAAGTGTTTCTGTATGGATAAAAAAAGATAATCAATATCAATAATGTGAATGAAATAAAGTTTTTTGTGGTCTTGAAAACTTTATTAGAATTAGCAGAATGCGTGTTAAAAACTTGTATTGATATATTTTTTAATGCCCTTGTTAAGGTTTACTTTTGTTGAAATTGAAAGAAAATGTATTAAAAAAGCTCTACTCCTATTGACATGTTTTTATTTGATAATAAATATAAATGGTCATAGGAGGGGATAAAATGTTTTGTACATTTAGTTTAAAAAGGATAGTAACGTATACTGCGATAATAATTATTTTTGCTGGAATGCTTTTTGCATCAAATTATATTGCAATTCAGACAATAGAAACATCGACTTCTATAAGCAGGCTTATACCAATATATAGTGTGGAACGAGTTGATAAATGGGTATCGATAACGTTTGATTGCGCGTGGGGAGCTGATGACATATCTGACATAATAAACGTATTAAATGAAAATGATGTAAAAGCGACTTTTTTTACTGTTGGAGAGTGGGTAGAGAAATATCCGAACGAGGTAAAGAAATTACATGATGCTGGAATGGAAATAGGGAATCATTCGGATACGCATGCACATGTAAATAAATTGTCTTTAGAAGAAAATATAAAAGATATGAAAAAGTGTAATGAAAGAATAGAAAAAATAACTAATCAAAAAGTAAAATTTTATAGGGGACCATACGGTGAATATAACAATTCTGTTATAAAAGCCGCAGAAAGTTTGAATATGCAGGTAATACAATGGGACGTAGATACACTAGACTATGAGGGAAAAACAGTAGATGAGATGTGTCAAAGAATAAAAAGTAAAATACAAATAGGTTCAATTATATTAATGCATAACGATACAAAATATACAGCAGTAGGCTTACAGCAAATTATAAATACAATAAAAGAAGAAGGCTATGAAATAGTCCCGTTAAGTGAACTAATATACGAGGATAATTATAAGATTAATCATGAAGGGCGACAGATTCAAAACTAAATTTTCAAAGTAAAGTCAGCTTTGTCTAAAATTAAATTTTACTAGCATAGTATTTTTCTATTAAATTGTTTATGCTATAATCGTAGCATAGGAGGATGAGAGATAATGCCAAAGGTAATTTCTAGTGAAGAGAAGTATTCTGGTAAGAGGTTTAACGTAATTCAAAGAAAATATAAAAATGATGAAGGAACTGAGTATATACGCGATGTTGTAGATATTCGCCCTGCTGCTATTGTATTAGCAATTACAGAAGATAATGAAGTTGTTTTTGTTAAGCAGTATAGAGAAGTGCTTGAAGAGGAAACGCTAGAGCTTCCTGCGGGTGTTATTGAAGAGGGGGAAGATCCTATTGATGCCGCAAGAAGAGAACTAGAAGAAGAGACGGGACTAATTGCAGACGAAGTTTTTCCTTTAATTGATTATTATTCGTCGTGCGGATATTCAAGTGAAAAAATATATGTTTTTGTCGCCAAGAACTTGAAAAATGGACATGTAAAATATGATGAAGATGAAAACATTTATGGAATAAATAAGATACCGTTAGAGGAGTGTATTCGCTTAGTAAAAGAAAATTATTTTATTCATGCTAATCAAAATCTTATATTGATGCTATATTACTTAAAATATTATATTAAATAGAAAATCACATTATCACGTCTGAACTATGCATATTTTTGCATCACCTCAATATAAATTATTATGGGGTGATATTTAAATGGACATTTTAAGATATGGTTCAAGAGGTATTTTAGTTGAGTTATTGCAAAGTACGCTCAAAAAGCTGGGTTTTTATAATGGAACGGTTGATGGAATATTTGGAGCCAATACACGCGATGCGGTTTATACTTTTCAACGTGAATTTGGAATTGACATCGATGGAGTAGTTGGACCAATAACATGGAAAAAGCTAATGCCATATATAAATGGCACTGTTGGGAACATTGTACCCACTAACATGTCATATTCATATAGAATTATGATCATGAATATTAATGACTTAAAAAGAAAATATGATTTTTTAAGCGTTGGAAGTTTAGGTAGTTCTGTACTTGGGAAAGAGCTTCCATATATTAGGCTAGGAATTGGACCATCTCAAGTTTTTTATAGTGGTTCGATTCATGCGAATGAATGGATTAATTCTGTTGTTCTTATGAAATTCATTGAGGATTATGCTATTCAATATGAGCAAAATGGTTCTCTTTATGGAAAAAATATTAGAGAATTATATAATGAAAAATCAATATACATTGCTCCAATGATTAACCCGGATGGTGTAGATTTGGTTGTAGATGATATGTCAAAAATGTCGAACGCATATAAAAATGCCAGATTAATCGCATCTAATTATCCCATGATATCATTTCCTAGTGGTTGGAAGGCAAATATTTTGGGAGTAGATTTGAATTTACAATTTCCTGCTAATTGGGTATTAGCGCGTGAAAATAAGTACGCTCAAGGATTTATAAGACCAGCGCCACGTGATTTTGTTGGATATGGTCCACTTACAGAACCAGAGGCTTTGGCCTTATATAATTTTACGTTAGCAAACAATTTTAAATTGATTCTCGCATACCATTCACAAGGCGAAGTAATATTTTGGCGATATTTAAACCTTGAACCAGAGGAAGCTAGGAAGATTGGCGAGGAATTTGCAAAATCTAGTGGATATATATTAGATGAAAATGTTGATACGGGCAGTTATGCAGGATATAGAGACTGGTTCATTCAAGACTACAGGAGACCTGGCTATACAATTGAAACTGGGTTGGGAATAAATCCATTGCCAATATCTCAATTTGATAAAATATACCAGGATAATATAGGTATACTAATTCAAGGAGCAACACTAGTGTAGAGAAGTTGTAGACTTAATATTATAATTTATAAAAGGTGAAAATATGAAACTTTCTAAAGAAAAATTTGATTTAATAAAAACATTTGATGATGATTACTCCAATTTAATAATTTCTATGTATAATTATCTGACTGCTAATGTACGTATTGAACATCCTGAGAAAGTAATTTCCGGTTATGAAAAAATAAAGAAAGATATGGATGAAATTATACTAGTATATGATGCAAAATGGTCAGAAGATGTTAAAATAGATGGCTTCTTCAACATTAGCGCTAAGTATGCGCTTGATGAATTAAGTGATAAAATAAAAAATACTCCAAAATTAAGTTTAGCTATTAATGTAGAAGAATTTGACAACTTCCCAATCTGGAATACTTTTATGAGACATAATTGTAGTAATATATTAGAACAACTAGAGGCAAAGCAGATTGAGGATATTACGCCAATGTGTATTGAAGAGACTTTGAAAAAATATAAAATTAGTGAAGTCTCATATACCAAAACGTTAGAACAAAATTTTCTTGTAGAACGTATGAAAAAGCTATACGAAATTTATCCTGGCTTTAATTTGTATTATGTAGGAAATAATTTATCAAACGAGCAGAGTTTTTGTATTAACGAGTTTGATAAATTCTTATATGCTTTAAGATTGGGAGAAGATGATAGGTATAGCTATATATATGATGAAGTCTGTAAACTAATTGATGAAATGGTACTAAAATACAATTTTTGTAATTTCAAAGATAATTTATGTCTTTCACAAAGACACAAGAATTTATTTACAAATAATTATCCGCCATCTAAAACTGATGGCTGTTGCTATAAAGTCTTTCACAAATGCGGTTATAATAACAAAGACGGTACATGCAAAGTAAAATGTATTTCATGTAAGCTATTTATATGCCCTTATATTGGTAAGTTTGGAATTGGAATGTATGCATATGAATTTTTGCTTTTAAATGCTTTTTTAACTAAAAGGCAAAGGAGAGAGACTGTATATAGCTTTTATAAACCAAAAGAAACCATATTAAAAAGAATAAAAAATGGTTAGTATTAGCGTAGGGAACAACTAGAGGATGCTTAAATATAGAAAAAAATGTAAGAATAGTAGACATTTTTAACAAATTATGTAGACAAATATAGAAAAATATGGTACAATACTAGTGGGTTGAGGAATAAACTTCCTCATACGTGAATATTATTACATTAGTTATTAAATATTTAAAATGCAAATGAGGGGAGATAAAAAGAGTGGTAAGTTATAGTGAAAACAACGTAATTACACTTATAGGTACAATTGTTTCGGAGCGTGTATTTAGCCACGAAGCATATGGAGAAGGCTTTTATAGTTTTAATGTGGAAGTGCCTAGATTAAGTGAAAATAGTGATATTATTCCGGTTACAGTATCGGAAAGGATATTAACTGATGACTTTAAGATTGGTGCAAAAGTTATAATTGATGGTCAATTTAGATCTTACAATAATTATGAAAGCGAGAAGAATAAATTAGTTCTTACCGTTTTTGTAAAGGACATTAAACTAGTTCAAGAAAATGAAGAAATTGATATGTCAAATCCAAATGAAATTTGTTTGATAGGTTTTATTTGTAAAAAGCCTATTTATCGTACAACACCGTTTGGAAGAGAGATTGCAGACATATTACTTGCAGTTAATAGAGCATATAACAAGTCAGATTACATACCATGTATTGCATGGGGAAGAAATGCAAGATATTGCCAAAATCTTTCGGTAGGCGAAAAGGTTAAGATATGGGGAAGAATTCAAAGTAGACAATATGAGAAGAAATTTGAAGATGGTACATCTGAAATAAGAAGGGCATATGAGGTGTCAGTTTCAAAGATGGAAGTTGAAAAAGGTATAGAAGAAGATAATTCCGAGGAGCAAAACGCTTAAGTATTCATAATAATCATCCTCTATTTAAGAGTCGGGTAAGAAGAAGTTGAGTCTTGCCCGGCTTTTTGTTTTTTAAAGTAGGTTGACACTTTAAAGATTAATAAGATAAGATAGTATAAGTGTTATATAAGAGGAGGATATTTGTGAAAGAGGAAGAAGTAGAAAGACTTAATAAGCTTAGTGAATATGAAAAAAATTTGTATTTAAAAGGATATAAAAATATTGCTGGAATTGACGAAGCCGGTAGAGGTCCTCTTGCAGGTCCCGTGGTGGCAGCAGCTGTTATACTGCCACGAGGCTGTATGCTTGAAGGAGTCAATGATTCTAAAAAAGTTTCTGAGAAAAAGAGGGAAAAACTATATGATGATATTATAAATGCGGCCATAGCATGGGGCGTTGGAATTATTGATAACAATGTGATTGATGAAATTAACATACTAAATGCTACAAGAAAGGCTATGCATATTGCAATAGATAAACTTAAAACTAAACCAGACTATATATTAATTGATGCGGAGAAAAAAGTTGATACTAATAATATTCCATATCTTCCAATCATAAAAGGAGATTCTCTTAGCATTTCAATAGCGGCAGCTTCAATTATTGCAAAAGTAACAAGAGATAGAATCATGAGAGAATATGACAAAGTTTTTCCAGTTTACGGTTTCGAAAAACATAAAGGTTATGGTACTAAAGCACATGTGGAAGCTATAAGGGCAAATGGGTTATGTATGATACATAGGAAAAGTTTTACAACAAAATTAGTATAGTATTAGTAAAATAGCTGTGAATAAATTTAAGATATAAAAGAGAAATGTTACAATTGTGTTACAAATATTGACATAACTGGGAAATCTAATTAAAATATATGTGTATAAGTGAGGGATGTTATGCGTATTGTGGCAGGTACCAGAAAAGGTATGCTTATTAAAAATATTGATGGCGAATCAACAAGACCTACGCGCAGTATAGTACGTGAAGCTTTGTTCAATATACTGTACACGAAAGTGGTTGATTCAAAGTTCTTGGACTTGTTCGCTGGAAGCGGTGCAATAGGTATTGAAGCGTTAAGTAGAGGAGCAAGTGTAGCTTACTTTTCTGATAACAATCCTAAATGTTTTAAGGTTTTAAAAGAAAATATTGAAAAAACTAGGCTATCGGATCAGGCTAAAATCTTTAATTCAGACTATAAGCTTGTACTAAAAAAACTACAAGGAGATAAATTCGATATTATCTATGTTGACCCACCATATCATACAGGGTTAGGTATAGATGCCATCCAAAAGATCTCAGAATATGATATGCTAAGCGAAGACGGCATAATCATTCTAGAGGCAGACACGAAAGAAGAAGTGCCAGAATTTATTGGTGTATACGAAAGATACGACTTAAAAAAATATGGAAGAAATGTATTGAATTTGTTTAGACGAAAGGGGTAACGCGTTATGGAAGTACTAACGTTGTTAGAAACTATTGAAGAAATGCTAGGCAGAAGCGCTAACATTCCGTTTGTTAATAAGTCTCTTGTTGATAAAGATCAGTTACTTGATGTTATAAATGAAATAAAGATGAAGATGCCAGACGAATTAAAACAAGCCAAATGGGTAAAAGAGGAACGTCAAAAAATATTAGTGGATGCTCAAAAGGAGGCTAATCAACTTATTAAGGAGGCAGAAAATAGGATTATTTCTATGATTGATGAGCACGAAATTACTAAAAAGGCTTATGAACAAAAAGCTGAAATCATAGACAGTGCAAACGCTTTTTCAAAAGACTTGATTGACGGTACTAAGAAATATGCCGATGAAATTTTAGCCGAACTTGAAGCTAATTTACAAGATAAATTGAATGTTATAAAAGATAATAGAAAAGAACTAAAGTAGTAAGTGCATATAGTTTGCTTAAGGCGGGGTGAAATCGTCAAATATTATGTTTCCAAAGTATGAGCATGATGTTTAACGATTTCATCCCGTTTCTAGTTGTAATTTTTATTTTCCTTTTCTTGCATGAAATAGAAAATATGATATACTAGTTGTGTAAAGTTATTTTCTAATTACAAAAGAAAGTATTGAGGTGATTAATAAGGTGGCAAAAAGGAAGAAGAAAAAAAATCAGGTAGCAAATGTTGATTTAGCATCGGTTATATTGATTTTAATTGGCGTGATTTTATCTATATTTATGTATGGTTCTGATACAGGCGTTGTCGGCGGTTTTATAAAAAATATTTTACTTGGATGCATTGGAGGGGTCGCGTATAGCATCCCAATGATACTAATTTTCTTGGGTATATATGTAATTTTTAGAGATTGTTCTAGGCTAAAGTTGAAATCCTTTTTGGTTGTAATTATGGTTTTTTTGATTGCTGGAATTGTATCAACTTCTACAGAAGCTGTAGAGCATTTAAAACAGCAAACTCTTTCAACACCATTTGAATATATGAAAGAATGGTGTCGAATGGGAATGGAAGGCGTCGGTGGCGGATTGGTAGGTTCTGCAATTGTACATTTTCTGAATTTATGTTGTGGAATGACAGTTACGAAAGTTATTCTGTGGGGTATGACAATTATAATGTTATCAATAATAACGGGAATTACATTCTCAGCAATTATTGTGGCAATAAAGGACTCACTTGCCGATTTAATCGAGGTTACTAAAAAAGAATGTGCTCCCAAAAATAGATATAAAAATAGTGAAAAGTTCAAGAAAATGTTAGCACAAACCGAAAGATTGGAGGCTGCAGAGCAGTTAAGCCTTGACTTAGACGAGGAAGAAGAAATAGTTGATGAAGAAGAGCAAATTGAAGATGAAGAAAATGAAGAAGAACTAGAGGAAGTTTTAGAAGAAAAAAAGCAAACAAAAGAAAATATTAAACAGCTTTTCTCAAAGAAAAAACAAGAAAGTGAAAAGGAAGAAAAAGAAGAGCTAGATATAGAACATAATGCGTTAGAAGAGTACGAGAATTATGAGTTTCCACCTGTTGAATTGCTTAAAGCAGGAAAGCGTACAGGAAAAGATTATTCTACTAAGGAGTTAAAGGAAATAGCAATAAAGCTTCAAAAAACGCTTGCTAGTTTTGGTGTTGATGCAAAAGTTACTAATGTGACGAAAGGACCAACAGTTACGAGATATGAACTTCAACCAAGTGTTGGTGTTAAGGTAAGCAAGATTTTAAATTTGGCTGATGATATCGCACTTAACTTAGCTGCTAAATCAATAAGAATTGAGGCTCCTATTCCAGGTAAGTCGGCAGTAGGAATAGAAGTGCCAAATAAGACGACTGAAATGGTTACATTGAGAGAAATTATTGAATCAGATGCATTTCAAAACGCTCCTTCAAAAGTTTCTTTTTCACTTGGTAAAGCAATAGATGGTGAACCTTTTGTAGCAGATATTTCAAAGATGCCACATATGCTAATTTCTGGTAGTACTGGTTCCGGAAAAAGTGTGTGCATAAATTCTATAATTATGAGTTTGCTTTATAAGGCAACACCAAATGAAGTAAAACTTATTTTAATTGACCCTAAGGTAGTTGAACTTGGTGTATATAACGGTATTCCACACCTTCTTATACCAGTTGTAACAGACCCTAAGAAGGCTGCTGGTGCTTTGAATTGGGCTGTACAAGAAATGGTTAATAGATATAACCTTTTTGCTTCAAGAGGGGTAAGAGATATAAAAGGATATAATGAGCTCCTTGAAAAAGATGGTGAAGAAGGAAAATTACCACAGATTGTTATTATAGTAGATGAGCTTGCTGACCTTATGATGGTAGCTCCAAATGAAGTTGAGGACGCGATTTGTAGGCTTGCTCAAATGGCAAGGGCTGCAGGAATGTATTTGATTATTGCAACGCAAAGACCTTCTGTTGACGTTATTACAGGAATAATAAAGGCTAATATTCCTTCACGTGTTGCATTTACAGTATCTTCACAAGTCGACTCTAGAACGATATTAGATATGGCCGGAGCGGAAAAGCTTTTAGGTAGAGGAGACATGTTATTCTTGCCTGTTGGAGAATCAAAGCCTATACGTTTACAAGGAGCTTATGTTTCAGATGCTGAAATTGAAAGTGTTGTCGAAATGATAAAAACTGGAACTCCAGCTGTATATAATGAGAATATTTTAGAGAAGCTTGAAAGTTCTACATCATCAAGTGTGGATGGTAATGCTAATGGCGATGATTGTGATGAATTACTAACAGACGCTATCGAGTTAGTTGTTGGATTAGGTCAGGCTTCAACCTCTATGCTACAAAGAAAATTTAGAGTGGGACATTCTAGAGCAGGACGAATAATTGATCAAATGGAGGAACGCGGAATCATTGCTGCATCTGAAGGACCTAAACCGCGAAAAGTTCTAATCTCGAAAGAAGAGTGGGAAGAAATGAAGGAACAGGGAGAAACCTCATTCGATGGAGAAACAGAAGATGATGAGGTTGTATAAATGTTTATCCAATGAGTAAAAATACAAATGAATTTATTTTTAGGAGGTACATATGAATATTACTTTTTTAGGTGCAACGAAAACAGTTACTGGCTCTAATATTTTAATTGAGACCAAGACAAAGAAATTTATTATGGATTGTGGTTTATACCAAGGACAGCAAAAAGAAACAATGCTTAATTCGGAAGATTTTTTGTTCAATCCGAAGGATATTGATTTTGTTTTACTATCTCATGCACATATTGACCACTCTGGTAGAATTCCTAAATTATATGTTGATGGATTTCGTGGACCTGTGTATGCAACAAAGGCTACTTGTGATTTATGTTCAATAATGTTACCTGATAGTGGATACATTCAAGAGGCAGAAATTGAATGGCTTAATAGAAAAAGAAAAAGAGAAGGAAAACATGAATTGCCGCCATTATATACGTATAATGACGCAATAGATTCATTAGCCTTATTTGAAAGTGTACAATATGGTGAAATATTTCAAATAGATTCAAACATTAAAGTTAGGTTTACTGATGCAGGACATATGCTTGGCTCGTCTCTTATTGAAGTATGGGTTATTGAAGATGGTAAAGAGCAAAAGATTGTATTCACAGGAGACCTTGGAAATAATGATATACCACTTCTTAGAGAACCTTCTAAAATTGATGATGCAGATATCTTGATAATGGAATCTACGTATGGCAATAGAATTCATGAAAATAACGGAGATAAGGCAAGAGAATTTTTAGATGTTGTGTCTACGACTCTAGAAAGAGGTGGAAATGTTATTATTCCTTCTTTTGCAGTTGGTAGAACACAAGAAATATTATATGAAATTCAAAAAAGCAAGCAGTCTGATGATGAAAATTTTAAAAAAGAATTTGATGAAATAATGAATGCAAAAGTGTATGTAGATAGTCCTCTTGCAACATCAGCGACAGAGGTGTTTTTGAAGAATCTAGATTGCCTAGATGAAGAAGTTCAAGAAGATATTCGAGAAGGAAAAAAACCACTTGATTTTAATGGGCTCCGTTTTACGCAGTCTGTTGATGAATCTAAAGAGCTAAATATGACGGCTAATCAATCTATCATTATTTCTGCAAGTGGTATGTGTGAAGTCGGTAGAATCAAGCATCATTTGAAACACAATCTATGGCGTAAGGACAGCACAATATTGTTTGTTGGATATCAAGCTGTAGGTACGCTTGGAAGAAAAATAGTTGATGGTGCAAAGAAAGTTAAAATATTTGGAGAAGAGATTTCAGTAAATGCGGATGTTAGATATATTGAAGCCTTTTCTGGACATGCTGATAGGAATGGATTACTTGCTTTTGTAGACTCTTTTAAAAGTAAACCAAAGCAAATCTATTTAGTACATGGTGATGAAGAAGCTCAAAGTTGTTTATCTGATGAATTAGAACATAAATTTGGTATACCTGTTGGTATTCCCTCTTTTGGTGACGTTTACGAAATTGATATAGATAGAATAAGGAAAACTGCTGAGCTTCATTCTCCAAATGAAAATAAATATATTAGACTTGAAGTAATTGAAAAGATGCAAACACTTCGTGAAGAATTAGAAGACATGACAGCTATTGTGAGTGAAGACTTGAAGCAAGAGACAACAGATGAAAAAGTTAATGAGTTGATGTCGAAGCTTAAAAGCTTGGAGCTACAAATTGTGGATATTTTAAAATAACAAAAACGAAAATCTAAAAAATCAAAGATTTTTGATTTTCATATGTCGAGCAAAGCTCGACTTTAAATATGAAATTTTTGTTGTTTCATACGGAAAGTATTTGGCAACATAATTCGTTAATTTCTGATTACTTTCCTATGAAATAACAAAAACGAAAATCTAAAAAAACAAAGATTTTTGTTGTTTTATATAGAAAGTATTTGGCAACATAATTCGTTAATTTTTGATTACTTTCCTATGAAATAACAAAAACGAAAATCTAAAAAATCAAAGATTTTTGATTTTCATATGTCGAGCAAAG
>CALXZO010000002.1 GCA_944393265.1 uncultured Clostridia bacterium | reverse complement strand
GTTAAGCTCGTAATAGCCGAAGATAGTAAGAGGTTTCCCTCTTGTGAAAATAGGAATTCGCCAGATTTTTTTTGTGTCAATATGTACAGTGCTTTTTGATACATGGGGGGAAAACATGCAGCAAAATTTTAACGAATTAATTTATGAAATCTGCGATGAAGAAGGCATTAGTTTTGAATTGCTTTCAAATAACTGGATTATTCATCTTTCAAAAGATAGGGTTCATAATTTTATAATAGGTATGACTTTTCCAATTAATTCTGCTACTCTTTCAAAAATTTGTTCTGATAAATATGCCACATATTCAATTTTAAAGAAATTAGACATCCCAGTAATACAACATATGATTGTTTTTAATAAAAACAGAACTAATGAATATGTTTCAGATGTAGAAGATGAAGATATTGAAGATTATTTTAAAACCCATTCAAAGCTCATAGTGAAAGCAAATGTTCGGTTCAAACGGGAATGATGTATTTTTATGTACTTCTTTTATAGAAGTTAAAAGTGTTTTGGAAGATATATTTCAGAGATCTTATTCAGCGAGTATTTGTCCTTTTTATGAAATTGATATTGAATATAGACTCATTTATCTTAATGGAGAGTGTAAACTTATATATGGCAAAAAAGCGGCCTGTGGAAATTGGAAGAATAATTTAAATCAAGGTGCAGAAATAATAGATATAGTTGATGAAGATACGACTAATGAATTGCTAAAAATATCTTCCAAGGTTATTGCATTATTTGAACGCGAATTTATTTCAATAGATATAATAAAATTGGTAACAGGAGAATTTATGATTATTGAAATAAATTCAAATGTGGTAATGATGAAATATTCTAATAGTAGTCTTGAAAGAAGAAAGAAAGCAAAAGAAATATATAGAGAAGCTGTTCTTTATATAATGAATAAAAAAGGTGAAGAGCCAAAAGTTATTTAAAATAAAACTTTTAGCTCTTCTTTAATTTCACAGGAAAGTAACAGAAACTTAACGTACAATGCTACAAAAAGCGTTCTAGATAAAACAACTAAAAATTCAAAGTCTTTAATTTTAAAATTTATTCTTATTTATCTGTACTTCCAAATCCGCCTTTACGGATTTCATTTAATGGCTTATCATTATCAGCAATTAAGAATTTTTGAAAGTAGGCTTGCCCAATTATATCATGCTTTTTTACAGTAAGATCAAATGGAAAGAAGTTATAATATGCATACATTAATTCACCGTCATTACTTTCATTAGAGTAATAATCGCTTTCAATAACTCCGATGCTGTTTGCAAGAACTAATCCTCTTTTAATTGGATTAGAGCTTCTATTGACTAAAAATAAAACTTCGTCGTCTGCAAAATAAGATTTTATTCCTGTCTTTACAAGAGTTGGTTTTATTTCAATATTTTCTGAATTTTCTCCCTTTACAATTTTGACTAAATTAGTAAACAAGGTTTTCCATAGTGAAGGTATTACAATGTCTTCGGCCGATTCAATATCATATCCAACAGATTTTATAGTTTTTCTTATTGGTAGAGAGATGTCTTTTTGTTCATATCCCTTACATATCTCAAATCCTCTAGTTTTCATATTTAACCCCTCCTAAAATTTAAATCTTTTCGTATTTCATAGTACTATAGTTTTTTAGTACTGTCAATTAGCAAAGAAATTAAGAAGATGTATATGTTAAAAATATGATGCATTTTTATATCTAATATGTTAAAATTTTGATAGGTGACTTAAGAAGGAGATGTTGTTTTGAAAGGAAAGATGAAAAATAGAGTAATAATAGGATTGATAATATTTTTTATTTTAATTATAATTTACATGAACAATTTTTCTAAAAGTAAAGAAGAGATAACTTATATAGATAACGAGAACCTTTCAAATGAGTCTAGCGGTGAAATGCTTTCGAGTATATCTGGAGAACATGTAGAAAATGATGAATATGTTGAAATATTGTCTGGAGAAAATAGTGATGTAAGATATTATGATTTATATGAAGATGATGAATCTTTAACTTTTTACGATGATGCGCGGAACAATGATAGTTTATACCTTTTCAAATGATATACTTTATAATGTTCAAGTTATGCATACGATGAAAAGCGAAGAAGAAGCTATAGAAATGAAAAATTATTACGAAACACAAAAAGAACAAGGTGTTATAGAAAAAATTGTGATTGAAGGTACAATGCTTGCAATAACATACGATATTGATTATTTTGGAGAATATAAAAATTGTACGAAAGAAGAGATAAAAAACATGATTCTTGAACAATCTGATATTTTAAGTGAATAACGAAGTATAAATATTAAAGTGAAGGAGCGTATTATTTATGGATATTAAAAGAGTAAAAATAATTTTGGCATTGATAATTATTATTGCTATAGCATGTGTTGCGATTGTAATTGTTAATTCTAAAAGGGTGGACTTAGAAAAGAGAACAATTATATTAGAAAAGACAAATAATGGTGCCTCTTGGCCTATTAACGAAGTATCAATACCTGCAAGAAAGGATTTGGTAGTAAGAAAAGTTGATGATCAACTTTCACAAATGGAGTTAACGAAAGAAGTAAATTATGATGATTTTCGTGAATATGTTATCCTGTTGTACGAAGATGGTTTTGAGCCGATAAGTGAACTGGGTTCTCAAAATCCTAGAAATCTTCGAACATCAATTGATACACTGGAAAACAAACAAATATCTTGGTATGGTCAAAAAGATAATTATCAAATAGAGGTTAATTGGGCAGCAAAGGGAGAAGTGGATGGAAATGGTCAGCCTTATGATTATTATTTGCAAGTATTCCTTTATGATAAGACTATTGATATGAATGCCGAGTTAAGTGGAGAAAGTCTAATAGAAGATATTGAATCTTCTGGAGAGGTAACTATTATTAGTGGGGATGAAATGCAGAGTCAAGAGTAGTAAAATATTTTATTTCATGGGAAAGTAATCAAAAACTAACAAATTATGTTGCTAAATACTTTCAATATAAAACACCAATAATCTCATAGTTAAAGCAAAGCTTTGCTCTATTAAGAAGGTGTAAAATGAAAAACAAGAAAATGTAACTAGAGAGGAAGAATATTATGTTTAAGATAGGTTGTCATTTATCTGCTTCAAAGGGTTATGTTCATATGATAGATGAAACATTAAAGATAGGCGGAAATACATTTCAGTTTTTTACTAGGAATCCAAGAGGTGGTGCAATAAAAGATATAAATTATGCAGATATTGAAGAATATAAAAAGTTAGCATTACAAAATAATATTGAAATTATACTTGCACATGCACCGTATACAATTAATGTTTGTTCAGCAAATGAGGAAACTAGGCGTTTTGGAATTGATACGATGAAGGAAGATATAGAAAGAATAGAATTATTAGAAAATAGCATGTATAATTTTCATCCTGGAAGTCATGTGGGCCAAGGCGTTGAAGAAGGAATTAGATTAATTGTAAGTGCCTTAAATGAGATATTAACGAAAGAGCAAAAAACTTTAGTTTTGTTAGAAACAATGGCTGGTAAGGGTAGTGAAATAGGAAAAAGCTTTGAAGAGATAAGGAAAATAATTGATGGTGTTAACCTAAAGGAAAAATTAGGAGTTTGCCTAGATACATGTCATGTATATGATGCCGGCTATGATATTGTTATGGATTTAGATAACGTTTTGAATAAATTTGATGAGGTTATAGGAATTGATAAGCTTAAAGCTGTACATATAAATGATAGCAAAAATCCTTATGAGAGTCATAAAGATAGACATGAGAAAATAGGCCAAGGGTACATAGGACTAGAAGCTTTTTCAAAAATAATAAATAATGAAAGATTGCGTAATTTGCCATTTTACTTGGAAACTCCTAATGAACTAGATGGATATAAAGAAGAAATAGAAATTTTAAAATCAATGAGAAAATAAGGTAAAAAAATCAAAGACTTTTGATTTTTATATGTCGAGCAAAGCTCTACTTTAAATATGAAATTTTCGTTGTTTCATATGGCAAGTATTTAGTAACATAATTTGTTGGTTCTTGATTACTTTCCTATGAAATAAAAAAGAGAAACCCCATCGAATTTTTTTGAAATTCGATGGGGTTTTTTCTAGAAGTCTTTTATTCCTCGAGTAACAATGTTACACCTATTATACCTTGATTGGTGTAACATCTGATGGAAATGGTATACTCAGACTCATTTCTGAACCTGAAATCCTTTCCGCTACTGTAGGAAATCGTTGCGTCTTTGCCCTGCTCTACATACGATACGGGCAAAGCATGCTCATGTCGTTCTACGACCTCTATATCTATCTTCTCTTGTGCGAGAAGTATTACATTATAGAGCGTAGATGACACCTGGCAAACGCCACCGCCGTAACCAGAAACGGTTTCTGGTATGCCATTGACAACACGGTATTCAGGGGCTTCCTGATACCCTGCAGCAGCCGTTATAGGGGCAATCTTAGAAAGCAGGGAGAATGTTTCTCCGGGCTTGATTGCGCTTCCTGTAAGCAGGTTGGCCGCTTTGTATATGTTGAACGCTCGCCCAGAATTACTTCCACTAGTTCTGAACTGTGTAGAAAATGTGGCAATCGGAACCGAGTTTCCGATATCCTCGAAGTATTCGACAAGATACTCCGTGGAAGCGTATCCTACATATTGATTATAAGATACATATAGCCATCCAGGAGAGGAGGAGTTTAGAATAATGACTAACGACCCTTCTGGCATCACAACCAGGGATTCAGAATCCTTAGAGGCTTCTTTACGGATATGGAGATTCGCCGTCGTAACGGCAAAGGGAGAAGAAAATTCCGGAAGATTGTCCGAAACTACTTCAGTATCTGTGGGAGCCTCTGTAGAAGTATATGGTTCAGGAGTACTCTCGGCTACTCCGTCCATAATAAATTCCCTTACCGGCTCAAAAGAAACCTCTACTACGGTGCTTGTAGTAGTCTCTGATAGTTCCTCCCGAGTGATTTCTGGAATCGGTTCGGGAGTAGAAGCTAAATTGCCAATAGGGATATACCCAGATTGGCTGTCTTTGTACACCCTTATCCAGTTTTCACCCATCATTTCCACAAGCGTTAGAATCTCTCCCGAATGTAGCTTACGCACAATTGGGGATTCTAACGAGGCATATTCGTACATATTCGCGTCATGAATTACCATGACGGAGTGCATTTGGTCCTGTCCGTTTACGAACAGAGAAAAGGCGGAAACGATACTCATCAAAATGAGTACGCTCGCAACCACTTTCAACAGCGGCATTTTCATTGAATGACCTTCCTTTCAATAATAAATTTCAGATATATTATATCAAATATATTAGCTTATGTAAACAAAAAAAGAATTTAAATTGCTTTACACTAGATTATAATATATAATCGTCGTTAGATTATGAGTAAAGGAAGATGCTAATGGTAAATATAGGTAACTCTTGGGATGGCATACTAAGAGATGAATTTGAAAAAGAGTATTATAAAAAGATACGCGATTTTTTAAAAATGGAATATTCTAGTTATAGGGTATATCCAGATATGTATGATATTTTTAATAGCTTAAAATATGCGGACTATGACGATATAAAAGTAGTAATTATTGGACAAGATCCATATCATGAAGAGGGACAGGCACATGGACTTGCATTTTCGGTTAAGCCAGGTATAGAAATTCCACCATCTCTTATGAATATATATAAAGAGTTGGAATCAGATTTAGGTTGTTATATTCCAAATAATGGATATCTTGAAAAATGGGCAAAGCAAGGCGTTTTATTATTGAATAATGTACTTACAGTTAGAGCACATATGGCAAATTCTCATAAAACGTGTGGTTGGGAGATGTTTACAGATAATATTATTACCAAATTAAATAAGAGAGAAAAGCCTATAGTGTTTTTAATGTGGGGATCTTGTGCAAAACAAAAGGAGGCACTTATAACAAACAAAGTACACTATATATTGAAGGCGCCACATCCTAGTCCGTTGTCTGCATATAGAGGATTTTTTGGGTGTAAACATTTTTCTAGAACAAATGAGATATTAGAAAATAATGGCATGCAAAAAATAGATTGGCAAATAGAAAATATTTAAAAACAAAAGCTATAAAATTTATTTTAAATCTATCACAATTAATATATAATAATCGTAGAAATGATAAAGGAGGTTTTGTTCATATGAGGGGAAAAGTTGATGTTGTATTAGGTACTTTTTTTGGAGATGAGGGAAAAGGAAAAGTTATTGATTATCTTTCTTCTAGCGCAGATGCTTCTATTCGTTGCACTGGTGGAAATAATGCTGGACATACGATTGTTATAGGAGATAAAAAGTATGCATTCCATTTAATTCCATCAGGAATATTAAATCCAGATACATATGCAATTATAGGAAATGGTGTAGTAGTAGACCCAAAGGTTTTAATCAATGAAATTAATTCACTTAAAGAATCTAATATTGATATAAGTAAATTAGTTATATCGGATAAAGCACACGTAATAATGCCATATCATATTGAGTTTGATGCGGTATATGAGGATATGAGAACTGGTGGAAATAAGATAGGTACAACTAAAAGAGGAATAGGCCCTACATATGCAGATAAGATGCAACGAAATGGTATTCGCATGGAAATTTTTATATCAGACAAGTTTGAAGATATTGCTAGAGAAAATTTTGAAAACAACAATAAGATATTGAAAGCGCTTGGATATGAAGAATTGGATACTGAAAAATACATAAAAGAATATAAAGAATATGCAAAAGTATTAAAACCTTATGTAAGAGACACAGTTAATTTTATACATAATTTGCTAGACGATGGAAGAGACATAGTGTGTGAAGGTGCTCAAGCTACGTTATTAGACATTGACTTTGGAACATATCCTTATGTTACGTCATCGAATCCTACTATTGGAGGAGTTTGCACTGGTTCAGGAATAGGAGTTAAAGAGATTGGAAATATTTATGGAGTCTTAAAAGCATATTCGTCTAGAGTAGGGGCGGGACCATATATTACTGAACTTAATGATGAAACAGGAGATAAAATAAGAGAACTTGGGCATGAGTATGGAACTACTACAGGAAGACCAAGAAGATGTGGATGGCTTGACCTTGTTGCGTTAAAATATGCAGCTAGAATTAATAGCCTTACAGGACTTGCAATAAATCATGTAGACACAATAGGAAAATTAGAGAAGATAAAACTTTGTGTTGGATATAAGTACAATGGTGAAATTGTGACAGACTACAATACAAACATTGAATTCTTAAATGAATGGGAAGCTGTATATGAAGAATTTGACGGCAATTTTGGAGATATTTCAAATTGCAAAAGTTATGAAGAATTGCCGTTTAAATGTCAAGAATACTTGAATAGAATAGAAGAGTTTGTGAATATTCCAATAAGATTTATTGGAATAGGCCCAGGAAGAGAAGATTTGATAGTTAGATAAGAAGAGGCGGTGTACTTTTTGATTATTAATGTATTATTTTTTATCATTGCAATTTGTGTTGCAGTTTTCTTACTTAAAGTACTTTTTAAAGTAAGCTGGAGTATATTAGGAATTTTAGCAAATGCTTTAGTTGGCGCTGTCGTACTTTGGATATTAAATTTGTTTGGCTTGGGGATTTCTATAACGTGGTTTACTGCGTTAATTGTTGGAGCCTTTGGAATAGGCGGAGTTATTATAATATTGATATTAAAATTTATTTTTCATTTATTTTAAAAGAGAATATTAAAGAAAATGTAAAGACTTCTTATGAAAAAAATGATGCCCTAGCTCAGAAAGAGCAGGGCATTTATGTTTGTGGAAATAGGTTAGTCATTGTTGACCGCCGGTACATAAACGAACAGCTTATGTCCAGCGATCATCGCTGAAGGTTGCTCTACGTTGAAGTCAACGTAGGTCTCCTTTCCCGCGAAGAAAATAGGCTGAAACTCCTCTTGGTATAGGTCTAGCAACGCCTGGGGGTTCCCATATTTGTTGGCAGTACTAGCCACCATCAAGGAATACTTCCGAGCATCTGCAAACACCGTCTTGCAAAGATAGATGTATTGGAGATGATCGAAATTTGCGGAGATTTTTTCCGCAATGTATGAAGGAAGTTTCAACTGCATCTCCAGTACGTTTGTAAGTTTCCCGCGGAAGTCGAAGTTGACGTACAGAGTAAGTACAGTGATGCCAGAAACTGACACATAGCTGGTACCCACCAACGATCCATCTTCGGCGTAGTGCGGGGTTACGTTGCTCTTCTTCGAAAACTCGCACAGGCGCTGATATGAGCCGTCGAACCGGACGAGGACATTCTTGAAGGACAGCAAGAGTTCCTTCGCAGCAGCTGAAAGCTGCAATGAACGGTCACCGGTGTAAGCATGCAGATGCTTAGTCACCTTACAAATAAAGCTGTTTTGTTCATCGATTTTGGTGAATGTTTCACTGAGTTTTGTCATGTGTTGACACCTCTTTCTGGACAATATGTCCGTCAACAAATAATACGGTATGAGTCAATTTCAATAAGATGATAACATGCATTTTACATAATGTCAATAATTTGTAATTTATTATTGCAATGAAAATAAAGTGATGATATAATTATTGCAGTTTATGATAATGCTGTAGGACAAAGTAAAGTATTGAACTTCCAAAAGAGAAGAATCGTTACAAGCTGAAAGCGTTTCTAGGATATATATACTCGAAAAACTACCCTACATATAAGGCGTTCGTTGATTACGTTATAATCGGAAATTAAGTTAAATTTAGGATGGAACCGTGCGGATAATAGCACTCCTAATCTGCAAAAAGATTAGGAGTGCTATTTTTGCAGTTGTTAAACATAAAAAGGAGGAATTTAAAATGATTAAGATTACGCTTAAAGACGGTGCTACTCTAGATGTTGAAAAAGGAACAACAGTTTTAGAGGTGGCAAAAAAAATTAGTGAAGGTTTAGCACGTGTGATGACTTGTGCTTCAGTAAATGGGGAAACAAAGGATTTAAGATATGAGTTAACAGAAGATTCAACATTAAATATTTATACATTTGATAATGATTTAGAAGGAAAAAAGGCATATTGGCATACGACATCACATGTAATGGCTCAAGCTATAAAGAGATTATTTCCTGATGCCAAGCTTGCGATAGGTCCATCAATAGATAATGGATTTTATTATGACATTGATGTGGGCAAACCATTCTCACAAGAAGATTTGGAGAATATAGAAAAAGAGATGTTAGCGATTTGCAAAGAAAATTTGCCTATCGAAAGATTTACGCTTCCAAGAGCAGAGGCAATAAAGCTTATGGAGGAAAAAGAAGAACCATATAAGGTTGAACTTATAAATGACTTACCAGAAGGAGAAGAAATATCTTTTTACAAGCAGGGAGACTTTACAGATCTTTGCGCAGGGCCGCATGTGCCTAGCACTGGTGTAATTAAAGCATTTAAACTAATGTCATCTTCTGGTGCTTATTGGAGAGGTAGTGAGAAAAATAAGATGCTTCAGAGAATATATGGAATTTCATATCCTAAAAAATCTGAACTTGATGAGTATATTAATTTATTAGAAGAGGCAAAGAAAAGAGATCATAGAAAAATCGGTACAGAACTTGGCTTATTCGCAATTATGGAAGAGGGACCAGGATTTCCATTTTTCTTACCAAAAGGTATGGTATTAAGGAACATATTGGAAGACTACTGGAGAAAGATACACGTAGAAAATGGCTATGTTGAAGTAAAAACTCCGATTATGCTAAATGAGGGGCTATGGCATCAATCAGGTCACTGGGAGCATTACAAAGACAATATGTACACAACAACAATAGATGACGTTGAATTCGCATTAAAGCCTATGAGCTGTCCTGGCGGAATGCTTGTGTATAAAAGAGATATTCATTCATACAAAGATTTGCCTATTAGAATGAGTGAACTAGGCCTAGTACATAGACATGAAAAATCTGGGCAGCTAAGCGGATTATTTAGAGTAAGATGCTTTACGCAAGATGATGCACATATATTCTGTTTACCTTCACAAATTGAAAAAGAGATAATGACTCTTATAGAACTTATTGATAAAGTATATAGCTTGTTTGGATTTAAATATACTATTGAATTATCTACTAAACCAGAAGATTATATGGGATCAGATGATATCTGGGAAATAGCTGAAAATTCGTTAAAGAATGCACTTGAACATGCAAATAAGGAATACAAAATAAATGAGGGAGACGGAGCATTCTATGGCCCTAAGATAGATTTTCATGTAAAAGATTGTTTAGGAAGAGAATGGCAATGTGGCACAATACAACTTGATTTCCAAATGCCTGAAAGATTCGATTTAACATATATAGGTGAAGACGGAGAAAAACATAGACCAGTCATGCTTCATAGAGTTATATATGGAAGCATCGAAAGATTCATGGGAATATTAATTGAACATTTTGCGGGAGCATTTCCAACATGGCTTTCACCAGTACAGGTGAAAATTCTTCCAATATCTACAGAAAAACATGCTGAATATGCAAAAGAAGTAAAAGAAAAATTAACAAAGGCTGGCTTGAGAGTGGAGCTAGATGATAGAAACGAGAAGATAGGATATAAGATTAGAGAAGCTCAGGTTCAAAAAGTTCCTTACATGCTAGTTGTTGGAGATAAGGAAAAAGAAGAGCAAACAGTTGGAGTAAGAAACAGAAAAGATGGAGATATCGGAGCGATGAAAGTAGAGAACTTTATAGAAAAAATAATAAAGGAAGTAGAAAGCAAGTCATTGTAAAGTGTCTACTCGAAAGGGTAATGGTATAATTACCATTGTTGTGAAACTAATAGAGAAGGCTATTGTTCTCTATGGTCATGAAAGCAAGCCGGGGTTCAATTCGAATCCCGGTTAGTATTAAAGAAGGTGTCAAATTGAAAAATTTAAGTGATATAGAGAAAAATATTATAAATGAGGCTAATCAAATATCTGACATTAATAGTAAATATGAATACATATATGATAAACTTTGTGATATGATGGACGAGGAATTTAGGGAAAAAAATTACTGTGATTTTCAAAACGATGCGTGCATTTGCCAAAGAAATAGAAAAACATTACATAGCGATATGGGGTGTTGCTATACTTTTAAATATTCCAAAATAATGAGTGTATACCGATAGATACTAGCTTATGCCCATATCTAAAAGATAAAACTTGTAGTACAAAATGTATAACATGTGAGATGTTTACGTGTAGATACCTTAGAAAAAAAGAGTTAAATTTTTGATTAAAGATAGTGTGACAATAAAAACTTTTTTTAACAAAAAACAGATAAAGTATCTAGAAACAGCTTTTTTTAAAACAAAAGAAGAAATCATTTCAACATTATTAGAGTTAAAATAATCTTGCTTTTATCATTATATATTAAGGGGATACAAAGACTAGTTCTAGTATCTCTTTTTTCATTTTATAGGAAAGTAATCAAAAAATAACGAATTATGTTACCAAACACTTTCCGTATGAAACAACAAAAATTTCATATTTAAAGTCGAGTTTTGCTCGACATATGAAAATCAAAAATCTTTGATTTTTTAGATTTTCATTTTTCTTCATACTAAAAAATATTTTCAAAAAAGAAAAAAACTCTTGCATTGTACGGAAACAGCGGTTATAATAGTAACCGACGCGATGATGCGATGATGTGGAATGTGGCTACCGAATCTTACGGGTAGGGAACTTTCACGGAGTATGTCCGATTTCAAACCGGGCGACAGGGTATTAACTTAGCACTTTCCCCAGGGGTTTCCTGGGTTTTAATAAGGGTTCGTATGAAACACCCGGGTGCGTGGATGGCTTGTCGACGCTAAACAAAATAAGGAGGGAAAAGTTAATGGCAAGAACAAAGAAAACAGAAGAGACAGAGGTAAAAGAAGTAGCACAAAAAGTTACTAAAGAAGCAAAATCTGCAAAGGCTGATAAAGGAGCAAAAGCAGAAACTAAAGTCTCAAAGAGCAACGCGGGTGTTGGCAAAGAAAGAATTAGAATTAGACTAAAGGCATTTGACCATGCAATTTTAGATCAGTCTGCTCAAAAAATAGTAGAAACGGCTAAAAGAACAGGTGCAAGCGTATCTGGTCCAATTCCACTACCAACAAAGAAAGAAATCATAACAATCTTAAGATCGCCTCATAAGGACAAAGATTCTAGAGAGCAATTTGAGATAAGAACACATAAGAGAGTTATTGATATTCTATATCCTACATCAAAGACAGCAGAAGCTTTGATGAAGATAGAATTGCCTGCTGGTGTTGAAGCTGAAATGAAAATTGATGAGTAGTAAGCAAGGCTTTAACATTCGAACAAAAAATAAAAAACAAACAAATGTCTAAAAACTAGACTAAAACGGTCATGTTCATTGAAATGTGAACCAATAACCAAGGAGGTATATTTAAAATGAAGAAAGGTATTTATGGAAAGAAGTTAGGAATGACTCAAATATTTGATGAAAGCGGTTTAGTTATTCCTGTTACAGTTGTAGAAGTTGAACCATGTTTAGTAGTAAGAAAGAAAACTGTTGAAACAGATGGCTACAACGCATTAGTAGTTGCAACTGGTAAAGTAAAAGAAAAACATATGAATAAACCAATCAAGGGCCAATTCGATAAAACTAAACTTTCTTATAGAAAGTACTTAAGAGAATTGAGACTTGATGATATTAGTGGGTACAATGTTGGAGACGAGATCAAGGCTGATATCTTTGAAGCAGGAGAACTTGTTGATGTACAAGGTGTATCAAAAGGTAAAGGTTTCCAAGGTGTTGTTAAAAGACACGGACAACATATTGGACCAAAAGGCCATGGCTCTATGTATCACAGAAGACCAGGTTCTATGGGACCTACATCTTCACCAGGAAGAGTTTTTCCGGGTAAGAAATTGCCAGGACATACTGGAAAAGATACAGTAACTGTTCAAAACTTAGAGATTGTGAAAGTTGACATGGATAAGGAAGTTATTCTTATAAAAGGTTCAGTTCCTGGATATAAAAAATCATTGCTTAGAATTAAAGAAACAGCTAGAACGCCAGTTTCTAAGAAAGCTAAATAATTAGGAAAGGAGATACGAAGAAATGCCTAAGGTAGATTTATTAAACATAGAAGGTAAAAAAGTTGGCGACATCGAACTTTCTGATGACATATTTGCTGTAGAAGTAAATGAAGATGTTATGCATGAAGTTGTTGTAAATTATTTAGCCAATCAAAGACAAGGCACACAATCTACAAAAACACGTAGCGAAGTACGTGGTGGAGGAAAGAAGCCTTGGAAACAAAAAGGTACTGGCCGTGCAAGACAAGGTAGTATTAGAGCACCACAATGGATTAAGGGTGGTATTGCATTAGGACCAAAACCAAGAAGTTATAAATATACATTAAACAAAAAAGTAAAAAGACTTGCATTAAAATCTGCACTTACTACTAAGGTTCAAGAAAGTAAGCTTATAGTTTTAGATAAGTTAGATTTTGATGAAATCAAAACTAAGAATATGGTAAATGTTTTATCTAATTTAAAAGTTGAAAAAGCGTTGATTGTGCTTCCAGAAAGCAATTTAAATGTTCAAGCTTCAACTAAGAATATTCCTAGTGTAAAAACAGCTTTAGTAAACACATTAAACACATATGACATTTTGAAATATGATACATTTATTGTTACTAAAGACGCAGTTACAAAGATTGAGGAGGTGTACGCATAATGTTTGCAGAAGATATTATTATAAAACCTATTATTACTGAAAAGAGCAGCATGGCTATGCAACAAGGAAAGTACACTTTTAAAGTAAGCAAGAAAGCTACAAAAATCGATATAAAGAATGCAGTAGAAAAATTGTTTGGAGTAAAAGTATTAGAAGTTAGAACAATTAATGTAAAAGGTAAGCCAAAGAGACAAGGTGTTCACCAAGGAATGACATCTGACTGGAAAAAAGCTATTGTTACAATAAACACAGATCCAGGCGAATTTAAGTACTTAGCAAAGGGTGGAAAGGAACAAAAAACAAGCAAAAAGTATAATACAACAATTGCTGAGTTTGGAGTATAGATAAATACCCTGTATTATAGGTTTTGGCTATGGGGTGTCGTCAATAACCTGAAAAAAAGTCCCCAAATAATAAGAAGGAGAATTAAAAATGGGTATAAAACAATTTAAACCAGTTACGCCATCAAGAAGAGGCATGACGGTATCTACATTTGAAGAGATTACAAAAACAAAACCTGAAAAGTCTTTAACAACAACGTTAAAGAAACATGCAGGAAGGAACTCTTATGGTAGAATAACTGTTAGACATCAAGGCGGCGGAGTTAGAAGAAAATATAGAATTATAGATTTTAAGAGAAATAAAGTAGATGTACCAGCAACTGTAGTTGCTATTGAATATGATCCAAACAGATCTGCTAACATCGCTTTAATTCAATATGAAGACGGAGAAAAAGCTTATATATTAGCTCCTAGTGGGTTAAATGTAAATGATAAAGTTATGTCAGGAGAAAAAGCAGATATTAAACCAGGTAACTGTTTACCAATATCAAGTATTCCTGTTGGTACAGTGATACATTGTATAGAGTTAAAACCAGGTAAAGGTGCTCAAATGGTAAGAAGTGCAGGAAATGGTGCACAACTTATGGCTAAAGAAGGAAAGTATGCACATGTAAGACTTCCTTCAAACGAAATGAGACTTGTAAGTGTTAACTGTAAAGCAACGATTGGACAAATCGGAAATAGTGAACACGAAAACATTAAACTAGGTAAAGCAGGTAAAAGCAGATGGCTTGGTAAGAGACCAGAAGTTAGAGGTGCTGTTATGAACCCTAACGATCACCCACATGGTGGTGGTGAAGGAAAATCTCCAGTTGGTAGACCAGGACCTGTTACACCATGGGGCAAACCTGCACTTGGATATAAGACAAGAAATAAGAAGAAAGCAAGCAATAAATTTATAGTAAAGAGAAGAAATTCTAAGTAGAGGAGGATAAGGAAAGATGTCAAGATCAATTAAAAAAGGACCTTTTGTGGATCCAAAATTACTTGCAAGAATCGAAAAGATGAACGAGGAAAATAAAAAAGAAGTTATAAAAACTTGGTCAAGAGCTTCAACTATCTTCCCACAAATGGTTGGTCATACAATCGCTGTACATGACGGCAGAAAACATGTACCAGTATATATATCTGATGAGATGATAGGGCATAAGCTAGGAGAATTTGTTCCAACAAGAACGTTTAAAGGTCATGCTGGAGACAAAACAAGTAAAGTAAGTAAATAAATAGATGGAAGGAGAAATATAACATGGAAGCAAGAGCTAAATTGAGCCATGCAAGAATTTCTGCTAGAAAAGTCAAAATTGTTATTGATTTAATTAGAGGAAAAGATGTAAAAGAAGCTATGGCTATTTTAAAATTCACTCCAAAAGCTGCGTCTCCAATAGTTGAAAAATTATTAAAATCAGCTATCGCAAATGCTGAAAATAATCACAATATGAACGTTGATAAATTATATATTGCTGAGATATATGCAAATCAAGGTATTACAATGAAGAGAATAAGAGCAGCTACACAAGGTAGAGCAAATAGAATTAGAAAAAGAACTTCTCATATTGAGATAGTATTAAAAGAGAGAGAATAGAGGAAAGGAGGGTTTTATCTCATGGGACAAAAAATGGACCCACATGGACTTAGAGTGGGAGTTATAAAAGATTGGGATTCAAAATGGTATGCAAATAAAAAGGATTTTGCAGACAATTTAGTTGAAGATTTCGAAATTCGTAAGTATATTAAAAAAGCATTATATGAGGCTGGAATTTCTAGAATACAAATAGAAAGAACTGCTAAAAGCATAAAAGCTAATGTATATACTGCAAAACCAGGTATTGCATTAGGAAAGAATGCTGAAAAAATCGGAAAGGTGAGAGCTGATTTAGCTAAGAAATTTGGCAAGGATATAAACGTTAACATTATTGAAGTTAAAAATGTTGATATTGATGCTCAATTAGTTGCTGAAAATATTGCTACTCAACTTGAAAAGAGAATTTCTTATAGAAAAGCAATGAAGCAAGGTATGGCTAAAGCTATAAAAGCTGGTGCTTTAGGAATAAAAACTGCTGTTTCTGGAAGACTTGCAGGTGCAGAAATTGCTAGAACAGAGTTTTATAGAGAAGGAACAATACCTCTACAAACTTTAAGAGCTGATATCGACTATGGTTTTGCTGAAGCAAATACAACATACGGAAAGATTGGTGTAAAAGTTTGGATATATAAAGGTGAGGTGCTTCCTACAAAAAAAGAGAATAAGAATGAAGCAGAAGGAGGTAGAAAGTAATGCCGCTAATGCCAAAAAGAACAAAGTACAGAAAAGTACAAAAAGGTAGAAATAGAGGAAAAGCTACAAGAGGTACAAAGGTAACGAATGGTGAATTCGGGCTTCAAACTCTTGAAGCAGGAAGAATTACTTCTAATCAAATTGAAGCTGCCAGAGTTGCAATGACACGTTTCATTAAAAGAGGCGGAAATGTTTGGATAAAAATTTTCCCAGACAAGCCAATCACAAAGAAACCTGCTGAAGTACGTATGGGTAGCGGAAAAGGTGCTGTTGAATATTGGGTAGCACTTGTAAAACCAGGAAGAGTGATGTTTGAAATGGCTGGAGTACCTGAAGAGGTTGCTAGAGAAGCATTTAGGCTTGCTGCACATAAACTTCCTGTAAAAACAAAGTTTGTATATGCAGAAAAAAATGAAGGTGGTGAAGACGATGAAGGCTAATGATTACAGAAATATGACTTCATCGGATTTAGAAAAAGAATTAGTAGAATTAAAATCTGAATTATTTAAATTAAGATTTCAATTAGCTACAAATGGATTAAACAATCCGATGAAAATAAAGAGTACAAAGAAAGATATTGCTAGAATTAAAACGATTCTTAGAGAGAAAGAGTTGAAAGAAGAGGCTGAGTAAGTCCTAATAATTTAATAATCCTAAGGAAAGGAGAAAAAAGATGGCTGAAGAAAGAGCTTTAAGAAAGACAAGAGTTGGTAAAGTTATAAGTGACAAGATGGATAAAACAGTTGTTGTAGCAGTTCAAACAAGCTACAAACATCCATTATATGGCAAAATCATGAAAAGAACATTCAAACTAAAAGCACATGACGAAAATAACGAATGCCAAATCGGAGATACTGTTAAGGTTATGGAAACAAGACCTTTATCAAAAGATAAAAGATGGAGACTTGTAGAGATTGTAGAGAAAGCTAAATAATGATTTATTGATAAAAATAAAATATGTATTAATACATTTTTGGAAAGGAGTAAAGACCTATGATACAACAACAAACAAGACTTAAAGTCGCAGACAATACTGGCGCAAAAGAATTAATGTGTATCAGATGCTTAGGTGGTTCTTATAGAAAAACAGCTAATATCGGCGATGTTATTGTTGCTTCTGTTAAAAGCGTTGCACCAGGCGGAATGGTTAAAAAGGGCGAAGTTGTTAAAGCGGTTATTGTAAGAAGCAAAAGAGGTCTTCAAAGGCCAGATGGTTCTTACATAAAATTTGATGATAATGCTGCTGTTATTATCAAGGAAGATAAGAATCCAAGAGGAACACGTATATTTGGACCGGTTGCAAGAGAATTAAGAGATAAGGATTATATGAAAATAATATCACTTGCACCAGAAGTTTTATAAAACATGAGATATAAATCTTAGAAAAGGTAGGTGTAAAGAATAAATGGGTATGCACGTAAAAAAAGGTGATACCGTAATGGTAAACTCAGGCGTAGATAAAGGTAAAAAAGGTAAGGTGTTAACAGCTAGTCCAAAAGAGAATAAGGTATTAGTTGAAGGTGTAAATATTAGAACAAAACACGTAAAACCTAGAAAAGCCGGAGAGCCAGGAGGATTAATAAAAGCAGAAGTAGCAATAAATGCATCTAAAGTAAACTTGTATTGTTCAAAATGTGGAACAGGAAGAAGAACAAGAGTTGAAGTAAAAAAAGATGGAAAAAAAGCTAGAATATGCACTAAGTGTGGAGAAGAAATTAAATAAGAAAGGAGGTAATTCTAATGTCAAATTTAAAAGAAAAATATAAAAATGAAGTTGTTCCTGAATTAATGAAAAAATTTAATTATAAATCAGTAATGCAAGTGCCAAAACTTGAAAAGGTAGTTATTAACATGGGCGTTAGTGATGTTCGTGAAAATGCGAAGGCGCTTGAGAATGCAATGAGAGATTTAAGTATTATTACTGGGCAAAAGCCTGTTGCTACAAAGGCTAAAAAGTCTATTGCTGGTTTTAAGATAAGGGAAGGAATGGAAATTGGTTGTAAAGTTACATTAAGAAATACTAAAATGTATGACTTTACAGAAAGATTAATAACAGCTGCACTTCCAAGAGTAAGAGATTTCAGAGGATTATCTCCAAATTCTTTTGATGGAAGAGGAAATTATTCTTTAGGAGTAAAAGAACAATTAATATTCCCTGAAATTGAATATGATAAAATCGATAAAATAAGAGGAATGGATGTTATCTTTGTTACAACAGCTAAGACTGATGAAGAAGCAAGAGAGCTATTGAAACTTCTTGGCATGCCATTTTCAAAATAAGGAGGTAAACCATGGCAAAAAAATCTATGATTGCAAAGCAAAAGTTAACTCCAAAGTTTAGTACTAGATATTACAACAGATGTAAACTATGTGGCAGACCACATGGATACATTCGTAAGTTTGGGATATGTAGGATTTGCTTTAGAGAACTAGCTCATAAAGGTCAAATACCAGGTGTAAAAAAGGCAAGCTGGTAATGATGAGATTAGAAGCTAAAACCCCAAAAATTTTTATAAAATAAATTAAAAATAATAGAGCATTAGAGATTAGACGTTAGATGCTCGAAAGTAAATAATAGAAAATTGGAAATAGGGAATCTAATCTCTAATTTCTAAAATCTAAAATGAAAGGAGTAGGGTAAATGAACATTACTGATCCAATTGCAGATATGCTAACAAGAATTAGAAATGCAAACACGCAAAGACATGAGACTGTTGATGTACCTTCATCAAAATTAAAGAAGTCGATAGCTGAAATTTTATTGGAAGAAGGATATATCAAATCGTTTGAAGAAATAGAAGATAGTGCACAAGGAATGCTTAGAATATCTTTAAAATATGTTAATAAACAAAAAGTTATTACAGGATTAAAAAGAATTAGCAAGCCAGGTCTAAGGGTATATGCTAATAAAGATGAGTTGCCAAGAGTCCTAGGTGGAATTGGAATTGCGCTAATTTCTACTTCAAAAGGAATTATGACAGACAAAAAGGCGCGTAAAGAAGGTATCGGAGGAGAAGTTCTTGCGTTTATTTGGTAACTAAATATTCTGAAATTTAGTGAAGCGATATATTTTGAAGAAAGGAGTAAAATAAAATGTCAAGAATAGGAAAACAACCTATAACTGTACCAGCTGGTGTAGAAGTAAAAATTGATGAAAATAATCTTGTTACAGTTAAAGGCCCAAAAGGAACTTTAACAAAGCAATTACATAAAGATATGATTATTAATCAAGAAGCTGGTGTTATAAAAATTGAAATGAAAGACGAATCACAAAATTCGCTTCAAGGTCTAACAAGAACTCTTCTTAATAACATGATTATTGGAGTTACAGAAGGTTTCAAAAAAGAACTTGAAGTAAATGGCGTTGGTTATAGAGTTCAAAAACAAGGTAACAAACTAATAATGAATATGGGATTTTCTCATACAGTTGAGTTTGAAGACAGAGGAGATATAAAGATAGAAGCTCCTACTCAAACAAGTATAATTGTTACTGGTATTGATAAGGAGGCTGTTGGTCAGCTTACAGCTGAAATTAGAAAAGTTAGACCTCCAGAGCCTTATAAAGGAAAAGGTATCAAATATGTTGGAGAAAGAATTATTAGAAAAGAAGGAAAGATGGGTAAAAAATAATTCTAATTAGAAGTTTAAAGAAGGGAGAGAGATTTAAGTGATAAACAAACAGTCTAAAAATGAGACGAGAATAAGAAGACATAAAAGAGTTCGCAGAAAAATTAGTGGTACTCCTGAACGTCCAAGACTAAGTGTATATAGAAGCTTAAAAGGAATATATGCGCAACTTATAGACGATGTTAATGGAAAAACTTTGGCCCAAGCTTCGACATTAGATAAAGAAGTAAAGACGAAAGCAAGTAACATTGAAGCGGCTAAAGAAGTTGGAGAGCTAATTGCTAAGAGAGCTACTAAAGCTGGAATCAAAGTTGTTGTATTTGATAGAGGCGGATATATATATCACGGAAAAGTTAAAGCCTTAGCTGAAGCTGCACGTGAAGGCGGATTAGAATTTTAGGAGAAAGGAGTAAATAAAATGATAGATGCAAATACATTAGATCTTCAAGAAAAAGTCGTTGCAATTAACAGAGTCGCTAAAGTTGTTAAAGGTGGTAGAACTTTTAGATTTAGTGCCCTTGTCGTTGTTGGAGACGGTGCTGGACATGTTGGAGTTGGTAATGGTAAGGCTGCAGAGGTTCCAGACGCAATCAAAAAAGCTATTGAAGATGCTAAAAAGAATATCACTGAAGTTCCAATAGTAAATGATACTATACCACATGAATCAATTGGTACATTTGGTGCTGGTAAAGTTTTGCTTAAGCCAGCCAGTGAAGGTACTGGACTTATAGCTGGTGGTGCTGCTAGATCAGTTTTAGAGCTTGCAGGATATAAGAATATTAGAACAAAAAATTTAGGTTCGAATAATCCTAGAAATGCTGTGTATGCAACAATGAAGGCGCTTTCAGAAATGAGAACAGCAGAAGAAGTTGCAAAATTAAGAGGAAAGAAAGTAGAAGAAATTTTATAATATATATTTAAAATTATCTATATGGTTATAATTATTGAAGAATAAAAGGAGGTGCAGAAAGATGAAACTTGATGAATTAAGACCAGCACCTGGTTCAAAACAAACTAGGAAAAGAGTTGGTAGAGGTATTGGTTCAGGTTTAGGAAAAACCTCTGGAAAAGGACACAAAGGTCAAAAAGCTAGAAGTGGCGGTGGAGTAAGACCAGGATTCGAAGGTGGTCAAATGCCTTTGTTCAGAAGAATTCCAAAGAGAGGTTTTAATAATAGAGGTTCTAAAGTTTATACAGAAGTTACTCTTGATATGCTTGAAAAAGTTGAAGGTGTAAAAGAAATTACAGCTGAAACACTTTTAGAGGCAGGAGTAATAAAAAAAGTAAACGATGGAATAGTTATCTTAGGAAATGGAACATTAACTAAAAAACTAAATGTAAAGGCAGCTAGAGTTACTAAAACAGCCGAGGAGAAAATCAAAGCTGCTGGAGGAAAGGTTGAGGTGGTGTAAGTGTTTAAAACGCTAATTAATGCTTGGAAGCTTCCAGAGCTTAGAAAGAAAATGCTATATACAGTACTTCTTCTAGCAATATTTAGATTTGGTTGTGTTATAACAGCTCCAGGAGTAGATGCAGAAATATTGGGGTTAGTAGCAAATTCGTCATCAAATGCACTATTAAACACAGTTAATATAATAACTGGTGGCGCATTTTCTACGTTCTCAATATTCGCTCTTTCAATTAGCCCATATATTACAGCATCAATTGTATTGCAGTTACTTACATATGCTATTCCATCTTTAGAGGAATTATCTAAAGAAGAAAATGGTAGGGCGAAGATATCTCGTTATACAAGATATTTGTCAGTTGTGCTTGCGGCGATAGAATCATTTGGAGTGTATATGATGTATAGAGGTAGCGGTGTATTTTTATCTGATTCAGCGTTATCACCAATGTTATTTGTATTATCACTTGCAACTGGTTCCACTCTTTTGATGTGGATTGCAGAACAACTTACCACAAAAGGAATTGGAAATGGAATATCACTTCTAATTTTTGCAGGTATTATTTCAGGATTACCTTCTGCAGCAGAATATTTATATGAAGTAGCTGTGGGATGGGGAGCAAAAGGAATAATAACGGTAATTGCAGTATTAATAGGAGCAATTGTACTAATTGCAGGTGTTGTTTGGGTAACTGAAGCAGAAAGAAGAGTTCCTGTTCAGTACGCCAAAAGGGTAGTTGGCAGGAAGATGTATAGTGGTCAAAATACACATATACCATTAAAACCTGCGATGGCCGGAGTAATGCCAGTTATCTTTGCAATGTCATTTATGCAAATACCAGTAATAATACTTCAATTAATCAATAGTAATATTGCTAATGAAACAGGTTTTTGGGCAGCTGTATACAAAGTATTTGGATTTACCACTCTTCAAACAGGTGGTCTATGGGACGCAGCAACGAGTACGCTTAATTGGAGTGTTCTAGGGTATGGACTATTACATATCTTAATATACGTAGCATTAATCGTATTCTTCACGTTCTTCTATACATTAGGTATGGCTTTTAATCCGAAAGATGTTGCAAATAACCTTAAAAAGAATGGTGGCTTTATACCAGGAATAAGATCTGGAAAACCAACAGAGGAATATTTAAGAGAAATTGTTTCATATCTTACAATGTTTGGCTCAATATTCCTTGCAATAATTGCAGTATTACCGATATTAACACAGTTTATGGGGCTTTCGATTTCATTTGGAGGAACAGCTATATTAATCGTTGTAGGTGTTGCGCTTGAAACGATTAAGCAGTTGGAATCTCAAATGTTGACAAGACATTATAAAGGATTTTTAGAATAATAAATATTCTTTATCTAAAGTTGCACCACAAATGTTAAGCAAAAAAGTTTAACATTTGCAGGTGCAATTTTTATTTCATAAGGAAGTAATGAAAAACTAACAAATTGTATACTAAATGCTTCCCGTATGAAACAACAAAAATTTCATATTTAAAATCGAGCTTTGCTCAACATATGAAAATCAAAAATATTTGATTTTTAGATTTTCATTGTTTTTGTCGAATCTTTAAACTTAAAGATATAAAATACTACTAAACATCATATTGTGCATTGATAAAAATAAAAATATATTATATACTGATGAGTGTAAAAATACGTTTTATGGAGGTAGAATATGAAAAGATTAATAATACTTGGTGCACCAGGAAGTGGGAAAGGTTCACAATGCAAATGGATTACAAAGGACTATAATGTGCCACATATTTCAACAGGAGACATTTTTAGAAAAAATATTTCAGAAGGAACTGAGCTTGGAAAGAAAGCTAAAGAATATATGGATCAGGGCAAATTAGTGCCAGATGAATTAGTAATAGATCTTTTAACTTCTAGGCTTGAAGAAAATGACTGTAAGGAAAATGGTTTCTTGTTAGATGGTTTTCCAAGAACATTGGAACAAGCTGAAGCGTTAGAGAAGTATTTGAATTTAAATGGTATAAAAATTGACAAAGTTATAAATTTACATGTCCCAGATGAAGAAATAATGGCTAGAGCTATAAACAGGAGAACATGTGAGAATCCAGATTGTAAGGAAATTTACAATTTGAGAGATAATCCTCCGAAGCAAGAAGGAATTTGCGATAAGTGTGGCTCAAAATTGTTTAAAAGAGATGATGACAATGAAGAAACTGTTTCAAATAGATTGGCGGTTTATCACGCACAAACAGAGCCTTTGATAGAATACTATAAAGAAAAAGGGTTATTATCAACAGTAATTGGGCAACAAGAATTGTCTGATACTATTGCTTTGGTAAAAGCAGAACTAGAAGGATAACATGATAATAAAAGAAAATTTGGCAAGAAACTGATAACAAGGTTTCTTGTTTTTTTAGCCATTTATACATTTAATTTTTATAGCCTATAAATTGACGGAAAGGCCTAGCTGTAGTATAATCTCTATTAGTGAAAAATAGGAAGAAGGTTAATAATGATAACAATAAAAAATGAAAAAGAAATAAAAAAAATGCGTGAAGCATGTAGGATTGTAGCACTTGCGCATGAAGAAATAAAGAAAGCTATCAAAGTCGGAATTACGACTATGGAAATAAATGATATTGCAGAGAGAGTATTTATAGAAAATGGAGCAAATGCCTCATGTAAAGGCTATCCACATGGTTCTCGTAATCCATTTCCAGCAGCAGCTTGCATTTCTGTAAATGATGAGGTAATACATGGAATACCAAGCAATAGAGTACTAAAAGATGGAGATTTAGTTAGTGTAGATTTAGTTGCAGATAAAGATGGTTTCTTTGGTGATGCAACGAGAAGTTATGTGGTCGGAAGAGGAAGCCAAAATGCATATAGACTTGTTGAAGTAGCGGAAGAAAGTTTTTTTGAAGGAATAAAAATGGCTACTGTTGGAAATAGAATATCAGATATTTCACATGCTATTCAAATGACTGTTGAAAGAGCTGGGTTCTCAGTGGTAAAAGAATACCAAGGACATGGAATTGGTACAAAAATGCATGAGGAACCGGGAGTCCCTAATTATGGAAAACCTGGTAGAGGGGCAAGACTGGAGGCTGGTATGACACTTGCTATTGAACCCATGATAAATGAAGGGAAAAGTGGAATTATAGAACAACCAGATGGTTGGACTGTTATAACAGCAGACGGGAAATTATCTGCTCATTATGAGAACACTGTACTTATCACTAATAGTGAAGCTGAAGTACTAACAATATTATAGGCATATTTCTGAAAAAATACTAATACCGGCATCATATTTATGAGAAGTGGTTTGGGATACAATTTATTTTTGGAAAACAGCTGAAAAATATTGACATATCAGTTAAAACATTGTATACTTATTGAGTTAGAAAATGGCCTTTGGGCTAGTATAAACAAAGAAAGGTTGATATAAAATTGCGGAATACAGGTTGGAGAGGTTGTAACTTCTACAATGGGGCGAGATTCTGGAATGTACTTTATAGTGGTAGAAGCAGATGAAAAATATGTATCATTAGTGGACGGGACAATGAGGAAGGTAGAACGACCTAAAAGAAAGAAAATTAAGCATGTGGAAATGACAGAATTTTATATCGAATCTATTGCTGAAAAGATAACTAGTGGAAAGAAAATATCGAACCAAGATGTAAAGAAAGCTTTAAAAGAGGTTCGAAAGAATATATAGGAGGAAGAGCAATGTCTAAGGAAGATATAATAGAAGTTGAAGGAACTGTGGTAGAAGCACTACCAAATACAGAATTTATAGTAGAGTTAGAAAATGGTCATAAATTGCATGCCCATATTTCTGGAAAACTTCGAATGAACTTCATAAGAATATTGCCTGGAGATAAGGTGAAACTTGAGTTATCACCATATGATCTTAACCGTGGAAGGATAATTTGGAGAGGCAAATAAATTTGCGCGGCAACCTTCTTTTATTAACAAAAGAAGGAATATATATATAAAACTGGCTTATATTTAAGGAGGGAAATGCAAAATGAAAGTAAGACCATCAGTAAAAAAGATTTGTGACAAATGCAAAATAATCAAAAGAAAACAAGTTGTAAGAGTTATATGCGAAAACCCTAAGCATAAACAACGTCAAGGTTAATTAGCGAACTCACCACTTCGTTAAAACCACAAATAAAAAGTAAAAAAATTATGGAGGTGTATTTTTTAAATGGCTCGTATTGCAGGAGTGGACTTGCCAAGAGAAAAAAGAGTCGAGATAGGCTTAACTTATATCTATGGTATAGGAAGAACAAGTTCAAATAAAATTCTAGCGGTTGCTGGTGTAAATCCAGATACTAGAGTTAAAGATTTGACGGAAGATGAAGTAATAAAAATTAGGGAAGTTATTGACAAAGAAGGATACAAAGTAGAAGGCGACTTAAGAAGAGAAACAGCCTTAAATATTAAAAGATTAATGGAAATTGGTTGCTACAGAGGAATTAGGCATAGAAAAAATTTGCCAGTAAGAGGACAAAGAACGAAGACTAATGCTAGAACAAGAAAAGGTCCAAGAAAACTAGTAGCAAATAAGAAGAAATAAGGAGGGTGAATTATAGTGGCTAAGACACAAGCTAAAAGAACAACGACTAGAAGAAGAGAGCGTAAGAATATTGAAAAAGGTCAAGCTCATATTCACTCTAGTTTCAATAATACAATAGTAACAATTACTGATGTGCAAGGAAACACTATTTCTTGGGCAAGTTCAGGTGGACTTGGATTTAAAGGTTCAAGAAAGAGTACTCCATATGCATCACAAATGGCAGCAGAAACTGCAGCAAAGGCTGCTATGGAGCATGGCTTAAAAACAGTTGAAGTTTTTGTTAAAGGGCCAGGAGCTGGAAGAGAAGCAGCTATTCGTGCACTTCAAACGACAGGACTTGAAATCAGTATGATAAAAGATGTTACACCTATTCCACATAATGGTTGTAGACCACCAAAAAGAAGAAGAGTGTAAAATCAATTTTAGAAAATTATTTTTAGAAAGGATGAATAAATAAATGGCAAGGTATACAGGAGAGTCATGCCGTATTTGCCGTAGAGAGGGCGAGAAATTGTTTCTAAAAGGTTCTAGGTGTTATACTGACAAGTGTGCATTTACAAGAAGAGCATATGCGCCAGGTCAACACGGACAAAAAAGAAAGAAGCAATCAGAATATGGCATGCAGATGAGAGAAAAGCAAAAAGCAAAATCATTTTATGGTGTTTTGGAATCTCAATTTAGAAAATATTTTGAGGAAGCAGCAAGATCAAAAGAAGTTACAGGTATTAAGTTACTTCAAATTCTTGAAAGCAGATTAGATAACGTAGTATATAGATTAGGGCTTGCAACATCTAGAGCGCAAGCTAGACAATTAGTAAGACATGGTCATTTCGAGGTAAATGGAATTAAAGTAAATATTCCATCATATTTAACAAAAGTTGGAGACGTTGTAAAAGTTAGAGAATCAAGCGCAGGTTCAGAAATATTTAAGCAAATAATTGAATCAACAGAGAGTGGTAGACCAGTTCCTGGATGGATTGAATCAGATTTACAAAATAAAACAGGAAAAATAGTAGCTCTTCCAACAAGAGAAGAAATTGACTTACCAGTTCAAGAGCATTTGATTGTTGAATTCTACTCTAAATAGTAATGAAAAATTTAATTTAGGAGGTTAAGTAATGATAGAATTCGAAAAGCCAAGGATCGAATGTTTAAAGCTAGACAATGATAACATGTATGCAAAGTTTATGTGTGAACCGCTAGAGAGAGGATATGGAATAACTCTTGGAAATTCTCTTCGTAGAATTTTATTATCATCATTGCCTGGGGCGGCAATAACCAGTATTAAAGTTGATGGAATTCAACATGAATTCTCAACTATACCAGGTGTTGTCGAAGACCTTGTAGAGATAATACTTAATTTAAAAAATGTTAGATTAAAAATTTTTGATAATGAAGAAAAGGTTTTGCGAATTGATTTTGATGGCGAAGGAGAAGTGACTGCAGGTAACATAGTTGGAGGTTCAAATGTGGAAATATTGAACCCGGATTTACATATTGCTACTGTAACTGAAGGCGGAAGTATTCATATGGAACTTACAGCTAATAGAGGTAGAGGATATAACCCAGCAGTGAAAAATAAGAATCCAAACCAATCAATAGGAATTATTCCAATAGATTCAATATATTCACCAGTAAAAAAAGTTAATTTTGCTGTTGAAAATACTAGAGTTGGACAAATTACAGACTTCGATAGATTAACTATAGAATTATGGACTGATGGAAGTATGCAACCGGATGAAGCTCTTAGCTTGGCCGCAAAGGTTATGAATGAGCATTTAGCTTTGTTTATTGATTTATCTGAAGCAACAAAGAATACAGAGATAATGGTTGAGAAAGAGGAATCAAAGAAAGAAAAAGTTCTTGAGACGACAATAGAAGAACTTGATTTGTCTGTAAGATCATATAACTGTTTAAAGAGAGCCGGAATTGTTAATGTTGAAGACTTGATTAATAGGACGGAAGAAGAGATGATGAAGGTTAGAAATTTGGGTAGAAAATCGTTAGAAGAAGTTACAAATAAGTTGCATTCTTTAGGACTTGATTTTATGCCTAGTGATGAATAAAATAAGGAAGGGTGAAATAAAGTGGCAGAGAATAGAAAGTTAGGTAGAACTGCTGATCATAGAGTAGCAATGCTTAAGAACCTAACGACTAGCGTAATTTGGCATGGCCAGATAGAAACAACTGAGCCTAAAGCGAAGGAAGTAAAGAGTATTGTTGATAGCCTAATTTCTCTTGCTATAAAAGAGAAAGATAATTACGAAGAAGTTGAAAAGGTTGTTAAAAGAGCAAAAATTGATGAAAAGACAAATGTAAAAGTAACTGAAAAAGTAACAAGTAAAAATGGAAAAGAGTTTTATAAGGTTGTGAAAGAAGAAGTTACAGAAAAAGTGAAAAAAGATAATCCATCAAGACTTGCTGCTAGAAGAAAAATTATGGCGAACATCAATAAGGTAAAAGATGAAAACGGAAAAAATGTTGATTTACCTGCTAAGATGTTTGGTGAAATTGCTGAGAAATACGCAGATAGAAAAGGTGGCTATACAAGGATAATCAAGATTGGCAAAAGAAGAGGAGACGCAGCAGAAACAGTAATTTTACAATTAGTATAAAATAAGAAATATTAAAAAGGCTGATATGTTGAAATGAATCCAAATTATTAGACAAAAAGTTTAATAGAGAGGGTTCACTTTAACATGTCAGCCTTTTTTGATTTCATAGGAAAGTAATCAAAAATCAACAAATTATGTTACCAAATACTTTCGTATGAAACAACAAAAATTCCATATTTAAAGTCGAGCTTTGCTCGACATATGAAAATCAAAAATCTTTGATTTTTTAGATTTTCATTTTTGTTCTACCTATTCGCACCGATTTTAGTATTTTTACAACTGAGTTAGAGTACTATATTGGTTGACTTTTGCTTAATATATCAATAAGATGCTAATTTAGTTTATTACATTAATGGTGAAAATACCAAATCATGGAGAATATGTTTACATAATACTGACAATTTCAATACAATATGTTACAATAGAAATGTTGCGGATATAATTTTGATAGTGAATACTATCCTGCTATGAAAATATAAAATATTGTTTAAAATTATTAGGAGGTAAAAATGGAAAAAGAAAAAATATCAAAGGAAGAGATATTAAATTATGTATCAAAAAATTGGAAGAAGGTACCATATTTATGCAGATTGTCTCAAACGCAAATTGATGAGTTAGTGGAAAAAAGTGAGGTAAATATTAGCCCACTAGAATTTTTTGCCGTGTCTAGAAGATCGGATCGTGAAGGAAGTTTTTATGTACTTAATTCGCTTATATTTGGTGTTGGTGATTATGGGGAAGACAATTGTTTTCTAACTTCTCAAATGGAACTTGAAAAGGATGGCAGACTTCATGGAACTCTCTTTGGAAAAACTAATTTGAGTTTTGATGTTGATTCAAACGGAGAAGTAACATATCACACTTCTAAAGCTACACCTATTATAGCGCATCTTTTGCAAAATAAAGAAAATAAACCAATACGAATTGTAACTCATTTTGGAGATGACTTAGATAATAAATCTTCAATAGAGGCTCTTGAACAATTTGCAAAACTGTTAGGGATATTAGAACCAGATGAAAGATTTGCAATTGAGAGAGTACCTGCGGGACAAATAAAAGAAGGATGCTTAAATGTAGATACGGGGGGACATAAAGGGAATATAATTGACAGCGAAACAAACACTATTGTTATAGATGGTGACCCGAAGAATGGTATAAAATCTGCAGCACAATCCTTAATGGATACTTTCGGAATTTACGTACCAGAACAAATACTTGAATTAGCAGACACTATGCCACAAAGAATAGATCCACTAGATAGTAGAACTGGATTGGCTTTAGTCAGATACTTAGAACCTTCTAAGTTATTTGAATTAGCTGAAGAAAGATTACTTGATGTATCTTTGACAGATACTAAATTAGAGGAATATGGATTAGTAGAGGCTCACAAAAAACAACAAGAAATTATAGATGTTGCAAAAAGTAAAATTGAAAAATATACTAAACAATTGCCAAATGGTGAACAGATTGTATTATCAACTGAAAAGATAACAGGAGGTGCAATGATAGTGTATGCCATGGGTATACCATATTATGCATCAATCGATGAGCATTTTGATAAAGATGGAAATCCAGATGGCATAACGTTTGCAATTTCTAGCAAACCTGATACTAAATTACCTGATAGTATTCTAAAATTCGGTAGAGAATTATCAAGAAGATTTAGGGATGAAGCTACTGGGCGTTCTGATGTATTTGTTCATCCGAATAATACGCTTATTGTAGCTGGTGGACCTAAAAATCCAGATTTTAAATTAAGATGCAGTATTGATAGTATGGCAGAAAAAATTGAATCTGTTTTTGGTGAAGCAAAACAAAAAAATAATGAGCATGATGAACAAGAACGTGACTAATTTAAAAAAAACTATGGATGTTCCCATAGTTTTTTTTAAACAACTGCTTGTCTACATTCGCAAAAAAGGACAAGATATTACAAAAAATCTACCTTGATAATATTATATCAATAATATATAATGGTTATAGAAAACGTAAAGGAAAGGGGTCTTTCTATAACATGAAAAAAGAGTACAGCTTAAAAAAAGGAGAGATTGTTTCTGGTACAGTAACTGATGTTAAGCCATATCGGAGCCTTTATTAAACTTAGTGGCGATCAAGTTGGAATTCTTTATAAAGAAGAAATTTCTAATGTAAGAATTGCAAATCCTCGCGATAAGGTTAAGGTTGGTGATCGTATAACTGTATTGGTTAAGAAATGTGATAAAGACACAGGTAAACTTGTATTCTCTTTGAAAGATATAGATTACTCGTGGCAAAAATATAGTAGTGAAATATGCGAAGGGACTACTATAGTTGGAATTGTCAGAAATAAATATAAGACGGGCCTTTTCGTTGAAATTATGCCAAACATACTTGGATTGGCTAATTATAAAACTGGAGTTTCGTATGGGGATAGGGTTGAAGTTTTAATTAAAAAAGTGTTCCCAGATGCTCATAAAATTAAACTAGAAATTCTAGATTAATTTATTTTTAAGGAGGAAGAAAATGGTAGAGGATAATGCTATTAAGGCTCCTAAATCGCCATTTGCGATGAGGGAAAATGAAATCAAAGTATTTGATGGAAAGGATGGCTACGCATCGATTGATCAAGTAGTTTTCAAGATTGATATGGGATATATCAATGAGTTGCATTTTCAAATTTTGGAGATAATTAATGATTTTGAATTTATAACATCTAGGCAGATATTTCAAATGTTGGCGCAAAAAGGTATTGAAATGAAATCACAAGATAAATTAAATAAGAAGTTAGAGGATATGATAAAAAGTAAAATAATTACAAGATACTATTTTTCGAGTGATGAAGGTAAGGGAATATATAGAGTTTATTGCCTTGACAAAATTCGGAAAGTATTTATTAAATTCGCGAGGAATAAAAACAACGTGGCAGCCTACAGATAATACGAAACCGGTGTATATGCTAAAAAGAAGACTTGCAGGTAATCAAGTTATAATCGCATATATGCAAAAAGTAGCTGCGTACAAAGGCTTTGTGCTTAATCCTATATTATTTGCAAAAAGGCAAAACATAAGATTTCAACCAACAGGTGGACAGGTAATACTTGTAAAAAATGATATTAAAGTGGATTTCATTTTTGAAGTTGTGAGAAAAAATCCTGGGTGGGAAGAAAAATTCATGGAAAAAATGAAACTTTACCAAGAGTTTTATGAGAATTTTCAGGCTAAAGATTGTGGCTTTGATAAGAAACCGCAATTAGTCATAGTAGGTGAGGATAATGAACATATAATAGAACTATTTAAATGTGTTAAGAGAGTAAAAGCTGAGCTAAAAAATGTAGAAATATGTTATTCTACGGATTTAAAACAACTTGAAGATGAGATAGATAAAACCTTAACCATATTTAAACAAGATTCTTCAACTGGTAGATATTATATGGAAATCCCACAGATTCCATTACTTGAGGGTAATAAGGCAATTTCCTAAAATTTGTTGTAATAAATAAATAGCTTAATAAATAATATATGAGGAGATTGCCATTTAGATAAGGGAATCTCCTTAATTTATTTAATTGAAGAAACGTTTCTATTAAATGAAGACTATTTTATTTAATAGGAAAGTAACCCCAAAATAGTGTACTTTATATATGAAACAAAAAAATTCGTATATAGAATTAAGTTTGTTCGACATATGAAAATTAAAGAGCTTTGATTTTTAGATTTTCGTTTTAGTTCAATGATAAAATGAGGAGGGTATATTTTATGAAAATTTTATTAACTGGTGGGGCAGGGTATATAGGTTCACACACAGCGATTGAATTAATTAATGCAGGATATGATGTTATAATAGGAGATAACTTTTCAAATAGTAAACGTGATGTTATTGGTAGGTTAGAAGAAATAATTAAAAAAGAAATTCAAGTATATGAGATTGATTTTACAAATTATGAAGAAGTAGATAAGTTGTTTTCAAAAGAAGAGATTGATGCAGTTATTCATTTAGCAGGGTTAAAGGCAGTGGGAGAATCATGTAGTATACCTTTAGAATACTATAGAAATAATATTGAAAGTACTATTAATGTTTTAAATGCAATGAAGAAATATAAAGTAAATAATTTTGTATTTAGTTCGTCTGCGACTGTGTATGGGGTACCAAAAGCTGTTCCGCTAAAGGAAGATATGCCAACTTCATGCACTAATCCATATGGTTGGACAAAGTATATGAATGAGCAGATATTAATGGATGTTTCTAATGCAAATCCAAATTTATCTATAGTTATTCTTAGATATTTTAACCCAATTGGCGCGCATGAAAGTGGATTGATAGGTGAGGATCCTAACGGAATCCCTAACAATTTAATGCCATACATAACACAGGTTGCAACGGGCAAATTACCAGTATTAAGTATTTTTGGAAATGACTATCCAACTAAAGATGGAACTGGAGTAAGAGACTATATTCATGTAGTTGATTTAGCTAAAGGTCATGTTAGGGCTATTGAATATTCGTTTAAAAACAGAGGAATAGATATATTTAATTTAGGTACTGGCAAAGGATATAGTGTATTAGATATAGTAAATGCTTTTGAAGAGGCTAATAATGTAAAAGTACCATACGTTATTGCAGATAGAAGAGCAGGGGATATTGCGGAATGTTATGCTGATTCATCGAAGGCAGAAAAAGTGTTAGGCTGGCATGCAGAAAATGATTTAAGGAAGATGTGCAAAGATGCGTGGAATTGGCAGCAACATTGTATAAAACTAAATTAACAAGAAAAAATGAAAATCGAAAGATTTTCATTTTTTTTTGTTTTTAGAAAATAATTATTTTTTGTCAGCGTCATCAGGTTTTAGAGAAATAGAATTTGATTGTTCAGTAATATTTATAACATTCACATTATCTTTGTTAAATAAATTATCAGAGTATGGTTTAACATTAAAATCGTTTATCCCATCTTTATCAATGTCAATATATATATTATTTGATTCGTTAGATGTCATTCCTAAGTCTTTACTTTTAGAAGTATAGAAGGTTGAAGAATCAGACGATTCAAATGGTGATGCTGTAGTGGCTGATGTCACTATCGACTTAAAAGCTTCAAAGTTGTACTGAGCGCTTTTATGTGGCTCATAATATTTTTTATTAATAAAATCTGTTTTTCCTCTACCGACAATAGTTTTACCGGATTCATTTTTTGTTTTGTATACGCAGGTTTTGAATGGTAAATTTATGATTTTTGCTGGCTTATAATGCGGCTTATAATCAACCTCGGCTGTCATCAGATTAGCCTCAATCTTATCTGCACCCTCTTGAGTAGACGGATCGGCAAGAATACGTTTATATTTCCATTTCTTTTTCGTGCCCATTTCAGCAGACCAGAATTCAGCTTCTTCAGCCGTCATGTCACCGAATATGATTTGAGTCTTAGTGTTGGTAATAATGACATCCTTAAAGTATGCAAGAGACTTTGTTTTCGTAAGTTGTGATAGGTTCTGAATTGTTATAAGAGTTCCACAACGATACTTTCTAAATAGTGTGAAAAATGCTTCGGTATCTTTATTAACATATAGAGGAAATTCATCAATATACACGAAGTGTGGAGTTCTAGTATCTTCAATGCCAGGACGACGAAGCACAGCATCTTTTAGAGATAGTATTACAAACATACCAAATGCCTTTTGATGAATCTCACCTAAATCACCTTGCCTTGTGCAAGCGGTGATAACTTGACCTTCAGCAAGAACACGGTCTAAATCTATATTATTATCCCTACTACATAAAACTCGTTTTATACCTGGATTTCTTAAAAAGTTGTCAAGCTGAGTTATAGCACCATAAACAAATTTTTCAGTTTCCTTTCTACCACTGCCATAAGTAGATGCAATCTCATAGCCATGTATATTAACAGGCGGTTTATAAAAGTTCTTCTCGAAATATCCAATTAAAGATGTATAGTCTTTAGAAAGAACAGGATCTTTCTTTAAAACCTCCGTCATTTCTTCTGCTAAGTCAAAGTTATTTAGTATTGCAAGCATATCTTCAAGTGTAGGAAGGTCACCATTGTGCATTCTAGGATAAACTAACTTTAATAAGATAGCCAAATTTTCAAAAGCCTGTTGTGTGACATTCGCAAAGAAAACATTTTCTCCGCTTGAATTTTCAGCTTCGTACATACCCTTTAAAACGGTTGAAATGATGCTAGCAACCTTAGCAGGATCAACACCGATGAAAGGATTAATGCCTAATGAATTCGGATCCATAGGGTCAATAACATTAACGCCTATGTCATATGCACTTGCAACTTTTTTTACTCTTTCAATACAAGCATTATCAGGAGCAACTAGAGTGAAACCAATTCCACGATAGTACATCTCGTTTGTCTCAGGATCAGTATATTTAAGCATATCGCTGACATAATTTTTATATTCATTAAGTTTAGATTTATTTGGTTCTAAATATGAAAGCGTAAAGTTCTTATTTAAATATTCATTGCTATATGGAACTTTTAAAAATGCAAGCCCTGAGTTTAAAGCATTATATGCCAATTTTTTGCTCACTTCTCTAAAGAAATATTTACGCTCTAAATCCATGGCACACATAGGTTCTACGATGGTTGCTGTTTTACCTGTACCAGTAGCACCCTCGACAAGAATAGCTTCAAAACGTTTCTTCTCTGGAATAACAGCGGGTGAGCCAGTTTGGTCATCTAAACAAATATGTGCATTACACAAGAAAACATCCGGAGTCTTTTTAGTTTCTTTAGCGGGGATTAGTTTCAACCCTTTAAAATCTTCAAAAGAATCTATCCAGTCTTGGTCGGCATCCATTACTCCATCAATATAGTAATAAATTGATCTTTTTAGCATGTATAATGGGAAAAGCATACAAACAGAAGTAATAGCCGGTGATATAACTTCAGGCATATTTGTAGCAATATATTTAAAATTAGAAAAATGCATTAAAAATAGCCACAAAAACTCATTCAACCATTGAGCAACCATAACAGAACATATTATTCGAAATGCTATAGAATAATAAATATAAAAATTAACTGGTTGTGTAATAGTTTTGCAAAATGGTGATGCGCAAATAATTGAATAGCCAAGTACTACCGCAAGTAATGCTAAGGTATATTGTATAGGAGACCAATAATTAACAAATTGACCAGTAAACCCTAAACAAAATAGTTCAAGTAGCCTATCAAAAGTAAGACATACTATTAAAACGCCAAAAACATATGTGAAAAATGAATTTATATTAATTTTAAAGTATTTCAAAATCGAATCTATGGGATCTAGTAATTTATATAATATTTTTTTAAACATAATAAACCTCCATATGTTCATTTATTGACAAATGAAATCATATATATTATCCTATATTTTGAGTAAAATTTCAAGGGCTAGGGGCAAAATAGGGCAAGAAATTATGTAAACGTGCCTTGAAAAATAATATGCCAACCAATGCATATGGAGGTGACTAATGAAAATAATTGTGGGATTACGGAAATCCAGGACTTATATATAGAAAAACCAGGCATAATACAGGTTTTATGGTAATCGATAATATAGCTAAAAAAGTAGGAGTTAAGGTTAATAAAAGGCAATTCAAATCAAAGACCGCAGTTGCTAATATTGGAGGGGAAAAAGTAATATTAGTAAAGCCACAGACTTACATGAATTTAAGCGGAGAGGCGGTTGTAGAAGTATTAAAATTTTATAAACTATCTTCTCAGGATTTATTAGTTATATATGATGACATAGACGTAGAACTAGGGAAAATAAAGATAAGAAAGCATGGCAGACCTGGAACGCACAACGGAATGAAAAATATAGTACAAAACGTACAAACTGAAGAGTTTCCAAGAATAAGAGTAGGTATTGGAAAGCCGGATAATAATGAAGACTTGAAAGATTTTGTACTTCAAAAATTAGACGAGAACGAAAAGAAAATTATTGAAAATGCATCAGATGTTATATATAATGCACTCGTTGAAATAATGACACACGGAATCGAAAGCGCAATGAATTTATATAATAGACATAAAGATGGGGAATATGGAAATGAATGAATTAATGATAAATAGAAAAAAAGAAAGAATTGATATATGTATGGCTGAAAATGGAAAGATTTGTGAGGTCTATACGTATGATCAAAACGATATCAACATAATGGGAAATATATACTTAGGAAAGGTAAAGGACGTAGTTGACGGTATTCAGGCGGCTTTTGTGGATATAGGAATGGAGAAAAATGCATTTATATCTACAAAAGACGCTTTGCCTAAAGTAGATGTTGTTAAAGAAGAAAAGGTGATAGAAAAAAAAATATCAGAAGTTGTAAAAGAAGGAGATAAAATTTTAGTACAAGTTAAAAAGATTGCAACAGGCGAAAAAGGGGCAAGAGTATCAACACACGTAACTCTACCGGGAAATTATGTTGTATTGATGCCAAATACGGAAATATTAACAATTTCGCAAAAAATAGCTAGCGAAGAAGAAAAAAGTCGATTAATGCAAATTGTAAAAAAGTCGCTACCTAGCGGGTTTGGAGTGATTGTGCGCACTGATGCAAGTAATATATCAAAAGAAAAAATACAGGAAGATATTAATGATTTGTTAAAAAAATGGAAGAATATACTAACTGCCTATGAAGAAAAACAGGAAGCCGCGCTTTTATATAATGAGCATGAGCTTATTTCAAAGATAAGTCGTGACTTGATTAATCAGCAGACAAAGAAAGTTTATGTAAATGATACAAACATATATAATATGATGAACTCATATGCGCTTAGAAAGAATATAAAAATTGAGTTAGTAGAAACGGATGACATTATTAAAGAACTTGGATTCTCTGGAGATATAGAAGATATAAAGAAAAGAAAAGTATGGCTTAAATGTGGAGGGTATATTGTAATAGATAGAACAGAAGCATTAACTGCAATAGACGTAAATTCGGGGAAATATCTTGGAAACCAAAATTTGGAGCAGACTGCATTAAATGTTAATATAGAGGCTGCTAGAGAAATTATGAAGCAAATAAGACTAAGAGATTTAGGCGGAATAATTATTATTGATTATATAGATTTAGATAAAAAAGAAGATCAAATGAAGATAGTTGATATTATGAGAGAAGAGGCAAAAAAAGACAGAAGTAAGACTGATATAAAAGGTTATACGGAATTGAACCTAGTTGAACTAACAAGAAAGAAGATGAATATATAAATTTACAAAAAATGGAATTACATAATCTAAAAAACACCCTTGCAATAGGGTGTTTTTTGTGATATTATACTACTCGCAACAGCGAAAGCTGAGCCTTGCTCCGCATATCTAGTGCGGGGCCATATGTCCAAAAGGAGGTGTAATAATAATGAAAAATTATGAAACAATCATGATTATTAATCCTAATATTGAAGAGGCAGCCGTAAAAAACACAATTGAAAAAATTGAAAGCTTAATTAACTCAAATGGTAAGGTTGACTCAACTGAAGAATTAGGAAAGAAAAAATTAGCTTATCCTATCAAAAAGCAAAATGAGGGATATTATGTTCTAGTTAATTTTAGTAGTGAGCCAAGTTTCATAGACGAGCTAGAGAGAATTTATAATATCACAGATGAAATTATAAAGCACATAGTTGTTTGCAAAAATTAAAAATATAATACATAGTTTGTGCTTAGAAAGAGGAGGACTTATTATGAATAAAGTTGTTCTTATGGGGAGATTAACTAGAGATCCTGAAGTTAGGTACACAACTAACAATAATACGCTTGTTGCTTCATTTTCGCTAGCAGTTAATAGAAGGTTTGCTAGACAGGGAGAGGAAAGACAAGCAGATTTTGTTAATATTGTTGCTTGGGATAAAACGGGAGAATTTTGTAGTAAATACTTTAAGAAAGGTCAACAAGTCGGAATAATTGGAAGAATACAAACTAGAAATTATGATGACAAAGATGGCAAGAAAGTATATGTAACAGAAGTTGTCGCTGAAGAAGCATATTTTGCAGATTCAAAGAGAGAGGTAGAAGCTAATCCATTTGCAAGCGCAGAGACAATGGGGACTACATTTGATGCAAATCAAGCACCAAATGATTTCACGCAAGTTACAGATGACGATTTACCGTTTTAAACAGGTACCCTTTTAAATTATTAAGATTGGAGGATAGGAGAATATGGCTGATAAAAAAGGAGCTAGAAGATTCAATAACAGAAATAATAACGATGATGATTCAATGCCAAGACAAAGAAAAATCAAGAAAAAGGTTTGTGCATTTTGTGCAGATAAAACATTAGTTATTGATTATAAAGAAGCTGATAAGATTAAGAAATTTACTAGTGAAAAAGGAAAAATATTGCCAAGAAGAGTAACTGGTCTTTGTGCAAAACACCAAAGAGAAGTTACATTAGCTGTAAAGAGAGCTAGACATATTGGATTATTACCTTACACAGTTGAATAATGACATGCTGGGTTGAGAATAATACCCTAAAAAATAGATTTTGAGTCAAAAGTGATTCAAAGTCTATTTTTTTAGACATGGACTTAGATACGGAGATAGACAAAATGTTTCCATGTCTAAAAGCTCAGTTCCTATTGACTTTTTATATATAGAATAATAAAATACTACCCGAGTGAAGTTTTGAGCAATTGCTATTGATTGGCAAGTTTTAACTAGAGATTCACAAGTTTGGGGCTTTTATTATTGTCTTGCCAATTGGGCAAGATTTTTTTTAAGCGATTTTAGAATGGTTGGAGGATGTTGCCATGAAATATCAATCAAAAGATTGTAAGAGACAGTTAAAAAGCATTTTTCTAACTAGACTAAAGAAACTAAAAGGAAAGGGTGGTTAAAAAGTGGAAAAAGTAAGAGCAGAACAAAAAAATGGCTATTTGCCAGATGAGACTCCTAGTTTTTGGAGGTTGTTGTTATATGCAATACAGCAAGTTATTGTTATGTTTCCAGCAACAATAACGGTTGCTCTAATTACGGGGTTTCAAGTATCAACTACTATTTTTGCTAGCGGACTTGCAACTTTGTGCTTTGCATTAATAACAAAAAGAAAAATCCCAATGTATTATGGTTCTAGTTTTGCATATCTTACAGCAATCGCAAGTATGTGTGCGGCAAAAGGTTATGTGATGACAGATGGAATCTTACCGCAGATCGCAATACAAGAAGCACAATTTGGTATTATAATGTCAGGAATCATTTCAATCATAGCAGGTTTAATAGTCAGGTATGTTGGAAAAAATGCGGTAGAAAAGCTCTTGCCAGCATGTATTACGGGCTCAGTTGCAATGATTATAGGATTGACATTGGCGGGAAATGCATTGAGTGACGCAATTCCAAAGTTTTCAGACGGAGCGACGGCACATTCAGTGGAGCAAGGGTATTGGATAATTGTTTCAATGGTAACATTACTTTCTACGGTTATTTATTCTAGGTATTTAAAAGGCTTACTTGGCCAATTGCCTTTACTATTAGGTGCGATTACAGGTTGCGCCACAGCAGGCATTATTTATCTAGTTACTGATATCAATTTATTTCGAGAAGTTTCTTCTGCGGTTCTGGCATCATCTTCATGGAGATTAGGCGATGGTTCTATATTCGCCTTACCAGCATTTTCATTCCCAAAATTCTCATTAGAGGCACTAGTTGCTATTATGCCAATTGCAATTGCTACAATACCAGAATCTACGGCACATATTTATCAGCTTGATATATATGTAAATGATTTAGCAAAGAAAAAGGGAAAGAATAAATATAATATAGATAATTTGCTAGATAAAAATTTAATAGGTGATGGTATATGCGATATGATTTCTGGGGCTGTTGGAGGGCCTGCAGGAACTAACTATGGAGAAAATATCAGTACTATGGCTATAACAAAAGTTTTTTCTGTTTCGGTAATGATGGCAGCAGCTGTTATTGCAATGCTTGTTTCTTGTTTTACTCCACTTATCAAAGTAATTTATAGTATACCGCTAGCTGTTATTGGTGGATTAGAAATATATTTGTTTGGTGCAATCGCAGCACAGGGAATAGCGATAATGATAGATAAAAAGGTAGATATGTTTGATTCTAAGAATATAGCAGTTATTGCATCTATAATGGTAATTGGTCTAGGTGGACAATATGCATTCGGCGGCAACATTCCTCTATTTAATATACAAGTTCCATGTATTGCAGGTGCAGCAATATTCGGAATATTACTAAATTTAATTCTTTCTATCGGTAGTAAAAAAAGTGAGGAAAAAGAAAAATCTGAAATAAAATTGCTAGAAGAAACTGCGAAAATTTCACAAAAAGGACAAACAGAGGATAATCTAAAAGACACTAATGTACTTGAACCTAAAAAAGAAAAATCAAATAATAAAAATAATAGTACCAAGACAAATCAAAACAAAAAAAGCAAAAAGAAGAAAAACTCAAAGGCGAAGGCGCTAGCTAGAAAATAGCTATAACCAAAAAAAAGACTTGTTATAAAAATACACCTTTTAAATATAAAAATAAGAGGTGTATTTTTGTTAATAAAAAAGCTATTTAATTTTTTATGCTTATTTTAAATTATGATAACATCAGTTTTATAAAGAAAAAACTAAAACTTTTGTTTTATTTAAAATCCAAGAAAGGTTGCACGCGACTTAAAAGCATTAAAGTCACCACTTGAAAAAAATAAGCAAGAACCGCTGTGTTCAAAATCATTTTGAAGTGAAGACGATTTTAGAAATTCTAAAGTATTTTTTGCTGAGTATTTTCCAACGTTTATTAGGTTAATGTTAGGACCTAATTCTTGTTGGATTTTTTCCTGTATTAAAGGATAATGTGTGCAACCTAAAATAAGAGAATTAATATTATTATCATTAAAACTTTTCATATATTCTTTAATAGCTTCTTTCATTACAGGAGTGTCTGTTAGTCCATTTTCAATTAATGGTACAAAAATTGGACATGCCAAAGATATAACATTGACATCGTTATGAAGCTTTTTAATAGAAATTTCCCATGCATTACTTTTTATTGTTGACGTTGTAGCAATTACACCAATGTTACCATGTAAATTAGAAGTAGCTACGGGCTCTATTATATTTCGTATTTCAATATTATAATTTGACTTTAAATATTCATAAGCTGTAGCACTTGCGGTACCACATGCAATTACTATAAGTTTAACATCTTTTTTTAGTAAGAATTCTACAATCTTTTTTGAATATCCTATTATTTCTTGAGGAGACTTGTCGCCATAAGGCAAATGAGCAGTATCACCATAGTAAATAAAATCTTCATTTGGCATTAATTTAGTGTATTCTTTTAGTACTGTTAGGCCACCGCAGCCAGAATCAAACATCCCAATAGGTCTTTTATCCATATAAAATTTCCTTTCTTACTAAAAATATTATGCAAAAGCAATATCTTTAATTACTTCACTTGCAATCATTAGTCCTGCAGTTCCTGGTACAAACGCTAGGCTACTAATAGAATCTCTTGATTTGACTAAAGGTTCTTCGGTTGAAAATAGAACTTTTACATTTTTGATTCCAAGCTTAGATAATTCTTTCCTAATAATTTTTGCAAGTGGACATACACTCGTTTTTGAAATATCACAAATTTTAAATTTAGTTACATCCATCTTATTGCCTGTTCCCATTGATGAAATTATTCTAATATCGCATTCTTTTGCTTTTTGTATTATTTTAAGTTTTGCAGAAACAGTGTCAATCGCATCTATTACATAATCATATTTTGAAAAATTAAACATATCAATATTTTCAGAAGTCACAAACACATTATAAGTAACTATATTAATATTTGGATTTATATCCAAGACTCGTGATTTCATAACTTCAACCTTAGATTTACCAACTGTAGAATAAAGGGCGGGCAATTGACGATTAATATTGCTTTCTTCGATTTTATCACCATCAACTATTGTAATATTACCAATTCCAGTTCTAACAAGCGCTTCAGCAACGTAAGAGCCTACCCCGCCGATACCAAAAATTATAATATTTGCTTTTTGTAATTTATTAAAATTTTCTTTACCCAAGATAGGTATAACTCGTTCAAATTGGCTCGTAAAAATCACCTCCACTTAATTATAACAGAAACATTATAAAAAGCAAATTCATAAAGCTTATAGACAAAAACTTCGTACCCATGTCTAAATATTTTTGTGAAATAAAAATATGTTCTCTTGTTTTTTGGTGTATTGCAATATAGAATAGATGGTGTAAATTTTGTTAATAATAGAATGAGAATGGAGGAAATAATTATGGTACATCATATTGAAGAGGAGAGAGTTTTATCAGAAGTTATTAATAATAGCAAAGTAACTGTCATTGATTTTTTTGCCACATGGTGTGGTCCGTGTCAGATGCTTGCACCAGTAATAAAAGAATTAGATCAAGAATATGAAGGAAGAGTAGAATTTTACAAAGTCGATGTTGACGAGAGTCAAGAGTGTGCAGTAAGATATGGAATTACTGCAATGCCAACACTAGTATTTTTTAAAGACGGGCAAGAGGTAGAAAGGCAGGTTGGATTTCTAAACAAGGAAGAAATCAAAAGAATATTAGATGATATATTACAATAATTTATAGCGCCTCAAGTTAGACAACTTGGGGCGCTACATATTATGGAAAATAATTTTTTATGTGCTTCGTAGTGCAACAATAGGATCTAATTTAGCTGCTTTGTATGCAGGGAATAAACTAAAAATTATACCAATTGCGATTGAAACTACAAACGATATTATAATCCACTTCATAGAGTAAACGGCAGGCACTATTCCTAACTGGCCAATGACGGTTATAATTCCGCAACCTAGAAGAATACCTATTGTTCCACCTAAACAAGTTATTATAAGTCCTTCTATCAAAAATTGCGTCATGATATTGATTTTCTTTGCACCGATGGCCTTTCGAATACCTATCTCTCGAGTTCTTTCAGTTACAGAAACAATCATTATATTCATAATGCCGATTCCTCCAACTACAAGTGAAATCGCTGCAATACCAGCAAGAACAATTGCAAGAGTATCGGTTACTGAAGAAAGAGTTTCTAGCATTGCTTCCTGACTAACTACTGAATAGTAATCTTCATTTTCATATAAATCAAATAATTCTGCACTTATTATATCTACCATTTTTTCTACTTCATTTGCGTTTGAAACCTTTACATAAATTGTGTTAATTGAACCAGCTCTTGTCAGCCTTTGCGCAATCGTATAAGGTATTATTAGCGTATGATCAGCAGAGTTTTCTTCACTGCTTTCTGTTTCTGTAAGAATACCAACTATCTTAAATTTCTGACCACCAAGTGTAATGTACGACCCCACAGCGTCACCATCGGGGAATAGTTCATTCGAAATATAAGAACCTATAATTGCAACATTTAACGAACCGTCTATATCAAAAGAAGAGAGAAAACGTCCTTCCATCATAGTTTTATCTTGAACAGTTAAATAATTACTGTCTGTTCCTATATATGGAGTAGTTACTGTATCATTATTAGAATTTTTAATGGTCACAGAACCGTTTAAAACTGGGGAATATGCGTCTATTCCTTCAAGTTCGTCTAAAATTTCTGCAATGTCACTGTATTCAATATTCGAAGTACGTCTGCCTTTTAGAGAAATATTGAGCAAGTTTGTTTTTATATTACTTTCTAAATCACTGGTTATGCTTTCAGTGCTACCCTCTGCAAATCCAACAGCGGTAATAACAGAAGCTACACCGATTATAACACCTAACATTGTAAGAAAAGTACGTAATTTATTTGAAGTGATACTTTTAAGTGCCATTTTTAAACTAAGAAAAACATTCAATCTTATTACCTCCAAAACATTTATTTATCAGCGACTTCAGTTAATTTACCATCTTGAATTCTAACAATTCTTTTTGCCTGAGCTGCAACATCATTATCATGAGTGATAAGCACAATCGTATTTCCATTCTTATTTAGTTCCTTGAAAATCTCCATAACTTCCTTTCCTGATTTAGTATCAAGATTTCCAGTTGGCTCATCGGCAAGGATAAGGGGAGGATTAGTAATTAAAGCTCTCGCAATAGCAACTCTTTGTTGCTGACCACCAGATAGTTCAGAAGGCTTATGGTCAATTCTGCCGCCTAATCCAACGCTTTCTAAAGCCTTTGTAGCACGTTCATGACGCTCCTTAGCAGGAACATTTTGATAAATTAATGGAAGTTCAACATTTTCAACAGCTGTAAGCTTAGGTAATAAGTTAAAGCCTTGAAAAACAAATCCGAATTGTATTATTTCTAACAGATGCAAGTTCATCATCATTCATCTTAGACACTTCTTTTCCATTTAGCAAATACCTGCCAGACGTTGGAACGTCTAAACAACCGCAACATATTCATTAATGTAGATTTACCACTACCAGAAGGACCAATAATCGAAACAAATTCATGTTCCTGAATATGTAGGTTAATGTGATTTAAAGCATATACTTTACTATCTTCAGATGAACCCATATTATAAATTTTTGACAAGTCTATTATATCTATCACAATCTTTTCCTTTCAGTGAAAATAATAATTACAAATTAACGTCCGCCGGGTGCAACGCCCATATTACCACCAGGCATACCGCCGCCCATATTGCCACCAGGCATACCACCGCCGAAATTAAAGCTTGCTTCGGTTTGATCTTTTGATGTTTCAGTTGAAGTAGAGGTTACTTTTTCCGGTAATAATATGGTATCACCCACTTCAAGACCTTCAGTAACTTCAATATAGTCTTCATTATATAAACCAACGCTTATTTCTTTTTCAGTACCATCAACCATTGTTACGAAATAAGAACCCTTTCTGCTAGAGATAGCTTCTACTGGAACAACTAAGACATTTTCAACGTGAGATGTTAAAATAGTTGCGCTACAATTAAATCCAATTTTTATATTTTCATCGCCAGAAAACGAAACAGTTACAGGATATGTAGTAACACTGTTAGAATATGTGCCTTCGTAAGCAATCTCAGAAACATAACCAATAATAGGGTTAATACTCGTTTCTGATAGGGCATCGATAGTAATTTCAACTTCTTGACCAAGTGATACATCTAATATTTCAAGTTCATCAACATCAATCATAAACTCTAAATTCTGATTATTTACTAATGTTGCAAGAGAAGCCTCCTCTCTAACATAGTCACCTGCATCTACATTTAGAGAAGTAATTATTCCATCTATCGGCGCTGTAATAGTATAAAAATCATACATTTCTTTAGTATCAAGAAGATCTTCGTATGCATTATTATAACTTTCTTTTGCGTCTTCTAAATTCTCATATAAATCATCATTTGATAATGTAGCAACAATCTCGCCGGCATTTATATAATCACCATTTTTTACATTTAAAGTTTCAATAGTACCACTAGATAACAGTTTAAAAGACATAGGGCTACCTTCTTTTATTTCAGAAAATGAAGAGCTAACTAAAGTTAACGTACCAGTATAAATTGTGCCTCTAGCAGAAAAACCTGCGAGTGTATATCCTGGATTTGGAATTTTAATTTCAACTTCCTGTACTGGAATTCCTTCTTCAGAAATTGTTTTGTAATCACTAACAAAAGAAACCGTTCCGTCAAATTCAGCTAAGTTATCTGCAATAAGGACTTTTGCCGTATCACCAACTTTTAGGTTAGCTGAGGAATTATAATAAAAGTAACATGATAAATAGTAGTAATCATCATTGGATAAAGTAAAGAGCGTAGAATTTTTAGAAACATCATCGCCAACTTTAGAATTCAAATTAGAAACATATCCAGAAGATGTTGCATAAACAGTTAGGTTTTCGATACCTTCTACATAAGAGTTAACTTCTTTTAATAAAGAATTAACATTTTTCTGTTGAGACCTAACTTGAGAATCTAATGTTGCGGTATCTAATTCAAATAAAACATCACCTTTAGATACTTCATCACCAACAGAAACATTAACACTCAAAACATCTGCGGCAACTTCGGACGAAATTGTTTTTTCATTTGAAGAAGCAATTGTCCCAGAACCAGTAATGCTAGTGGATATATCGCCTGATTTCACAACATATGTTTCACGAGTGATTGCATAAGTAGACTTTGAACCACTTTTAAAAATAAGGAGTAAACATATCCCTAAAAGTAAAATTATAGATGAAGCTATTAATATTTTTTTTATGCTTAATAAAAAATGAGCTTTTTGCCAACATATAAAACCTCCTGAAAAAAACAAAATTTGTGGCAAACTTTACTAAAGGGGGAACCTGAAAATAAAGTTTGCCAAAAGGTATTTTCTACTTCACAGGAAAGTAATAAAAATAACGTATTAGGTTGTTAAAAACTTTCCATATGAAACAACAAAAATTTCATATCTAAAGTCGAGCTTTGCTTGATAAATAAAAATCAAAAGCCTCTGACTTTTAGATTTCCATTTTTGTTTTATTACCTATATATAATTTATTAATAGTTTGTGTTTAAAATGTGAAAGGAAAGAGAAAAAAACATGAATATAGCACCATGAAAAATATCATGGTGCTACGAAAGGAAAATTATGTATCTGATTTTATAATGTTTGGTACGTCCTGATTTAATATAATATTGCAAAGTTCAGATTTAGGATCAAAGTTCACGAGAAGAGAAAACAGGGAATCGACATTTGCTACTAAAGAAGATAACGCAGCCGAAAACTTAGATTCGTCAAACTGCGAAGAATTAAAATCAGCAGACACGAGTAAAGAATCGGTTTGTTTATGCGTAAGCTGGAATATGAATGCCTTAATATCGTCAAAAAAACCGTGCGACTTCACAAAATTGGCCATATCTAGCAGGTGGCAAACCTCATGACTTGTGTGTGAAAGAGAACTATTATATGAGGTTAGTTTGGTAGTAGTTTCATCAATATGAGATTTTATTTTCCCTACGGAGTGGTATACATCACTAAAGTGAGAAAAAACGCACTTTAAATTTTGCACGCTAGTATAAAAGGTCGCCATAGAGGCAAGTCGCCTATTTGCATCGGCGACTTCATTAGGCGAAGCAATATTGTTATCCTTAGCAAGTTTAATTGCTTTTTCACCGGATTGAATATACATCAAAAGTTCTTTTAATTGCAGTAGCATTTGCTGCATAAAAACATTAATTCGCATATTTACCAATGAAAAGTACTCTATCATATCCATAGCATAGTCTGTAAAACTTTCCACATAAATGCTAATAGAAGAATATCTATTTCTCAAAGTAGCCAAGTATTTGTAGGCTTTCCATCTGTCAGAAAGATTGTGCTCTAGCTCAGAAAACTTTTTTAATGACCTCACATAAAGAATCAGCTCAGAAAACTTTGCCTGCATCTCATTAGCAGAGTATGGAGGAACATAATCCAAAAAAGTAAGATTAATGTTGAATATAGAGTCAATGTTTGATTGAGTATAACCAAATTTTCTTACAATGTGTGCACCATAACGTTTGGCTAAGTTAAGGTTGTACGGGTTCAATGACCGTGCAAAAGAATCAATCATTTCTATTTCTTCTTTAGAAAGTACTATATTTAAATCATTTGTATTTGGAAAGTCAGAATTATCTGTGGTAGTCGTGATATTTTGTAAGTCAAAGTCAGTTGAGTTTTGGAGAGTAGTAGAAGTGCGGTAATTATCACGTGACGTTACCATGAAAAAACCTCCCTTTAAAATTAATGAATTTTCGATGAGTATATCATGAAAATATATTAAAGTCAAAAGGAGGTTGAAATTAAGTAATAGATAATTCAAACCAAAAAATAACACCACCAGAAACGTTTTCTACGCCAAATGCATTTTTATGTTGGTTCATAATTGCTTTTACTAAAGAAAGACCAATGCCAGAACCACTAGAATCACGATTTCTAGATACATCTACTTTATAAAATTTATTCCAAATTCTAGATAAATTTTTTTTATCAATATTTTTTCCAGAATTAAAAACATTTACTCGTGCTACATTATCACGCAATTGAACAGAGAGTTCTATTGTTTTATTATCATCGATATTTTTAATAGCATTGTTTATATAATTAGTAAGCACTTGTTCAATCCTAAAAATATCCCCCTTGACGGTTATAGTATTATTAGGAAAATTAAATGAGCTTTTAATTTCTTTCTCACGAAATATTAATTCGTTCTTTTTAAGAACATTTGATATTAGATCTACTATATTAAAAGTCTCTATATTTAAGTTGTTTTTGCCATATTCTAAATTTGATAAATCAAGTAAATCATGGGTAAGGGCACTCATCTTGTTAGCCTCGTCTAAAATAACTTCGCAATAATATTTTCTATCTTCATCTGTAGAGGCAACACCATCTACAAGTCCTTCTGCATATCCTTGAATTAATGCAATAGGAGTTTTTAGCTCATGAGAAACATCGGATACAAACTGACTGCGCATCTCAGCAAGCCTTGACTTTTCTTCAATATCTTTTTCAAGTTCTATATTTGCATCGCTTAATTCCTGAATTTTATTTTCCAAATTCTTTGACAACGTATTTATACTCTGACCAAGTGTGCCGATTTCATCAGTTGATGTTACTGGATATTGAGCAGAAAAATCGAATTCACACATCTTTTTTGCTATAACATTTAACTCAGATATCGGTTTGGTGAAGGATTTTGAAATAATGTACGCGATAATACTGGAAACAATTAATGAAAATATTCCTACAATTAATAAAAAGTTATTTGTTACAAAAACACTTTCTTTAATAGATTCAAGTGGCGTTCTTATAAGTATCCTGCCAAAATTATCTGGTAAAGTGCCAAAAAGCGCAACAAAATCAGCGCGTATTCTATTATCATGAATAATTTCTGTAAAATATTTTGTGTCTTTTGATAGGCGATTATTTATATATGTGTTGTCTACCATCTTTGTATAATCATGTATAGTAGAATATAATCCATTTGAAAAATCTTTTGAAGTAGAATAGATAGTATATTTTTGACCATTTTGAACTACAATATCAACATTTTGATTTATTTCTATTCGCTCTAATTCATAAGCAATTGATTCAGAGTCGTCTCCGCTTGTTTGAAGTATGTTGCTGATAGAGTTATATATTTTTACAAGAGATTTTTCTTTATAATTCTGGTAATAAGTTTGTAATACAACCGTATTTAGAGTTAAAACAGTCGTAATTATAAATACTACAAATAGCGCAAATAATAAAAACAGTCTTAAGTTAATAGATATTTTTTTCATAAACTCCCTCCAAAGGCAGAAGTTATCCGCTTTACTTGAGATAGAAAAAAGAAAAGCTATTCAAATTTATATCCTAATCCTCGTATTGTTTGAATATGATTTCCTTTTTTGCCTAATTTCTTTCTAATTTTTTTAATATGACTATCTACAGTTCTCGAATCTCCATAGTAGTCGTAGTTCCAAACATGATTAAGTATTTTTTCTCTCGACAAAGCCGTGCCTTTATTATCAATTAAATACTTAAGTAGCTCAAATTCTTTCATGCTGAAGTCAGCGTTCACATTATCAACGGTTACCACATGGGCATTAGTGTCTACAACTATACCATCATGGCTTATAATATCACTACTTTCCGGATAACATCTTTTTAGTAAGGCTTCAACTCGGGCAACTAGAATTTTTGGACTAAAAGGCTTTGAAATATATTCATCTACACCAAGCTCAAACCCGAAAAGCTCATCGCGTTCTTCACCGCGTGCAGTTAGCATAATAACAGGCATATTAGAATTTTTTCGTATTTCACGAAGTGTAGCCCAACCATCTAAAACAGGCATCATTACATCTAGTAATATTAAGCTAATATCTGGATGCATGGAAAAAAGCTCTAGAGCCACCTGACCATTTTCGGCTTCATAAATTTCATAACCATTAACAGATAAAAAATCTCGTAAAAGTTTTCGCATACGTGATTCATCATCAACAACTAAAATCTTAAAAGTATTCATAAACTCACTCCTCATCATATAGTGTAAATAAGAAATATGAATTTTATGTGAAAATATGGTAATTTTTACTTAACAGTACAATTTAATTAATGCAATAATTATTAAATGTGCAGGATAAAAAATATAAAAAAAGTATTTAAAACCTTTACCACGCTCGCCATTATTAAAATATATGAAAAACAATGAGGCAATAGCAAATAACTGAATAATAGATGTAGGCTTAAGGTATATGTATAGAATAGTTAATAAAAATACAACCCCTAGGAGCAGTACAAAGCTTTTTTTAATATCTATGAAATAAAAAGCCAAAATCAATAATATGCCATACCATCCATAATCTACGTTTACAAAAGTTAGTAGAATTGCGAGAGGAACGACTAATATTAAGATAAGGTAATTCTGCTTTTCTTTTGCCACTTCAAATATTAATAAGCAAAGCATGGCGATCAACATAGTAAATCCGTATATTTAAAGAAGAGCTAAATCCTATTACTGAATGTAAGAATTGTAGTATAACTTCCGAAACGACTGCAAAAACAATCATGCGAAAAATATATTTATATCTATTTTTTGTTTTATGGAAACCAACAGCAACTTGATATGCAAAGATAGGAAATGCTAGCCTACCTATGCATCTAAGAAAAATATTATTTTGTAATAAGTAGTACCCGAACATGATCAAAAAGCATAAAAATGCAAGCAAAAACTTTTAGCACTGTAGATGACATGTTTTAACGCTCCTTTCCCTTTGACGAATACATTTTATCATTAAAAAATGTATTGCGCAATTAAATCAAATTTTATATTATAATTTTAAAAAGGGTGAGGCGAAAATGAACATAATAAGAGGATTAAATGATCTTAATATTAAACATATATTAGAATGTGGACAGTGTTTTAGGTGGTATAGAGAAGAGGATGGAAGTTATACGGGTGTGATAAAGCAGGGAGTATTAAATATAAAACAACAATCAAAGAGTGAAATTTTAATATCAGGTAATGTAAATGGAAACTTAAAAGATGTAGTAGGAGAATACTTTGATTTAAAAACAGATTACTCTAAAATAAAAAACGAGCTTTATAAAATGGATGATGTCATTAAAGATGCAATTGAATATGGATGGGGAATAAGAATTTTAAATCAAGATCCTTGGGAAATGTTAATAAGTTTTATAATATCCGCGGCAAATAATATTCCACGAATATCAAAAACGATTGAAAATATTTCAAAAGCATATGGTGACGAAATTTTATTTAATGATAAAAAATATTATTTGTTTCCAACACCAGAGCAATTGTCAAAAGCTTCAACTCAAGAACTCAGAGATTTGAATTTAGGATTTAGAGATAAATATGTTTATGAGGCGGTGCAACTAGTAGCAAATAAAGAAATTGACTTATCGTATATTAATTCTTTAAATTATAAAATGGCCAAGCAGGAGCTTATGAAGATAAATGGAATAGGTGCTAAAATTGCAGATTGCATTTTATTATTTTCAATGCAGAAATTTCAAGCTTTCCCGGTGGATACATGGATAAAAAAAGTTATGACACAACTATATAATGAATCTCGAGACATAAAGAAAATAGAAGCTTTTGCAAGTAACAAATTTGGAGAATATGCGGGGATAGCGCAACAATATTTGTTTTACTATATGCGAGAAAAAGGATAAAAAAACCTCACTTAAAAAGTGAGGAAAGGTGAAGAGAATGGTTAATCATCATCTCGTTTATCCCAAATAGTATTCACTAAATCGATGAACAAGCTTCCTACGATGAATTGAGCATAAAGTACTATCGATGTATGTATCATATTTGAACCAATCATATATAATGTTATAGCACCGGAACTGCATAAAACTAAGCATATTCCTATTGCACAAAGAGCAAAAGAAATTATGGAAGCTACAACAATAATTTTCTTTGAAAAATCATTTATGGAATTTAATCTAGTAACTATTTTTTTTACCATGAAAATCATCTCCTGTCATCAACTACATAACATAATTATAGCACGGAATATACTAAAAATCAATCGATAAAAACCGCAAAAGCCTTGAAATGAAAGGAAAAATTCCGAAAGACGTACGGAAACAGTAAGTTTACAAAAAAACTTTTTTTGAGAATTAATTTTGCTAAATTTTTTAAATTTCAACGAAACCTAGGGAAATAAGAAATTGGGCAGAAATGTAAAAAAAATACAATTGAAAAGAATTGTAAAAAATAGTAATTTTTTTGAATAGTAATAATTGTGTGTATTATATTTTGAAGTTTTATTTGTAAAAGAAATAAAGGAATATAAAAAATTTTTTGCTTATAATGCTACTGAAACAGGTGTATTTTTATGTGTAATTTATATTCATAAGAAGAGGGATTGTAAAAAAGTCCCTCTTGTCAGTCTTATATAATATTATTTTCGCAGGCTCTAATCAACCTATTCATTATGCTAAGGCCTAAGTTTTTTTCCTCTAAGCCTTCGATAATTGCAATATCACAAGATAGTCTGTCTATCTTTCTCAAACAACAAAACACATTGCTTGAAACTTCTTCTAAGTTTTTTCTGCTACCCAAATTAATAAATTTGTCATTAGAAATTTTGATATATTGTTGATCTTCAGAAAAGCCTAGTATGCAATAGTTAGCTGGATTATTTGCCATGAAATCATTTATTTTTTCTATTTGTCTTTTGCCAGCTCTTGCCAAAAGACATTTTGTTTTAGGTGCATAATGCTTATATTTCATTCCGTGGACTTTCAACAATTTCATTTTTAAGAACCTTTTTAAGTACTTTATCGCTAAGTTTAACGTTACCGAATAGCATTTCTGATGTCGTCTTCCGTAATAAAGCCAGGCCTAAGAATAGTAGGAGTGTCATCTATTACTTTAACGACTGTAGATTCAAGTCCAATATTACATTTGCCACCGTCAACTATAAAATTAACTTTACCATCAAATTCATCTTTAATATCAGCTACGATAGTTCCACTTGGAGTGCTGGATAAGTTGGCGCTAGGAGCAGCAAGAGGAAGGTTACTTTTTTTAATAACCTCGTGAATTATTTTGTTACTAGGCATTCTAATACCAACGGTTTTACCGTGGCAAGTTACGGTATCACAAATACACTTTTTTTTGTTAAGTATAAGAGTAAAAGGCCCAGGCATAAATGTGTCTATCAATTTATTTTCAAGTTCAGTTGGCTTTTCTACTATATCATAAATCATATCTTTGTCAGATACATGAACTATTAATGGATTATCTTGAGCTCTGCCTTTAGCCACAAAAATTTTTTGGCAAGCACTGTCTGAAAAAGCATTTGCTGCAAGCCCGTAAACTGTTTCTGTCGGCAATATAACTAAGCCATCATTTTTTAAAGTCATTACAACATTATTTAGTTCATCATTTTTTATAGATTTTTTCCAGTTATAAATTTTGATCATTTTAATTACCTCACTAACGACTTAATATTATATTGCCCGGGGATATATTTGTAAAGAATATAGAGTTGTAATAAAAAAATAAACAAAATGTAAAAATATTACATTTAAGCAATATATTTAATAAGTCTTGCATTTTGGAATTAATTATGCTATTATACTGAGGGTAACGGACGAAAAGCAAAAGGAGGTGCAATAGACATGCCAAACATAAAATCAGCTATAAAAAGAGTAAAAACTTCAAAAACAAGAACGAGTGAAAATTCAATGGTTAAAACTGCATATAAAACAGCTGTTAGAAATTTTAAAGCTGCAGTAGAAGATGGAAATAAAGATAAGGCTACGGAATTATACAAAGTTGCTGTGAAAGCAGTTGAAAAGGCTGCGAAAAAAGGCGTTATAAAAGATAATACAGCTTCTAGAAAAAAATCAAACCTTACAAGAGCTTTGAATACACTTTAGTTTTTAGTGTGCAAACATTTATTTTCAGTATTTGCTAACATTTGTACTAAAGCTACTTTGGAAGGAGGGAAAACATGTCAGGGATAAAAATTAGAGATAATGAATCTATAGATAACGCATTAAAAAGATTTAAAAGAGACTGCGCAAAAAGTGGTGTATTGCAAGAGGTAAGAAAAAGAGAACATTATGAGAAACCTAGCGTAAAGAGAAAGAAGAAATCAGAAGCAGCAAGAAAGAGAAAATATTAATAAAGGTACATAATCAAAGGCAGCTTTTAATGAAGCTGCCTTGTTTGGATAATAAAGGGAAGGGTGATGTGAAGTGTTAAAAGAGACGTTACTACAGGATTTTAAAACTGCTATGAAAGAAAAAGATGATTTAAAGAAGAATACAATAATGATGATTAGGTCTGCTATTCTTCAAATTGAAAAAGATACACAAAAAGAGGTTTCTGAAAACGAAATAATAGATATTATAGCAAAGGAACTAAAAAAGAGAAAAGAAACATTAACAGATATTGAAAAGAGTGGAAGAGAAGATTTAGTTGATAATGTTAACAGAGAAATTGAAATAATTAAAAGTTACTTGCCAGAAGAACTTTCAAAAGAAGAGCTTGAGAAAATAATTTCAGAAACAATTGTAGAAATCGGAGCAACATCAATGAAAGACATGGGAAAAGTCATGCAGGCCGTAAGAGCAAAAGTAACCGGTAGAGCAGATAACAAACTAGTTAATGAAATAGTAAAAAGCAAATTATCATAAGAGAGCAATAAAAGTGGCGTGTAAAAAGCTTAGTCTCAATTACATGCCACTTTTTATAGCAATTAATATCTTATGATAATATTTCTAATAGTTGTTTTTTGGCTTCTTCCAAAGGTATTAGATTATTAAACTTTATAACATGAATATTTGGGTATTTTTCCTTTACTTCGTCGGAAAGTCTTAGATAAGCATCTTGCTGAAGGATACTGTTTCTTTTGTCGAATTTTGCGTATTTTGTTGTGGCTTTTCCTTCGCGCATCAGTCTCTTTTCGAATTCGTCTTCTTTATCTAAGTATAATGTAATGTAGAAAATATCAAAGTCCATTTTAGACAATATGTCTAGTAATTCGTTATATATATCTGTAAAAGAGTATTCCTTGAAACCAAGTCTACAATAAATTTCTTCGGAAAAAAACGTTCTATCAAACAATAGATTAATATTTAAATTTTCCAAAGTTTTTATATAATCCATAAGTCCCATATACATTTTTTTAGATTTTTCTTTCCCTGATGCAGTACTATCGGCAGTACCATTAAGCCTATATAAATTTGTGTATGGAACAGAATTCCTAATAAAATCAGTTATTGTTGTTTTACCAACGCCTTGAGCGCCTTCAATTATAATTAATTTTGAATTTGACATAAAATTTCTCCCCCCAAATGTAATTATATATATAACGAGAAAAGTATACTACATATCAACTAAAGTATCAAATATTAAATTTGCATTACAAGGATAAATTGCTTTTTATATGCAATTTTATGGGCTATATCAAAAATATTTTATTGACATTAATTATCAAAAATAGTAAGCTAAAATATAGGTAATAAGTACTTTTGAAAGGGGCATTGATATGGGATTAAGTATGAAGGATATATTTAAGAAAGATGAAGAAACGCTTGTTATTGATAAAAAGAAACAAGCAATTAAGACCTTGATTATGATTTCAGTTGTTATTTTGTTATTATTAATTTTGGTTATAATTATAAGATATTGGGGAAATGTTGATGAGACAAGAAGAAAGAACATAACGCGAGATATTATAAATGTTAGAAATTATGTCACAACCTTAGCGGCAGAAGTGAAAGAAGATCCGGGACTTGTTTTGCCAGGAACGTCGCTAGAAGAGCAACCTGTTACCTTGAATATCAATGGATTTGAAGAGGAATACAGGTATGGCTATTATTTATTGACAGCAGAAGATTTAAGCAATATGGCTACAGCTCTGAATATTACCGACGAACAATACATCGTTAATTATGATACGGCAGATGTAGTAAATGTTACTGGTATAAGATATAAAAGTAAGGTATATCATTCTATAGACGATTTAGTAGCCATAGAAAATGGCGAGATGATACCTTCCGACAATACAATAATTATTAAAACTCCAGCTGATATGGCTTATTTATTACAATATCCAAGTGCAAACTTTAAACTTGCTGGTAACATTGATATGTCTGGAGAAGCTATTGGAGAAAATTGGACACCAGTTAAAGATTTTAAAGGCAAATTAGATGGAAGAGGATATACTATTAGTAACCTAGTCGTTGAAAAGCCTTCTGAACCATATATAGGTTTGTTTGCAAACATTGAACCAAGTTCTGTAATAACAAATATTAATTTTGACAACCCAAAAATAATTGGTGAGAATTATACTGGAGTTTTAGCAGGTACAATAGAGGGAGACGTAAGATACGTTACGATAAATGGAGGAACTGTCAAAGGCGAATCTTTTGTAGGAGGGCTTGCAGGATCTCATCAAAAAGGAAAAGTGTCAAATTGTATGATTTCACTTGAAAGTGTTGATGGAAGGGAGCAAGTAGGCGGTGTAGTTGGAGCTTTGAATTCAGGAACGATTTCTGAAACAAAATTCCAAGGAAAAGTGTATGCGTTAGATTCAGGTGGAGGTATAGCAGGTCGTGTGTCTGCAAGTAATACAACATATCTTTATGAAACATGTGCAAATGTTACTGTTGCAGGAACTGAGTCTTTGGGCGGTATTATAGGAAAAGTAGAAATAATTTCGAAAAACTTACTGGAAATGAAGAACTGTTATGCAGTAGGAACAATTACAGAAGGTGAACAGAACATGGGAGGACTTATCGGATATGCTCGTGTTACAACGGATGCTCAGATTGTTATTGATAGTTTATATGCGGCAGTTAATATTTTAGAGAAAAATGCCACATCTGGAGGATGTATAGGTCTTTCGAATATATCAGCAGTTGCATCTTCAGCAGTCAATGTATTCTGGGAGAAGAATATAGCTGTTGGAGAAGTATTAAATTCTGTAGGGACGGTAGCAGAAAATTCTATTTCATTAGCATTTGAAGATAAAACGAGTGAAGCTATGAGACTTCGTTCTACATATACTGATTGGAATTTTGATGTTTGGGCAATAAATGAACGTGTTAGTACGCCATATTTAAAATTTGAAATAAAGTAGTAGAGGAGATTTTTCTATGAAAAAACAAGATGGTGTTTCATTAATTATTCTTGCCATAACAATAATTGTTATGATAATACTCGCAACCATAGCGGTAATCTCTGGAACATCTAGTGTAAAAGAGACAGTGGAAGTAAAAATTGAAACGGAGATTGCCGAATTAAAAAAGGCAGTGGCGGATAGAATGATTGAATATGAGAGAAATCCTTCGAACTATCCACTTGTTGGTACTAGAATAGATAATGTAGCAGAATACTTGTATCATATAGATGGAATGTCAAGTGTTGAAATTGCTAACATTGTGGCTAAGGTTAATGATGAAAATATAAGTTACTATAGACTAGTAGATTCGGAGTCTGCGAAGTCCTTAGGCGTTCAATCTGTTGGTAAAGAACATTATTTTATAGTGGATTATTATCATGGCCAGGTATATGGTATTGTAGATATTTCAGCAATGGATTTAGGTTCGGAGTAAGTTTGGAGGTATATGGTTTAGTGAAAAACAAAGGAATAAGTTTGATATCGTTAGTTGTGACTATTGTAGTAATGTTAATACTTATAGGAATTGTTGGCGTTTATTCGTTAGATACGATCAAAGAAAGCCATGAGGCTGTCGCCGAAAGAGAGTTAATAAGCGTTAGAGAATACGTTTTGCGCCAACAAATTAGAATAATTGATGGTGAATTTTCAATTGATACAGATAAATATTCTAATATAGTTCTAACGTCAGAGCTTGTTTATCTTTTGGGAAGCGGAAAATTAACTGATACTGAAATTAATAACATAATAGAAGTCAATTCGGCAGATATAGATAAAAACTACAAATATTACTACTTCCAATCAGAAAATAAATATTTTGAGGATAGCGAGTTTTCGAATGATAACTTGACGGTTCAAGATGTAAAGAATGATTATATAATTAATTTTTATACTGGAACTATTATTTGTTTGAGTGATGAGTTTTTTAAAGTCGATGGTATTGTTAAAGGACTAAGTGAAATTACGGTTGGAATATAGAATAATATTTTTCACATTGTATCGTTAATTTCATAATATATATCAAGGGAGTGAAAGCAATGTATAATATTGTTGTAGATACCTTGATATGGACTTTTGCGATGTATGGATTTGTTGTTTTTATGCAAGAATATTTTGTTGATGCGATATGTTACATAGTTGAAAAATGTATGTGTGTATGTAAGTTATTTATGAGAATAATTGATAGGAGAAAATGATGAAAGACAAGAAAAATTTTCTCCTATCTTTTTTCTTTTATAGAAAAGTAACAAAAATAAAGTAATAGCTTGTTAAAAGCTTTTTGCATAAAGCAACAAAAATTTCATATCTAAAAACAAAATTATCTTAATATCTAAAAATCAAAAATCTTTTTTGATTTTCATTTTTGTTCTTATTTAACATTAAAAAAAGTGCTAGAAAGTATAATTGGCAAGTGAATTATGTGTAAATTTCATTGATAAAAAAATAAAATAAATATATAATGTACATGAAAGATTAACTTGTAAAGTTAATCTTAAATTGTTTCTAAGTGTAAGAAAGGATATATATGGAATTAAAAGGGCAAATAGAAGAAATAATTTTTACGAATGAAACTAATAGTTATACAGTATGTAGCTTGCATATAGATAATAGTGAAATTACGGCTGTAGGATATCTTCCATTCGTAAATATTGGTGACATAATATTAGCCAATGGAGAATTTGTTAATCATAATGTATATGGAAAACAGTTTAAAATAGACACTTTTGAAAAGGTTGTTCCTAATTCAAATGAGGAGATAGAAAAATATTTAGGTAGTGGTATTATTAAAGGTGTTGGTCCTGCCACTAGTAAGAAAATAGTGAATAAATTTGGAAGCGAAACTATATATATACTACAATATGAGCCTGAGAAACTAACGGAAATAAAGGGAATAACGTTAACACGAGCAAGGGAAATATCTGAAAACTTCAATAATATATGGGAAGTTTGGCAAATTGTATTATTTTTGCAAAAGTATGGGATTGGTACGGCAAATGCAAACCGCATTTATAAAGAATTTGGAATGAACTCAATAAAAGTTATTCAAGAAAATCCCTATGTATTGATTAATGTGCTATATGGAGTAGGTTTTAAGGCTGTAGACAAAATAGCTTTATCACTTGGAATAGAGGAAACGTCTACTTATAGAATATCAAGCGGAATAAAGTATGCGCTCCACTTGGCGGCACAAAATGGGCATACATGTGTGTTAGAAGAAAATCTAATATTATTTGTTAGTGAAACTGTATTACAGGTAGAGAAGAACTTAGTTGAAAATGAATTAACTGCTTTAAAATATGCGCAAGAGCTATACTCGGAAAACGGGTACATATTTTTAAGTGAATATTATAAGGCAGAGGAAAATGTAGCAAAGAAAATCTTAATGCTTTCGCGTAATTTCCATAAAAAAATGTATAATATAGATGAAAAATTAAATGAAGTTGAAAAAAAGCTAAGCATCGAATTATCGGATGAACAAAAAGATGCTGTAAGAGCATGCCTTGAAAATCAGGTTGTGCTTATAACAGGTGGACCAGGTACTGGGAAGACGACAATTATAAAAGTGTTAATAAACATTTTCAAAAAAGAAGGCATGGATGTTTCTTTATGTGCTCCGACAGGGCGTGCTGCAAAGAGAATCACAGAAACAACGGGGGAAGAAGCAAAGACATTGCACCGACTTCTAGAGCTAGGGAAATTAGAAGATACGGGCATAAATATAGATTATGCAGTGAATAAAATAAAATCTAAGGTTGTAATAGTAGATGAAATGTCTATGGTTGACGTTGTTTTAATGAACTACCTTTTAAAGGCGCTTGAAGATAATACAAAATTAATATTGATCGGGGATAGTGATCAGTTAGCTTCTGTGGGAGCTGGTAGTGTGCTTAGTGATCTCATTGAAAGTGAGAAAATTGTTACAAAAAGATTAATGCAAATTTATAGGCAGGCAGCTGAGAGCCAGATTATTACAAATGCACATAAAATAAATGATGGTGATACAAATATTACGATTAATAAAAAAGATGGAGACTTCTTTTTCTTACGTGGAACATCGCCGTTTGAACAATTAACAGAATTGCTTAGTATAAGGCTTCCAAAAATGCGGAAAGTATGATATACTCAAAGACGTCCAAATACTTACTCCTACGAAAAAAGGGGAAATGGGAACTAAAAATTTGAATAAAAAAATGCAACAAATACTTAACCCAAAAAGTCAATTTAAAAAGGAAAAACAATTTGGAGACATTATCTTTAGAGAAGGAGATAAGATAATGCAAGTAAAAAATAATTATGATATATATTGGGAAAGTGTGGATGGAAAGTCATATGGAAGTGGGGTATATAATGGAGATTTAGGAATCATAAGCAATGTAAATGACGAGGCTATTGAAGTTATTTTTGATGATGAAAAAGTTGTAAAATATGAAAATAGTGTTTTGGAAGAGATAGAACACGCATATGCTGTTACGATTCATAAGAGTCAAGGAAGTGAATTCAAGGTCGTAGTTATGATTATTACAAGTGGTTCGCCTATGCTTTATACTAGAAATCTTTTATATACTGGTGTTACTAGAGCAAAAGAATTTTTAATAATTATTGGAAATGAGCAAGTACTTGCAAGGATGATTGAAAATGCTGATACTAAAAAAAGAAATACAGGACTTAAATTTAAAATAGAGAAGTTTGCGGACATTTTTAATATGTAAGTGGAGGTAAAAATGAAAAAAAGCAATATTTTTATAATGACCTTAATTTGGTGTTTAAGCTTTACTTCGATTGTTTGTGCATATAGTGATATTGAGCGGTCATTGGGCAGAAGAAACGATTGAAAAAATGGATTATAATAATATTATTGAGGGGTATCCTGATGATACTATGAAGCCGGACAAAGAAATAACGAGAGCAGAATTTATTACTATAATCAATAAGCTTTTAAATTTAAGCAATGAGTCAAATAAATATATACCAGATGTTACAAGGCAGGACTGGTTCTATTCGGAAATTAGGAAAGCTGTTGATGTAGGAATTGTCTTAGGAGATCAAAATGGATATATTCATCCGAATGATAATATAACTAGAGAAGAGGCAGTTGTAATATTAGCTCGTGCATTTAAGAAAGAAACTATTGTTCCAACGAAAAAGTTTTCAGATGAAGCAGAAATATCTGATTGGGCCAAAAGTGATTTCATGTCTTTTGTTGAACATGAATATATAGAGGGATATGAAGATGGGACGCTAAAACCTAAAAATGAACTTACGCGTGCGGAGGCACTTACTATAATAAATAGAGTTGTTCCAAACGTTCTTTCGACCGGAGTTTATGATGAGACAAGTTCAAAAAATATATATGGCAGTGCACTAATCAAAGTTGATAATGTAACATTGAAAAATTTAACAATAGATGGTGACCTAATTATTACAAATAATGCGAGTATGACATTTCAAGCTAATAATGTTACCGTTAGGGGAAACATTATTTTAGTGTCTTGTGACGATCTTAACTTATCTAAAATAAAAGATTATGGAACTATATATACTATAAATACTTTACCATTGGAAGAAGAGAGCTACATTAATACTGCATATGGAATAAAGTTTGGAGTGCCACAAGCAGCTGTTGTAAAAGAGATGTCATCAGACGAAGAAATAGATTATTTAGTGAAGGACTTAATTGTAATTGACATAAAGAAAAGTGATGAATATTACTTAAAAAACGTAAAAACAATTGCAAGAAGTGAGTCGAGAAGATATGATAACAAATATGCGTTTATAGAAAATGGAAAAATAGATATGGCGGAGTACGTGCTGTATGATGACAAGGAAAGCTCGCAAATGATTGTTATAAAAAGAAATAATGTAGTTTATACTTTGTTATTCTTTAATGTAGTAAGTGATAATTATGTGGAGAATGTTTTATCTACTATTGAGTTGCTAGAAGGTCCGGAAATCGTTGATGCTGAAAATATTGTATATAAAAACTCAAGTTTAGCTTTAAAATTTGTATATAAGAATTATTACATAGCAGTAGATGATTCATATAATACTGGAAAAATAAATACGCAAGAAGCACCATTTAAATTATTTATACAAGTTAACCAAATAACAGATATGCAAAATTATGATTTGGCAGAAATAAAAGAATTATTAAAATCGCTAGTTAGAAATGATGGCAAGATATTGAATACGGATACTTTCAAGATTTCAAATAATGACGCGATTCAATTTAAGATACAAAATGATCAAAAATTAATTTATTCACTTTACGTTATAGTTGGAAATAATCTATACAATTTTATATATACTGGTGAAGAGGTTGCAATGACAGAAGTTGGAGAAGATTTATTTAATGATTTTGTTAGAACGATTGAATTCTAATATGGTTTATGGATATAGATAAAGTTACAATAATATTTAAAAGAGGAGGAACGTTGTATAACAGTTTTCTGGAGTTATTTTTTCCGAATGTATGTACGTTTTGCGGGAAAAAGGTTACTAAAAAAAGTTTGTGCGCCGAATGCGAGTCGATATTAAATGCTTATTATGAAGGTGTTGAGGATTGTATTGATAAAAAGTATTATGATATGATAATATGCAATTATAGGTATGCAGGTATGCTTAAAAATAAAATGCTAGATTATAAGTTTAATAATAAAAAATATTTTTCTAGGTTGTTTGGCGAGATAATTACAGATGGAATAACAAAAAATAGATTGAAAGCAGATTATTTGACAGTTGTTCCAATCTTATCAATAAAAAAATTTTTTAGAGGTTATAACCAATGTGAGTACATAGCAGCACATGTGGCATCGTTAAGCAATATAAAGTATGAAAAAAATGTGTTGAAAAAGATTAAGAACAATAAAATGCAAAGTACGCTCACAGCAAAAGAGAGGAAAGAAAACGTAAAAGATGTTTACAGCGTTGTAGACAAAGAAAAGGTTTTAGGCAAAGATATAATTTTAATTGATGATATATTCACAACCGGGGCAACTATGAATGAATGTGCGAAAGTATTGAAAGAAGCAGGCGCGAATAAAGTAATAGCAATGGCTGTTTTGCATAGTTCTAAGTAGAAAGAAAGGGGCTTAGAAAGATGGATGAATTAGTAGAAAGCATATTAGATTATATTAGAAAACCGTACACCGACCATGCAATAATGATTAATGGAGAATGGGGAAGCGGAAAAACATATTTTTGGAACAATAAAGTAAAGAGTAAAATAGAAAGCATAGAGATAAACGGAAAAAGGTATAGAACGATATATATGTCACTGTATGGAATATCAAATTTGGATGATATTAGCAAAAAGATGTTTATTGAAATGAATCCTAATTTAAATAAGTCTGTTAAAAAAGTGATAGAGACTAGAAACATGTCGAGTATTCCAGAGTATGTAAAAACAGGAATTGATATGGCTAATTCATTTGGTTTCATGCAAGTTAATGATAAAATAGACTACTCGAAGTTTTTTGATATTGATGATAAAGTACTTTGCTTTGATGATTTAGAAAGAGCTAATGTTGATGTTATTGATGTGTTAGGGTATATAAACAATTTTGTAGAGCACGACCATATAAAAACCATAATTATATGTAATGAAAAAGAGCTTTCTAAAAAATTAAAAAGCACAAATATTGAGATGAAAACTTTTATAGCAACTTATATATTGAATAATGAGGGAAAAATAAAACCTGAAAAAGATGAGAATGAAATACTAGATGATGAACAAGTTGATAAGCCTATGGTTGAGTTGATTGAAGACAAAATAGAACATATTTTTGATAAGGCAAATGATTATGAAAGGATAAAAGAAAAGCTAATTGGAGAAACGTTTGAGTATATACCAGAGTTTAATTATATTATAAATGGAGTGCTTATGCGATATGAGAGTAATCCTCAATTGATACAATTTTTAAGGAAAAATTCAGTTATAATAACACAAACGTTTAATAGGAGTGGCACTAGAAACCTTAGAATTTTAAAACATGCTTTAAATGATTTCCAAAAGGTTTTTGAGATAACTAAAAAGTATTATCCAGATATAAATGAAACAATACTTAAATCGCTTTTAATATTTACGATAGCAATATCGTTTGAAATAAAAGCTGGTAAAATTACAAAGGATAAGCTAAAAGATATAAACTCTCTTGAAGAATATAAAACTATACTTGTAGCTTCAAAAGTGCTTAAAGATAATAGGCAGTTTTATATAAAGGAATTCGATAACAATTATTATTTTACATTTAAAACAGATTATAGATTTTTTAAATTTGTTGAAAAATATGTTAGAACAAGAATTTTTGACATGAAGACTTTTAAAGACGACATGGAAGCTATAGTTTCAAATGAAACGAGAGGAAATCTTCCGAGTTATAAAAGGTTACTTACGGAGGACTATTGGAAAATTGAAGACGCTGATTTTAATACTGTAATTACAGAAACACTTGACGATGTAAAAGCAGGAAAATTACAGCTTGCTGAGTATTTTAAGTTGTATGTTATTTTTAATTTCTTTATTCAAAAAGGCCTAATTGATATTGATCCAGAATATTTAAAACTTACATTTATAAATGGAATGAATATAGCAGCAGCAACTTCTAAATATTGTAAGGATATAGAGGCATACATGGCCGGAACAAATTTAGTAGAACAAGATGATAACATAAATTATATTTTAGAACATTTTAATAATTTAAATTTACAAACAAAAGAAAAAGAATATATTGAAATTTCAAAACAGTTGTTTGAAATGATACCAGATAAAGTGGAAAAAATGTCGGAAGAATTTGTGGACAAACATTTAGACATTCCAATTATGAAATATTATAACATGAATACATTATTTGAAAGAATAATGTTACTTGGAAATGAGGATATTGTTTTAGTCAAAGATATTATCGCAGCAAGATATCAAAAAGTAAAAGATATATCGAATGAGGAAAGAAATATTAGGCTGTTAAAACAAGCCATGGAAGAGTATATAAGAGGAAAGGTGCCAACAATAAAAGTTATATTGATACAAGATTTTATCAAGACATTAGATATTATATTGTTGAAACCAAAAGAAAAGCCAAGAAGAGGAAGAAAAAAAGCAGTGACAGAAGATATAGCATAGTTTATGTAAGCACATAAAAAATTGTTAAAAGAAAATGGAGGAATGAAATATGAAAGAAAATGTAAAATTTTATCAATGCCCTATATGTGGAAACATAATTGGATTAATGTCTGGGGACCCACAACGTATTAAATGCTGTGGACAAGAGATGAAGCAAATGGAGGCAAATGTTACAGACGCAGCAGAAGAAAAACATGTGCCAGTTTATGAAAAAGTGGAAGATGAAATTGTTGTAAAGGTTGGGGAAGTAGAGCATCCAATGGAAAAAGAACATTATATTATGTGGATTGCAGAAGTTGCAGAAAACAAAACGATACGTGTTACTTTATTTCCAGAACAAAGCACGGAAACGAGATTACCATACATACCAGGTGCAACGCTTTATGCATATTGTAATAAACATGGTTTATGGAAAACAGAGATAAAATAAAAATATATAATAATGAATAATTTTTTCCTAAATTGTCATAATAAGAGTAAACAACAAGAAAAAAGGAGGGAAAACATTGAAAGCAACAGGCGTAGTGCGAAGAATAGACGATTTAGGAAGAATAGTAATTCCGAAAGAAATTAGAAAAACATTAAGAATTAGAGAAGGAGATCCGTTAGAGATTTTTACAGATAAAGAAGGAGAAATAATATTAAAAAAATATTCTCCTATAGGTGAGCTAAATGAATTTGCATCACAGTATGCAGAAACGTTAGCGAAAACAACCGGGCACATTGCATGCATCAGCGACAAGGACACGATAATAGCTGTATCTGGAGCGCCTAAAAAGGAGTATTTAGAAAAAAGTGTTAGTACGGAGCTTGAAAAATTAATGGAGGACAAGGTAATTTGGTCATCGAAAGGGAAAGACGAAAAGCATATACCGGTCTTACTAATGGAAAATGATGCAGAAGAGAAATATACGTCGCAAGTTATATATCCAATAATAGCAGAAGGCGATACAATAGGTACGGTAATGCTACTTTCTACGGAGCCGAGTGCAAAGATGAACGATGTGGAACTAAAAGTAGTTCAATCGGCAGCTGGATTTTTAGGAAAGCAAATGGAAGAGTAAATTTATCATTTATAAAGAGGAAGCTAAAAGATTAGCTTCCTTTTTATTGCGTTAATGGATAAGGAATTTAACATGTTTTTATTCTACTAAAGATGTAATAGATGTTAGTGCTCCTAGACAATATGCCTGAAGGCCCTCTAAAATATAAGATATAAAAAGTATAAGGGATAGATATCTTGAAAAGTTGGAATAAAAACAATATAATCGTATATAGAATTATTAAATATATTTTTAAATCGGAGGGGTAATGAAAACAGAAATAAATAAAAAGCAATCCTTTATGGCAGGAGTTTTAACGATTTTAATTGCACAAATTATTATAAAAGTGTTGGGCCTTGTGTATAGGCTAGTAATTACTAATGTACCTTATTTTGGTGATACAGGAAATGGTCTATATTCTGCAGGATATCAGATTTACACGCTATTGCTTGCTATAGCGTCGATTGGAGTTCCTAGTGCGATATCAAAACTAGTATCCGAGAGAATTGCCGTTCGGGAAAAATAGAGAGGCGCATGATATTTTTAAGACAGCGTTAACCTTGTTTGGTATTATCGGCCTTATAGGAAGTGCTATTTTATTTTTTGGCGCTGATTATATAGCAACTGAGTTAATTGGAAACTCAGATGTTAAGAATATAATGGTTGCTCTTTCACCGGCAGTATTTTTTGTTGCCGTAGCTGCGGTGATAAGGGGATATTTTAATGGCATGTACAATATGAAAGTTGCTTCTAATTCTCAAATGCTTGAACAATTATTTAAGAGTATTTTGACAATTGGTTTGGTTTTGCTTGTATATTATTTGGCAATAGTAAATCCGATTGAGCTATCAGCAAGTCTGAATTTATCTGAGGAAAACGTGACTGTGGCGATGGCCACAGCGGCTAACTTAGCATCAACAATAGCTACAATTATTTGTGCAGGGTATTTGCTTTTGTTTTATCAGAAAACAAAAAAACAAATTTGGAAAAACATAAATACTAGTCCAAATAAGGAATATAAAAAAGAAAAGACGACAAGAATAATGAAAAAAATTCTTTCAATTTCAATTCCTATTTCACTTGCTTCTATAGTTTCTGCAATAAACAGAAACATTGATACGTTCACAGTCGTTAATGGATTAAAGGTTGCGCTTGCAAATTCTTTTTCTTCTGTAGAAGCACTAACTGATGAAGCAACTAGATTATACGGCATTTTATCTGGAAGAATTGATACTTTAATAGGCTTGCCAACAGCGCTTAATGTTGCTTTTGCAACAGCATTAGTTCCTGCCGTATCGGAGGCCATGGCTAACAAAGACGTTGAAACAGCTAGAAGAAGAATAACTTTTTCGATAAGGATGACATTGTTAATTGCGCTTCCTTGCGCAATAGGTATGTGCACTATTGCAGAGCCGATATTGAACTTATTATTCCCTAATGTTTACGCTCCTGAAGCTGCTCCATTGCTACAGATTAGCTCATTTACAATTATATTTACGTTAATAAATCAAACAGTTGGTGGCGCTCTTCAAGGACTTGGAAAAGTATTTGTTCCTGCGATTAGTTTAGCTATTGGTGCTGGAGTAAAACTTGTTTTAAATTTGCTTCTTGTAACTAATCCTAACATTGGAATTTATGGTGCCGCTATTGGCTCAGTGGCAGCGTCGTTTACTACTACAATAATTGAATTAATAGTTTTAAGAAAAAACATGAAACTTAATACTAATAAAACTCAAGCGATAATTAAGCCTGTAATTGCAACTCTTTTAATGAGTGCCGTTACATTGCTGTCTTATGAATATATTGGTAGATTAAATATTTCAAATAGTATAGTAACAATAATTACATTACTAATAGCAATTTTGACATACTTTTTTGGAATTTTAAAGCTAAAAATATTTGATAGAGAGGATTATCATATGTTGCCGTACGGAGATAAAATTTACAAGTTTTTAGAAAAAATCAAAGTCGTCAAATCTTAGAGCAGAGACAGTTGTAGTATACATAACTACGTAAACTACTGAAAAATCAACATTTTTATAAAAAAACTTTGAAAAATAGCAGGATTATTAAAAAAAATGGCGAATTCTAATTATAGTGATTGTAGTAGAGATACTATATCAAATAAAGATAATCTAATAGGAGGTAATTTAAATGAACAAACTTGATTTAGTTGCGAAAATTGCAGAAGAAGCAGAACTTTCTAAAAAATCAGCTGAAGCTGCTCTAAATGCATTTATTAAGGCTGTTGAGACAGCATTAAAGAAAGGTGAAAAAGTTCAATTAGTTGGATTTGGTTCTTTCGAAGTTAGAAAGAGAGCACCAAGAAAAGGTAGAAATCCTCAAACTAAAGAGGAAATTAGAATTCCTGCATCAAAGGCTCCAGTATTCAAAGCTGGTAAACCACTTAAAGATTTAGTTAATAAGAAATAGTTTGTTTTTTGTATAAAAGAGGATGATTATTTTAAGTTAAAAAACAGCTGAACGTTGTTATTAGGGGGGTTACATTACGTAGCCCTTTTAATATTTTAAATGATGTCTTATAAAATTTTGGAGGTATAAATGAGATTAGATAAATTTTTGAAAGTCAGTAGGGTAATCAAGAGAAGAACGGTAGCAAACGAAGCGTGTGATGCTGGAAGAATAGTAGTTAATGGAAAGACGGCAAAAGCAAGTTATGATGTAAAAATAAATGATATAATTGAAATTAAATACGGAGAAAAAATTATAAAATTTAAAGTAAAAGAGATTCAAAATGTTGTAAAAAAAGCTGATACAGAGGCAATGGTAGAATTTATTGAATAATAAAGAGATACCTTTAATTAATAAAAAAAATAGGGAATTAGATAAATTCAATATCGTAATTCCCCGAGATTAACAGTGTTTAATTATATTTTTACATTACAAAATCTTGTAACAAGTTTTTTCTTTCTTTCCAGTCATGCATGTGTGCTGATAGCATGTTGTAAAAATTTTTTCCGTGGTTAGGATATATCAAATGTATAACTTCATGAAGCACAACATATTCTATCGCCTTCTTAGGGCAATGTACCAAATTGAAGTTTAATATTATTTTCTTCTTTGCGGGAATGCACGTGCCCCAACGGCTTTTCATTATTCTTATTTCTAACACAGAGAGATTTTTAGACAATAACGTAAGATATTTTTCTAAATATTTAACAATAGTACGTCTTAGTTCTTCTTTCAATAGTTTGTTAAATTGAGTATTCTTATATTTTAAATTATCTATATATTTTTCTTTAACGTAAAACAAAACTGTATCATCGTTTAACACAATATAATTGCTGTCTGCCGGTATAACATCGATATGGCATAGCCTGCCATAGATATAAACGGTTGATGAAGTATTAAATGTAAATGTATTTTTTATCATATTTTTAGATTTTAAACTTTGCTTTGTTTTCAATATCCAATCGATTTTTGAGAACAAAACGTTTTCTATTTCCGCAATATGTACTCTTTTAGGCGCTGATACAAAAAGGTCGCCTTTATTTTTTAATGTTATATTGATATTCTTTTTTGCATTTCTAGCAAGGTCGTATTCAATTTTTCTTGATTTGTAAGTAATATGTGGCATAACTCCTCACTCCTAACAATAAGGGATTATAACATCATTTGACCTTATTGAAAAGATAGTAATTAAAAAAATAACTGGGTAAAAATGGAAAAGCACCCATCTTTTTTGCATTGATACGCTTCTTTTTAGTATTTACAATTATCTTAAGAGATAATTGTAAAGGAGCGAGTCATATGCAAATAAATAAATATAAATACATAATATGTTTTTTATTAGTGGGGGTACTTTGTTTTCTGAGGCAAATTGAAGTCGATGCTAAAATGTACAATATGACATATCTATATGGTAGCGGAAATTATATATCGATGATTGATGAGACTCAAAATACATTAAATGAAGTCTCACCAAGCTATTTTGATATAGATGAAAATGGAAACTTAATATTAAACACAGTAGATATAAACTTAGTTAATAATATGCATTCACAAGGAATTAAAGTAGTACCATTTCTTAGTAATCACTGGGATAAAGCAGTTGGAAAAGCCGCACTTAATAATTCAGATAAGCTCTCAACAGATATTGTAAATGCCATCGAAAAATATAATTTGGATGGAGTAAACGTAGATATTGAAAATGTTTCTGAAAAGGAAAGAACAAAGTACAGCGACTTTGTGAGAAAGCTTCGAGAAAAGTTATCTAGTGAAAAAATGGTCGTTGTAAGCGTGGCTGCAAACCCTTATAACTGGACTAGCGGTTGGCATGCGTCATATGATTATGCCGAACTTGCAAAATATGCTGATTATCTTATGATTATGACATATGATGAACATTTTGAGGGTGGAGAGGCAGGAAGCGTTGCTGGAATAAAATTTGTAGAAGATTCAATAAAATATGCGTTGAGATATGTTGATTGTGAAAAAATCGTGATGGGAATTCCTTTATATGGGAGATACTGGAAAGAAGGAGCGTCTTATGGCGGACAGGCAATTTCACTCGAAAAAATAGAAACATTAGTAAATGATTATGAAAGTACAGTTACATATGATAAAGAAACGGAATCTGTAAAAGCTGTTATAAAGATAAAAAGTAGCGACAAAAAGCCTAAAATATATGGAAAGATATTAAATACCGGAACATATGTTATTTGGTATGAAAATGAAGATAGTCTTAGAGCTAAGCTTAATTTGGTTGATAAATATAATATAAAAGGCGTTGGTACTTGGAGGCTTGGAATGGAAGTAAAAAGTATGTGGGATATTTTTAAGGAATACATAATTGATGATGAAGGAGCATTTCAAGATGTGAGTAGTAGTTATTGGGCAAATGAAGCAATAGCTTTCTTAAAAGAAAAAGGATGGGTAGAAGGAAAGGGCGAAAACAAATTTGATCCGGAAGCGTATATTACGAGAGCAGAAGTAGCTGCAATGCTTTGTAGAATACTTGATAGGAGTGCAACTACGGAAAAAGAATATTATATTGATACGAAAGAGAGCTGGGCATCTAAAGAGATAAATGAAATTACAGAGTTGGGAATTGTTGAAGGGTACGCTGATTATACATTTAGACCAGAACAGCCAATAACGCGAGCTGAAATCGCAAAAATATTGTCATCTCTTTTAGAAGACAATATAGTGACAAATGAGGAAATTGTGGATTTTTCAGATGTAAGTAGCGAAGATTGGGCATATAAGTATATAAAAAAATTACAGCAGCAGGGGATAATAAACGGATATTTAGATAATACATATAGGCCAACAAGAAATGTAACGAGAGCAGAAGTGGCAAAGATGATATATAATATTTTTGAGAAAAGATGAAAATTTTAGTTGAAAAGGTTACATAATTTTGATACAATAATAACGCATTCCATAAAATTGATTGGAGGAGAAGGAAATGGCTGGAAAGACAAGTAAGGTCAGATGGATCGGGCGGTTTCTGGCAATATGGGCAGGATTGGTGGTCTCACATTTTTTGTTGATCTTGCTCGTTACTGCCTGGAGGGCAATACAGGATGATGCTCTTCGAGCATTTTCCGTGGTCACCCGTTTAGAGGAAATCTTGAAAACGGGTGGAATAGCCATTTTGGTTGTTATTGTGCTCATGTTTGCATCCTGGTTAGTAAACAAGAGGAGAAAAAACTAAACACAATAATACCCGTCACGTGCAAGTGCGCGTGGCGGGTATCCTATTTTATCCCATGGGAAACAAAAACGTATCCATGTTATTAAAAGCTTTTATATTGGGCTGTAATAAGCCCTCGGAGAAAATGAACTTTGAGTAGAAATGATGCAAGGTTCATTTTTTTAGTACCATTGTATTTTATAAATGATAAAATTAAATGAGCAAGTAGGATAAACAAAAAAGATACATAATATTACATATGGTACGATGTTGGTTGACAAAAACAAAACAAATATCGGAGGTAATCAAAAGTGTTGTAATAATAACATAAAAGAAAGAAAATTTAAATAGGTAAATTATACAGAAAGAATATGGGTAGAAAGATAATATAACAAAATAAAAAATTGGCAATAAATGAAACAGTATAAAGTTACAAATTGACACAATTTGTAACCTAATATATAATGTCACCGGAAATATAGTTCGTGAGAAGGGGAAAATTTGTTTTTTCTCTGACAATACTCAAAAAAATTGTGAGGAGGCTACAATGATGGGTATTAGTAAACGGATGAGATTGGCAGAAAACTGTGAAACATCGAAAGAAAAGCTAAATAAGTTATCTTTCGACAAAAATTGGAAGGTACGATATGCAATAGCCACAAATCCAAACACATCGGAAGTAATACGTTCTAGATTAGAAGAGGAAGGAGCAATAAAAAAGTAAACATCTCAAATTTTATTTGGATGCAAGAACCCCTAAAGAAATGCAGGATGGAAATTAAATTTTCCACCCTGTATTTTTTAAAATAAACATGGGGATAGATATATGTTTGATTAACCTTCAATATAGTTTTAGTAAAATTCATAAATACTATTGACATGTTTAAAATACATTTGATATAATACCAGTCGATAATGTATTAAGTAAGGGTTGATTAATATAAAAAAGTTATCATATGATAGAGAAAAAAGATAAATAACATAGAAGGTAATTAGCAAATTTCATAATTTCGCTAATTGCCTTTTTGTCGTTTCTTTTTATCTTTATGTCAACCCTAGTGATAACTTTTTTGACGCAAGAAACATAGAGATAACCTTACGGAACAAAAGAGTAGCGACATATGTGTTTTAAGTGAATTGAAAGCTAAAAATGCTATGAAATGTGAAGTAAATCTTAAGTATGATGAATTTAAATGATGGGGTGATTAGTTTTTATGCGTGAAGTGAAGAATGAAAAAACTAGTAGAATGTATTTTGGTAATATTGAAGACGTTATAGAAATGCCAAATCTTATTCAGGTTCAAAAAGATTCCTATAATTGGTTTGTAACTAAGGGATTAAAAGAGGTTTTAGTTGAATGTTCACCAATTTCAGATTATTCTGGCAAGCTTATACTTGAGTTTGTGGACTATCATTTTAATGAGGAATCTAAATATACAATTGAGGAGGCAAAAGCCAGAAATACTACATATTCTACGAGACTGCAAGTTAAAGTTAGACTTATTAACAGAGAAACTGGAGAAATTAAGGAGCAAGAAATATTTATGGGTGACTTCCCTATAATGACTGATTATGGAACATTCATCATAAATGGTGCTGAAAGAGTAATAGTATCACAGCTTGTGCGTTCTCCAGGATGTTATTATGCAAGAGAATATGATAAATTGGGTAAGAAACTTTATACTGCTACTATCATGCCTAATAGAGGAGCTTGGCTTGAGTTCGAAACGGATTCTAATGATGTATTTAATATAAGAATTGATAAGGCTAGAAAGCTACCAGTTACATTGTTCTTAAGAGCAATAGGAATTGCAACTGACAGCCAAATTTTAGAACTTTTTGGAGAAGATGAAAGGATAGTGGCCACTCTTGCTAAAGACCCTATTAAAACGGAGGAAGAAGCTTTAATAGAAATATATAAAAGGCTAAGACCTGGAGAGATGCCTTCTGTTGACGCTGCGAGAAATTTGCTTTCAGCTTTATTCTTTGATCCAAGAAGATACGATTTAACGAAGGTTGGTAGATTTAAATATAATACAAAATTGTCTCTTGCAACGAGAATTGAGGGACAACTCGCTGCTGAAAAAGTTGTTAATCCTGAGACAGGAGAATTATTAATATCAAAAGGGAAAACTATTACTCCTGAGATAGCAGAAGCAATACAAGAGTCTGGAATCAACGAAGTCAAAGTGCAAGTGGAAGATAAGATAATAAATGTAATAGGTAATGGTACTGTATGGATAAATAGTTTTGTTGATGGTGACTTAAGTGAATTGGAAATTGACGAGAGAGTTAATTATGCAGTACTAAAAGAAATTATAGAGTCAACAAAAGAAAAAGATTTATACAAAGCGCTTAAGGAGAACATAGATAGATTATTGCCAAATCATATTACTAAGGAAGATATGGTAGCATCGATAAATTATCTAAATAACTTGGCAAATGGAATTGGTCAGACAGATGATATAGACCATTTGGGAAATAGACGTGTAAGATGTGTTGGGGAGTTATTACAAAATCAATTCAGAATAGGTATTACAAGGCTTGAAAGAGTTGTAAGAGAGAGAATGGCAGTACAAGATTTAGATATTGTTACTCCACAATCATTAATTAATATTAAGCCAGTTGTATCATCAATTAGAGAGTTCTTTGGAAGTAGCCAATTGTCTCAATTCATGGACCAAAATAACCCTCTTACTGAGCTTACACATAAAAGAAGAATTTCTACTTTGGGACCTGGTGGTCTTTCGAGAGATAGAGCAGGAATGGAAGTTAGAGATATACATCATTCACATTATGGAAGGTTATGTCCTATCGAGAGCCCTGAGGGACCAAACGTTGGACTTATCGGCTCGTTATCAACATACGCTATAATAAACAAGTATGGATTTATTGAAACACCATACAGAATTGTTAATAAAAAGAAGGGCATGGTAACAGAAGAAATTAAATATTTCACTGCTGAGAAAGAAGATAATTTTGTTATAGCACAAGCAAACGAACCTTTAGATAAGAAGGGAAAATTTATAAATCAAAAAATCAAAGTAAGATTTAAAGATGAAATCATGGAAGTAAGTCCAAATGAAGTTGATTTAATGGATGTATCTCCAAGACAGCTTGTATCAGTTGGTGCTGCACTTATTCCATTCTTAGAGCATGATGATGCTAAGCGTGCCCTAATGGGAGCGAACATGCAACGTCAAGCAGTGCCACTAATAAAAACAGATTCACCTATAGTTGGAACAGGAATGGAATATAGAACGGCAAAAGACTCGGGTGTTTGTGTAATCGCCGAAAACGCTGGAACAGTATCTAAAGTTACAGCTAACAAAATTACTATAAAAACTAGAAAAGGTATTGATGAATATAATTTAATTAAGTTTAAACGCTCAAACCAAGGAACATGTTCAAACCAAAGACCAATAGTTAAGTTAGGAGAAAAAGTAGAAGCTGGACAAATAATTGCAGACGGGCCTTCAACTGACAATGGAGAATTAGCTTTAGGAAGAAATATATTAATAGGCTTTATGACATGGGAAGGATATAACTACGAAGATGCAATTTTAATAAGTGAAAAACTTGTAAAAGAGGATGCATTAACTTCGATACATATAGAAGAATACGATTGCGAATGCCGTGATACAAAATTAGGACCTGAAGAAATTACGAGAGACATACCTAATGTTGGAGACGATGCTTTAAAAGATCTAGATGAAAGAGGAATTATAAGAATAGGAGCTGAAGTTAGGGCAGGGGATATATTAGTCGGAAAAGTTACACCTAAAGGAGAAACTGAGCTAACGGCAGAAGAAAGATTGTTAAGAGCAATCTTTGGAGAAAAATCAAGAGAAGTTAGAGATACATCGCTTCGCTGTCCACATGGAGAGGCTGGAACAATTGTTGATGTAAAGATATTTACAAAGGAAAATTCAGATGAATTAGGAACTGGTGTAAATGAAGTAATAAGAGTATATATAGCGCAAAAGAGAAAAATTTCTGTTGGAGATAAAATGGCAGGACGTCATGGAAACAAAGGTGTTATATCACGTATTTTACCAGAAGAAGATATGCCATTTTTGCCTGATGGTACTCCTCTTGAAATTGTGCTTAATCCACTAGGAGTTCCATCTCGTATGAATATTGGACAGGTGCTTGAAGTTCACTTAGGATATGCGGCAAAGGCACTAGGCTTTAAGATTGCTACTCCAGTATTTGACGGAGCAAGAGATGAGGACTTAGAGGAGATGCTTACTAAAGCTAATCTCCCATTATCGGGAAAAACAGTTTTATATGATGGAAGAACTGGTGAGCCATTTGATAACGAAGTTACGGTTGGAATAATGTATATGTTGAAACTGCATCACTTAGTTGACGATAAGATACATGCGCGTTCTACTGGACCATATTCGTTAGTTACTCAGCAACCACTTGGAGGTAAGGCACAATTTGGTGGACAGAGATTTGGAGAAATGGAAGTTTGGGCACTTGAAGCATATGGCGCTGCATACACACTTCAAGAGATTTTAACAATGAAATCTGATGATGTTGTAGGTAGAGTAAAAACTTATGAATCAATAGTAAAAGGTGAAAACATTCCTGAGCCTGGAATTCCTGAGAGCTTTAAGGTGCTTGTAAAAGAACTACAAAGTTTGGGATTAGATATAAAACTTTATAGTCAAAGCGAGGAAAATGAAGTAGAGTTGAAAGAAGAAATTGACGATGAAGAAGTTATTCCGAATATCGTTACTCCGGTCGCGGATGAAGAAGAAGTGAGAAATAATATGCTTATAGATGACGGAGAAGGCAATATAGAAGATAACGAAGAAGAGGACGAATTTGACGATGATGAAGATGCGATATTTGATACTGATATAGAGCTTTTTACAGAAGAAGATGATGACGAGTAAGCATATTTTAATTTAAAGATTATGTAATAAGGAAGGAGTAAAAAAATGGTTGATTCAGAGGTATTTGACCGTATAAAAATAGGACTTGCGTCTCCTGAAAGAATTAGGGAATGGTCGAAAGGTGAAGTTAAAAAACCAGAAACTATTAATTACAGAACTCTAAAACCAGAACGTGATGGATTATTTTGTGAAAAGATATTTGGGCCTACTAAGGACTGGGAATGTAACTGCGGAAAATATAAGAGAGCAAGATATAAAGGAATTGTATGTGATAAATGTGGAGTAGAGGTAACTAAATCTAAAGTTAGAAGAGAAAGAATGGGTCACATAGAGCTTGCTGCCCCAGTTTCTCATATTTGGTATTTCAAAGGTATACCAAGCAGACTTGGACTTATGTTGGATATTTCACCGCGTGCTCTTGAAAAAGTATTGTATTTTGCAGGATATATAGTTACTGATCCAGGTGAGACATCGTTAGTAAAAGGGCAAGTGATTACTGAAAAGGAGTATAGAGAGAGCATTGAGAAATATGGTGAAGGTTCTTTTAAAGCAGGAATGGGAGCTGAAACCATACAAGAAATGTTAAAAGAAATAGATGTTGAAAAGCTTGCGGCAGAGTTAAAAAACGAGCTAGCTAAAGCTAATGGACAAAAGAAAGCTAAGATAATAAAAAGGCTTGAAACAATTGATAGCTTTAGACTTTCTGGTAATAAGCCGGAATGGATGATACTAGAAGTTTTACCAGTAATACCTCCAGATTTAAGACCAATGGTACAACTAGATGGAGGAAGGTTTGCGACTTCTGATTTGAATGACTTATATAGAAGAATAATTAATAGAAACAACAGACTAAAAAGGTTATTAGAACTTGGTGCACCAGAAATAATAGTAAGAAATGAGAAGAGAATGCTTCAAGAAGCAGTTGATAGTCTAATTGATAACGGAAGAATGGGAAGACCTGTTACAGGGCCAGGAAACAGAGCACTTAAATCTTTATCTGATATGCTAAAAGGTAAGCAAGGTAGATTTAGACAAAACTTACTTGGTAAACGTGTTGACTATTCTGGACGTTCTGTTATCGTTGTTGGACCAGAGCTTAAGATATATCAATGTGGACTTCCAAAGGAAATGGCGATCGAATTATTTAAGCCATTTGTTATGAAAGAGCTAGTTTCTAGAGGCATTGCGCATAACATAAAGAACGCAAAAAGAATGGTGGAAAGATTAAAACCAGAAGTTTGGGATGTTTTAGAATATGTTATAAAGGATCATCCTGTAATGCTAAACCGTGCACCAACACTACATAGGCTTGGCATACAAGCTTTTGAGCCGGTCCTAATTGAAGGTAGAGCAATAAAATTACATCCACTTGTATGTACAGCGTTTAATGCCGATTTTGATGGTGACCAAATGGCTGTTCACCTACCATTAACACCAGAAGCCCAAGCCGAGGCAAGATATCTTATGTTATCAGCCAATAACTTATTAAAACCTCAAGATGGAAAACCAGTAACAGTTCCAACTCAGGACATGATTCTTGGATCATATTATTTAACAATAGAAGAAGATGGCGCAAAAGGCGAAGGCATGATATTCAAAGATAAAGACGAGGCTATGATGGCATATTTAGATGGTGTTATAGCAGCTCATGCAAAGATAAAAGTTAGAATGTTTAAAGAGGTAGATGGAGAAACTAGGTCAAAGATAATAGACACAACAATCGGAAAAGTTATATTTAATGATATAATTCCACAGGACTTGGGACTAGTAGATAGAAGCAATCCTGAAAAGTTGTTTGACTTAGAGGTAAACTTCCCAGTAACTAAAGGAAGTATTGGAAAAATAATTTCTGCATGTATTAAAAATAAAGGAATAAGCGAGACAGCAGAATTACTAGATAATATCAAATCATTAGGATATAAATATTCGACAAAAGGAGCTATAACAGTTTCGGTTTCGGATGTTATGATTCCAGAAGAAAAGAAAGAAATTCTTGCAAGGTCTGAACAAAAAGTTGATGAAATTACAAAGCAATATAAAAGAGGTTTAATATCAAATGAGGAAAGATATAATTCTGTAATCAAGGTTTGGGATAAAGCAACGAATGAGGTTACAGATGCCATGATTAAAAATTTTGATGAGAGAAACCCAATATACATGATGGCAACATCAGGTGCTCGTGGTAATATGAAGCAGATAAGACAGCTTGCAGCTATGAGAGGACTTATGGCGGATACTGCTGGTAGAACAGTCGAGATACCTATAAGATCATGCTTTAGAGAAGGTATGGATGTGCTAGAGTATTTCGTATCTGCGCACGGAGCAAGAAAAGGACTAGTTGATACAGCACTTAGAACAGCTGATTCAGGTTATTTAACAAGAAGACTTGTAGATGTTAGCCAAGAAATAATTGTTAGAGAAGAAGATTGTTGTACATCAGATGGAATGTGGGTTACAGACATAAAAAATGGAAATGAATTAATTGAAGGTTTAGCAGAAAGATTAACAGGAAGATTTTTGATAGAAGATGTTATACATCCTGAGAGTGGAGAAGTGATAGCTAAAAAAGATACATTAGTTACAGACAAAATAGCAGATGAAATAATTGCAGCAGGCGTGACAAGGGTTAAGATTAGGACATTGCTTACATGTCGTTCAAAACGTGGAGTTTGTGCAAAATGTTATGGTAATGATTTGTCTGGAAGACAAGTCGTAAATATTGGTGAAGCTGTTGGAATAATTGCAGCTCAATCAATTGGTGAGCCGGGAACACAGCTTACGATGAGAACGTTCCATATGGGTGGTCTTGCAGGAGGAGATATAACGCAAGGTCTTCCAAGAGTTGAAGAGTTATTTGAAGCTAGAAAACCAAAAGGACTTGCTATAATATCTGACATAGCAGGAAAAGTTACGATAAATGACACAAAGAAGAAGAGAGAAGCAGTTATAACAAATGACAAAGAATCTAAATCATATTTAATACCTTTCGGATCAAGGCTTTTAGTTCACGACGGGGACGAAGTTGAACCTGGAGATGAGATTACAGAAGGTTCAATTTATCCGCAAGATATTATGAGAATCAAAGGAGCAGAAGGGGTACAAAGATATATAGTACAAGAAGTTCAAAAAGTTTATAGAAGCCAAGGTGTTGATATAAATGATAGACATATAGAAGCAATAATAAGGCAAATGCTTAGAAAAGTTAAAGTCGAGGAGCAAGGAACAACAGACTTGTTACCTGGAACAATGGTTGATGTATTAACGTTTGAAGAAGAAAATGAAAAAGCAATTGCTGCAGGTGGAAAACCAGCTACAGGAAAGAGATTATTGCTAGGAATAACAAAAGCTTCACTTGCAACGGATTCATTCTTATCAGCTGCATCATTCCAGGAGACGACGAGAGTATTAACAGAAGCTGCTATAAAAGGAAAAGTAGATCCGCTAGTGGGATTAAAAGAAAATGTTATTATAGGAAAACTAATTCCAGCTGGAACAGGCTTAATGAGATACAGGGAAATGCAACCAATATCTGCAGAAACTGGAGAGCCAACAGCTCTTACAGTTCCAAAGCCAGAAGAAGAGCAAGCATTAGCAACAGAAGGAAGCAATGCATAAGAAGACAAACAAGGGACTTTTTTAAGTCCCTTGTTTTTTCATGTAAAAGTAGAAAAAAGTCTAATGTATTATGCCATTAAGAACTTTTTCGTATGAAACAATAAAAACCTCATGGTTAAAAGCGAGCTTTATTGGATAGACAAAATAAAAAGAGACCTCCAACGCTAGTTATTAACTAATTGTCGGAGGTGCTTTTTTGAGCCATGGTAGCGGGATTTTTACACCACTTATGAAGTTCACCTTCGTAAATGACTTCTATACCTTCAAGTTCAAGAAATTGCATTGGTCTAATTTTCTCTTTAATATTTGGAACTCTAATATTAGCGCGTTCTAAAACGTATGCAACAAAACCAGAGCAAAAGAACTTGTTATGCCTAGGAAAGCTAATACTAGTTTTTGCAAGTAGTAAGTTAAGTTTATCATATTTATATTTCTTTGGATTCTCAACAAATTCGGAAATAGTAGCTTTAATTATATTAAATTCTTCATCTGAAACGCTTTTCCTTAATACCATACATGGAATATTGTCATATTTCCCAAACACGTGAGTAAAAGCTGTTTCAACTAAAAAACCACCAAAAAGAGGGGTATTAACAAATATTCTTCCAAAAGAATAGAACTCAGAAAAGTTTTCATCTATGCAAATAGAAGCATGATTAAATTTATCATGTGAAAAAAAGCGCAAAAGCCTTGCAATGCTGGTCATAGGCTGAGTAAGTATGATAAAAATATTTTTCAATTTAATCACTCCTAACAACATCATTATACCATACAATAAAACAGTAATGATAGATATAAGTGAAAAATACATTACTTGAATTAGTTGATATTTAAAAGATATAGTGATAAAATGAGGCTGGAAGTGATAACTAGGATAACCTTGAATGATTATTATCAAAAAAGGAGAGGTGTTATTTAATGGGTGAACTTGAGAAACTGAACGAGACATTGGCACGGATTTTAGTGGAACTTGAAAAACTGACAGCAGCACATGGAAAAAAATCAAGCAATGACGGTCATGATGACGAAAAGAATGAACCTGTGGTAAATAAGGGGGAACTCCTAAAAGGCTACATGCAAAAATGCGGGATAGAAGTGTTGGAATATACTTTGTTCGAAGATATAAATCAGACATTGATATTTTCAGCGTATAACATAGGGTACTTTTTTTGCGAAATGGATATGATCTTAAAGAGAATAAAAGAGTCACTTAAAAGCGGGAATGTTATCACAATAAACTTGAAGGACTATTCTCAGAACGCAATTACAGGAATGTGTTCCACATTTAGTGGAATGAAAAAATTGGCATTTTTGGAGTATTACGAGTACAAGAGGGCGCCTCATTACATATTGAAGATAAAGCCCAATCCTCATTCCAAAAGTGTTGCTTTCTTCAACGGAAAGTGGTTAGAATACTTTACTGCTAAAGTCGTAGCAAGGGCATTAAGGGAGCACGGATATGATCAAAACATTTTCGTGAACGTGAAAGGGAAAATGCCAAATGGCGATATTTTTGAGTGGGACATTTTGACACTGATTGGAGGAGAACTGTTCAGTGTAGAATGTAAGACGGGTGACTATCAAAGATACATAGAAAAGTACGTCAATCGTGCTAAGATTATGCATGTTCCGGCCGAACATCGATTCTTGATAGTTGCAGGAATCGACAATGAAGCTATGACTGGACTAAATGATATATACGATATCAAAGTTTGCGACACTAAGAATTTTGAATGTACGTTTGGCGATGCATTGCCAAACATAGAAGAATCTTGCGGTAAACAAGAGAGCGATAACATGTAAAAATGTTATCTGATAATAAAACATATTGATGTTTTATTAAATGAAAAAGCGTATTACATACCACGTAATACGCTTTTTCATATATAGTTTTGTTGATAAAAAGCTAAATATTAGAATAGAATCATTACGTAAATTATTAGACACATAAAATAAACATAATTATTTTACGATTTAATTCTGACTATAGTTGTAAATAATGTTGAGTGTGGTATAATAAAAAAGCATGTGAGTTGCGGAAAGGGGTTTGTTTATGGCAGACTATATTAAAATTAGGGGAGCAAAAGTTAATAATCTAAAAAATATTAATGTAACAATTCCAAGAGATAAGCTAGTTGTTGTAACAGGACTAAGTGGGTCAGGTAAGTCATCGCTTGCGTTTGATACGATTTATGCTGAGGGGCAACGTAGATATGTGGAAAGCTTATCGTCATATGCTAGACAATTCTTAGGTATAATGGAAAAGCCTGACATTGAGTATATCGAAGGGTTATCTCCGGCAATTGCAATTGACCAAAAGACTACATCAAAAAATCCACGCTCAACAGTTGGCACTGTGACAGAAATATATGACTATTTAAGGCTTTTATATGCAAGAATAGGTATTCCTCATTGTCCTAAGTGCGGAAAATTGATAAAGCAACAGTCAATAGATCAGATTGTTGACACAATTATGGAGCTTGGAGAAGGAACTAAAATTCAAATATTAGCCCCAGTCGTTAGAGGCAAAAAGGGAGAGTATACAAAATTAATTCAAGATGCTAAAAAAGATGGTTTTGTAAGGATTCGCGTTGATGGCACTATGTATGATTTAAGTGAAGATGAAATACAAATGACCAAGACAAAGAAGCATAATATTGAAATTGTTGTAGATAGAATAGTTGTGAAAGATAATGTTAGAAATAGGGTTAATGATTCTATTGAAACAGCTTTGAAATACGCTAATAAATTAGTTTTAGTTGATGTAGTTGGTAAAGAGGAAATTTTGTTTTCGCAAAATTATTCTTGCCCTGATTGTAATGTGAGTATCGAGGAATTAACACCTAGATTATTTTCTTTCAATAATCCATATGGTGCATGTCCTACCTGCAGTGGGCTTGGAGATATATTAAAAATGGATGAAGATTTAATATTGCCAGATAGAAATATTTCGCTTCTTGACGGTGCTCTAAAAGGCATGGGGTGGAATCAATCTAAAGATAATAATATGGGAGTTATGTACCTTAAGTCACTTGCGGAGCATTATAATGTTGATGTATCAAAACCAGCCAAAGACTTACCGGAGTGGTTTTTAGATAAAGTGTTGTATGGAACTGGTGATGAAAAGATAGATTTTAAATATGAAAGCAAAACCTCTGGTGTAAGAAGGTTTACGGCACCATTTGAGGGTGTTATTAATACTATGGAGAGAAGATATAAAGAGACTTCTTCTAACGGCATGAGAGAATTTTATGAAATGTATATGTCTGCATCTCATTGCTATGAATGCGATGGTGCAAGGCTAAATAGGAATGCTTTAGCAGTTACTGTTGGAGATAAAAACATATACGAAGTCACGTCTATGCCAATAAATGAAATTAAAAAGTTTATACATAACTTAGTGCTAACACCAAAAGAAGAAATGATTGCAAATCAAATTATAAAAGAACTTAATGCAAGATTACAGTTCTTGATGGATGTTGGACTTGAATATTTAACATTATCAAGAAGTGCGGGAACATTATCAGGTGGGGAAGCTCAAAGAATTAGGCTTGCAACACAAATAGGTTCTGGATTAATGGGAGTAATATATATTTTAGACGAACCAAGCATAGGACTGCATCAAAGAGATAACGAAAAATTAATAGCAACATTGAAAAAGTTAAGGGATTTGGGAAATACGTTGATTGTTGTAGAGCATGATGAAGACACAATGTATGCTGCTGACCATATTATAGATATAGGACCTGGTGCTGGAATCCATGGTGGAGAAGTAATTGCTGAGGGAACAGCAGAAGAGATAAAGAAGAATCCTAAATCAATAACAGGTAAATATCTAAGTGGTGAGCTAAAAATTTTAGTGCCAGATAAAAGAAGAAAAGGCAACAAAAAGTATTTAGAGATAATTGGTGCCGCAGAAAATAATTTAAAAAATATAGATGTTAAAATTCCATTGGGCATGATGACTGCAATTACCGGGGTTTCTGGTTCTGGAAAATCCTCACTAATAAATGAAATATTATATAAAAGATTAGCGAATGAATTAAACAGAGCTTCTTTAAAGCCGGGAAAGTGTGAAGCAATAAAAGGAATTAATAATTTAGACAAGGTAATAAACATTGATCAATCACCGATTGGAAGGACGCCACGTTCGAATCCTGCAACATATACTGGTGTATTTGATTTAATAAGAGATTTGTTTGCAGAAACAAATGAAGCTAAAATGCGTGGATATTCAAAAGGAAGATTTAGCTTTAACGTGAGTGGAGGAAGATGCGAATCTTGCGAAGGAGAAGGCATTGTAAAAATTGAGATGCATTTCTTATCAGATATTTATGTGCCTTGTGATGTTTGCTGTGGTAAGCGCTACAACAAAGAAACTTTAGAAGTAAAATATAAAGGAAAAAATATTTATGATATTTTAGATATGACGGTAGAAGAAGCATTAGATTTCTTTGCCAATATTCCAAAGATAAAAACAAAGATTCAAACATTATATGATGTTGGACTTGGATACATAAAACTAGGGCAATCGTCGACGACTCTTTCTGGTGGCGAAGCGCAAAGAGTAAAACTTGCAAATGAGCTTTGTAAAAAGCCTACGGGCAAAACGATGTATATACTAGATGAACCTACAACAGGTTTGCATATAGCAGATATTCATAAATTAATTGAAGTGCTAAATAGATTAGTAGATACAGGTAATAGTATGGTTATAATTGAACATAATCTAGATATAATAAAAATTGCGGATTATATAATTGACTTAGGACCTGAAGGTGGTATAAATGGAGGCGAGATTATAGCAGAAGGAACACCTGAGCAAATTATAAAAAACGAAAATTCTTATACGGGAAAATTTTTAAAAAAGATGCTAAAGCAAAGAAATTAAAGTAAAAAACTTATAATTTTTAAATGTCAATTTTCATTTGAATAATAAACACAATTGTTATATAAAAATTAAATAGAAGCATATAAATTTATTATGTTTTCTTTACATAATTGAACTATGAATCCCTTGGCGTGCAACGGATACAAAGGAATAATTATACTTTGACTTTGAGACTTTTTTGTGCTATACTAGACGCATACTGAAGAATAAGAGGGGTGGTTCATTGTGATAGAAAAGAGCAATATTAGTGAGGTTATGAAAAACATACAGGAACGTGTTGGCGAAAAAGTAGTACTAAGAGGAAGTTTGGGGAGAAATAAGACATTTGAGCGAGAGGGCACCCTATTGAATACATATCCCAATCTTTTTTTAGTAAAGATGGATGATAATAATCGTAATTATACGTATACGTATACAGAGGTATTAACAAGAACAGTTGAGTTAGACGTTAATGTTGATGGAAATTTTAATTCAATATTAGATGAGATGAATCCAAAGATTAATTTATAAAAGAAGAAAGTAATAGCGGCAGGAACGTACGTGACTGATGGTTCGCGTAGTTTCTTGTGCGCTATTTTTTTTGTTAAAATTTTTCCTGCTTGTTCTAAAAAAGAATCCTTCCTAATATATTTTAGTGTATATACTAAAAACATTAGGAGGGATTTTTATATGAATGTCGAAACGATAAATGAAACTATAAATTCTACTAAAGTCATTGGTTGCGAGAAAAAAACAAAAGTATTAGAAGGAGATATTTCTGTTCCAGATATAAAGCCAGATATACTTAGTTTAATTAATGTAGATAGTGATGTTTTTATAACAAAAACAGAGGCTTTAAATGGCAAAGTAAATGTTGAAGGCACAATGGAAATCTGTGTTTTGTATCTAGCAGAAGATGATGGTGGAACAATCAAGAGCTTAAATAATTCGTTTAATTTTTATGAGACTTTTAATGTCCCTGAAGCAAATGAAGATACTATAATAGATCTAAAGTTTTATAAGGGCCCGATTGAATGTAAGATTGTTAATGCAAGAAAATTAAATATAAAGTCTCCGATAACGCTAGACTTAAAGGCTACAAATACGATTGAACACACGATTGCTAAAGACGTTGTAGATGATAGGAAAATAGAATTGCAAAAAGAAAAAATAGGAATGGAAATGCTTTGTAATTGCAAGAGAGAAAACATTGAAATTAAAGAAAGTGTGAGTCTTGATGAAGATTGTAAACCTATTGGAGAGATTTTAAAGGCATGTATTAAAATTATAAATGAAGATTATAAAATAAGTTATAACAAGATACTTGCCAAAGCGGATGCATTAATAAAAATAATATATGTTGCGGATAATGATGAAAGAAGTATTGAAAGCTTTGAAACAACAATTCCTGTGATGGGTTTTATAGATTATAATGGCATTAGTGAGGATATGGATATTGAGCTTAAGTATAATTTAAAAACTTTTCTATTAAAGCCGGTATACCAAGACTTGAAGGCGCTTAGTTTTTCTGTTGAAAGTACTATAGAAATAAAAGCATGTGTATATAAAAAAGGAGAAATGGAATTAATTACAGATGTATATGATACAGAAAATGAATTAAAGTGTGAAGAGGAAAGCTTAGAAATAATGCAAGGGCAAATAAATCAAAAGGAAGAAATTGAAATAATGCATGGCCTTTTAATTCCTGAGCTAGAAAATATTAAGATATTAAACATTGAAGCGGAGCCCAATATACAAAATAAAAATACATTAGACGGGAAAATTGCATTAGAAGGAAATATTGATTTTAATATTTTGTATTATAATGAAAACAAAAAAATATTAGAAAGCAAAAAAATGAGTCTGCCATTTCAACAAGTTGTGAAGGTGCCGAATCTGCAAAGTGGCGCGGATGTAGACGTTAGTATAGTTGCAAAGAATATTGATTATAAAAAAGTTGATGATAATCAAATACAAATAAAGATGGTTGCAAATGTAATAATTCATGTAGAAAAAAATAAAGAAATAAGAGGAATAAAAAATATTGAAGTAGTAGATGGACAAATGACGAAAATACCAAGCCTTGTAATTTACTATGTTAAGCCAGGAGATTCGCTTTGGAAAATTGCTAAAAGGTTTAAAACGTCAATAAATGATATTATGGAAAATAATAATTTAAAAGATGATGTAATATATCCTAATCAACAATTAATCATTCCGAGGAAAGTTAAGAAAAATCTAGTGGAAATATTATGATATGAATAAAGAGCGACTAGGCTTCACTAAAGTAAAAAGAAAGGCATTTATTATTGAATACATTATAGTAATACTAGCGATGTGGTTAATGTTTGAGTTTATTACTTATTTAGTAGAACCTACTCTTATGGCACTTTGCAAAGTACGAGCAGAAAGCTTAGGAATATCTATTTCAAGTCAAGCAGTACAGGAGGTAATGGAAAATATAGGATACCTTGATTTAATAATATTAGATAGAGATGATGAAGGAAAAATATTAGCATTAAGAGCAAATGTAATAGAAATGAATAGAATAGGTTCTGAAATATCTTCTATAATTCAAGAAATGAATAATGAATTAGAAGCGACATATATAAAAATACCATTAGGAAATTTTACAGGAAATAGTTTATTAGCAGGAAGAGGACCCAATATAGAAGTAAAGATAATTCCTACAGGAACAGTTAGTTTAGAATTTAAAACAGAGTTTATATCTACAGGAATAAACCAGACGAGACATAGAGTGTACTTAGAAATTAAAAGTAAGATGTGGATAGTTGCTCCATTTACAAGTGAAAAAGTAGAAATTGTAAACTATGTAAATGTAGCAGAAACAGTTCTTATAGGAGATGTACCGCAGACCTTCTATAACTTAGAGGGGATGGAAAATTTGACAACAGAAGATACGCTTAATATGTGGGATTGAAAAAAATGACACCTTTGAAAAAAGTGTGTCATTTTTATTTTAGGAAGGTATATGTATATTATGGCATAAAAATTAGATTTTTATTTTTTCTAATTTTATTTGCAAATAAGTATTTAGAAATATGAAGAAGTATAATTAATAAATTGCAGAATATTTTCGTATATAGTATAATAAAATTAATAATTATGATTGGGGGCTGGTAAGGAAATGGCATATTCTGCATATCTAGATGTTGGATTAGTTGATGATAAAGAAAGTAAATTTATAACAATTGTAGATGAAGATGGAGAGCAATTAGGTACAATATCGGAGGATTCAAAATTTTATAAATATATAGGTGAAATAATAAATGCGCAAAATGCTTTGAATACTGCTCAGACAATTATTTACAATAAAAATAGTGGACTTGTTGAGGATAATATAGAAGAAGTTAATATGATTGATGAGTTAAAACAAAAAATAGCAGATGTGTTATCTATCAGAATTGAACAATATTTAAATCTAAAAAATAATAAGTTGCTATTTTATAATTTAATTGAAAAAGGGGAATTTGGTGATGGTTTTGAACTTGGATTGGAAAAGTCAGAAACATTAAGGAATCAATTGGAGTTATTACAAGAATACGCAAGCGACGATAATCCTGCTATAGTTATGGCAAAGATAGATGATGTAGAGCAAGAGATATCTTTTGCTGAAAGAACAACAGACCTTTTTGCAGAACAATTAGAATTATATATTGAGGGATATAAGATACATAATAGAACCATTCGCCCAAGTGTACCGCTAAAACTACAACAACCGCATCATAATACAGATGAGAAAAGAGAAGTCCATTATTCTAACAGTAAAAAGAGGCCAATTTTTCAAGTAGAACGAACAAATCCTTTTAATGACCTTATGAGTAGCAAATCCATTAATAGTACTTCGCCTTACTCTAATAATGATAAAAATGCCTATGCTGAAATAGAAAGACGAATGAGAGAGCTAGGTGTTGGAAAAGAATCTCCATTTTATAAATATATTGCAGATAGAATATATTTTGGTTACCAGTTGGATAAGCTATTTGATATAATTAAAAATAATAATGGTATAATTAAGGACATTATGCCAAGTTTAGTAGAGGAGTTATATAATGCCAAAGCCACTAATGATAGATTAATAAATCTGAGATATAGATTTTTTAATACGATTAGAGCAAATGGTGGAATGAAAAATATTGGAAGCTTGTATGATAAGAATGGAGAGCTGTATACTAGCAGAATTGGAAAAGTTGATAGTCTAAATCTTAAAGAATTAGAAGAAATAAGTGCTGATGTTGAAAACTATAATTTAATGGGTGCGCAAAATAGTGTTCAGCAAATGAGAGAGACAATGCTACGTATAGGAAAATTTGATAATAATTTTTTTGAACAAGTCATTAAACATGAAAATTATATACCTACACAAACAAGAAGAATGAGGCCAAAAAAAGGGTTTGACAGAAAAAAGTTAATTAAAAGATCTCTTGCAATTATTGCTATAGGCGGAGCGATATGTGGAATAAATAGGTGTGTATCAACAAATGACGCAACAATAGCGATACCAAATGTTGGAACAGGTCCAGTTGCTATTTATGAAGAAATGCCTCAAACTGATGATACATTTACATATGTGCAAGAAAATGGGGAAGGCGTAAATATAGAGTTACCTAGAGAAACCTCAGAACAAAGTAAAGAAGAAGAGCAGATAGCAATTACTTGGCAAGGAACGGTAGATTCAACTACAGAATCGCAAGGCGGAGCAATAAAAGAAGTTGAGGATACAAGAGGACCTCTCGAAAAACTCGTTGACAGGTTAGATGACGAGGAAATTGAAATCATAGCGCAAGCAATATGTGAAGGAAATGACAGCATACCCAATAGTGTTCGTGATATGTTTGCTGTAAGAGAGTTCTGGGATGGCGAAGATAGGAGAGAATATGTTTCAGAATTTTTTAAATCAATTGATAATAAAAGGGGGAAAATCAATCCTGAAATTGTACCCCATTTGTTCTCTTATCAAATGGCATCCGTTGCAGAAGCGTTTTTGAAGCATGAAATAGCGGAAAGCTTAAATGAGAGCGGGAAATATTCTACGGAAATTGATATGGCTGACATTAAATTTTATTATGCATATAATACTTCAGATACAGTAAATAAATATGATGTAATGTTACTAGATTCAAATGGGCAGACCAAGGAAATACTTTCTAGGACTTGTTATATGAAAGGTACAAGATTAGACAAGGCTATAAGGGATGTTGGAATGTTAAAAAGAGCAATTAAAATAGTGTCACCATTTGAGTACAATACAATGATTCCACAAGGTACAAAAGATATAATAGATTTTATGAAAGAATATTTGGAGCAAGATTCTGAAATATCGTTAAAAGGCAAGGCGCTAGTTATTGAGCAAGACGACGACTTTGAAAGAGATGACTTTTAAAGATAAGAATATTACTATTGTAGTCTTATGCCCAAAATAGTATAATGTGGGAAAATAAAAGAAGAGGACTTTTCTATGAAACAAAAAACGAAAACCCTGCAGTGAAAAACAACTGTAGGGTTTTTGGCATATCCAAAAATATTATCTCTTACTAAATTGTGGAGCCTTTCTTGCTTTCTTAAGACCAGGTTTCTTTCTTTCCTTCATTCTAGGATCTCTAGTCAAAAGACCAGCAGCTTTAATAGTAGGTCTATTAGCTTCATCGGCTTCAACTAAAGCTCTTGCAATACCATGCCTGATTGCGCCAGCTTGACCTGAAAAACCGCCACCTTCAACCTTTATTGAAGCATCAAATTTTCCTTCAGTTCCACTAACAGCAAAAGGTTGTTTTGCTATTATTCTTAGCATTTCTGTAGGTAAATATTCATCTATAGAAACTCCATTTATTACAATTTTTCCTTTACCAGGTGTAAGTCTAACTCTAGCAATTGAAGTTTTTCTTCTACCTGTTCCGCAAAAAACGGCTAAATCTTTTTTAACTCCTCTAGGCATTTACTTTCTCCTCCTTAAAAGTTGTATACTTCTGGCTTTTGAGCTGTTTGTTCATGCTCAGGACCAGCATATACTCTTAATTTTGTTAACATTTTTCTTCCCAAAGAATTTTTAGGAAGCATACCCTTAACAGCAAGCATTATAACTTTTGTAGAATCCTTAGCCATCAACTCTTTTGCATGAAATTCTTTCATGTTTCCGATATAACCAGTATGTCTTCTATATTTTTTATCTTCTAATTTGTTCCCTGTAAACTTAATTTTATCAGCATTAACAACAACAACAAAATCTCCAACATCAATATTTGTTGTGTATGTAGGTTTGTGCTTGCCTTTTAAAAGTTTAGCAACTTCTGAAGCAAGTCTTCCCAAGACTTTACCATCAGCATCAATCACATACCATTTTCTCTCAATTTCACTAGCTTTTATGCTATATGTAGTATTATTCATGGTAATACTTAACCTCCATTTCAATAAATCATCAAAATTTATGGTATTTTGATGCTTCCGGGGTGACATCCTCAATACCATGCGTCATTATTTTAATACGAAAGGCGCATTTTGTCAATGAAAAATTTTCTTTTGTATACATGGGGACGGGAGTTTCTATCCATACTTCTTAAGATCAGTCCGTCTAGGATAATATGCTCAACTATTATAGACAGAAACTCCGTCCCCATGTATACGATAATTGCTGCAAACAAAATTTGTGCTTGACAAGAACATTGGATGATATTATAATAAGAGCTGTTCAAGAAGAAGTCATCCACTTCTCACCGCCATAATGTATATGGTTGGTCAATATAGTTGATACACAAAGAGTTGTATGTAAATTATTTTGTCGTGGATTTGGCTTAAGCTTGGTGCTTAAGTTTTTTTTTGAATAAAAAATTAACACTACTTTGGATTATCTCATAAGTAGAATAAAAAAGGGAGGTTGATTTATATCAAACAAGAGCTTTCTATTAATGAAGAGATTGTTGCAAAAGAGGTTAAGGTCATCGATGAAAATGGTGAGCAATTAGGAGTTATGCCTACGAGCGAAGCACAAAAAATAGCTGACGAGCGAGAGCTAGACTTAGTTGAAGTTGCACCGACGGCGAGTCCTGTTGTGTGTCGTATTATGAATTACGGCAAATACAAATATGAGCAGGCAAGAAAGGAAAAAGAGTCTAAAAAGAAACAAAAAGTCGTTGAAGTAAAAGAGATTCGTTTATCAGCAACTATCGATACTCACGATTTTGAATTTAAATCTAGAAATGCTAGAAAGTTTTTAACAGATGGAAACAAAGTGAAGGCTACAGTCAAATTTAAAGGTAGAGAGGTTAACAATACTTCATTTGGTGCAAATGTATTAAATAAATTTGCTAAATCTCTAGAAGATGTTGGAACAGTAGATAAAGAGCCTAAGCTTGAAGGGAAAAGCATGATACTTATAATTAATCCAAAAAATAATGATTAGATATATTTGACAACTAATTTATTTTAGTTTATTGCATGATGATAGGCGTTATGCAATTAGGCAATATGATTACGATATAATTAAAAATTGTAACAAAGATGAATAAAGAAGGGAGTTTTAAGTATGCCTAAAATGAAGACACATAAAGCTACTAAAAAAAGAGTAAGCTTTACAGGTACAGGAAAAATTAAGAGAAACAGAATGAACAGAAGACATTTACTAAATGCAAAAACAGCGAAAAGAAAAGCAAGACTAAGAAGACCAACAACAGTTGACAAAACAATGGAAGCAACTGTTAAGAAAATGTTACCATATGGTTAATGAAAGGAGAGATATAAAGTGGCTAGAGTAAAAACAGCGAAAATTACAAGAAAAAAACATAAAAAAGTTTTAAAGATGGCAAAAGGCTATTATGGTGCAAAGAGTATTAGATTTAGAATGGCAAAACAAGCCGTTATGAAATCTTTAAAGTATGCATACATTGGAAGAAGACTAAAGAAAAGAGATTTTAGAAAGTTATGGATTACTAGAATTAATGCTGCTGCAAGAGCAAATGGTATTAATTACAGTACTTTGATTAATGGAATGAAAAAAGCAAATATAAATATTAACAGAAAGATGCTTGCAGAGATGGCTGTAAATGATCCTAACGGATTTTCACAAATAGTAACAGCTATTTCAAAGTAAATAGAGTTCTAAAATGACCTCTTGTCTACATAGAATTAACTATGTGGATAGGAGGTTTTTTCGTTGAAAAAGTTTATAATATGCTTTTGGTTTTTTATGTTAATATGCTTTCTGATTCCAAACTTGTTCTTAATAGATAAAATAAATTTAAAATCTCCTTCAAAAACAAATGATTTAAATGGAAAAATAGATAATACAAAAAATGAAAATGCGACAGTCCCAGATAAAATTAAGTTATTATTAACACAAACGAACGATGTAGTTGAGTTAGATTTTGATGACTATATAAAGGGAGTCTTAATAGGAGAGGTGCCTATAAGTTATGAGGTAGAAGCCCTTAAAGCACAAGCAATAGTTGCGCGTACATATACTATGTATAAACTAATAAACAATCCAGCTAGTCATAGTGGCGCAGACATGTGTGATGATATAAATTGTTGTCAATGCTATAAAACTAAAGAATACGCATTTGCTTCATGGGATGATAAAGAAGAAAACGAAAAATGGGCAAAACTAGAGAATGCAGTAACAGAGACTAAAAACAGATATATAACATATAATGGTGAAATTATTTCTGCCTTTTTTCATGCACATAGTGGAGGTCAAACCGAAAATGTAAAATATGTGTGGGGAGGAGAAGAGATACCATACTTACAAAGTGTTAGTGGAAATGAAGATGACTTATTTCAAGAAACTAAAAGTTTTACTAAAACTGAATTTGCAGAACTTATAAAAGATGTAGTAAAGGATTATGATAAAAATAATTATGAAATAAATATAATAGATTATACAGGAAGTGGAAGGGTAGACAATTTACAAATAGGAAATGAAATACTTAAAGCTACAGAATTAAGAAAGTTAATAGGAATACGCTCAACTAATTTTAGAGTAGAAAAAGCAGATGATGGGACAATAACATTTTATACTATTGGATACGGGCATGGTGTTGGTATGAGCCAAGAGGGTGCAAACCAAATGGCGAAAAGCGGGTATACATGTGAAGAAATAATAAAGCACTACTATACTGGGGTTGAAATTCAAAATTAAGTAGATTATAATTTAAGAAATTAAACATTCTAATAAAAAGGAAAAGAACATATGAGAGTATTAAGAAAAAGATTTATCCCAGATGAAATAATTGATATTTCAGGAGATGAGCTAATTTTTGCAAATGAAAAAATTTTGATAACAAGATGGATCCCAATAAAACCTAGAGATGATATTAGTAGAGGAATTTCATTCACGATATTAGAAGAGGGATGGAAGATTAGCAAAATATTTGACGGCAGTGGTGATTTTTTATATTGGTATTGTGACATAATAGAATATACTTATGAAAATGATACATATATGATAACAGATTTACTTGTTGATCTCAAAGTATATAAAGACGGAGCGTATGAGATACTTGATTTAGATGAACTTGAGATAGCGTATGAAAAAAAATTAATTACATTTGAACAAAAGAAAAACGCAGAAAATAAGCTAAAAAGATTAGTCTCGATAGTAGAAGCCGGAAAATTTCCACCGATAGATAATTTGTTCTTAAATATGGTATAAGCAATTAAAAGCATCTTGCTATTTTTCGGCAAGGTGCTGTGCAATTCTTTTATTAGCTTCTTTTTTAGCTATATCTTGTCTTTTATCATAAAGCTTTTTACCACGTGCAACGCCTAGCTCGACTTTTACATGACTTTTATCCCAATATAAAGAAAGAGGAATTAATGTGACGCCTTTTTGTTTTATAAGTCCAAGCAACTTTAAAATCTCATTTTTATGCGCTAATAATTTTCGCGTGCGTAAAGGATCTCTATTAAAAATATTGCCTTTTTCGTAAGGGCTAATATGTAGCGCATATATGTATAGTTCACCATTTTTGATGGTCGCATAACTATCTTTCATATTGACTTTACCATTTCTGATTGATTTTACTTCTGTTCCAACAAGTTCAATTCCACACTCGATTTTGGAATCTATATAATAATCATGAAACGCTTTACTATTCTTTGCAATTATTTTTTTCTCATCTACTTTTCCTTTCATAAGAAAATCCTCCAATTCTAGATTCGAACTATTGTAAAATGAAGTATAGCACATATCGAATAAAAAATCCACCGCATAATATTACAAAAACATAAAGCAGTAGATACTAGCTTTATTTCGTAAATATAGCGGTGAACTAGTAAAGTTAATATGAAATTATAAATTAATATCTTTCTTTTTTCTTGTTATTTGATTGATTACTTTCTGAATTGTAATACCATATTAGGCCTATAATTGCAAGGACTGCAACTATGACAACAATCCAAGTCCATGCCGTATCTACATTACCTGTAGTAGTACTAGCTGTCCTAGTAGCATTATATACCGTACCATTATTACGCGTGTTAGTACTATTTCTTAACGTATTGGTAGAATTGTTCGTAGTCCTATCAGTATTGACAGTATTTTTTGTACGGTTAGTATTCGTATTATTATCTAAATTGTCAGTTACATTGTTAGTAGTATTATTTATACCATTTCCAACATCTCTGCCTATATTAGTAACGGCGTTACCTACGCTGTCTACTGCACTTCCCGCACCATTAATTACACCGCCAATTCCTTCACCAATATCATTTACAACATTACCTGTGGTGTTCCCAACAGATTTTGCTGCACTATTTCCGACGTTGTTTGTAGCAGTACTACCCGTAGCGAATACTAGAGAAAGGCTCATCATGGTTAAAACGAGTGTAAGTGTAAATAAAATTCTCTTATTCATAAATTACCTCCTAAAAACTCATAGAATTTTATATAAAATAGGATTTTTATAGAAGACCTAAATAAAAATAATCCGCTTTTGTTCTATGAATTCAAAATTATTATTTATGAAAATGATAAATAATATTCAATAAAGTTTCGGCTAAAATATTGAATATACCATATATTTTTCCATGCACGGAAAAATCTTCTTAAAAAATTATTAAATTTAAGGCACAAAAATATAGTTGACAAATTAACTAAAAGAATATATCTTATACTCGAGCCGCTGGTCTAAGGCTTTTAAATTCATAAATTTTTGTTTCAAAAATTTTATAAGTTCTAATTAGTTCTAATTTTTCAAATAAAAAAATATTTTAGATTTTGTGAAAATATTTTCATAAGGTTTATTTTTTGTACCACAAAATAAATCACGGAGAGGAGATTTAATAGTGAATATATCAGCATTAAATTCAACTAAAGACATAAACCAAATCATGGAAAATGATATTAATTTGAATAAGGGAATGGAGGAAACAAAAAAGCAAATTGAAGAATATTTAGAAAAAAATGACATAAGAGAAAATAACCTTAGTAATGAAAAAACCCCAGAAATTACATCAAAGAAACAAGAGTTAGAAGTGAAGGAAAACGATACCCCGAAAACTATTGAAATAACAGAAAAAACAGTATCGTTAAAAAATAACATGAATAACAAAAATAAAAAAGATGAATCATTACTCCAAAAAGGATTAAATAAAGTAAATTCTTTAATAAAAGGAACGGCTGTGGAAAGAGTAGCTAGGTCAATACTAAAAGGAACACAAAAAATTATTAACGCGGCAGTCAAAACTAAAGTAGGTGCGACAATAGTTGATAAATCAATAGATTTTTTAAACGGAGCAGTAAAGGTTTTCAAGAAAATAAAGAGAGGTCTTTAGTCTATTTTGATAAAATGGGGTATTAATAAAAGTATAGTGATTATTTAACGTTCCTATAAAAAGTTATTGTTTATAATTTTAATTTATATTTTAAACCATCCGAAAATAAAGGGTGGTTTTTTATAATTATAAGTGATATTATTATTTTACTGTGAGGGGGAGATTTATGAAGAAAAATATTATGTTGACATTACTGGCTGTATATGTTATACTAATTTGCGTTGGTTGCGAGAGCGGAAATTTGTTTGTGTCAGATGAAAGATACAGTAATGAAGAAGTTGATGCAAACATGGATATTGATATCTTTGAAGAGTCGGGAGAAAAAGAATTTGCGAGCGGAGATGTGTTTTTTTCCGGCGAAGAAATGGCTACGGATAACGAAAATTTAATTTCTGGAGACGAAGCTAATGTTATTAATGAAGAAACGAACACGGAAGAGTATGTTTATAACGAATCGGGGAAAATTATAATTGTTATGTTTCACAAGTTCGCTCAGGTCGAAAACGATGAGTGGACTCGTTCGTATGACAATTTTTATAACGACTTAAAATACTTGTATGAACATAATTATCGTGTGATTTCGTTAAATGATTATTTAGATAATAACATTAAAGTGCCTGTTGGTTGTACGCCAATTATTTTTACCTTTGATGATGGAACGAAAGGGCAGTTTAATTTAATAAAAAACGAGCAAGGAGAGTTAGTTGCTAATCCCATGTCGGCAGTTGGTATAATGGAAAAGTTTTATGCTGAGCATCCTGACTTTGGACTAAATGGAACGTTTTTTATTAATACTACATCTTTTTTCCCGGGAGAAGGGACGGATGAAGAAAAGTTAAATTATTTGATAGAGCGTGGATTCGAAATCGGAAATCATACGAGCACGCACATAAATTTTAGCAAGGCATCAATAGAAACAATAAAAAAAGAAGTTGGTTCTGTTGCTAATTTAGTTAAAAAGCTGACTAATGGATATGAGATAACTTCGCTTGCGCTACCTTATGGAGTTTCTTCAAAAGAATATAAGTCATACATAGCAAGTGGTGAATATGAAGGCGAAAAATATGAGAATAAAGCTTTGTTGTTAGTTGGAGCTGAGCCCGCACCTTCACCTACAAGTGAAAAACTTAATTTGCTTTCGCTTCCTAGAGTCCGTGCAAGAGGTGGAGAAAAAGAAGTTGCATATGACTTGTATTATTGGCTTGAGATAATGGAGAAAAATCCAAATTTAAAATATGAAAGAAAATCATAATATAATGAGAGGAGAATTTTTTTGACAGAAGATATAAATGAGAAAATACTTGTGAGTGAAAATGAGAATAAAAATGATGTTAAAAAGAAAAATGAAGTGGAAGAAGTAAAAAGGGCTAAGATGCCAAGAAAACCTAGGAAAAGAGCACCGTTTCCTAAGAAGAAAAGCCAGGAAAAGAATTCTGTGGAAGAAATACAAAAGCCTATAGGAGTGAGAGAATCAAAAAAGAGTGAGTTACAAGTGGAGGCAAAAAAGAATTCTAGACAACCAAAAAATAAAAGTGCTACATTATACGTAAAATCTAAGAACAAGGACAAAACTTTAAAAATTGCGAGAGATAGGCTGAAAATAATTCCACTAGGAGGACTTGAGGAAGTCGGCAAAAACATGACAGTATTTGAATATGGAGACGACATGATTCTTGTTGATTGCGGTGTTGCCTTCCCAGAAGATGCAATGCTTGGAGTTGACTTAGTAATACCTGATTTTTCATATTTAGTGAAAAACAGGAATAAACTTAAAGGTATGGTTATAACGCATGGACACGAAGATCACATAGGTTCAATACCATATGTTTTAAAAGAAATTAATATGCCAATTTATGGTACAAGATTGACGCTTGGACTAATTGAAAATAAGTTACAAGAGCACAAATTAGTTCGAAGTACAGTAATGAAATGCGTAAAGGCTGGAGATATAATAACACTTGGCAATTTCAAAATCGAATTTATAAGGGTAAATCATAGTATAGCAGATTCGGTTGCATTGGCTATTACCACGCCTGTTGGCACTGTTATTCATACAGGCGATTTTAAAATCGATTATACGCCAATAGATGGAAAACAAATTGATTTTGCAAGACTTGCTGAGCTTGGCAAAAACGGAGTGCTAGCCCTTATGTCAGATAGTACAAACTCGGAAAGAGAAGGCTACACTATGTCTGAAAGTAGTGTAGGAAAAGTGTTCGACGGCATTTTCGCGGACTGTAAAAAAAGAATTATCGTTGCTACATTCGCATCTAATGTTCATAGGGTGCAACAAGTTATAAATTCTGCAATGAAGAATAACAGAAAAGTTGCAATTTGTGGAAGAAGCATGGAAAACGTTATGAACGTTGCAAAAGAATTAGGGTATTTAGATATACCAGAAGGTGTATTAATAGACATGGATTCGATTGATGACTATCCACCAGAAAGACTTACGTTGATTACTACAGGTAGCCAAGGAGAGGAAATGTCTGGGCTTTATAGAATGGCAACGGGTACGCATAGAAAAGTTACTATTACTAATAATGACTTAGTAATCATTTCTGCAACTCCTATACCTGGCAATGAAAAACTAGTTTCAAATGTGATTGACGAGTTATTTAAGATTGGTGCAGAAGTAGTCTATCATACGCTTAAAGATATTCATGTATCTGGTCACGCATGCAAAGAAGAGCAGAAGCTAATGATTTCATTAGTTAAGCCTAAATATTTTATACCAGTTCATGGAGAGTTTCGACATTTACAAGCGCATGGAGAAACAGCAGTAAAAGTCGGAGTGGAACCTGAAAATATTGTGATGTTAACGAATGGTGATGTTTTAGAACTTGATAAAAACTTTTGCAAGATAACTGGTAGTGTTCCAGCAGGTCAAATATTAGTTGATGGACTTGGAGTTGGAGACGTTGGAAATATTGTCTTAAGAGATAGACAGCACTTGTCACAAGATGGTTTAATTATTGTTGTCATTGCTATGAATAAGAGAACGGGTGAAATAATGGCCGGGCCAGATGTTATATCTAGAGGATTTGTTTACGTTAGAGAATCAGAAGACTTAATGGATGCAATGAGAAAAGAAATATTAAAAGATGTTGACAAGATACAAACTGACGGTATTAAAGATTGGAGCACAATAAAAAATAAAATTCGTGATACAGTGCATGATTTTGTTTATGCGAAGACAAGAAGAAATCCTATGATTATACCGATAATTTCAGAAGTCTGATTTATAATTAAGGAGGTTAACATGAATTATTTAAAAGAAATATTGCGAGGAATTTTTATTGGTATAGCTAACGTTATTCCTGGCGTCAGCGGTGGCACAATTGCGCTTTCTATGGGAATATATGAAAAGATTATTCATGCTGTAAATAATTTAAAAACGGATTTTAAAGGAAGCGTAAAAACATTATTGCCATATGTATTAGGGGCAGGAATTGGAATTGTAGTGCTTGCTTTTGTGATAGAATATATGCTTACAAATTTTCAAATACCAACATTATTTGCTTTTATAGGACTTATACTAGGTGGCCTTCCATCAATATATGCAAGAGTTAAAAATGAAAAATTCAAAGTTACGCATGTAATTTCTTTCATACTTTTAGCACTTGTAATAATAATTCCGACAATGATAAGCGATGAAATAGAAAATAGTATAGTTGATATTGAATTTAGTTTTGTGTCTATCATATTAATGCTGGCGTTGGGAGTTATAGCCGCAATTAGCATGGTGGTGCCTGGTGTTAGTGGTTCAATGATTCTAATGATGTTAGGATATTATGAAACGATTTTGCATACGGCTAATACATGTATTAAGTCTGTATTGACACTTAATTTTATGGGGGCTTTTGAAACTTTTGGCACACTACTTCCATTTGGAATAGGTGTTTTAGTTGGAATATTAGTTGCATCAAAGTTAATAGAAAAACTTCTAAAAACATATCCAAATGCCACTATGTGGGGAATAATTGCGTTAGTTGTAACATCTCCATTTGCAATATTATACGGAGTTGATTTTTCTGGAATTACGTTTTTGACAGTAATAGCTTCAATAATTACTTTTATAGTAGGCACATTAGTTGCAATCAAGCTATCTAAATAAAATAACTTATACATATATGGGGAGGAATAAAAATGAGTAAAGAATTAGCAGACATAATATTTCCAAACATAACTAAAACTGTAGAAGACTATGAAAAAATATATCCTAAAAGGAATTTGCCAGAAGGCGCTGTAGTAACGAGATTTGCACCGAGCCCGACTGGATTTGTCCATATAGGTTCACTTTTTACAGCAACATTTGCAAGTCGTTTTGCAAGGCAAACAAATGGGATATATTATCTTAGAATAGAAGATACTGATTCAAAAAGAGAAGTAGATAATGGAATTGAACTTATTATAAACGGGCTTAAAGTTTTTGATGTAAAATTTGATGAAGGACCAGTAGACGAAAACAATCAAGAGGGAGCATATGGCCCATATATACAAAGTCAAAGAAAAGAGATATATCAAACATATGCAAAAAGTCTAATTGAAAAAGGGCTTGCTTATCCATGTTTTTGTACACCTGAGGACTTAGACAAGACGAGAGAAAAACAAGAAAAATTAAAAATACGTCCTGGATATTATGGCGAATATGCAAAATGCAGAATGATGAGCGAATCACAAATGATAGAAAGAATTAAAAATGGAGAGAACTATATTATTAGATTAAAGTCTCCAGGAAACCCAAACAAAAAAGTTAGATATACAGACTTGATAAGAGGAATGATTGAATTCCCAGAACATGACCAAGATATAGTAATAATAAAATCTGATGGATTACCAACATATCACTTTGCACATGCAATAGACGATCATCTAATGAGAACTACGCATGTTATAAGAGGAGAAGAATGGTTATCATCAGTGCCCTTGCATTTACAGCTTTTTGACATGTTAGGATTTGAAACTCCAATCTATGTTCATATGCCAACAATTATGAAAGACGATAATGGAAGTAAGAGAAAAATAAGCAAGAGAAAAGACCCAGAAGCTGCTGCAAGCTATTATAAAGAAAATGGAATTCCGAGCGACGCGGTAACAGATTATTTGCTTAATATATTAAATTCAAATTACGAAATTTGGAGAAAAGAAAATCCTAAAACACCAAGTACAGAATTTAAGATAGATCCTGCTAAAATAAATGTAAGTGGAGCAATGTTTGATTTAGTAAAACTTGCAGATGTTTCTAAAAATACTATTTCAAATTACACAGCAGAAAGGGTTTATGAAGAGGGCTTAGAATGGGCAAAGATGTACGATCATGAATTAGCAAAATTGATGGAACAACACAAAGATTTTACAATAGGAATTTTAAATATAGAAAGAACAGGGACTAAAATTAGAAAAGACATATCGAAGTGGTCTGACTTAAGAGAAAATTTAGAATACTTATATGATGAGGTATACTTAAATAAAGAACATGAATATGAATGGCAAAGCATAACAGACAAAGAGGAAATAAAAAAGATTATAGAAGAGTATGTGAATGTGTATGATGAAAATGATGATAAGGATACATGGTTTAACAAAATAAAAGATGTATGCGAAAAATATGGTTATGCACGTGAGGTAAAAGAATATAAAAAGAATCCTGAAAATTATAAGGGCCATGTAGGAGACGTAAGTACAGTCATACGAGTTGCATTAACATCAAGAAGAAATACACCAGACTTGTATGAAATCTTAAAACTATTAGGAAAAGAAAGAATGAAAATAAGATTTTCACTTATATAATTTTTAAAATATAACTTATAAAAAGGACTGCAAAAAGTCCTTTTTTCGCACATTATGAAAGTAACAGAAAGTGAACTAAATGGCATATTATGGAATCAAAGAAAAAAGAACAACAAAAACCTCACATGTCTAAACTCCCAAAAAAGTGCTTTACATTTTGAAAATGCGTGATATAATATTCTAAGATATTTCGAATAATATAAAACTTTGATAAGGACAGTAGATGCATAATGAAGCTAAAGAGAGCGAAATAGCTGGTGTGAGTTTCGTAGCGGATTATGTATTGAATATCACCTTGGAGTTGTGACATTGAAAGAACTTTTAAGTAAATGTCAACGTTTCTCTTACGTTACAAAGAGCACGTATTATCGAGTATGTGGGTGGTTTTAAATAAAGTTAATTACGCTTTATCCTATATGGATAAAGCGTTTTTGTTTATTTCATAGGAAAGTAATCAAAAACTAACAAATTATGTTACTAAATACTTTCCGTATGAAACAACAAAAATTCCATATTTAAAGTCGAGCAAATCTCGACATATGAAAATCAAAAATCTTTGATTTTTTAGATTTTCATTTTTGTTCGAATTTCATACACAATTTAAGTTAGGGGGAAAAGCAATGTACAAAAAGGTTTCTACAGATTTAAACTTTGTAGACAGAGAAAAAGAAGTAATTGAATTTTGGAAAAAGCATGATATTTTCAAAAAGAGTATTGAAAACAGGAAAGGTTATCCTACTTTCATGTTTTATGATGGACCGCCAACAGCAAATGGCAAGCCTCATATAGGACACATTGAAACACGTGTTTTTAAAGATGTTGTTCCTAGATTTTGGACAATGAAGGGATATGAGGTTCCAAGAAAAGCTGGATGGGACACTCATGGACTTCCTGTTGAGCTTGAAGTGGAGAAAAAACTTGGGATAAATGGAAAACCTGAAATTGAAAAATATGGAGTAGAGCCATTTATAAAGGAATGTAAGGAAAGCGTTTGGAAATATAAACATGAGTGGGAACTTATGAGTGATAGAGTCGGATTCTGGGCAGACATGGATAATCCATACGTTACATATGAGAACAATTATATTGAATCTGTATGGTGGGCTTTAAAAACTATTAATGATAAAGGTCTTTTATATAAAGGACACAAAATTGTTCCATATTGTCCAAGGTGTGGAACTGCACTTTCGTCACATGAGGTTGCGCAAGGCTATAAAGATGTAAAAGAAACGTCTTGTATCGCCAAGTTTAAAGTAAAAGATGAAGAAGGAACATTTATTCTTGCATGGACAACAACACCATGGACATTGCCTTCAAACGTTGCGCTTTGTGTAAGTCCAAAAGATCGATATATTAAAGTAGAAGTTGAAAGTGGAGAAAAGTATATATTAGCTGAAGCATTAGCACATGGCGTGATTAAAGAAGATTTTGAAGTTGTTGAAACGTATGTAGGTGATGAATTGTGTGGATTAGAATATGAGCCACTATATGACTTTGCTAATGTTGATAAAAAGGCATATTACATTATTTCAGATGGATATGTTACTTTAACAGATGGTACTGGTGTAGTACATATCGCACCTGCTTTCGGTGAGGATGATGCTAGAGTAGGAAAAGATAATGATTTGCCATTTGTACAATTAGTTGACGAGGCAGGAAACTTTACGAGTGAAACTGGTAAGTGGGCAGGAACTTTTGTTAAGGATGCTGACAAACTAGTATTAAAAGACTTAGAAGAAAGAAATCAACTTTTTGCTGCACTTCCATATGAGCATTCTTATCCATTTTGCTGGAGATGCGATACACCGCTTCTTTACTATGCAATAGATACGTGGTTTATTAGAATGTCTAGCCTAAGACAACAGCTTGTAAAGAATAACAATACAGTTAACTGGATGCCTGAAAATATTAAAGAAGGGCGTTTTGGAAACTTCCTAGAAAATGTTATTGACTGGGGATTATCTCGTTCTAGATATTGGGGGACACCACTTCCTGTGTGGGAATGTGAGTGTGGACATTATCACGTAATAGGAAGTATTGAAGAGTTAAAAAAATTAGGAAAAAATGTACCTGATGATATAGAGCTTCATAAGCCATACATAGACGAAGTAAAATTAAAATGTGAAAAGTGCGGAAAAGAAATGAAAAGAGTGCCAGATGTTATTGACTGCTGGTTTGACTCAGGATCAATGCCATTTGCACAATATCATTATCCATTTGAAAATAAAGAAGTTTTTGAAAAACATTTTCCGGCGCAATTTATTAGTGAGGCAATTGACCAAACTAGAGGATGGTTCTACACACTAATGGCTATTTCAACACTACTATTTGATAAGTCGCCATTCGAAAATTGCCTAGTACTAGGCCATGTTCAAGACAAAGATGGATTAAAAATGAGTAAGCATAAAGGAAATGTTGTTGATCCATGGACTGTTTTAGATAATCAAGGCGCAGACGCTATTAGGTGGTATTTCTGTGCAAGTAGTAGTCCTTGGCTACCTACGAGATTTTATCCAGAAGGAATCGGTGAATATCAAAGAAAGTTCATCGGAACATTTTGGAATACATATGCATTTTATGTTTTATATGCAGACATAGATAAATTTAATCCATTAGAATATAAACTCGAATATAGTAAGTTATCGCAAATGGATAAGTGGATTTTGTCAAAACTAAATTCGCTTGTTAAAGACGTTGATGAGGGAATGACTGAATATAAAATAACAGAGAGCGCAAGGTTAATTCAAGACTTTACAGATGAACTTAGCAATTGGTATGTAAGAAGATGTAGAGAAAGATTTTGGGAAAGTGGTATGGAGCAAGATAAAATTAATGCGTATATGACTTTATATACATGCCTTGTTACACTTGCAAAAGTAAGTGCACCATTTGTTCCTTTCATGACTGAAGAAATATATCAAAATCTTGTTGCAAACATAGATAAGACTGCACCAGAAAGCATTCACTTATGTGACTTCCCGGTTGCGGAAGAAGAAATGATTGATAAAAAATTAGAAGAAAACATGGAAAAAGTTTTAGAAATAGTAACACTTGGAAGAGCGTGTAGAAACGTATCTGGAATGAAAAATCGTCAAGTGCTTTCAAAGGTATATGTTGATTCAAAACATGAACTAGAAAAAGAATTTGCAGACATAATTAAAGAAGAACTAAACGTAAAAGAAATAGAGTTTTCACAAGACGTTGCTAAGTTTGTTTCGTATAATGTTAAGCCTAATTTAAAAACTGTAGGTCCAAAATATGGAGCAATATTGCCAAGTATAAATGAGCTTTTAAGAGGTGGAAATGGAACGGCTTTTGTTAATGAATTAAAAGAAAAAGGAGTTGTAACACTGGAGATTGGTAATGCAAAAGTTGAGTTGGTAGAAGAAGATTTATTAATTGAAACAACTAAATCCGAAAAATATATTTCAGAGCAAGATGGCAATTTAACAGTTGTACTTGACATAGAACTAACCCCTGAACTAATAGAAGAAGGTTTTGTAAGAGAGCTAATTTCAAAGATACAGAATTTAAGAAAAGAGTCGGGATTTGAAGTTCAAAATCATATTGAAATATATTATTCTGGCAATGAAAAACTTGCAGCAATAATACAAAGAAACAAAAAACAAATTAGTGAAGATACACTTGCAGATATAATAATGGCAGGCAAAGGAGAAAAAGAATTAGACATAAATGGTGAAAAAATAAACATAAAACTTATAAGAAAATAGTTATAAAGCGGGATGAGAATAGTACTCATATCCCGCTTTTTGTGTCAAAAGCTTTCGACTCTTGACACATATTTTGGATAAAAACTTCTAAAATGGAAATAGTAAGTTTTAGATATAATACTTTATATATTACATTTATGTTACATTAATATTACGTTTCAATAACAATTGTTGCTTTTATATGTATAAACATGTAAAATAAATACGGAGTTTGAATATATGTTTTTGTTATTCCGTAAGCGTCAAGCGCATATAAGCGCTTTAAAGATAATGATAAAAAGGTGTGAAAAAATGAGAAAAAATGCGATTAGATTTTTATGTGTGTTTTTGCTAATTTTAATGTTAATTACGTCTGTTCCAATGTCTACTTATGCTGCGTGGTTGGGAACGCCTGGCTATGAGTGGGCGCTTGCAAATGGACTTACGTCTATAAAGAGTAACAAAACTCTAAATAATCCTGTTGCGCTTGCTGATTTATATAAGGCAATATTAAAATACTTGGAATATCAAAATGTGGAGCCTAAGGATGGCATAATGCAAAATGTTTCAGGAACGGGCTTTCAAAATCAGGCATTGAGAGATTTTGCAGAACATATTAACACTTATATCAGCAAGGATATGCTAACACCACAGGAATTTAGAATAGTTAAAAATTATGTTGAACATTTTGAAGATACTGTTAATAAACAAGCAGATTTATTAACAAGAGATGATTTGCAAAGTTATAAATTATACTTATCACTTGTAGAGTACAAGGCGGCAACGCTTTTGGAGTATTCTGATTATAGAAATTATGTGTTTGCAACGATGGGAAATGTAAAATATTCTGGTATTATAACGTACGGGATGAAGCCGTATTATACAAACATTTCTAGAAAAGAATTTTTGATATTAATGTTTAGTTTGTTGTCTGAACAATCTGTTTCAGAGGATGATATATTGAAACAATTTTATGAATCAGGAGTACTTGAGGGAGATGGGAATGATTTGATGCTTAGCAAGGAATTAACTTATGCTGAGATGTTTAAATTCTTTAATAGGTTTAGAACATTTGATTTTAATCCAGAGCCTGAAGAAACGGAAACTGCAGACGATGAAGAGGTTGTTGAAGTGAAATAAAACTAAAAAAGGAGTAGAAGACATGCCTAGTTGTTTGGGAATATACATTGATAAGAATATTATAAAATATGCAAAAGTCACATCCGATAAAGCAACGGCGGGGATTACTTTAGATGCGCATGGAGTAAAGTTCTATGACAATGTGCAAGCAACAGTCGCTGAAATTGCAGAAGAAGTGGATATGCGAAATGGGCCGATTTCGGTTGCGCTGTCTAACGAGGAATATTATATGACGCAAGTTTTTAGTAACTTAAAGAAAAAGGATATGATGGAATTAATACTTGCGGAGTATAGTGAGAAGAATACAAAAGAAGGAATCCCAACATCTATTATGGAGATGCGATTTAAGCTTGCACAAAATATAGGAGTACTTGACAAGAATTTGGCACTGTGCGTTTCTACATCGAAGGCTGAGTTGGCTAATATTAATCAAAATTTTTCAGAATTTAAGATTGCTTCAATAGAGCCACTTCCAGTAAGTATAAAGAATTTATTTGCAAATGAAGCAATTGATGAAGAGTCAATAGTAATAAACATTGAAGATAAAACAACGATAACATTATTTACAAAAAATGAAATCCAACATCTTGAGTCTTTTGAACTTGGGGCTGAGGAAATTATAAATCAGCTTGCTATAAAATACAATTCAACAGCTAAAGCGTATGAAGCATGTAAAAGCGTTTCGGTATATGCAGATGATATTGAAAATCAAGACGGAGAGGCTAGAGAGATTTTAGATGTAATTATTCCTGTGTTGTATGATATAAGACAAAGAGTTGAAGCTATAGTTGAACCATATAATAAAATTATTAAAAAAGTTTATATAACCGGAACGGCAGCTATAATTAATAACGTTGATTTATATTTTCAACAGATTTTTGCTAAACCAACATGCGAAGTCTTAATTCCTTTCTTCATTAGAAAGGATAATCCGAAAATAAAAGAAATAATCGAAGTAAATAGTGCACTTGCACTTGCGCTAGACGGAATTGGAATGGCGTCACCAGAATATGAGTTTTCTGTGGCTGCAAAGAAAGTGTTAGGAACGAAATCATTAAAAGATTTTGCAAAGAAAATTAAACTTGATAAAGCCAAGAAAGTGGTTACAGAAAAGTTTAATGAACTTAAAGCAAAGTTACCAGCATTCGCTTCTAAAGGAAAGAAAAAAAGAGGAAAAGTAAAGATAGACTTCGTAGAGGGAAGTGCAGATATTGCTTCAATAGCTAATGATGATGAAAGTGACGAGAAAAAGACGCGTAATTTTGATGCTCTTGCTGGATGGCTACGTAGATTAGCAATTATGTTAGGAATGGTTTTAGCGCTTTATTCAGTTGTTGCGGTGTACAGCGCAAATCAGATAGACAAGAAAAACACGGATACATTAAAACAAATTTCGCTTGTTAACGCTAATGTTTCAGCGGCAAATCAAGATGCAACGTTTTTAAGAGGACAAGCAGAAGAATACATTGAAATAACAAATAAGCTAAAAGCAATTATTACAAAAATAAATGAGCAAACTTCTCGTGGTTTTGATATACCTAATTTCTTAAGCAAAGTGATGTTTATAATGCCGGCAAATGTAGTTGTTACATCGATAGATGTAAGCGAAACAGGAAATGTGCTAATAAAAGCAGAGTCTGGTCAACATGCACAATTAGGATACTTAGTGTCTAGAATAAAATTAGAAAAAATATTATTAGACGTTAACATGGAAGTTGTTGATATGAGTGGTAATATTAAAATATTAATAAGTGGGGTTTTGCCATAATGAAAAATTTTTTGTATATACTGTTAATAGGGCTTTTTGGATATGCTTCATGGTATGTTATAATGCAGGGATTTGAGTATTCTATCGGAACAATAAAAATTGATATTCCAAGCTATGCAGAGGTTACTAAAAGCAGAGAAACTTTAGATGCTAATTTGACAAAATTAAATTCTTTGAATAATGTTGAAATAGCAAATGCAACAGAAGGTGTAAAAACAGAAATGAAAAATTATGAAACGAGGAAACAAGAGTATGATTTGCTTGCGGCGACTGCATCTGAAGAGGACATTGCTGAGGCTAATAAAGAGGAAAAATATCTATTAGATTATTTATGGATAAAGATTGGAGAATACGCCTCAGATAACGATGTTAAGTGGAAAATGTCGATCGACGATGTTAGTATGAGTGTGGATTTTGATATAAATGGCACATATGTTTCTGTTATAAACTTTATATATGATTTGGAAAATGATCCAGAACTTCAATTTAATATAGATGAGATTATTATTGAAGGCTCTAGTGCAGGACAAGTTAAAGCTAATTTTACAGTAGAGGATGTAATGATAGTAACGTCACCTACTGAATAAATATAGTTTATAAAGGAGTAAATATTTAATGAAAAATTTTCTAAGTGTTTTAAAAGAAGTAGGAATTGTATTGCTTATTATAGTAATAGTTGTTGGTGGTGTTTTGTTTGTGTTTAAAGATAAAGTACCGCTAGATGTTGATGTGCCATTAGTTGCAAAGTATGAGACGATTGATAAAAGCAAATATCCTGTTATTGGAGATATTCAAGATGCACAAAATGAAACTGAGATTTATGAAGCATCAATGAATGAATTAGATCAATCTCAAACAGAAGTAAGGTATGTTCCAGGAAGCATCAACCCGTTTGTAGGAGATACAAGCACAACAGATTTGCCGTTTGATGTAATTTCCCAAAATAGTGGTGATATCGCAAGTACAGAATCAGATAATTCTTCTGGAACTTAGAATAAAGATTGTTTAAAATTACCAAGGGATATGCTGCTAATGTATATCCCTTAATTAATAAACTTATGGTGGAGTGAAATTTCAAAATAGTGATGTAAAGTGCTTAACTAATAATAAGTAAAGGTTGGAAGTGTTAGATATATGAATGTTTTTTTATACATAATGATATTTATAGCGGGAACTGTTTTTGGAAGCTTTTTTTCACTTGCAGTTTATAGATTGCCAAGAAGAGAAGATATAACACATGTGAGATCTCACTGCACTTCTTGCAATCATAAATTAGAACTAATTGATTTGATTCCTGTATTTAGTTATATTTTTTTACGAGGTAGATGTAGATATTGCAAAGAAAAAATTAGAAGTAGGTATATTTTATTAGAAATTTTTTCTGGACTTGTGTTTTTATTAATTGCATTTGCTCTAAAGATAAATTATTCCAGTACAATATATGAATTTATTAACTTGTTTTTAATTTACTTGTTTGTGGTTATGCTATTTATAATTGGTGGCATCGATAAAGAGCAAAAGATAATTCATCAAGGAACTTTATTGTATGGCTTTATTGTTTCAATTGTCTATGTTATTTTTCACGCAGTACGTGGTGAAGATTTTTTAGATAATATTATTGGAGGAATTCTAATTTCAATTATAATGCTAACAGTAAATGCTTTGCTTAAAAATATTTTGAAAGAAAATGAGTTACCAGTAGGATTTGGCGATATTTTATATATTGCAGTGATAGGTTTTTTCTTTGGATTTGGATTACAAGTTCTTTCAATTATAATTGCGTTATTTATGGTAGCTCTTGTAATGATTTTAAAAAAACAAAAAGAAGCGCCATTTGGCTTTTATCTTAGCATATCTAGTGCAATTGTTATAATAGGCATTTCTTATCTGGAGCCTATATCAGAAGTAATTAATTCAAGTGTATTTGAGTTATTGCTTGCATAGCTTATAATAGTAATAAAAACTAAGGAGGATTTTAAAAATGAATCTAAGATCCCAGAGAGGATATTCTCTTCTAGAAATTGGAATAGGACTTATCATCATTACGATATTTATGATATTTAGTGTTACAATTATAGATGCTACACATCAAAATTATAGACTTGCTGAACAAAAAAGTATTGCATTATCATATGCAGTTAAAGCAATAGAGCGTGAGTTATTATTAGGTGATGCCGTAATAAACATAGTCGATGATCCTGCACTCACAGTTGTAACTGAAGACACTGTAGAAAGGAGAGTAACTGTTACAAATATACCTACAAATAATATGATGGTCACGACAACACTAGAAACGTTGCCTCCTAAAAATGGAAGAACGTATGAAGATTCATCTGTTAAACTTCTCACAGCAACAGTTGAATTTTATACCAAGAGTAACGAGCCTGCTAGTAAAAAAGAGATACAATTACAAACATTAAAGATAGAAAAATAATTTTTAAATATAGCAAGAGGCAGTAAATATATAGGAGGGAGAATTACTATGAAAAGTAATAAGGGTGTTACAATTACATCTCTTAGTATATATATAGTCGTTTCCGCAGTAATTTTTGTAGCTTTGACGTTTTTAAATCAAAACGTTATTTCTCAAATTGCTACATTGTCTACAAGAAGCGAAAAAACAAATGAAATGCTGAAGGCACAAGCATTTATAATATCAGATATAAAGGCTGCTAGTAGAGTTTTAGAATATTCAGACAGTTACTTAAAACTAGATAACGGTGTTGAATATAATATAAACTATAGAGCTAATGAAAAAAGTGACACAGAACAAACATTTTATGTTTATGAATTATATAGAAATAATGTTTTAATAACTGATGAAATGGCTACCATAAAGTTTGAATATGATTACTCGTATGATGATATAAATCAAGAAAAGAAAAATGCGTGGGTAATATTAGATTTGTATTATGAGCAAAATGGAAACTTATTTGGAACAGAGCAATTTATAAAAGTAGGTAGAGGAATATAAAAATAGGAAGTGAAGTATATGTGGAAAAATAGAGGGTCGGTAACAATGACTGCTGTTATGGTAATGTTAGTATTTGCAATCTATTCTATTGCTTTGTATGGAAGAAGCGTAAGTATCTTCTTAAGGCAAGAATCGGAAGTAGAAGAAATTCAAGAAGCATATTCTAAAGATGTAAGTAGGATGTATGATATTGCTGATTCATTAAAATAACTTTTTATATATTTACTGAAAATGTCATTATTAGTAAATATTTGAACTTAATTGTTTGTTATTGACTTATTAATCAAATATTATAAAATAATAAGTAAGTATATAGTGATAATGGCATTTATGGTAGGAACGAAAGAACAAGTTAGCAAATTACAGATAAGGAGGAAAACAAATGGCAATTTTTGATAATAATAATTCGGCCAAAAAAGCGCCTCTTGGAGTTAGTCTAATTAGGAAAGGGCTAATAAAAGAGTCGGATGTTGATAAGGCTATTGAATATCAATACAATCATAAAAATGTAAAATTAGGAGAGGTTTTTCATATATTACAATTGTGCGATGATCAAGCATTACTTAATACAATATCGGAAGTAATTGGTGTTAAGCCAGCTGTAATAGATCCAAATGCTTTTTCGTTTAGTTTTACAAAATATCTTTCTATGGATATAGTTAAGCAACACAAAGTTTTGCCATTTGAATTGAATGAAAACAGAATAAAAGTAGCATTTGCAGATCCTACTGATAAAGAGTTGCAAAAAATGATACGTCTTATTTTGCTTAGCAAGGGCTTATCGATGGAACCATTTGTTACATTTGAATCATACATAAATACAATAGTAAAAAACATAGAAAGCAAGATAGAGGACGAGAAGAATTTTGATTCTTATGGTAAAGACATATCACAGTTAGTTGATAATATTATAAGGTCTGGTATGGCGAAAAGAGCCAGTGATATTCATATAGAACCTATGGAGGATAAAGTTCGTGTTAGATATAGAATTGACGGTGACTTAATAGTTATTGCTAATATTGAAAAATCTAAGCAACCACAAATTATAGGAAGATTGAAATCAATTTCAAATATGCATCAAGAAGTTCAGCTTTCTCAGGATGGTAGAATCTTAGCATATCCTGATTATAACATTCGTGTATCTTCGCAGATGAATGTTTGTGGAGAAAAGTTTGTTCTAAGACTTATGAAGAAAGAATCAACAGTTGCTGGTTTGCATGATTTAGGTTATCCAGAGGAAGAAGTTGTAATGGAGAAATGTTTTAACAAGAGAAACTGTATTGCCGTCATAGCAGCCCCTACTGGTGAAGGAAAAACAACGACGCTTTATAGTGCGCTTGCATTGCTTAATAAACCAGAAATAAATATAACAACTGTTGAGGACCCAGTTGAAATAAGAATTCCAGGATTAAACCAAGTAGAAGTAAATAAGAGAGTTTCATTTGCAGATTCTCTTAGAACAATTTTGAGACAAGACCCTGATATCATTCTACTTCGGAGAAATAAGAGATAAAGAAACAGCAGAAATAGCAGTACAGGCAGGCCAAACAGGACACTTTGTGTTATCAACAATACACACCGTAGACTGTATAGAGGTTATAACAAGGTTTAGAAAATTAGGAATATCAAGCTATGATGTAGGAAGTGTTTTGGCTACATCTATTGCGCAAAGACTTGTTAGAAGAATATGTAAAGATTGTTGTAAAGAACGTGAATTTACAGATAAAGAAAAAGCCGAGTTTGAAAGAATAGGTAAGAGGTATGATGCTACATTTAATTTAGATGGAGCACATACATACGAACCTGTTGGATGTGAAAAATGTAATAATACGGGATTCAAGGGAAGAATTGCGGCTAATGAAATTCTTTCTGTAGATGATGATATAAAAGATTTAATAATATCTGAAGGCTCTATTACTGAAATAAGAAAAGCTGCTTTTGCTACAGGATATAGGCCTTTAATTGTAGATGCATTTAATAAAGTAATAGAAGGACATACAACATTAGGAGAGGTAAAGAGAAAGTTAGCATACTGATGAGTGAAAGGAGACGAAGATGCCTAAGTTTAGATATAGGGCTGTTTCTTCAGTTGGTAAAGTTGTTACTGGTGTCATAGATGATGAGTCTAGACAAAAGGTTTTGGAAAGGCTTCAAGGAAATGGACTAAAACCGATATCAGTTGAAAAAAGTAAAGTTCTAAGTACCTTGTCTACAAGGAAAACAAAAAAGAATAAGGTTGTTTCTTCCGCAGTTACGAAATATACGAGAGAAAAATTAATTGAAGAGCAGAGGAAAAGGCAAAAAAAAGGATTGCAAAAAGAAATTAAGATTGATTTATCTTTCTTAAAAAGAGTAACTAAAAAAGATTTATTTGCTTTCACGCAAAGCTTATATCTTTTAAAAAGAGCAAACTTTACAAATGTTAGAGCATTTACGACACTTTTAGAGAATACTGAAAATCCAGCCATGAGAGATATTATAGAGGATATACTAAACGGTGTTGAATCTGGTGAATACATATACACAACACTTGAGTATTATAATAAGGTGTTTCCAGATATATATGTCGCAACTATTAAGGTTGGTGAGCTTTCTGGTTCGTTAACAAATTCGCTTTTTCAGGCAATGAATTATTTACAAGATACCGAAAAGACGACAAAAGCCTTGAGAAAAGCGCTAGTTGGTCCGCTTCTTCAAGCCGTTGGTATGTTGATTGGTACCGTTGTTGGTATATTGGTAGGTGTGCCGATGCTTGAAGATTTATATGGAGGCATGGGACTTACAGACCAGATACCAGAAGCTACTATGGCAGCATCTAGATTTATTAAGTGGATGATGGCTCACTGGTATATTGTCGCTGCAGTAATAGCCGCGATTGTAACAGCGTTTATCCTGTGGAAAAAGACAATATCTGGACAGTATTTGTGGGATATGTTCAAGATAAAAATGCCGATATTTGGTGGACTTATACTTAGATTATCACTGCAAAAGTTCTTTAAAGCCATGCAGCTAAACTTGGCAAATAATTCAAAGCTGCAGGACGCTATGGAAGTAAGTAAGGGAACTGTAAAAAACTATGTTATACTGTCGATTATAGAGTCGGCGCAAGATAATTTGCAACAAGGTGAATCGTGGGTAGAACCGTTTGAAAGGCTTCCTAATATGCCACCTATGGTGCTTGAAATGCTTAGAATAGGTATGGAAACAGACATTGTTGAAATGGTTGATAAGATAGTAGAATTTATACAAGATGATATAAATATAACAATAGAAAGAGTAATGAAGGTATTGCCAGAAGTAAGTATGCTTATAATGGGTATAGTAATGATTGCATTCGTTATACTAGTATTAACACCTATCATGGAAGTATACATGGGTTCATTCTTATTCGAGGCAAATGGAATGTAGAGAAAGTGTGGAAAATTAAAAGAAAAAGTAGCATAAAATGTTACAAACATGTAATAGTCTTGTAATAATAATTTAATGATAAAACCTATTGCATTCTTTAAAACGTTTTATTATACTCTAAGTTGTAAAGAGATTTAAGAATGTGTATTGATATAGTGCGAGTATCAATATACATTCTAGTTTAAATCATTTATGCCGAGTCTGGAGGAATTGCTCTGAAAGACGGCAAGCTAGGGCAATTTAAATAGCTCTAGACAAAGCAAAAAATAAAGGAGGATTTTTATTATGAAAAGAAATCAAAGTGGTGTATCACTAATTTCACTAGTAATTACAATCATCGTTGTAATCATACTAGCAGCAGTTGCATTTAGTTCATCAGGTGACACTATTGAAAATGCAACATTTACACAATTTACAACAGCAATGGATAATGTAAAAACAGCATTCGCAACAGCAGCTACAACTGTTCAAGGTAATGAAAGTGCCAACAGAAATGTTGTAACAGAAGCTCAAGTATATAATTTCGTAGCTAAAGGTGCAGATACTCTTGATAGAGATGCTGATAGTGCTGAAAGAGCAGCGGCTTGGCTTCCAAGAGGTACAGCGAGTACAATTGCTTGCACGCATATTAATGAATCAGGCGAAAAAACATTAGGAATAGAACTTGATGAAATAACTGTAAATACAGATAAGGGTACAAATATCCCTGTTTCATATTTTGTTACAAACACAGGAACAATATTTGTATGGCCACCATACACATATCAAGATAATTTTTATGTAACAGATGAAATACGTTTATTGAAAACTGACGGAACGCCATATCTAGTATCAGATGCTACAGATTCTGCAGAGGTATACAGTGCTACAGGATCATTCGATATTGGAGGAGTTAAGGTTACTATGGCTACGGCAGATACAACCCCAGAAGATTCCGCTACAGACGTAACTGTTGATACAGCAACAGTATTCTATACAGATGGACCAGGAGCAGTATCACCTGTAGGTATCGAGACAGTAAACTATTTGGACACAACAACACCGTAGTGTATATTAATAAAAATTTAGACAAGAGAGCTGATTCTCTTGTCTTTTTTTTGCCTCAAGTTGAAACTACATCCATATAGCTAAACATTTTTTAGTTTATATACTTGAATAAATACTCTTCCATAAGATATACTAACTAAGATAAGGAGGAATATCATGGATGAAAAAATAATTAAATTAAATGACAAAATATTTGTACACATTTTAGATACTAAGAGATTTAAGTCAAATATAGTTGCAGCTTTTTTATTGACTGATTTAAATAAAGAGGATGTGACAGCTAATGCACTTATACCAGCTGTTTTAAGAAGGGGAACAAAGAATCTAAAAACTATGAAAGATATTTCAGAGAAAATGGACAACATGTATGGTGCAGTTTTTGATGCAAGTGTTGATAAAATTGGGGATAAGCAAGTTTTGCAATTTTACATCTCGGCCATTGATAATAATTTTGCTTTAAATAATGAAGATTTACTTAATGAGAGTTTGCAGTTTTTGTGCGAAGCTATTTATGAACCTAAGCTAGAAAACGGCTCTTTTGATAGCGAATATGTGCTTCAAGAAAAAGAAACACTTAGAGAGTTGATTAAGGGGAAGATAAATAATAAGGGAACTTATGCGATATTTAGATGCACCGAGGAAATGTTTGGGGACGACCCATATGCTATATATAAGTTTGGTAATGAGGAAGATTTAGAAAATATAACATCTGAGAGCTTGTATACACAATATAAAAAAGTCCTAGATACTTCTGAAAAGCATTTTTATATCTCGGGAAATATTAATATAGATGAAGTTAAAAAGTTTTTTGAAAATAAGTTTGAAACGAAAGAGTCAACTGAAGTAAAAGAAACCAAGCTAAAGAAGTGCGATTTAAAGAAATTGGAGCCAAGAGTTATTGTTGACAAAATGGACGTTACTCAAGGCAAGCTTGTACTTGGATATGATGTTAATGTAGAATCTCTCGAAAATGATTTTTACAAGATGACTGTATATAACGCAATACTTGGCTCTTCTTCAAATTCTAAGCTATTTCAAAATGTAAGAGAGAAGGCTAGTCTTGCATATACAACAAGATCAATATATGTAAAGCATAAAGGAATTCTTTTAGTAACAGCCGGCATTGAACTTGACAAGTATGAAAAAGCACTAGAGCTTATAAAGATACAAGTCGAAGACATGAAGAACGGAAACTTTACAGATGAGGATTTAAATGATGCAAAAGTTTTCTTAGAAAATTTATTTGTATCATGCTTAGATGACCAGAGTACTATGATAGAGCTTAGCATGGGGCAATATCTTTTAAATGCAGAAAGTGATGTTTATAAGATAATAGAAAAAATTAAAAATGTTACTAGAGAAGACATTATTGAGATGGCCAATAAAGTAGAGCTTAAAGTGACATATTATCTAAAAGACGAATAAGACTTTAAAATTTGGAGGAGAGAAAAATGATTTTTGAATGTTTAGGAGAAAAGATATATGCTGAAAAAATAGATAATGGTTTGCAAGTTATCATAATCCCTAAAAAAGATGGACTAAAGAAATATGCAGCATATGCAACACATTTTGGATCTATAAATTATAAATTTAAAGCAGGCAGCGAAGAAGTTACTGTGCCAGATGGTGTTGCACACTTTTTAGAGCATAAATTATTTGAGCAAGAAGATGGTGTAAATGCGTTAGACAAATTGACTAAAATGGGTGCAAATCCCAATGCTTATACGAGTTTTAATCACACCTCATATTTGTTTGAATGTACAACTAATTTTGAGGAAGTACTAAAGGCTTTAATACAATTTGTGCAAAATCCATACTTGACTCACGAGAATGTTGAAAAAGAAAAGGGAATAATAGGACAAGAAATTCAAATGTATGATGATGATCCTTCATGGCAATTATTTTTTGGCTTATTAAATTCACTATATACTGGACATGCTATAACAAAAGATATTGCAGGAACTATAGAAAGTATTTCAAAAATAACACCAGAGATTTTATATAAATGTTACAATACTTTCTACGATCCTTCAAACATGGTTATTTGCGTCGCGGGAGATGTTGAGGTTGAAGCAACTCTTGATTTAATAAAGAAGTATACAAAAGAGCGAAAAGTTTTTGTGGATATAGATAGAGTTTATGATGTTCAAACAGAAGCCAACAAAACTAATAAAACGGAAAAGAAAATGGATGTTAGCGTGCCTATGTTTATGTATGGTTTTAAGCGTGCAAATATTGGTGAGAAACTAAAAGCGGAATTGCCAGTAGAGGTAAATGAGACTATAAAATATGATGTAGCAATGCAAATTTTGTTAGAAATAATTGCCGGACAAAGTACTGAATTATTTCAGAAATTATATGAAGAAGGCTTGCTTACAAAAGAATTATCTTTAGAATTTTCATCAGAGGAAGATTATGCTTTTAGTGCAATATCCGGAGAATCAAAAGATATAGATAAGGTTATAAGCAGTATACGTGAAAGAATAAGAAGATTAAAAGAAAACGGAATAAATAACGATGAGTTTGAACGTGTAAAAAAGCTTGTTTATGGGCGCTTTGTAAGAAGTTTTGAAGATGTTTCTACAATAGCTAATTTATTTATAAGTGATTTCTTCAGAGGTGTAAATGCTGCAAAGTACGTAGAAACATATAAAAATATAGGAAAAGCGGAAGCAGAGCAAATATTAAGAGAGCATTTTGCTTTTGAAAATGAAGCGTTATCAATTATAAATGTGAAATAAGCAATTTTATAAGAGTGCTTAAAAGAAAGAGGCTAGGTGGCCAAAAAAATAAGAGGTGGAAAAATGCATCCGATAATTTTCTTTGGGCAGGAAATATTAATTAATCCAGTAGCATTTCAGATAGGGAAAGTGAAAATATATTGGTATGGAATTATTGTAATGTGTGCCGTGCTATTATGTCTTGTACTTATAAAAAAGAGAAAAGACAAATGGAACATTAAATATGATGATATCTTAGATTTCGCTGTTGGCGCTTTATTTTTGGGCTTTATTTGTGCGCGTATATATTATGTTTTATTTAATTTAGATTATTATTTAGAAATTCCTTTAGAAATATTTTTTGTTTGGCATGGGGGAATTGCAATATATGGAGGAATTATTGGTGCTATACTTTATGGAATTTATTTTTGCAAGAAAAGAAAAATAATTTTCTTAGACTTAGCTGACTTACTTATTCCATACTTATCATTAGCGCAATCAATTGGAAGATGGGGAAATTTTATAAACCAAGAGGCATATGGATACGAAACAAACAAACCTTGGAAAATGGGGATTTATAGCGAAGTATTAGATGAATACATATATGTTCATCCTACTTTTTTATATGAATCGTTATGTACATTAATCATTTTCTTTATATTGTTAAAACTGTCAAAAGATAGGAAATTCTCGGGGCAAATTTTTTGTATGTATATGATACTATACGGAACTGCTAGGGCTGTGATAGAAGGTCTAAGAACAGACTCTTTAATGTTTGCAAATTTTAGAGTTTCACAGGTTTTAAGCATATTATTTGTCGTTTCGTTTGTGATTATATATTTTTTCAAAAGAAGCCGTCGACCAAAAAACATAAGCTAATATTGACAAATTTTGGAATATATGATAAACCTAAATTAAAGGAAAAAGTAAAATAGTGTAGAAGAAAAAAATATACACTAGAAAGAAGAGGAGGCTTGGTGCATGGTGTATGACAAAATAAGTGTATTAAGAGAGAAACTAAATAATTTAGTAAAGAAAAACGCGACATTTGAAGAAATATATAAGGTAAGTAGAGAGATTGACGAGTACGTAGTAGAATATTATGACGAAATGAAGTAGAATAAAAAAATAAAAGGGGGTTTTTATGTGGGAGAAGAAGAAATTTTAAAAAGATTAGATGAACTAAAAGCGGCGCTAACTCCTGAAAATCTTGCAAGATACACAAAAGAAGAGATAGAAGAGATAAGTGCTATGATTGAAAAACTCGAAAAAATGGTAGAAGAAGCTTAAGCATAAACTTCAACATATTTCTAAAAAATAGAAAATGTTGAAGTTTTTTTTGTATAAGGCTAGAATATTATGTAAAATCATGCTATAATATTAGTGTGAGTTGATAACGGCGGAGTTTATATAAATTATATTAGGGGGAATTTATATGGAAAATATGGATGCAAGAACGTATTTAGCGGAATTAGAAAAACTTGAAAGCGACCTAAGAGAGATGATAGCTCAAGATGGAGTTTCTAGAGATACAAAAATTAAGCTAATCGGTAAGCTTGCAGAGATTAGGCCAGCTCTTAATGAAGAGAGGGCTTATAGAGAAAGACAAGATGGATACATTAGGGATTTAAGTTTATATCAAGTGCATTATGATAGAATTAGTGAATTAGAGAATAATCTTGAAGCAGCGTCACAAGCCGGACTTGAACAAGAATATATTGATATATTGGAAGACGAGAAAGAAGAAGCATTGAGTAGCTTTCATCAAAGCATTGGTGATGACTCGATAGAAACTGCAGATGAAATAAAAGCAAAGATGGATGAAATTGAATTTGAAATGAATAAGTTCAATGGGCTGGTTGACGAAAGTGTTGCTGAAAAAGACAGAGAGACGCTTCAAAGACTTTCTGATGAACTTGAAAGTATTAGAGAAAAAGATGAATTAGCTGGCAGACAAATTCCAGGGCGAATTTATAGAAGAAAGTTTGAAGAAGAAATCAAACCTCTATTGGAAAAGTATGATATTGATACAAATTCTATTCGTTTTGACTATGAAAATCCTATCAAAAAAGAGGACCTTCTTAATATGTTAAATTCAAGAATACATGATATTAGACTTGAATATAAACCGTATAGATGGGGAGATGTAAATGTAGAGCGAACGGGGGATGTGCCTGCTCCTGAGGCAGCGCCAGCTCCTGAAGCAACGCCAGCTCCTACGGCTACGCATGCTTCTGCAACACCAGAGGCAGGTGAGCCAGGCACTAATTCAACAGGTGTGCCTGTAGATGAGGAAAAGAAAAAGCTTGAGGAATTAAAACAAAAAGTGGAAAAGTTTGGAGAAGATTATGAGAAGCTAGAGGAAATAAAGGGAAAACTTAGGGAATACCGTGGCTTAGGGAGAGAGCTAACTGCGGAAGAAAAAGAAGAAAAGCAAAAACTAAATACGCAAAGAGATAGTATATGGAAGGTAATTGTAGAACTGTTAAAAGGAATAATGGATGATGCAAAAGAATTAGGAATAGAAGGAGCAGAAGAATTAATAACAAATGATAACCGCCTTAATATTAAACATAAAGATATATTAGAAGATGTTAAAAAGAAGATAGATAGTAAAATAGCGGCTAAAGAACGTGAGGCAAAGCCAGGAACACCAGCGCCAGGAACACCAGCGCCAGGAACACCAGCACCAGGAACACCGGCACCAGGAACACCAGCGCCAAGAACACCAGCACCAGGAACACCAGCACCAGGAACACCAGCGCCAGGAACACAAGCAAGAAGAACACCAGCACCAGGAACACCAGCACCAGGAACACCAGCACCAAGAACACCAGCGCCAGGAACACCAGCGCCAGGAACACCAGCACCAGGAACACCA
>CALXZO010000001.1 GCA_944393265.1 uncultured Clostridia bacterium | reverse complement strand
AAGGATACTAAGAAGGATTGATATCGATGGAGCGAAAGTATTTACAATACTGGCTAATGCTACATTCAAAGCATTTAGGTTTTTTTGCACTGCAAATGGCTCTACCGTGGTAAACAAGTAGATGATTCATGAGTGGCCAGTATTTTTTAGGAATCTTTTTTAGTAAATCTTTTTCAACCTTTGAAGCATCTTTTTGAGCTGAGAGTCCAAGCCTGTTTGATAGTCTAAGGGCGTGAGTATCAACTGCAATGCCCTTACAATTATTAAAGGCCTCGAGCATGATTACATTTGCAGATTTTCTACCGATACCAGCAAGAGTTGTTAATTCTTCCATAGTTGATGGTACTACTCCATTAAAATTTTCAATTATCTGAGTAGAGCATGCCTTTATATGTTTAGCTTTATTTTTATAAAAACTAATAGATGAAATTAATTTTTCTATTTCTGATATTTCCATTTTTGCAAATTGCTCCGGTGTATTTGCAACTTTAAAAAGAGTTTTTGTTACAATATTAACTCTAGCATCTGTACATTGAGCCGAAAGCATAACGGCAACTAGTAATTCAAATGGGGATGAATGATCTAAGGAACCTTTAGTCCCATCATAAATTTTAGATAATTCATTTATAATTTTTTCTATATTTTTCAATATAATCACCTCGTTAAAAAATCACAAAATTTATTCTATTACATATAATGTAATAAATCAAGAAGAGAGGAGATGCCGAAAATATGAATTTACTAAAAAAGACTTTTGGTGTATGTTTAATTGGATTTGGAGTAGGAACCTTACTGGTGCTTATATTACCAGTTTCAGGTTGGATTTTCGGTATCGGTGTAATTACGTTATTACTAGGATTAATTTGGCTATGTAAATAAGGAGAAAGGATGGATAATGTAAATGAAAATACTAGTATATAAGCCAGGTGGCTTCATTAGTAGACTGCTTAAGTTTATTTTTAAGGTAAAGAAGAGCGAAAATACATAAACAAAAAAACCCTAAGAGCCAAGATCTCTAGGGTTATTTTTAAATAAAAAAAAGGACAAAAACATTAAATTTTCGCCTTTTAATTCTTACTAATTGTTTTCTTCTTTTCTCAAAGTTCTTAAGCATCTAGAACAAACCTTTAGTTTAACAGGAGTACCATCAATAGTAGTTTTTAAAGTCCTAAGATTTGGTTTCCATGTCCTAGAAGATCTTCTATGAGAGTGACTCACTTGCATTGAGAACACTTTTTCTTTTTCACAAATATCACACTTTGCCATCCTAATAGCACCTCCCTTGAAAATTCCTTATTCATTTTAGCATAGAAAGTTTTATTTGGCAACATTTTTGTTTAATTAACCTTAGAAAATGCAACGGTATTCCAAAATATGGAAATAAAAATTATAGGAAAGTTGTGTTAATGCCTTGTGAGTTGTTTTTTTGAGTGATTTTGATTTGTAACTGTTATCAGCGGGGAGGGAGAAGATTAACAGATCTTTGGTTCAACAATAAGGTTATTTCAGTAATTCGTGTCAAATCTTCTCAGTCCTCATTGACACAAACTAAGTTGACACTAGGAGATGGTTGTATTATGATTTAGTTGGTGATGAGATGATTGATTGGAATATGGATTTGCGATTTTTAAAAGGGGTTGGCCCAGCAAGGATTGAGATTTTAAATAAACTAGGCTTATTTACCCTTAAAGATATTATTACATATTTTCCACGTGATTATGAGGACCGAATTGCGCATAAAAAAATATGTGAATTAATTGACGGCGAGACCACAACGTTTACAGCCACAATAATATCAAGAGTATCTGAGGTCCGCATTAGACGTAATATGTTAATTACTAAAGTTATAGCTTCCGACGGGACCGGAAATGCTTTACTTACATGGTATAATCAACCATATATTAAGAATACAATTAAGCCTAATGTTGAGTATGCTTTTTATGGAAAAGTTAAATCTTCACTTGGTAGGCTAGAGATAAATTCTCCTGTCTTTGAAGAAGCAAAAAATGCAAAAAACACAGGTAAGATTATTCCTAAATATCCGCTTACAAATGGGATTACTCAGACCAGCTTTAGAAGGATAATGGAGAATGCTATAAATATGGTTGATAACCAGTGTGAAGAGCTTTTGCCAGAATGGGTCCTTGTTCAAAACAATCTAGTTGATATTAATTATGCAATTAAGAATATTCATTTCCCAAATGAAAAGCGGTGATTTTGAAAAATCTCGTTTTCGCATAGCTTTTGAAGAACTGCTTACTACTCAGCTAGCGCTTTTTAGAATAAAGGATAATGGGAAAAATAATGGAATAAATTTTAGCATTGATGAAAATATTGACGAATTTATAGACCTTTTACCATTTAAATTGACAAATGCTCAAACAAAAGTCTGGAAAGAAATTGAAAGTGACATGTCTAGCCCCATTGCAATGCATAGACTCGTACAAGGGGATGTAGGCTCTGGAAAAACCATTCTTGCAACAATGGCAATGTATAAATGTGTAAAAAATAATTATCAAGCGACATTGATGGCCCCTACAGCGATACTTGCAAGACAACATTTTGAAGGGATTCAGAGGTTGCTTAAGCCGTTTAATATTAATGTAGAACTTTTAATTAGTGATATAACTAAAAAAAATAAAGAGAATATAAAAGAGAGATTAAAAAGCGGTGACATAGATATACTTATAGGTACTCATGCCTTATTAGAAGAAAATGTTGAATTTAAAAATATAGGGCTTGTTATTACAGATGAGCAACATAGATTTGGAGTAAGGCAAAGGGAAATTTTATCAAATAAAGGTCAGATGCCTGATACATTAGTTATGACTGCGACACCAATTCCGAGAACACTGGCTATTATTTTATATGGTGATTTAGACATATCAATTGTGGACGAATTGCCACCTGGACGCCAAAAGATAGACACATATGTTGTAACAAAGAATATGCAAAATAGAGTTAATGACTTTATAAGAAAAGAATTGAATGAAGGTAGACAGGCATATATTGTTTGTCCACTAGTAGAGGAATCTGAATTAGTTGATGGATTAAAGTCAGTTACAGAACAACTTGAATATTACAAAAACGCCTTAAATGGATATAATGTAGAGATGTTACATGGAAAGATGAAGACAAAAGAAAAAGATGAGATTATGGAGCGATTTAGAAATAAAGAAATAGATGTACTAGTTTCCACAACAGTAATAGAAGTTGGTGTTGACGTGCCAAATGCTACAATTATGCTTATTGAAAATGCAGAACGCTTTGGCCTTGCGCAGCTTCATCAGTTACGCGGAAGGGTGGGAAGAGGTAAACATAAATCGTATTGCATTTTAAAAAATGATGCAAACTCCAAAATTGCCCAAGAACGCATGAAGATTATGAAGGAAAGTAATAACGGTTTTGTCATATCTGAAAAGGATTTAGAATTGCGCGGGCCAGGAGATTTTTTTGGAACGAAGCAACATGGAATTCCAGAGTTTAAAATTGCAAACTTGTTTGTAGATATTCCAATATTGAAGAAAGCCCAAGCAGTAGCATATAGTATTTTGGAAAATGATCCAAAGCTAATCTTAAAAGAAAATAGCGGTCTCAAGAAAAAAACAGATGAATTCTTAAAATCAACATTATTGTTGTAAGAATAATAAAAATCCAGTTTCTGTAAATAAAGATATTTTGTTGCATTTGGCAATAAATATCTTTATTTTTTTACTTGAAAAATAATATTACAAATTATTTAAAACTTTATGGTAAACTAAGCAGGATTTTACAAAAATCCGTCGAATATTATTAAATATGGGTTGATAAATCAAAGATTTATTGCTAAAATATATGACAATTTTTATGATTCTAAGGTGATATATAAATGGCTTTTTATTCGGAAGATTTAATTGAAGAAGTAAGAAATGCTAATGATATTGTTGATATCATTTCAAGTTATGTATCCCTAAAACGAAAAGGAAATAATTATTTTGGGCTTTGTCCATTTCATAATGAGAAGACTCCTTCGTTTTCAGTAACTCCTGAAAAGCAAATATTTCATTGCTTTGGATGCGGAGTTGGTGGAAATGTAATTAGGTTTATTATGAAAATCGAAAATCTAGGCTTTAAAGAAGCCATAGAATTTTTAGCGGAGAAAGCCGGTCTTGTTTTGCCGTCAAATAGCGAAAATGAACTATCTGCACCACCAGAAGAAATCATAAAAAAAGAGTTAGCGCGAAAAGAGATGCTAGAAATTAATAAAGTGGCTGGCAGATTTTTTTATGACAATATTGAAAATTCAAAAATGGCAAAAGACTATATTGCTAAAAGAAAAATTAGTAGTAAAATTGTCGCAAGATTTGGACTTGGATTTGCCTTAGATAATAACTCCCTGAGTCGTCATTTAATAGAAAAAGGATTTAAAGAGGAAAATATATTGGCGACAGGGTTATGTGGAAAAAGCGAAAAAGGTTTTTTATATGATAAATTCAAGAACAGATTTATGTTCCCAATATTTGATATTAGAGGAAGGGTAATAGCTTTTGGAGGAAGAACTCTTGAAAGCTCAGAGAGCATGAAGGCAAAAGGGATTCCAAAGTATGTTAATTCTCCCGAAAATATAGTATATACGAAAGGGAAACATTTATATGGATTAAACCTTGCTAAAAAGTCGAATGAAAAAATAAAACGAATTTTGGTCGTTGAGGGTTATATGGATGTTATTTCTCCTCATCAAGTTGGTATAACAAATGTAGTTGCATCATTAGGTACAGCGCTTACAGAAGCACAGGGAAGGCTTTTAAGGCAATACGCAAATGAAGTTGTACTCTCGTATGACTCTGATGAAGCTGGTCAAAAAGCTATAATGAGAGGAATCGATATTATGCAATCTCTTGGAGTACCAGTAAGGATATTGCAAATGAATGGCGCTAAAGACCCTGATGAGTACATTTTGAAGTATGGTCCAGAAAGATTCGAAAAACTAATTGATAATAGCATATCTCCTGTTCAATACAAAGTTGATAAAATAAAAAAAGATTATAATTTTAGTGATACATCTGATAAAATCGCCTTTCTAATGAAGATGGCAGATATTCTTTCAAAGGTTGAAAATAGTATAGAAAGAGACGTATATATAGATAAATATTCAAAAGATTTAAATGTAGGAAAAGAAGCTATTATTGCAGAAATTGAAAAGCGAACCATACGAGATAATTTTAAAACAAAGAATTGGCAATCGACAAGGTCTATTGTTACAAATAAAGCATCGAAAGAAGATATACCCGAAAAAGAGAAGATGATATTGTACTTATTGACTTTAAAAAATTTTGATGTGTATGAACAACTTAAACAAATTTATGCAGCTAATGATATCGAGGATTTCAAAACTAAAAGCTTAATAAAAAAGTTATATAATTTGTATGAATCTGGAGATATTATAAACAAAGAATTAATGTCATTATGCGAAACAGAAGAAGAAAACAATTACTTTTCAGAGATAGTAATGAATTCAACAAATTTTGAAGCTAATGATGCATTAACAGCTACACAAAGTATCATAAGAAAATTAGAAATAAATAAATTACAAGAAGAAAAAAATGAAATTATTAAGAGTTTTCAAGCTGAAGTTACAGAAGATAAGAGAAGATTACTTGAAAGCAGGTTAAATGAAATAAATATCAAACTTGCCAAGAAATAGTCTTATTTATGTGGGAAGGAATGAGTGTGAAAATGAGTAAAGAAAAAGATTTAAACGAAATAATTAAACAACTGATTGCGTTAGCTGGAAAAGATGGAGAGCTCCTAGAAAATGAATTACATGATGCTTTAGAAAAATATCAATTAGACCCTGAGCAAATTGAAAAAATATATGATAAACTTGATGAAGAAAAAATCATGATTCTTAAAATTACTGATACGGACGAGCCACCAATTGAAGAATTAAAAGATATTGAAGAAGAAATAAAATTAGAAGATTTAGAAACAATTGAAGTTCCTGAGTCTGTTGGAATGGATGATCCAGTTAGATTATACTTAAAAGAAATAGGAAAAATTCCTCTTCTTACACCAGAGTTAGAAATAGAATATGCTACGAAAATGGCAAAAGGAGATGAGGTAGCTAGAAAAAAACTTGCAGAAGCTAACTTAAGACTTGTAGTAAGTATAGCTAAAAAATATGTTGGACGTGGGATGTTGTTTTTAGATTTAATTCAAGAAGGAAATTTGGGATTGATTAAGGCGGTAGAAAAGTTTGATTATCGAAAAGGGTACAAGTTTTCTACTTATGCTACTTGGTGGATTAGACAGGCTATCACGAGAGCTATAGCTGACCAAGCAAGAACAATAAGAATTCCAGTTCATATGGTTGAAACAATAAATAAATTAATAAGAACTTCAAGGCATCTTTTGCAACAACTTGGAAGAGAGCCAACTATAGAGGAAATCGCTGCTGAAATGGGAACGTCTGTAGAAAAAGTTAAAGAAATAAAAAAAGTAGCACAGGAACCAGTATCACTTGAAACCCCAATTGGAGAAGAAGAAGATAGTCATTTAGGAGATTTTATACCTGATGATGATGCTCCTTCACCTTCTGAACTTGCCGCATACACTCTTTTGAGAGAACAACTAGATGAGATTATTGAAACGTTGACTCCTAGAGAAGCAAAAGTTTTAAGACTTAGATTTGGCTTGGAAGATGGTAAAGCCCGTACACTTGAGGAGGTTGGTAAAGAATTTCAAGTAACAAGAGAAAGAATTAGACAGATAGAAGCAAAGGCATTAAGGAAATTAAGACATCCAAGTAGGAGTAAAAAGTTAAAAGACTATATGTGATAAATAGTGAATGTCAATGGAGGGATTATAATGAAAAATCTAGAAAAAATATTATTACTTGCGGTTATTATTGTACCTATTGTTATTTGTGCAGTTGTACTAAAAAGTATATGGAGCGAAGAAGATGATACAAAAGTTGTAGATAATAATATTTCTGCTGTGGTAAGTGATGAGATTGTATACCAAAGTGGTGACGAAATTATTTCTGGAGATGATATAAATAATATATCTTCTGGTGAAGTTATGACTATGGGTGGAGAAGAGTATGTTTCTACTATAGGCTCTCCAATTAGCAAGATATATACAAATGCTGTTATTTCTGTGAGCTCAGCAATTGTTTATCTGAATTCAGATGAATCTTCTGAAATATTAGGCTCATTTACGAAAGATACAACTGTAACTGCACATAAATATCCAGAAGGTTGGTCAAGGGTTTCTGGAAATAAAACTGATGGAACTAGTCTTTCTGGATGGACTAAGACATCAAACATAGTTTTTCCTGATGATGAAGGATCAACTCTTGGAAGTGTCATAGGGAAGGAAGGTACTGTTACTGCAGAACCGTACTTAAATATAAGAGTAACACCTAGCGCAAGCGCTACTAAAGTAGGGGAGATAAAGAAAGGGGAAAAAATTACGATTGATGATGTATTAAATGGATGGTATAAAGTTACCGTCAATGGGGTAACAGGTTGGGTTTCATCTGATTATGTTACGATTAATTAATAATACAAATAGGAGAAAAAGAACTAATGTTATCAATAATTTTAGTAACATTAGCATATATATTAGGAATTGTTTGGGGGCTGTACTTAGAATTAAATCAAGTACTTGCCCTCATTTTATTTTTTATGATATTTGTGCTAGTTATATTGATGAATAAAGATAAATTTAAAAAACTATTAAAATATTATCCTAAAGTTATTTTATTTATTCTTATTGTACTGTTAGGATATTTGTATACTATCTGTACAATACAAAAGTTTGAAAATAAATATTCTAATGGAAGGATAAATATTGAATTAACAATATTATCTCCGCCAAGTAAAACGGCTTATTATTACAAGTATTATGTACAAAATAATAAAGATAAGTTTTTACTTTATATAAACATAAAACACGGAAGAGAATACGACATTGGTGATAATATCATTGTTGATGGTTTTTTTGAAATGCCGGAGACTTCAAGAAATATAGGTAGTTTTAATTATAGAAGACATCTATATTCCACGGGAGTGTATGGTACTATTAAAGTTATTAATATTACTCAAGTAAAAAGTAATTCAAATATAATACTAGAAATTAGAAATGGTATAAGAAAAATTCTTTTAGAGTTATTTCCAAAAAAATATGCTGGAATATTGAATGGAATGTTAGTGGGAGAAACAAATGACATTTCTCAAAAAACTATAGAAGCATTTAACATTACAGGAACAAGCCATTTACTTGCGGTCTCAGGAGCAAACATCTCTTTATTAATAACAATTACATCTGTTATTTTTTCTAAGATATTTGGAAAAAAGTTTTCTGAATATTTAATAATTATATTTATAATATTTTTTATAATTATTTCTGGTTCTTCACCATCTGTCACTAGAGCTGGTATAATGGCAATACTTAATATTATATCTAATATTATCCTCAGAAAGCCAAGTACAATAAACAATATTTTCTTGTCTGCTTTTTTTATACTTATAATAAATCCTTTGTCGCTTAGTAATACAGGTTTTATATTGTCTTACGTTGCAACTATCGGAATAATCTATTTGGAAAAAGACGTTAAATCACGAATACAAAAATTCATACATATACCGTTAATTCTTGAAACGCTGAGTGTTACTATATCGGCCCAAATAATTTTATTTCCCATTTTAATATATTTATTTAACAAAATTTCAATTATTTCAATACTTGCTAATTTAATTATTGTACCTGCTTCTAGTATTATTACTATATTTTCTATTGTAACTATACTTTTTTCTTGTTTAAAATTTCCTTATATTAGTATTCTTGTAAAATCATTATTCTGTTTACTTAAAAGTATAACAACTATAACAGATATTTTATCTAAAACAAGATTTAGTGAGATTATTTTACCAACCCCAAGTATAATAGTAATTATATTCTTTTATGCCGCGATATACTTACTATTAGTGTATAAGAAATATATGACTTATATAAAAAAGAGTATTGTTATCATAATTATTATCTATTCTTTATACTCTTATATTTATTATATTAAACCCAATAATTATATTGAAATTTCTGCAATAGATGTAGGGCAAGGAGATGCTTTTTATATCGAAACACCAAGACATAAAAAAATATTAATAGACGGTGGCGGATCGGAAATAGGAGATTATGACGTTGGAGAAAAGATATTGGTGCCTTATTTACTAGACAGATGTGCAACTGAAATTGACTATGTTTTTATTTCTCATTCTCACGCGGATCATATCGAAGGGATTTTGCCAGTATTAAAAAGGCTAACAGTTAGCACCCTAATAATTAGTGATACCGACCAAAAAAACGCATATATGGACGAGGTTATAGAGATATGTAGAGAAAAGAATATAAAAATTATACGAGCAAAGAAAGGAGATACAATTAAGATTGATGGATTGAACTTTAAAATACTACATCCGAGAAGCAAAGATAATGCGGAAAATTTAAATAATTTATCGCTTGTGATACAAATGATATATGGGAATAGAAGTATGCTTTTTACAGGAGATATTGAAAAAGAAGTGGAGAAGAATATAAGAGGAAATATTAGATCAGATATATTAAAAGTGCCTCATCACGGAGGGAACACTTCATCAAGTAAAGAATTTTTGAAAAAAGTAATGCCCAAAATTGCGATCATAAGTGTTGCCAAAAATAATAATTATGACCATCCTCATTTAGCCACACTTAATAGGCTAAGAGAATATGCTACAATTTATATGACCAAAGATTCTGGAGAAATAAATATTCGCATCTACAGGAATGGGAAAATATTTATTAGAGAATGTATAAAATGAGTAAAGTAGTAAAAAATATCCTTAAAATAGTATGTTAAATGGAGGTATAATATGTCAAAAGATTTAGGATATTTTTTCTTATGTATTGTTTTTATTCTCGGAGTGTCAATAGGATTGTATGCTGGAATAGATATGAATAAAGAAAATTCAATCGCTTCTAATACTACCGTAAATGAACCTGTACAAGATGTTGTAATAAAAACAATACAAAAAGAAAATAGAGAGGATAACATAGACTCGGGAGAAGCAATAGAAGTGGCGGTAAGTGAGGAAAGAGTATCTCCATATTCAAAATTAATAGTTAAAAAAGTTTTCTCAAAGTGCAGCCATACAACTGTAGATATAATTGATATGCCAAAAGAATTAATTAATTTAACTAAGAAAGAGTTCCAAGAAAAGTATAGTGGATGGCAAATAGAAAAATTTGCAGATGATGAAATAATATTGCTAGGAACAATTAATGGTAATTGCGAAGACCATTTCGTATTAAAAGAGAATGAGGGAACAATAGCTATTTACAATGAATTAACAGAAGACAAAATGAACTTATTAAAAACGCTAGATGTTAACGTTGAATTACTTACTAATGATGATAAAATGAGCTTAAAAGAAGGAATCAAAGTATATGGCAAACAAGAACTAAACAGTATAATAGAAGATTATACTTCATAAGAAACATGAAAACTTGAAGATAAAGAAGCGCTGATAATTTTTTCATGATTAAAAATGAACTTTGAATCATTTCCAATTCAAAGTTCATTCTATTGTATTACACCATTATCTAGTATTAACAACAATTTTGTCATTTACAAGATTTAAAAATACATTATCATTAGGCAAAATCTTATTTCGTAGTAAGCACTCAGCAAGTTCGTTTTCTATATATTTTTGTATTGCTCTACGAAGTGGGCGAGCACCATACTTAGAATCATATCCTTTTTCTAAAATATATTCTTTTATTTCATCTGAAAATTCGATATGAATATTTTTTTCTTTTAACTCTTCAGATATTTCACTTAACATCAAATTAATTATTTGCAATAATTCTGATTTAGTTAATTCATTAAATACAATCACTTCATCTACTCTATTTAAGAATTCAGGTCTAAATGTTGACTTCAATGCATCCATTACTCTGGCTTCTACCATAGGAGCTTGGTCTTTATTAAATCCAATTCCATTATTGTTTAAATTTGAACCTGCGTTTGAAGTCATTATTATTATTGTATTATCAAAATTCACTGTTCTGCCTTGTGCATCTGTAAGCCTACCATCGTCTAAGATTTGTAATAGTAAATTAAAGACATCAGAATGAGCTTTTTCTATTTCATCAAAAAGTATTAATGAATACGGATTTCTTCTAACTTTTTCTGTAAGCTGCCCTGCATCATCATATCCAACATATCCTGGAGGAGACCCTATAAATTTTGATACAGAGTGACTTTCCATATATTCAGACATATCCAGCCTTATTATAGCATCTTCACTTCCATATAATTCAGAAGAAACTGACTTTGCAAGTTCCGTCTTTCCAACACCTGTAGGTCCAACAAAGATAAAAGAAGGTGGGCGCTTTTTATTTCTTAAGCCGGCACGATTTCGTCTAATTGCATTACAAACAGCGGTAACGGCTTTATCTTGACCAATAATTCTTTTATGAATATTCTTTTCAAGATTCAATAATTTTTCAGCTTCTGTTTCAGAAATTTTAGAAGCAGGTATTTTAGTCCAATTCTCAATTACTGAAGCGATATCTTCAATAGTTAAATCAAGTTCTAAATTATTGCCTTGAGAAATATCTGCAATTTGATTAATAAGAGTATTTTCACGAGCTTTCAGATTTGCAATCTTCTCATAATCTGGTTCTTTATTTGTATCGTCAATAGTTTCCAAATTTTCACGTTCTACCTTTATTTCGTTAAGCTCATCTTTTAATATTTTTAATTGAGATAAAACTTTATTAGTTAAATTTACCTTTGAACATGCTTCATCAAGAATATCTATTGCTTTATCTGGTAGAAATCTGTCATGTATATATTTTTCAGACATTATAACAATTTGCTTTATTAGTGCATCAGATACTTTTACGTGATGATATGTTTCATAATAGTCTTTTATGCCAAGCATAATTTTTATAGTTTCATCAATAGAAGGCTCTTCAACGATTACAGGCTGGAATCTACGCTCAAGTGCAGCATCTTTTTCTATGTGTTTTCTATATTCTTTTAATGTAGTTGTTCCGATTACTTGAATATCTCCATTTGCTAACGCAGGTTTTAAAATATTAGCGGCATTCATTGTATGATCAACATCTCCACCAGCACCGACAATATTATGAATCTCATCAATAACTAGAATGATATTTCCAAGTTCTCGGCATTCGTCAATCAATGATTTCATTCGTGCTTCAAATTGCCCTCTAAATTGAGTCCCAGCGACCATAGAAGTCATATCTATTTGATAAATTTCACATGATAGTAATTTAACAGGCACATCATTATTAGCTATTTTCAATGCCAAGCCTTGAGCGATTGCTGTCTTACCAACACCAGGTTCGCCAATTAAAACGGGATTATTTTTACTACGACGATTTAATATTTGAGTAATTCTTTCTATCTCAACAGCCCTACCAATTAGTTTATCGATTTTTCCGTCGCGAGCCTTGGCAGTTAAATTAATACCGTAAGAATCTAGAAATTTTCTTTTTTTATCGTTTTTCTTATTATCTTTAGTTTGCTTAGTATTTTTATTTTTTTCGATTTTATCTTTTGGAGAATCTGTTGCTTTACTATTTATTGGAAAAATGTTTGATAACATAGATGAAAAAGCATTAGAAGATTCTTCACTTAGATTTAATTCATTCACTAATTCTTCATTCATATTTTCTGTCAATTCTGGATTAGCTGAAAGAGAAGAAATAATTTCATCAAACTGTTCGTTTAAATTTTCTATATCTTCTTCGGATGCGCCATATTGTTTCATCATTGAAGCTAATGGATTAATTCCTCTTTTTTTTGCACACGCAAGGCAAAGCCCTTCAAGAACGGGCTTGCCGTCAACAAGTTTATTTACAAAAACTACAGCCGTATTTTTTTTACACACTGCACATAATGCCATTTGTCAAAACTCCTTTTTAGTATAATTTAATTGCATGAACTAAGCTTTTTATAAATATAAAGCTAATTATGCACAGTAATTATATTAGCTCAAAACATGCTAAAAGTCAATTGAATTCACATTATCTACATATTAAACGATAATGCAAGAATTTTTTTATTTCTAGTACCAAACTTTGTATTATTGCATCAACAAATTATGGTAAGTGCTACTATTTGCAGTTATGACAGATTTTGCCGTATTTCATCATACTTACACTACTTGTAAACTCGTAATGAATATGCTATAATGGCAAATGTTAGAAATAGATGGAGGTATAATGAATACTTATGAAATTGCGATGAAAATTAACAATTGTGGTGGAAGACTTTTTTTAGTTGGTGGAGCAGTACGAGATAAACTTCTAGGAAAAGTTCCTAAAGATTATGATTTTTGTGTCGTTGGATTAGATGCCAATACATTTAGCAAACTATTTCCAGAGGCTACATTAAGAGGCAAAGAATTCCCGGTATTTGAGATTGATGACTGTGAGTATGCATTAGCACGTTGTGAAAAGAAAATTAAAGAAGGGCATAATGGATTTGAAATTACTTCAAATAAAGATGTTACCTTAGAGCAAGATTTAAAGAGACGTGATATTACGATAAATAGTATTGCAATTGATGTTATTACTGGCGAAGTGATTGACTATTTTAATGGCAGAAACGACTTAAAGAATGGGATTATTAGAGCAATAAGTCCTGCTTTCTTAGAAGATCCTTTACGCATATACAGAGCGGCTAGGTTTGCTGCATGCTTTAAATATTCTGTTCATAAAGAAACAATTGCTCTTATGAAACAGGGAAAATTTGAGCTTGCAAGTCTTTCAGTTGAACGTGTATTTTCAGAATTTAGTTATGCACTAGGTTCTGATAAGCCTAGTATCTTTTTTAATATTTTGCGAGAAGCTTCTTGTCTCGATGTTCATTTTAAGGAGATAGCTGATTTAATTAATGTCCCTCAACCGATAAAGTACCATCCAGAAGGGGATGCTTATGTTCATACTATGGAAGTACTTGATAAAGCTTCTATGATGACAAGTGATTTAAAGGTTCGTTTTGGGGCATTGGTACATGATTTTGGAAAAGCAAATACCCCAAAAGAGATGTTGCCTCGACATATAGGGCATGAGGAACGTGGTGTTCCGAACGTAGAAAATTTTTGTAAAAGACTGAAAATGCCAACAGCTTTTTTATATGCGGGTAAGACCGCTTGTATCGAACATATGAGAGCAGGTATTTTTAACGAAATGAGAATTTCGACTAAAGTGGATTTTTTAACGAGATTAGCAAAAACTAGACTAGGCTTAAAAGGCATAGAAATAATTGCAAATGCGGATAGAGGGAAAAAACATGATAAAGTGTTTTTCGCGGATGTTGGTAATAAAATGATAAAAGAAGTTAATGCTAAAAATTATCCAAAAGATTTAGATTATAAAATTATAAACGAAAGACTACGTCAAGAGAGAATTAAGTGGCTAGAAAGAAATTATTTAAATTAATTAAAAGGAGCGTATATATTATGAACTATAAATATGAAATTGCAAAAAAAATAAATAAGATAACAAATGTAGATACTGAGAATATAACTGATTATGTAGAAGTGCCACCAAATCCAGAGATGGGAGATTTTGCATTTCCTTGCTTTAAGCTTGCAAAAGATTTAAAGAAGGCACCACCAGTAATCGCAAATGAGATAAAAGACAAAATAGTTTTAGATGATATTATTAGCAAGGTAGAAGTAGTTGGAGGATATATCAATTTTTTTATAAATAAAAAATCTTTTGTTAAATCTGTGCTAGATGAAGCTTTAGGAAAAGGCGAAGAGTACGGAAAAAGCGATTTAGGAAAAGGAAAAACAATTGTAATAGATTATTCTTCACCTAATATAGCAAAACCATTTCATATTGGGCACTTGCGTACTACGGTAATTGGAGGATCTTTGTATAAGATTTATAAATATCTTGGATATAATGTAGTTGGAATTAACCATCTAGGTGATTGGGGAATGGGTGTATCAAAGACAATTGCAGGTTATGAGATGTGGAAGAATGAGTATTCTTTTGATGAAAATCCAATAAACTCAATACTTGCAATATATGTTCGCTTTAATAAATTAGAAAAAGAAGACTCAACGATTATTGAAAAAGCACGTAATGTATTGATTAGATTAGAAAAGGGAGAAGAAGAGGCTACAAGAATTTGGAAGTGGATAATTGATATAAGCCTTGAAAATTATAAAAAAGTATATGATTTGCTAGGTTCTGAATTTGATTCGTATAATGGAGAAGCATTCTATAATGATAAAATGGATAGAGTAATAAAAGAGCTAGAAGAAAAGGAATTATTAAAAGATAGCGAAGGAGCTAAAGTCGTTGAGATGCCGGATAACATGCCACCTTGCATAATTATTACCTCAGCAGGAACGACTATTTATGCTACGCGTGATTTAGCCGCACTCCTTTATAGAATTGATAACTACAATTTTTCAAAAGCCTTATATGTAGTTGGCAGTGAGCAAGCATTACACTTTAAGCAAGTATTTAAAACGTTGGAACTTATGGGGTATGAAAAATATGCAAAAGTATGTGAACACATTCCTTTTGGATTAATATTAGATGAAAATGGCGAAAAGATAGGTTCTCGTAAGGGTGGTCAACTACTTACTTTGGAGGAAATACTAAATGAATCTATTGAAAAGTCTTTGGAAATTATTGAAGAAAAAAATCCTACACTTGAAAATAAAGAAGAAGTAGCAAAAATGGTTGGCGTTGGAGCAATTATATTTAATGATTTATCAAACAATAGGATAAAGGATGAAATTTTCAATTGGAAAGAATTACTTAATTTTAACGGAGAAACAGGGCCATATTTACAGTACACGTATGTTAGGACAAGAAGCATATTAAGAAATTCAAATGAAGTGTTGGAAAACATTGATTATGATATGTTGCTTGACTCAGAGGCAATAGAAGTTATTAGAAAATTATCGGAGTATCCAGACATAATAAAAAATGCAGCAAATAAAAATGAGCCATCTTTAATCTCAAGACATCTTATCGATTTAGCACAGTGCTTTAGTAGATTTTACAATGAGCATCATATTATGTGTGATAATATCGAAACGAAAAAAGCGAGGATTGCACTTACCAAAGCCGTGGGGGATACAATAAAAAGTGGGCTTGGATTACTTGGGATAAAAACTCCTGAAAGAATGTAATGAAATAAAAAAGGGGGACTTTTAATGAGAGGGTATAATGAAATTTATGAATTATTAAAATCTTATAATCAGGAGCATTTGCTAAATTTTTATGATGAATTATCTGACACTGAAAAGCATAGTTTGTTAGAGCAAATAGAGAGTATAGATTTTGAATTAATGAAGAAATTGTACAATACTAGAAATGAGCATGTCGATGCTAATAAAGAAATAAAAAGCTTCCCGTACGTTGTTGCTGATGAACTTTCGTTTGATGAGAAGAAAAAATACATAAATGCAGGAATAGAAATAATTAAAGCTGGAAAGGTTGCCGTTTGTCAACTTGCGGGTGGTCAAGGAACAAGATTAGGTTTTGATGGCCCTAAGGGAACTTATATAGTAAATGTTACGCCACCAAAATCAATATTTGAAATCTTTGCAGATAAAATAAAAAAGACATATAGTGACTATGGCGTTAAAGTAAAATGGTATATAATGACTAGCAATGCAAATGATGAGGCAACTAAAAAGTTCTTTAAAGAAAATAATTACTTTGAATATGGAGAGGAAAATATTTCTTTCTTTAAACAAAGTGAGTTGCCATTACTTGATGCAGAAGGAGATTTAATATTAAGTGATAAAGGCAAAGTTTTTATGGCGGCAAATGGTAATGGTGGCGTATATGAGGCGTTAAAATCAAACGGGATATTAGATGAACTTGATAGACTTAAAATTGAGTATTTAGGAATAGGGAACGTTGATAATATTTTACTTGACATATTAGACCCACTATATATTGGAATGATGGCAAATGGTGGATATGATCTTGCTTTAAAGACGATACCTAAGACGTCTCCAAACGAGAAGGTTGGAGTGGTTTGTAAAATAGACAATAAACCTGGTGTTGTAGAATATACAGAAATTTCAGAAGAGATGGCAAATATGCGTGACGAAAATGGAAAACTAATATATAACGAAGCTTATTATGGAATTGCAGTGTTTGCAACGGAACTGTTAAAGAAAATTGAAAAGGGACTAACATATCATATTGCTTTCAAAAAAAATTCATATATAGATAAAGGTGGAAGATATATGGCTGCTGATACACCTAATACTTATAAGTTTGAAATGTTTATATTTGACGGATTTAGCTTTTCTGAAAATATGTTGGACCTGAGTGTAAAAAGAGAAGAAAATTTTGCGCCTATCAAAAATAAAGTTGGAGAAGATAGTCCTGAAACAGCAATAAAATTGTATAATGATTTTTATTGCCTTGATTAAAAAGCAACGTTTGCTATTTGAGGCATAGTAAATATGTCTCAAATAGCAAATTAATTATATTATTAATAAGAGTTTAATGTACTTCGGTGTATGAGCTGCAACATGTTTCGTCTTCTGGTGCACCTGTTTTGCAGTTTTTGCAAGGACATACTTGAATTGTTTTTAATGTACATTCATTCTTATCTTCCGCATTATACATACAACTGTAAACTGAACAATTTATTTTAGCCATATTAATCACTCCTATAAAAAAATTATTACATAAATATTATTTGTGAATCATTGAAAAATATTATGGTGAGATAATGGAGGTTTTGCATAAAACTGGAATTGACATAAAAATAACATGTAATTATTAAATCGTTGATTTGTGAAATCTTGTAAAATTTTTATATTAAACTTTTTTTTTTAATATTAATGATATATAATTCTTGTAGAAAATATGAACTTTAAAAGGAGTGTTTATTGATGGGAATTGTAACAACTAAAGAAATGTTTAAAAAAGCTCGCGAAGGGAAATATGCGATAGGCGCATTTAATGTAAATAATATGGAAATAATTCAAGCTATATCAGACGCCGTAAGGGAGACTAATAGCCCTGTCATTATGCAGGTTTCTTCTAGTGCAATTAAATATGCAAGATTTCCTTATTTAATTAATATGGTAAAAGCTGCTTCCGAAGAAACTAATGTTCCGATTGCACTTCATCTTGATCATGGAGCGGATTTTGAGATTTGTAAAACTTGCATAGATAACGGTTTTTCTTCTGTCATGATAGATGGTTCAAAATATGATTTTGATGAAAATGTTGCCCTTACAAAGAGAGTCGTAGATTATGCACACGATAGAGGTATTGTTGTTGAAGCAGAACTTGGAAAACTTTCTGGAATAGAAGATGATGTGAATGTTTCAGAGGCTGATAGTTCGTATACTAATCCTGAACAAGCTTTGGAGTTTGTTCAAAAAACAAATTGCGATTCACTAGCTGTTGCGATAGGTACAAGTCACGGAGCTTATAAATTTAAAGGTGAACCTAAATTAAGATTCGATGTTTTAGATAAAATAACATCATTATTGCCTGAAAATTATCCGCTTGTTCTTCATGGAGCATCAAGCGTAATACCAGAAATATTAGAAAAATGTAATAAATATGGAGCTGAAATTCCTGGCGCACAAGGAGTACCTGAAAATATTTTAAGAGAGGCTGCTTCACGTGGTATATGTAAAGTTAATGTTGATACGGATATAAGACTTGCCATGACTGCAGCTATAAGAGAGATGTTTGCTTTAGAACCTGCTACTTTTGATCCGAGAAAATATATGGGTGCTGCTAGAGATTTAATATCAGAAATTGTAAAACATAAGATTATTAATGTCTTCGGAAGTAATGATAGAGCATAATTTTATTTGATAGGTTAGATTTACATTATTTTTGTTGTGAAAAGGGGATCAAATATGAAAGATTCTAAGGGTATTTCTGTTTTAGCATTAGTAATAACAATTGTCGTGATAGTAATTATAACATCGATAACTACTTACACGGGAATTAACATGCTTGAAGATTCGCGAAAAAAAACTACGAGTGATAAATTAATAATTCTAGCTGATTCACTACGAAAAAATGATGAATTCTTAAATTTCGATGATGGAACTATATTTTTGACTAAAGAACAATATAAGGAGTTAGGTTTAGAAAAGTATTATGATGAAAATTATCCGGTTGCTTTGACTAAAACAACAATCACGACAGCTGACCAAAAGTCAATTGAGTATTTGTTGGAAGCATATAAAGGGGCGGACAGAACTGAAAAATATGTTGAACATACGTATACTCGCATAGTGACTCTTGAAAAAAACATTTTTTATAGTGAGTTTGATTCAAAAAATGGTGTCAATAGGCCATACCTATATAGCAATATGCATGCTATAACGAAAAATAACGAAATTGTTGAAGACGTATATGCAGATGACTGGTATGATTATAATTCTACTTCAGCAAACTTTGCAAAGATGAAATATGATACTAATAATGATGGTGATATTGCAGATGAAGCACTTACATTCGTGTGGATTCCACGATTTGCATATTATATTCAAAATTATTATGATGGTGTTACAAATCCATCAAAGGCTCATATAAGTGTTCCGCCATCTGCTTTGCAAATTGTTTTTCTAAAAGATGATTCGAATTATATGTCGAATAATGAAGTAATTCCGCCGGGATACACGATTCATCCTGCTTTTAGAAATAATGGAAGAGAATTGCCTGGCTTCTGGATTGCAGTTGAATCTTTTGATGCTGCAGCAAACCTTTCTTCTGCAATAATGCACTCTGAAAGTTTAATAAGTGATCCAGATTTAAATAGTCACTTAATGACTAATACAGAATTTTCTGCGGCACTATATCTAATGCTTACAACAAACTCTTTTGACCAAATTGATTTTACATCTGAGGATGAGTTTGTTGCAGCTGGATTAGAAAGCGTAGGAACGCTAAACTCGTTAGAATATGCGGATTTATATGAATTAGATGCAGCATCTGAAACTGGTATAGTAAATAAAATCGGAGATGCTTTAGTCGAAACAAACTGGGGCAGAAGTTCAGGAGATTATCCGACAGCTACTGCGCCATGTATAGTTAGGCTTCTAAGTTTAGGATATTTTGATTTTACATCGGTATCTGCAAGCAGCAGCTACCATTATAGGGTAGTAATCACAAATAATGTTTAATGATTATAGGATAGGAGAATTTATATGAAAAAAAATGCACCTTTTTATGATTTCAAAAAGTATAGAGATTTAAAGGAGATGTTTGATTCGTCGTGCAAAGAATTTAGCGATAAAGCTGCATTCTTTGCAAAAAAACAAAAAGGAGAACCTTATGTCGAGATTAAGTATTCACAAGCTTTTGAGGATGTTAACGCATTAGGAACAGCTTTAATTAAACACGGGCTAGAAGGGAAAAGTATAGCTATTATCGGAGAAAATAGATATGAATGGGCAATTTCATATTTATCTGTTGTGAATGGTGTTGGAACAGTGGTACCACTTGACAAGGAACTTCCAGTGCAGGAAATTGAAGGCCTACTTATTAGGTCTGATGCAGCTGCCATTATTTATTCTAAAAGAAAAGAAGAACAAATGACGGAAATCAAAAAGAATAATAAAACACACATAAAGTATTATATATCAATGGATGATACGGAAGAGCTAACACTTACAAAATTAATTGAAGAAGGAAAAAAACTTATTGAAAAAGGAGATAAAAAATTTATTGATGCAAAAATAGATGAAAACGCTGCTAAGATTCTTTTATTTACTTCTGGTACAACAAGTAAATCAAAGGGTGTTTTACTATCGCATAAAAACATTATATCGGATATGATGAGTGCTGCGCAAAGCCTTCGCTTTTATCCTTCTGATATATTCTTTTCGGTATTACCACTTCATCATACATATGAATGCACATGTGGATTTTTATTTCCACTTTATCACGGATCTGCAATAGCGTATTGCGAAGGTCTAAAACACATTACTAAGAATATGCAAGAAGTAAAGCCAACTGTAATGTTAGGCGTTCCTGCTATATACGAAAATATGTATGCTAAAATTTGGGCATCAGTTGAGAAAAAAGGATTAACTAAAAAACTTAATACTTTTATAAATATAAATGAGGCCTTGCGTAAAGTAGGGATAGATTTAAGTAAAGTATTCTTTAAATCTGTACTTGAAAACTTCGGTGGCCGCATGAGAATGTGTGTTGTTGGTGCTGCTGCAATAAATCCTGAAGTAAGTAAAGGCTTTAGAAAGTTAGGCATTCCATTTATACAAGGATATGGTCTTACAGAATGTTCACCTATGATTGCGCTTAATAGAGACAATTATTATAATGATGCTTCTGCTGGAAGAAGAATGCAAGGTATTGAACTTATGATTTATGAACCAAATAGTGAAGGTATAGGAGAAATTTGTGCTAAAGGCGACAATATCATGCTTGGATATTATCAAGATGAAGAAGAAACAAAAAAAGTCATGCGTGACGGATGGTTTCATACAGGCGATTTAGGATATTTTGACGAAGAAGATTTCTTACACATAACAGGAAGATTAAAAAATGTTCTTATTACTAAAAATGGTAAAAATGTATATCCTGAGGAAATAGAGTCTTTAATAAATAGTGTTGATATAATAAAGGAAAGTATGGTTTATCAAAAAGAAAATCAAGAAAAAGACGATACATTTCTTGCTGCTATTATTTTCCCAGATTTTGAAAAAGTAAAAGAGCTATATGGTGATATTTCTTTAGAGAAACTTAAAGATTTATTATGGGAAGAAATCAAGAAAGTAAATGATAAGCTAGTAAATTATAAGCACATAAAGGAAATAACAATAAGAGAAGTAGAGTTTGAAAAGACTACAACTCAGAAAATAAAGAGGTACCTAGTTAAATAAAAAGGTTATATAGAGCTTATAAACAACGGGGTGGAGTTATTAAATTTAAGATTATAAATTTAACGACTTCACCCTGTTCTAGATTCTAAAAAGTATTGCATAAAAACTAAATCTTTCTTTTTTGTTTCTAGCAAATTCTTTACATTTCCGCGTATTTGATATATTATCTATTAGACGAAGGAGGACGTACACATTGTATAATCAGGAAAATATTAGAAATTTTTGTATAATAGCTCATATAGATCATGGAAAATCTACTCTTGCAGATAGATTAATAGAACTTACAGGCGTGTTGACTAAGAGGGAAATGCAAGAACAAGTTTTAGATAACATGGATTTAGAACGAGAACGAGGAATAACTATAAAACTTCAATCTGTCCGCACAGTTTATAAGGCAAAAGATGGAAAAGAGTATATCTTAAATTTGATTGATACACCAGGTCACGTTGACTTTACGTATGAAGTTTCGAGAAGCCTTGCAGCGTGTGAGGGAGCAATATTAGTAGTTGATGCTTCGCAAGGAGTAGAAGCACAAACATTGGCAAATGTATATCTAGCACTAGAAAATGACCTGGAAATTATTCCTGTAATAAATAAAGTAGACTTGCCAAACGCAAATCCTGATATGGTAATAGAGGAAATTGAAAATGTAATTGGCATAGAGGCGCATGATGCACCGCTAATATCAGCAAAGACGGGACTAAATGTAGAGGATGTTCTAGAAAAGATAGTGACTGCAATTCCGGCTCCAACTGGAAATGTAAATAATCCAACAAAGGCGCTAATTTTTGATTCTTACTATGATAATTATAAAGGCGCTGTAGCATATATTAGAGTAAAAGAGGGAAAGATAAAAGTAGGCGATGAAATTTTATTTATGGCAGCTGATAAGTCATATATTGTATCAGAACTTGGATACTTTGGAGCAGGGACATACGTGCCAACAAATGAACTTGTTGCAGGCGAAGTAGGATACTTAGCAGCGAGCATAAAAAATGTGTCTGACATACATGTTGGAGATACTATTACATTAAAGCAAAATTCAGCTACAGAACCATTACCAGGATATAAAAAAATAACTCCTATGGTTTATTGTGGAATATATCCTGCAGATGGAAGTGACTATGAAAATTTAAAGGCAGCACTTGAAAAGTTATCATTAAACGATGCTTCTTTGTTTTGGGAACCAGAGACTTCTGTTGCTCTTGGATTTGGATTCAGGTGTGGATTCTTAGGACTTCTTCATATGGAAATAATAGAAGAAAGACTAGATAGGGAATATAACCTAAATGTCATTACTACAGCTCCTGGTGTTATATATAAAGTACAAAAAACGAATGGTGAGAAATTTGATTTATATAATCCGACTGATTTGCCTCCTACACAAGAGATATCTAAAATCGAAGAGCCTATAGTAAAAGCAGATATTATGCTTCCAAAAGAATATGTTGGAAATATAATGGAGCTATGTCAAGATAGGCGTGGAATATATAAAGACATGAAATATATGGACGAGAGTAGAGTTATTCTTACATATGAGATTCCTTTGAATGAGATTATATATGACTTTTTTGATGCGCTAAAGTCGAGGACTAAAGGATATGCTTCATTCGATTATGAAATTATTGGATACAAAGAATCCGATTTGGTTAAATTAGATATATTATTAAATGGCGATTTGATAGATGCATTTTCTTTAATTGTGCACAAGGATAAGGCTTATGCGCGAGGAAGAAAAATGGCGGAGAAATTAAAAAACACAATACCTAGACAAATGTTTGAAATACCAATACAGGCTGCAATAGGAGGAAAAGTAATCGCACGTGAAACGATATCAGCTATGAGAAAAGACGTACTTGCAAAATGTTATGGTGGAGATATTACACGTAAAAAGAAATTACTTGAAAAGCAAAAAGAAGGGAAAAAGAAGATGAGACAATTAGGAACTGTTGATGTCCCGCAAGAAGCCTTTTTATCAGTACTTAAGCTGGATGATGATTAGGAGCGATATGTATTGATGTCAGTTACACATGCAATTTATGCTAAAAAAATTGTAGAGCACATTAAATTAATGTATAACGTAAATTTAAAAAAATATAACATAATATATGGGAGTATAAAACCAGATATTTCAGTGTTATTCTCGAAACATCCGCATTATATAAATAAATCTTTAAATGAGATGTGTAAAAATGTAAACTTATTAATTAAATTAACAGATGGAAGATATGGAATTGAGTCAAGATCGTTTGCAAGAGAACTAGGAACTGTTTTACATTATACGGCGGATTTTTTTTGTAAGGCACATAATGACATAAATGGTCAGCCACATCTAACAAACTATTACCATATACTTTATGAGCAAAGATTTCAAAATCAATTAAGAGCATATGAGTTAGATGTTGTTAGAGAAAATGTAATTAATTTTATTGATTACAATCTAGAAAAAATCAAAGATACATCATTAAAAAATTATATAAAAACTAGTCATAATAAATATATGAAATTAGCTGGAAAGCAATATTTATGTAATAGATTCGAGAAAGAAAGAATGATAGACTTAAATTATTCTTTTGGTATGTCTATCATAATTGCGTCTTATATAGTTGAATCAATATTGAGCAAAAATAATTTATGAAAGGAAATAAATTGATGGATGAATTTAGAGTCGAGGGAAGAAATGCGGTAATTGAACTTTTAAAAACAAACAGGCCTATTAATAAAATATATGTTCTAAAGGGAGAAAGACAAGGAACAATAAATGAAATTATAAAGCTTGCGAAAAAGAGTAATAATTTGATTGTAGAGGTTGATAAAAGCAAATTAGATTCAATGTCTGAAAGCAAACACCATCAAGGTGTTATAGCTCTTGTTTCGCCGGTTGAGTATAAGAGTATAGATGATATCTTCGATTTAGCCAAGAATAAATCAGAAGATCCATTTATAATAATAGCAGAAGAAATTGAAGATCCACATAACCTGGGAGCATTAATTAGAACTGCGGAATGTGCTGGATGTCATGGCATAATTATTCCTAAAAGACGAGCAGTTGGTATAACTGAAGTTGTTTCGAAAACGGCTGTTGGTGCCCTTGAGTATGTACCTGTTGCGAGAGTAAATAATATTAATGAAACTATTAGAGATCTAAAAGACAGAGGCGTATGGATAGTTGGTACAGATGGAAATGCAGATAAATTATATTATGAGCAAGACCTTACGGGTCCTATTGCAATTGTTGTAGGAAGTGAGGGTAAAGGAATAAGCACTCTCACAAAGAAGAACTGTGATTTTATGGTAAAAATTCCTATGATGGGAAAAATAACATCTCTTAATGCTAGTGTTTCGGGTGGAATAATTATTTTTGAATCATTAAGACAAAGACTAAATAAACATAAATAATTAGGAGGAAAAAACGTGGATAAAGAAGAACTAGTACAAGCTGTTGAAGCGCTTTTATTTGCATATGGCAAAGCTGCTTCTCCAAATATGATTGCTGATGTTTTAAACATAGAGACTGCGGAAGTTAAAGAAGCATTAGAAGAGTTAAAACAAAAGCTTGTTGATACGAAAAGCGGAATTCAATTAATTAAAGCAAATGATACTTATCAATTGGCGACACTTGAAAAATTTTATTCATACATATGCACAATGTTGGACAATAGAGCTAAGCCAACTCTTTCGCAGGCTGCGTTAGAAGTATTATCAATTATTGCGTATAATCCCCGGCTATACTAGAGCAGAAATTGAAAAAGTCAGAGGCGTATCTTCTGATAGTGCACTAAATAAGTTAATAGAATATAATTTGGTGGAGGAAGCAGGAAGATTAAATGCTCCAGGTAGACCAATGATGTATAAAACATCTAATGAATTTTTAAAAATGTTTGGGTATGAATCTATAAAAGATTTGCCTGAACTTCCGCAAATAAAAGACGTACTAAATGATGAAACTGAAAATGTCGTTACTGATGAAAATAAAGTAAATGAAGAATCTGAAATTACTAATGTTTAATAAAAATAAAATTTAAAGGTGATATACATGAAATTAGTTTTAGGAAGAAGTGGATCTGGTAAGAGTTATTATTGTATGAATGAAATAAAGAAATGTTTAGGAGAGGCTTATGATGGGCCTCTACTTTATATGGTCCCAGAACAATTTTCACTTACCGCAGAATACAATATCGCCGAAATACTTGATAAAGATTGTGTATTAGAGGTACAAGTATTATCTTTTAAACGCTTATGTCATAGAATATATAATGAATTTTCGTATAAGCAAAAGCCTATTACAAAAGCTGGTAAAGCTATGCTTGTATATGCAATCATGAGTGATTTAGATAGAGATTTAGTTCTACTGAAAGGTGCAAATAAGAAACCGGGGCTAGTAAAAACGGTGTGTGACCTGATTTCTGAATTTAAAAGATATAATATTTTGCCAGAGACATTGCTTTCTATAACACCTCAGAATCGTCAATTAGGCACTAAATTACAAGAACTATATATTATCTATTCCGAATATGAAAAAAGAATTAAAGACAAATTTGACGATTCAGATGATGATTTAAAAAAGGTGTTGGAGTACGCAAAAAAATCTAAGTTATTAGACAATGCAAAAATATGGATTGATGGTTTTGACGGTTTTACGCCACAAGAATTGGAACTTATTAGAGTGTTAAATAATAGGGCAGATGTAACTATTTCTATTTCAGCTGATAAGGAGAATGGAGAACTATTTTTACTTAATGAAAAGGCAATAAAGAAACTAAAAAGGTTTGCTAATATAGAAAAAATATATTTAGAAGATATAAAACGTTTTAAAAGTCCTGAGCTTTTTCATTTGGAAAAAAACTTTAATGTGTTTCCTTCTACAAAATATGATGCTCCTACCGCAAATGTTGATATTACAGTAGTTCAAAATTTGTATGATGAAATAGAGAATGTAGCAATAAACATTTTGCATAAAGTGCGTGATGAGAATTATAGGTTTAAAGATATTTTAGTCGCAAGTAGAAGTATCGAAAACTATAGAGCAATTTTTAAGATGATTTTTGAAAGATATAATATTCCGTATTTTGTTGATTCAAAAACGGAACTTTCTACACAGCCTCTAGTTTCTTTAGTTCTAGCTTTTTTAGATATTTGCTCTAAAGGCTTTGAAACTAATTTAGTTTTTAATTATCTAAAAACAGGACTTACGAATATAGAAGACTGCAATGATATAGATTTATTAGAAAATTATGTTTTGAAATATGGTATTAAAGGCAAAAAGTGGAATGAAAGATGGGAATATGACGAGCCAGAAGTAAATGATAAAATAAATGTTATACGCGAAATGGTAGTAACACCTATTATATCATTTAAAAATTCTTTGCCATCAAAGAAAACTGCTAAAGAAATTTCTCTAGCGTTATACAATTTTCTTGTTGAATTAAATGTCAAAGATAATATTCAAAACTTGTTAAATAAGATAAAAGAAAAAGATTCTATTTTAAGCGTAGAGCAGATATATGCGAATTCTTACATACAAGTGTGGAATATTTTTGTTAAACTATTAGATGAATTGGTGTACACTTTTGGAGAGGAATATATGTCATTTGAAAAATTTAAAGCCATTCTTAAAGAAGGAGTCTCAGTTCAGGAAATAGGGCTTATTCCAACGAATAAAGACCAAGTTACTATTAGCGATATATCTCGTTCTAGAAATTCAAATGTTGAAATTCTATATGTTATAGGAGTCAATGATGGTGTTTTTCCTATGCAGTATAATGATGAAGGATTTTTGAATGATGAAGATAGAAACATATTGTTAGATGAAGAAATAGAGGTTGCAAAAGATACTAAAATGATGTTGTTAGAAGAAAATTTTAATATTTACAAAACGCTTACAACTCCCACAACTGAGCTTCATTTATCATATCCTATTTCTAATAATGATGGTTCAACACTTAGGCCCTCATCTATAATTAATCAACTAAAAAAAATATTTCCAAATATTGTTGAAAAGGATTTATTAAGAAATCAGTTTAATTTTGATCAACTTATAAATACTGCAAGTGCATCATTCTCACATTTAGCTTTAAATATAAAAGAAGAAAATAATGCAAAGTGGGGTTCATTATATAAATGGTATAAAGAGAATATTCCTTACTATTTATCATTAATACAAAGCGCTCTATCATTTAATAACGCTACTAACTATATTTTGCCTAATACGGCAAATGCTTTATATGGCAACACTTTAAGGTCAAGTGTATCAAAGATGGAGACTTTTTCATTATGTCCGTTTATGTTTTATCTAAAATATGGAATAAAGCTTAAAGAGAGAAAAATATTTAAATTAGAAACGCCAGATATAGGAATTTTTATGCACGATATATTAGATAAGTTTTCTAAATATTTAGACGAAAATAATATGAGCTTTAGAAGCATTGAAAAGGAAGAAGCTGATAAGATTGTTTCAAAGATAGTTGATGAATTGATTATAAACTTTAAATATAATATTTTTACAAGTAATAGTAGAATGAAATATCTCAGTGTAAAATTAAAGAGAGTTGTAAAACGTATTGTTTGGGTAATAGCTCTTCATATAAAAAATAGCAAATTTGATGTTGCTAAAACCGAGATGTCTTTCGGCACGGACGAAAAATATCCGCCAATAAGAATAGAGCTTGATGATGGAAAAGAAATTTTGCTAACAGGAAAAATAGATAGGGTAGATATAGCAAAAACAGAAGATGGAAAATATATAAGAATTATAGACTACAAATCTTCAAATAAAGAAATAAAAATTTCTAATATATATTACGGCATACAGCTACAGCTAATTACATATCTAGATGTTGTTTCTAAAGATGATGTTATACCTGGAGGAGCGCTATACCTAAAATTAGATGATCCTATTATACGAACTAAAAAGGATATATCTGTTCAAGATATTGAAAAAGAGATTACTAATAAACTTAAGATGAATGGTATTATTCTAGCCGATGCAAAGTTAGTTGCTGCAATGGATACAAGCTTTATTAATGAATCAAGCAACTTAAACTTATCTTTAAGAAGAGATGGATCGTATGGGAAGATGCCTACTGCCACAAGCGAGGAATTAAAGAAGCTATGTGCACATACTAAACATTTGTTAAAACAATTTGGCGAAGAAATTTTAAAAGGTAATATTAAAAACGAGCCAATTCATGCGAAGAATCTTTCGCCATGTTCTTATTGTGATTATAAAGAGATTTGCAATTTTGATAAAGAATTTGGTAATAGATGTAGAAATATAAAGGAAATGAAAAATGATGAGATATATGAGCAAATAAAGTTGTTTTAATTTTTAGAGAAAGGAGAAGGTGTTAGAAGTGACTAACATCAAAAAATAAAATGCCAGATGTAAAATGGACTCTCGAACAGCAAAACGCAATAGATATCCGTAATTCGAAGACTTTAGTTGCCGCTGGTGCTGGTAGCGGAAAAACAGCGGTACTGGTCGAACGAATAATTAAAAAGATCATTAATGATAATATAGATATTGATAAAATGCTTATAGTTACTTTTACGAACGCAGCTGCTAGTGAAATGAAAGAGCGAATACGCGCAAAATTATATGATGAAGTTAATAATAATAGTTCTTTGCAAAAACAAATACTATATTTAAATAGAGCTAGTATCATGACAATAGATGCATTTTGTAAAAAGGCAATTAAAGATTATTTTTATAAATTAGATATTGATCCAAATTTTAAAATTGCCGATAATACAGAACTAGAGCTTATAAAAATGGAGTCAATAGATGAACTACTAGAAGAATTGTATGAATCAGATGATGATAATGTAATTGAAATATTAGAGGCATTCTCTTCAAATAAATCTGATGATAGCCTAATTAATTTAATTTTATATATACATAGATTTATTCAAAGTTCACCATATCCACTAAAATGGCTTTATGAGAAATGTGAAATTTATAATACAACTGAAATTGATTTTTCAAATACATTATGGGGGAAAAATTTAATTTCTTACACACGACAAGTAGTTAAAGAAATTATTGAGGAGTTACAAAATGTATCTGATGAACTTGCCAATGACGTTACTGCACATAATTACTATTTGACTATACAAGACGATTTATTTCTCTTGTCATCTCTTATAAAAAATAACTACACTTGGGATGATTATTACAAAGCTTTTCAAAACTTAAAATTTAGCTCGCTTAAGCGTGCACCTATGTTGGATGATGAAACTAAAGAATATGTGAAATCAGTTCGAGAAAAAATGAAAGCGTTAGTTGAAAAGTATTTACGAGACGAAGTTTTTATTTCATCTTCTGTTGAAAATATGGAAGATATAAAAAAAATATATTTGCATGCAAAAACGATTTATAAAATTGTTTCTTTGTTTGATGAAAAATTTAAAGAGAAAAAATATGAAAGAAATATATTAGATTTTAGTGACATTGAACACCTTTGCCTAAAGCTATTTGAAGATAATGAAGATGTAGTTGAAGATTATAAAAGAAAATATGAAGAAATTTTAATTGACGAATATCAAGATAGTAATTTAATTCAAGAAAGTATATTAACTAAAATAACTAATACAAATTTATTTATGGTTGGTGATGTAAAGCAGAGCATATACAAATTTAGGCAAGCACGTCCAGAATTATTTATGAATAAATACAGTATATATAGTTTGTATGATAATTCGGTTACTAACCATAGTGAAGAAAATAAGATTCTATTGTTTAAAAATTTTAGAAGCAATGAAAACATTATCGACATTGTCAATTTTATTTTTAAAAATATAATGACAAAAGAATCAGGCGAGATTGATTATAATGAAGATGAATTTTTAAAATTTGGTGCGACATCATACAATTATACAGGGGAGCCGCTTGAGCTTCATATAATTGAAAAAAATCATGAAGAAGAGATAGCTAATATTATTGATGATGATATTGAAGAAAAACCACAGCTCGAAGCGCGTGTCATTGCAAAAAGAATAGAAGAGTTAGTTGGCAACTATGAAGTATATGATAAGGCAACTAATCAAAAGCGAAAAGCAAAATATTCTGACATAGTAATTCTTTTAAGAGCTACTAAAAATTATTCTGATGTATTTTTTAATGAATTAACAAATAGAAATATACCTACATTTTCGGATACTCGATCTGGTTATTTCGAAAGCTTAGAAGTTAATATTATTATATCATTGCTTAAAATTATTGATAATCCATATCAAGATATTCCTTTAGTAGCAATTTTGCGCTCGCCAATTTTTAATTTTGATATGAATGAGTTATCTAAAATACGTATGTATAACCCAAAATCTAATTATTATGAGGCTATTATGAGTGCCGCAACTCAAGGAAACAAAAAAGCAGAAGATTTTATATATAAGCTGTCTGAATGGAGAGAAAAGTCAAGATATTTTTCACTTGATGATTTTATATCTTTCTTGTATGAGGACACAAAATATTATTATTATGTTTCTTTATTACCAAATGGAGAAGCTAGACAGAATAATTTAAAACTTCTTTTAAAGAAAGCTACTGAATTTGCAGAATCATCTTATAAAGGTCTATATAGTTTTCTAACATTTATGGAAAACGTAAAAGCTTCATCTGGAGACTTTGATCCTCCGAGTGAGCTCTCAGAAAATGATGATGTGGTTAGAATTATGAGCATTCATAAAAGTAAAGGACTTGAATTTCCAATAGTATTTTTAGCTGGGATTGCGAGACCATTTAATAAGCGAGATTTAAACGAAAAAGTAGTTTTACATCAAGACATGGGAATAGGATTTGATGTTATTGATATTAATAAAAGAATCTCATATGCAAGTATACCAAAGCTTGCCATTAAACTTAAATGCGAAAAAGAGATGAAAGCAGAGGAGATGCGAATATTATATGTTGCATTAACGCGTGCGAAAGAGAAGCTTATAATTACCGCACTTACACCAAATATGAAAAAGAAAATAGATTCTTATTCTTCAAAAATAACTGAATATGCTGTATGCGCAGCTACTTCGTTTGCAGATTGGATTTTGCGTGTTGCTTTTTCTACAGATAATAATTGGAATATACGTGAATGGACATATGATGATGTTTTAAAAATAAACAATAGTGACAATATAGCTAATGAGAGCATATCACATAATTTAGATAGTACTTACAGCAAAGAAGATTATGATTTTGTGAATCAAAGATTTAGCTGGAAATACAAGTATTCACTTTCAACAAGAATACCGGCGAAGCTTTCTGTTAGTGAGCTTAAGCGATTAAACAATATTGAAGATTTAACTCAAGTTACAAAAGTGCAAAATATTGAAACTCCAACATTTATTGATGATGCTATAAGCCATCGTGGTGCAGAATACGGAAGTATACTTCATAGCAAAATGGAACGCTTAAATCTTAAGGCACCTAATATTGATGAGATTTTAATAGACGTTGAGGATATAAAGCTTAAGGAAAAGCTAGAAAAAGATATTCAAAAATTTTTAGATAGTGAGCTATATCAATTAATAAAAACAAGTGATAAAATATGCAAAGAAGTTCCATTTAACATGAATATTCTAGCAAAGAGTGTTTTTAAAGATGAGAATGACTCCCTTGATGATGAGATTATGGTTCAAGGTATAATTGACCTATATTGTGAAAACTCAGATAACATAATTATGGTAGATTATAAAAGCGATAATATTTCTGATGAGAATGAGTTTATCAGTAGATATAAAAATCAATTAATGTATTATAAGAAGGCTCTTGAAAGTGCAACAAATAAGCATGTTAGCAGTTCATATATTTATTCTTTTAAGATGGGAAAAACAATTAATGTACCAATTTAAAAAAATAGTTTGATATTTATAATTCGATGTAATATAATTGTAACATAATCGTAATGTGTACGTAACAAAGTATAAAAAGTAATAGAAAGTGAGTGATGCTGATGTTCGGTTTTGGCCAAGCGATAGGAATAGATTTAGGTACAGCTACTGTGCTTGTCCATGTCAGAGGGAAAGGTATTGTGTTAAGAGAACCATCAGTTGTAGCTATAGATAGAAATACTGGAGAAGCAGTTTCAGTGGGAGAGGAAGCTAGAAGAATGCTAGGAAAAACTCCTGGAAATATAGTTGCTATAAGGCCACTAAAAGATGGCGTTATTTCTGATTATTCTGTGACTGAAAAAATGCTAAAATACTTTATAAGAAAAGTTTGCGGTAGGTTTATTATTGCACCAACAATAATGGTTTGTGTGCCTTCGGGCGTTACTGAAGTTGAGAAAAAAGCTGTAATTGATGCTGCTACTCAAGCCGGCGCCAAAAAGGTATATTTAATTGAAGAACCGATTGCGGCTGCTATTGGCGCAGGGATTGATATAAATAAAGCATGTGGAAGTATGGTAGTAGATATGGGAGGCGGAACTACTGATATTGCTGTAATTTCATTAGGTGGTGCTGTAGTTAGTACGTCAATTAAGGTTGCAGGAAATAAATTTGATGAATATATAATTAAATACATAAAAAAGAAATATAATGTCATAATAGGCGATAGAACAGCTGAAGACTTGAAAATAAATATTGGTTGTGTATACCCTAGAATGCAGAGGCTTGAAATGCAAGTTCGAGGAAGACATCTTGGAAGCGGATTACCAGTAAATATTAATGTAAATTCAGATGATATTTTGGAAGCCCTTAGAGAGCCGGTATCACAAGTAATTGAAGCTGTCGTTTCTGTTCTTGAAAGAACGCCTCCAGAGCTTGCAGCCGATATAAGCGATAGGGGAATATATATGACAGGTGGAGGATGCTTAGTTCATGGACTTGATAAACTTATACAAGAAAAAACAAAGATAAATGTTATGATTGCAGAGGAATCTGTTTCTTGCGTTGCATTAGGGACAGGAAAAGCACTTGAAAACGAAGAGATGCTTGCTCAACTTGATGCCAAAAGAAAAATTCCACAATACTAAATTATATAGAACAAAAATGAAAATCTAAAAAATCAAAGATTTTTGATTTTCATATCTCGAGCAAAGCTCGACTTTAAATATGGAATTTTTGTTGTTTTATACGGAAAGTATTTGGCAACATAATTTGTTAATTTTTAATTACTTTCCTGTGAAATAAAAAAACGGAGCTTTTAGCAATGCCAAGGATAATTGATTTCTTGGTCTTGCATAAAAGCTTCGTTTAAATATTTAGTGAGAAAGTTATTTAACTAGATTTCTGCCTAAGTCCGTTATGTTGCCAGCGCCAATGGTAAGTAGAACATCTTCTGCTTTCATGTTTTCTTTTAGGTAACTTTCAATTTCATCAAAAGAAGGTATATATACGCAATTCTTTGAATGCTCATTTATTTTATCTGCTAAGTCTTTTGCAGAAACAAGTCCAGTATCTTTTTCACGTGCAGCATAAATGTCTGTTAAAATTACTTTTGTTGCTCCTTCGAAAGCCGTGGCAAATTCATCAAATAATGCATATGTTCTAGTATATGTGTGTGGTTGAAATACTATCCATAAATTTTTATAGTTTAAATTAAGTGCAGATTTTATTGTTGCTCTAATTTCAGTTGGATGATGTGCGTAATCATCAAATATGCTAATTCCTTTATATGTTCCTATATATTCAAACCTTCTACTAGTTCCTCTAAAATTAGCCAATGCTTCTTTTATATCATTTAAAGAGATGTCATAAGCACGTGCCACTGCAACGGCTGCAAGTGCATTATAAATATTATGATAACCATATACATTTAAAGTTACAAAAATTGACTCATTAGTGTCTTTATTAGTCGCCTCAAAAGCATAACATTTATTTTCTGCAAGAAACACTTGAGTAGCTCTCCAGGTTGCTTCTTTGTTATTTATCCCAAATGTAATTTTATGGCCTTCGTGATTATTTAATATTTTCATACATCTATCATCATCGGCGTTTACTACTAACATTCCGTCTTTTCCTGGTATATCTAAAAAGGCGTCAAAGGCACCAGTTATGTCGTCTATATCTTTATAATAATCTAGGTGATCTTCCTCTATATTTAATACAATCGCTACTTTTGGAAAGAACTTTAAAAAACTTCTAACGTACTCACAAGCTTCTACTATAAAAATACTACTTGTACCAACTGTATAGTTAGTATTATTTAGTATAGGCAGGTTAGCTCCAAGCTGAACTGTAGGCGATTTCCCTGCATTAATAAATATAGATGAAATCATTCCAGTAGTGGTAGTTTTACCATGAGTTCCGCTCACAGCGATTGTATCTTTGTATAGTTTAGTTATATTTCCCATAAAATCCGAACGTTCTACTAATATCTTATTAAGTGCTTTAGCTTCCATAATCTCTGGGTTATCTTCCTTAATTGCAGCAGTATACACGACGATATCTGCATCATGAACGTTTTCAGGGAAGTGACCTATTATGACACGTACGCCTTGATTTTCTAGTTGATTAGTTACAGGGCTTTTATTAATATCAGAACCAGATACTTTAAATCCCATTCTTAATAAGATTTCTGCTATTCCACTCATGCTAACGCCACCGATACCAATCATATGTATTTTCTTTTTTATACTTAAATCTATATTTATCATTTTTTACCTCCATATACACAGTATACTTGAATTATTATAATACAAATCTTAGCATATTATTATAATAATATCAAAAAATATTATATATAAAATTATATTCATATTAAAAGAAATAATCTATTGTTTGAGAAGAATTTTTATTGATATTGCACAAGAACATGATTTACATAATATTAAAATAGTCTTCAATTTAATTGCACTTTTTTGAAAAAATAAGCAGGATTTTAAAGATAAATGTAGTAATATTAGACTTAGTTGGTGTATTGAATTGCCAACTTATTACAACACAAATAGAAAGGACGTGCGTATAATGCAAATCACAGAAGTAAAGGTAAGTTTAAGAGATTATCCAGGTAACGTAAGAGCCTATGTTTCAATAACTTTCGACTCTGCTTTCGTTGTAAAGCGTGCTAAGATTATTACAAAGCCTGTTACAAAATTACCTACTGGAGAGTACACAAAAGACGGGGTGACTCCACTTGCACCAGATGCAATAGTTATTGATGACAAATTATATACTGTTGCAATGCCAAGTGACAGAAATCCAAAAACAGGAAAGTGGGATGATATAGCTCATCCAATTAATGCTGAAACAAGAGCAATGATGGAAAAGGCTATATTCGACAAGTATTTCGAAGAACTTGAGAATGCAAAAAATAATCCTACAGAGAAAACAGAAGAGTAAGGTTGTATAGGAGTATATATAAATTGAATCTTACTTCAAACATAGAGAAGTGTCGTAGTGTCGGCACTTCTTTTTGCATATCTAAATGCTTCTTTTATAAATAGATTATGTTATATATATTAATGTATGATATAATCATTATAGAATCTTAGTATGAGGTGTTTCAAATGTTTAATATAAAAGAGGAATTGAGTAAATTGCCAGAAAAGCCTGGCGTTTATATTATGAAAGATAAAGATGATAATATTTTATATGTTGGTAAAGCTGTTGTTTTAAAAAATAGAGTTCGTCAATATTTTCAAAAAAATAATAAGTCTGCCAGAATAGAAAAGATGGTTTCTCTTATAGATCATTTTGAATATATTGTTGTTGATTCGGAATTGGAAGCTCTTATATTGGAATGTAATTTAATAAAATTGCATAGACCTAAATATAATGTCTTGCTTAAAGACGATAAAATGTATCCTTATATAAAACTAACTTTAAATGAAGATTTCCCAACACTCAGAGTTACAAGAAAAAAGCTAAATGATGGAGCAAAGTATTATGGTCCATACACTAATGCATTTGCAGTAAAAGATATTGTTGACTTTTTAAATCAGACTTTTATGCTTAAGCATTGTAGAAAGATTTTTGATTTTAATAAAAAAGAATCACCGTGTCTTAATTACCACATTAAACGCTGTCCGGGAATCTGTGCAGGAAACATTACAAAAGAAGAATATGCTGAAGTTATAAAAAAGATAATGCTTTTTTTAGATGGAAAAGTTAATGACGTTATCTCTATGCTAGACGCGGAAATTGAGCGCGAAGCTCAACTGCTAAATTATGAAAGAGCTGCTGAATTAAGAGATAAGAAGTACAATATTTTAAATCTTTCGCAAAAGCAAAAAATTGATAATTGGAATGAAAATAATATTGATGTTATAGGAGTCGTGAAGATGCTTGATAAAGCTTCTTTAGAAGTTTTCAGAATACGTTCAGGTAAGATGATTGCAGGAGAGAATTTTATTTTTAATGAAGTTAATGACGTGAGCGAATTGGAAATAGTCTGTGATTTTATAAAACAATTTTATAATGAAGAAAATATTCCATCTAAAATTATTTTTAAATATGAGTTTGATGACATGGAATTGTTAAGGCAAAGATTAGTTATTCTAAATGATGGCAAAAATGTGGAATTTAAGATACCTGTAAAGGGAGAAAAAATGCGATTCATTGAGATGGCAGAGAAGAACGCTCTTATTGCGCTCCAAAACAAAACTGATATTTCTAAAAGAGAGAATGTTATAACAAAGTTGAAAAATTTACTTGAGCTAGAAAAACTTCCTTTAAAGATTGAAAGTTACGATATTTCAAATATTTCTGGCACAGACATGGTAGCAGGAATTATTGTTTTTGAAAATGGAAAACCTCAAAGAAGCAAATATAGACGAGTAAAAATCAAAACTCTTAATAATCAAAATGATGTATTAGCGTTGGAAGAAGCACTTGATAGACGTCTAAAATACTGTACAGACGCATTCGAGAAAAATCCATTTAATGATACCCCAGATTTAATATTAGTTGATGGAGGGATAAATCAAGCTAGGGTTGCCAAGAGTGTCATTGATAAATATTCTCTTAATATTCCTGTTTTTGGTTTAGTAAAAAATGATAAACATAAGACGCGAGGAATTATAGATGTAGATGGAAATGAATATAAAATATCTGATGCTGAAATAATGAATTTTATAACTTTCATTCAAGATGAAGTACATAAAACAGCAATTGAGTATCACAGAAAACTTAGAAACATTCGTATTAAAAAATCTGTACTTGATGAAATTGATGGGGTAGGAGAAAAGAAGAAGGCGTTATTGCTAAAAGAATTTAAGTCAATTGAAAATATTAAAAAAGCTGATATTACTAAACTGGCATCTATAGATGGAATAGATAAAAAAACTGCGCTAAAAATTTATAATTTTTTCCATAGTGAGAAATAATTGTTAACACTCTAGATTGCTTGACAAAAGTACATAAAATCAATAATATATTTATAGAAGTATAATCTAAAGAAAAATAGGAGTGAGGAACTAGTGGCTTATGAAGGTGGAGCAAAGAATGAAGATATTAAATATCCAGCAGTGTTAACGAATGAAAAGTTAGAAGCTATATACGTTGGGCTGTTATTAATAAATCCAAAGGGTATTAGCATGTTTTACTTAGAATATGAAGAAGCAAGGTTTTCTGTCCCTTGGATGCTAGATATTTATAAATTAGTTTTATTTAGGGAAGGACAACAATACGCATCTGAAGCAGCTAAGAGAAATTATTCGTTTCCTAAAATTACTGAAAAAACTGAAACATATATGGATACTTGCAAAAAGTATGCTATTGAATCTGGATACACTATTGAGCAAGCATATTATGAAATAAGAAAGTTATTTTTACTTAAGATGGGGTATGCAAACGCGCCTACTAAGACAATTCAAAAGAAAGTAACTGATATTAAAAAATATGCTAGGTATAATGAAATGGGAATTGATGAGATAATCAATTCATTAAACCAAATCAGTTTTACTAGTAGTATTAGAGAAAGTGTATTAAATGAAGATGTTACCGAATTTTTATTAGAGGGAGATAATAACTTAAAAACAGGTATACCTACTCCTTTCCCTATAATGACAAAAACGTTTAAAGGATTTAGAAAAGCTGAAACTGTTTCTTTTGCTATGCCTTCTAATGCTGGTAAAAGTAGATTTGTAATTAATCTTGTTGCATATCTTGCATATGTTGAAAAGAAAAAGGTCTTACTTATATCAAACGAGATGACAGAAGACAAAATGAAACTTTGCTTGATTACTACTATAATCAATTCTCCATACATACAGAAACTTCATAATCAGGATTTGCATAAAAGAGAAGCCGAGTTGCTTGCACTCAAATTTAGACCAGACAAAGATAAGGAAGTGGAGCTTGATGAACAAGGTTTTATTTTAAAAAAGGAAGACGAAACTAGTGAAGAATTTATAAAGAGGCTAAGTGAGTTTTCTTCTGAATTTAATAAAACTATTGCTGCAACTGAGTGGCTTTCTTCTCAAAAAGAATCTAGTATTTTCTTTGTTCATACGTCTGATCATACAAATGATGAGCTTAGAAATATCATCCTTGATTATTATTATAAAGAAGGAATTGAATATATATTTTATGATACATTAAAAACGGATATTGAGCATATAGGTGATGGTGATGAGGTAAAGAAAACAGCTACTGTACTTTCAACTTTAGCACAAAGCTTTGGTTTATTTATTGGGTCAACTTTACAGCTTTTGGATAATGCAACAACGCCTTTAAACATGAGTATTAATGATATTCAAAGTAGTAGAACAGTAAAGGAAGTATTAGATAATTTGTGTTTGATTAAACAAATTAATAGTACAACGTATGATGAGTATGAGTATTCGGAGGAGGAAGATTCCCTTGATTACAAAGATCTAGAACCTCCGGAAACCTTAAATACAAAATATTATGCTTGTGTAGTAGATAAAAATAGAGCTGGCTCTAAACCGAAATTATTATTTAAACTTGACCTAGATTATAATACTTGGATTGAAAAGGGGTATGTCAGACATAAGCAGTCTGCTGAAGACGATATATAATGAAAATCAAATTCAGGAAGGACATGATTATTAATGAAACATTTTAAATATTTTGTGGTAATTGCAATTTTGTTACTTATGCAACTAAATATGGTATATGCGACAGATACGGAAATTTCAAAAGTAGAGATTAGTGATGTAGATCCAGCATATTCATCTATTTATAATGTAGATACTGATGTAACTTTGTCTAATAATTCACATTCATATGTTGATGAAATTTCTTGGTCTACTACAAGTGATAATAGGAAAAAAGTTATTATAGTTTTAAAGCCATATTTTGACTATTGTTATACTGAAAATACAACCGCAACGGTAAATGGCAACTTAGCGACAACAACACAAATTAATGAAGACGATTATTTGGAAGTGACATATATTTTTCCTGAAGAAGAATCGAGTTCTTCGAATTTTGGAGTTCTTACACATGTTATAAGCGTATTATATTCGAGAAATGGTACTATTTCCCCGAATCCTATACGTGTAGAACATTCCAAGAGTATTACTGTGTACATAACTCCAAACGAAGGTTATGAAATAGCAGATGTTTTAGTAGATGGTGATTCTGTTGGTGCTGTTTCGGAATATACTTTTAGAAGGGTTAAAGAAAATCATAGGATACAAGCGAGATTTAAGAAAATTGAAGGATATGTTTCATCTACTGATGATGATGACCTTGATTCATCGGAAGAAAAAATTTTCCCTTTTACTGATGTTTTAGAAGATGCATGGTATTTTGAATATGTTAATGAAGTATATAATTTGAGCATTTTTAACGGAACCTCGGCAACAACTTTTTCACCAAATGAGCTAATGACTAGAGGAATGCTTGTACAAGTATTGTACAATATTGAGAGTGGAGAAAATGATGATTTAGAAGATTATTTAAATATTTTTGACGACGTATCGAAGGATGATTGGTTTTATAAAGCTGTTGCTTGGGCATCAAATATCGGAATTGTTTCTGGTGTAGGCGATGGTATGTTTGCTCCTAATCAGTTTATATCGCGCGAGCAAGTATGCACCATACTTTATAATTATGCTAAGGTTAAAGGGATTGATACTAATATTGAATCAAATACATCTATTGAAGAATATGGAGATCATGAGAATGTGTCTGAATATGCTACGACTCCACTTATTTGGGCAGTTCAAAATTCTATAATTCATGGTGAGAAAGATTCTTTGACAAGTAGCATAAATTTATTACCAAATGATTTTGCAACACGTGCAGAGATTGCTGCTATTATAATTAGAATGCAAGAAGTGTTTGACTAATATTGTATATATAACTTTATATTGGAAATAATAAGTGTTATGATAGCACTTATTATTTTTTTATTATTTTTTATTATATTATTATTCCTTTTACTTATAAAAATACGTATTCGCTTTTCAATAGAAGTTAATAATTTAGATATGAAAATTAATATGCAAATATTTAATAAAAATTTTGGCGGTAAATTATTATTAAAAAAAATCGAGCCTTATTCTAATCTTAAAAGGAGCGTCATTAAAAAGAAAAAATTTAATTTTCAAGATATGCAAGATGTTTTAAATATAGTAGAAATACAAAACTTAAATATAAATATAGTGGCGGGAACTCCTTTTATTTCATTTACCGTTTTTGTTATTGAGATTCTAAATATACTCGTTCCATCAATATATTCATCTGTCATTAAAAATAAAAAAGGGTTTCACTTTTCAATTATTCCTAACTATAAGGATTTCGTTTTTTCGCTTAAAGCACGACGGAGAGATAATAATCAGCGCATATAATATGATTATAGTGATTTTGAAATTTAAAAATATGAATATTTTTTCGAATTTTATGAAATATTAATAACATAATATTTCATAATGATAGGAGAGAGTATAATGGGAAATCATCCAATAGAAAGTCTTATGGATTCTGCTATGAGCAACCTAAAAGAAATGATAGATGTTAACACAATTATTGGAGAGACAATAGAAACAATTAATGGAACTGTAATTATTCCAATATCTAAAGTTACATTTGGTTTTGCTGCAGGAGGAAGCGAATTTACCGGTGAGACGTTGGATCAGTACTCGCGTGAAGGAACTGATGAAGACATAATGTATAGATTGCCATTTGGTGGCGGTAGTGGTGCAGGAGTGAATATAACTCCAGTTGGTTTTATAGTTGTTGAAGGTAGCAGCGACACTAAGTGTCCTAAATTTATACCTGTTGACCATTGTAATGCCCTTGACAAATTATTAGATTATGTTCCTAACTTAATTGACAAGCTAGGTGATATCTTTGATGGACACACATACTCATACAAATTTTATAAAGATGGAGAATGTGAATGCGGGTGCAGAGAAACAGAGAAGAAAGAAGAATCTACAAATAATGATAATAAAGAGTAAAACGTAATCTATTTTAGACATAAAAAAACTGGCATGCTTAATTTTCCTAAGTAGCCAGTTTTTATAGTAATTATTTCTTTTGAATTACATACACAATAGCAACAACTGCTATAACTATAACGATAGCTATGATTGCTCCAACCATTGTGTTGTTTCCGCCTTCTTCTGTGTCATCGGTAGATGAGTCTCCGCTCACTACGCTATCGCCAGATGTAACTGTGTCATCAGCTTCAAGATTCTCATCATCTTCACCAGATGTCTCAGTGTTTTCAACATCATCTCCAGATGCGTCTACAATCTCTGTGTTCTCACCAGATACATCTTCTCCAGAAATAGCTACATCAGTAGTAGCTAAATCATCAGTAGCAAATACACATGAAAAAGCAAAAATCATAACTAAAGAAATCAATAATGCAATTTTCTTCGTCATTGAAATCAGCCTCCTATTAAAATTTTGTGACAATAGATTTACTGTCGACGGAATTTATTATATAATACTTTGGTGTCAGATGTCCACAAATTGTAGAAAAAAAATATATAAATTAGCAAAATAGTTTGCATAAAATCCGAACGCCAGTTTGCTTTTTGCAAAAATTTGTCCTATAAGATAATGAAATTAGATTTACGGAGTGATGAATTAAATGAGACTGAAGAAGATAAAAAACGCCATTGAAGATATTAAATCTTCAAAATATTATGTGGAAGAACCAGCACTAAACAGAGCTAAGTGGCATACTATTTTTGGTAATGATCTTCCAATTGATATTGAAATTGGCATGGGGAAGGGAAACTTTATAATAAACATGGCTAAAGAATATCCTAACACAAATTTTATTGGTATTGAAAAATATGATAGCGTAATGGTTAAAGCTGTTCGTAAACTTAATACAATTCCTGAATTAAAAAATTTAAAATTAATATTATACGATGCAAGAGATATTGAAAATATTTTTAAAAAAGAGATACATAGAATATATTTAAATTTTTCTGATCCATGGCCAAAAAGTAAACATGAAAAAAGACGATTAACGAGTTCTACGTTTCTAGAAAAATATGAAAAAATATTTGAAAATCGAAAAGAGATTTTTCAAAAAACAGATAATATCTCATTCTTTGAATTTTCTTATGCATCGCTAAAGGAAAATGGATATACCATAAAGTATATTACAAACGATTTATGGAATGATACTACAATACCGAACATACCTACTGAGTATGAAGAGAAGTTTGTTAAGTTAGGAATAAAAATAAATAGTTTACATGCATATAAAAATTAAATATATTTCTTAATAGAGTATTATTTCTTGAAATAATAAATTCTTTTTTATATAATTTTGTTGAAATATAAAATAGAAGGAGGAGTAATTTTGAAAATAAATAGAAATATATTATTAATAGTAGCAATATTACTGTTGATAGCAATATTTTCAACAGTAATTATTATTCACAATATTAATAAGCTTGATGAGCCTGATGAAGTAGCCATTGGTAAACTATACAATAATAATGCGCATATCCTTCAATATGGTGATTATATATATTATCAATCTGTTAATAGTAACGCTATAATGCGTGTCCCTGTCGACAGTACTTCATTATCAGAAGATGTGGAATTAGTATATTCGCGTGCAAATACGGCATTTGATCCAAGAATGCACATATATAACAATTTTTTATATTTTTCATATAATGGTGATACTTATATATATGACCTAGAATTTAAAGAATACAAATTCTTTTGCAATGGTTCTTTAGAATACATTACCGATACAGAAGCAATTTGTTTATATAATGGTTGTTTGTACTCTGGAGTAATATACCAAGATTCACCACTAATTAAATCATATAATAAATTGACAGATTCAGTTTTTACTAGAATGTACGAAGATAATGAAATGATTTATTATTCATCTCCTACAAATCGTAATACTATTGTTCTTGTAGGGTTCAATAAAGCAGATTATACCATAACCTATTTCTATGAGCTTGAGAAGCAATATGAAGGAGAATATTATAACATAGCGCAAGTTATTGCAAATGATGAGTATATATATATGTTAGTGTCTATTACTGATAAGGATAATACAAAAATATCTAGTTATATCATAAGATTGGAGAAAGAGTCTCTTGTTGCAACTAAAACATCATCACTTTCGGAATTAGAGTCTCCATCATTTTTCCAAAAAGAAAATTCTAATGATTTGTATTTTTCATTAAATGGGAATTTTTATGTTTGGAAACATGATAATAATACTTATGAAGAATATCAGCAAGAGCCGGATACAAGTATTTTACAATGTTATAATTTTAAATTTAATGACAGATTACTTAGCGTATATTTAAACGACAATAAAGTGGGAGAGATTTCACTTGATATTGAGGGTACAGATATTAAATGCTCATTAGATGAAATTATTATGGTTGATAAATATGTATATGCAACTTTAAATTTATCCAAAGAAATTGTAAATGCTTTTTCAGGAGATTTATTTGAAGACGGAAATGAACCGTTAATACACACAACTAATAAAAAAGTATTATTACGTATTAACATGACCGAAAACAAAATAGAAGTCATGCCATAATCCACTAACAAATAAAGCTTAGAAGTCTATTTTAGTAAACTTCTAAGCTTTTAAATTTAGTTTATTTTTATACCGTAAATCCTTTTTCCACGTGTGCCTATTACAATCATGTCATTATATATAGCAGGCGAACCTTCTATATTGCCACCACCAGTATTTAATGTATGTATTGTTTCACCTGTCAAGGCATCAATGAGTAAAAGCTGTCCAATTGAGTTCCCAAAAACAATATATGCTTCGCCAGATGTATCATATATGGCAACTGGCGAACTCCATGAATATTTTGACATATCTTTTTCCCAGACAACAGAACCATCATCTTTATTCAAAGCAACCATTTTACCATCTAATAAATTATTCACTTTTGAAAAATTATATATTACAAGATTTGAAATTTTTCCTTTTCCAATGATAGGAGAGGAAAGTACTCCGCCATTTACATTTGGATCATATTTGCAATTACACGAATATTCCCACAAGACTTCGCCCGTCATGCCATTAAACTTTCTTACATATGCGGGTGCGTCTGTTTTGCGTCTATCTACTTCTGTGGCTGCGTATAGCATGATCTTTCCGTTTTCTTCTTCAAGGCCGCATGTTGCGTCACAATCATCTTGCATATCATAACTCCAACGCGGTGTCAATGTATTTAAATCAAGACATTGTAAAGCACCATTATTATTAACAAAATACGCATAATTTTTATATGCAGCAATTGCATTCTCTATTCCACCTGCTCTTCCATTTACGGTCCATTTATATTTTGTAATATTAGGATTAATTGAGATTGTACCATTTTCAATATCATAATTTGTATTTAGCTTTACTACGTATATTAATCCATTTTCTGCCGGTAATATTAATAGATCTTCTTCGGCATATATTAACGGATTTCCGTCGAAAGCTCCCCAACCACTATATGCATCCCTGTCACGACCATTTATAAATAAAAGTTCTTTGCCATCAACTAAGCTAAAAATGTGATATCCCATTCGAACTGATTCACCACTTACTTGATTAATACCCTGTCCAACATAAAGAAGAGGGTAGCCTCTAGGATCAATTGTGACACTGCCTTTTATCGAACTCTCGACTTTTATACTTGGTCTTGTTTCGGCACCTGTTTCTAAATCGTAAAAATAAACATGACTATCTAATGTCCCATATATAACTTCTACAAAATCTTTTTTCTGTTTAAATTCATCATATATGTTCATGTGTTTTTTTGTAGAATCATCCCACTTTACTATTGCTGGTTGACCATTCCAACCCACGCCAGTCCAATTATCTGTTTTACCAATTACTTTTGTCCAAACCTTAGTAAATGTTCTTTCTTTCAACTCAAGTTCCCCACAAAAAGCTGAGTCTCTATAATTATTTCCTCTAAAAGTCGTGATTCCTTCAATTTTATTGTATGTTGAAGGTTCGCTAAATGATATATTCGCTGAATACTCTTCACCGCTTTCAGTTATAATCTGAACAGTATACGGAAGAATACTAACAGGCTCCTCTTCGTTTTCTTTGACATTTTCAATATCTCCGCTTTCAGTCCATTCACCTGAAACAGCCATATCGCCACTGTAATTATTGTTATAATTGTTTGTTGCATTCTCAGCATCTATTTCATATATCTCTGAAATAGCCACAACGATTAAAAAAATTATTAGCATAGATATTAATACCTTTATTAAAATTCTTTTCAAGAATAGTCCTCCTTTTTTATTTTATATGAAAGTATCAAAAAAACATATTTAAAATCAAGCTTTATCCGATATCACACAACAACATTATAATACATGAAACTACAATAAAAAACAATAATAAATAATATAGAGGATCATTCTTTAAAATATTCTTTAGTAGATATAGCTTTTTTTAATATAAAAGTAATAGCCTTTACCACAATACCTATTAGCAGTACAGTTAAAAGCGCACTTAAAATATTGGAAGTCTCGTTTATTATAGCAGGCGTGGTATTGCTATAGCTAAATGCATTAATTAACTTATTTGAAAAGAAATTAGTATATCTTAGAATTAAATATGTATAAAGGCTAGATATACTTCCGTGAAAAATTTTTCCTATTATATATGGCACTAGTGATAAATTTGTTTTAGCTGTGATGCTTGCTGTTTGCATAAATACAGAAATTCCCCCAAATCCTAATAGGAAAGCGACTATAGATATTCCAACTATGTCATAAGTGGTAATTGACTTTGAAAGAATTTTGATTCCATTTGTAACTTCAATAATTCCTGTAATAATTGAACTTCTAAAATTTCTTGGTATTGAAAGTGCCTTAAAGATAGGAGCTATTAATTTTGAAATCAAATCAATTATTCCGACTTTTTTTGCAAGTGAGCTTATAATTGCAAAAAATACAATATACCCACATATTATAAGTAAACTTTCAATACTTTTTTGAATTGCCTCGCCCATATATTTACCAAGATTATTTACTGTTAATGTACTATTTATTTTTGATTTATCTTGTGGTATAATCTTAGCTGTGCTAACGGAAACAATACTTTTATTATTCTTATAATTTCTGAATATAAGCCCTACGGTAAGGCTTCCTAAAAAATGTGTAAGCAATAGTAAAATTCCTATTTGCTGATTTCCTAGCATGCCAACTCCCACAGCACCTATTATAAATAACGGGCCAGAGGTGTTTGTAAATGAAAGTAATCTTTCGGCTTCTTCTTTTGTACAATCACCGCTTTCGTACAGTTCTGCGCTAAGTTTTGCCCCAACAGGATATCCGGATGTTATTCCAAGGGCAATTGCAATAGCGCCTGCGCCAGGCACATTAAATAAAGGTCGCATAATAGGATTTAGCAAGCGTCCGACTATTTTTATAAAAGGCGTACTTTTTAAGAGCTCTATACAAATGAAAAATGGAAATAAAGAAGGGATTATATTATTTACCCATAACATGAACGCCTCTTTAGCAGTAAGATACATTTCTTCAGAAAATATAATTAAGCCAATGATTACAAATAATATTATACTCATTGGAATGAGTTTTTTTATTTTTATAATGCCAATTTTCATTTTATTTTTGAACAATAGTAAATATAAAAGAGCAATTAACATAAATAATAATAATTCAAGCATTTTTATCACCAGTACAAAATATGTTTAGGAGGTTAGAAATATGATTATCTCAGATAAGTGGACCGATTATGAGATATTAGATATGGCAGATGGAGAAAAATTAGAAAGGTGGGGGGATGTCTTTTTGATAAGACCAGATCCTCAAATCATATGGAAAAACAAGCACTTCCCGGCTTTATGGAAAAAGGCAGATGCACATTATCATCGTAGCAAGACAGGTGGCGGAGAATGGGAATACATAAAACGAGTTCCAAAGTCATGGCAAATTAATTATCATAATTTAACATTCAACTTAAAACCTATGGGATTTAAGCATACAGGGCTTTTCCCAGAACAAGCCGCAAATTGGGATTTTATGATTTCAAAAATAAAAGGCGCTAATCGAAAAATAAAAGTTTTAAATCTTTTTGCTTACACTGGTGCGGCATCCATTGCGTGTGCTTATGCAGGAGCAGAAGTTTGTCATGTTGATTCATCGAAGGGCATGACATCATGGGCAAAAGAAAATCTTGCTTCGAGTGGCCTTGCAGACAAGCCGGTACGCTTCATAGTTGATGATGTCATAAAATTTGTTCAACGTGAAATAAGACGTGGTAATAAATATGATGCTATTATTATGGATCCACCTTCTTACGGTAGAGGGGCAAATGGAGAAGTGTGGAATATTGAGGAGAATCTATATACATTAGTTGAACTTTGCACTAATATACTATCAGATGCACCTCTTTTTTTCCTAATAAATTCTTATACAACCGGTCTTGCACCAAGTATTTTGGGAAATATATTGAAGATGACAATAAAGAAAAAAGGGAAAATTGTTTCTGGGGAAATCGGGTTACCAATGACAAAGAGTGATATAGTTTTACCGTGTGGAATCTTTGGAAGATTTGAACAAATATAACATAGGAGAGTTGTTATGAAACTAAATGTCTTATATGAAGATAATCATATTATAGTAGTTGAGAAACCATGCAATATTCCATCGCAAGCTGATAAAACTAGTGATGAGGACATGCTTACACTTGTAAAAAAATATATAAAAGAAAAATATAGCAAACCAGGCAATGTATATGTGGGTCTAGTTCATAGACTGGATAGGCCTGTTGGAGGGATAATGGTATTTGCTAGAACTTCAAAAGCGGCATCCAGGCTTTCTGAATCGATTAGGACAAAGGAATTTTCAAAAGGATACCTTGCCATTGTTCATGGAACATTAGAAAATAAAGTTGGAACTTTAGAGAATTATTTATATAAAGATGAAGCTCTAAACAAAAGTATGGTTGTTTCTAATGAGAAAAAGGGTGCTAAATTAGCAAGGCTATCATATAAAGTATTAGCAGAAAAAAATAATATGAGTTTTATTGAGATAGCTTTAGAAACAGGAAGACATCATCAAATACGTGTACAATTTTCAAATATAAATCATCCTCTTGTAGGAGATCAAAAGTATGGAAAAGGGGATAATAATGTGCAAATAGCATTGTGGGCATATAAATTACAATTTAAACATCCAACCAAAAGTGAGATTTTAAACTTTTCAAAAAATCCCCCGTGTACTGGTGTTTGGGAAGATTTCATATAAAATTATTGTAAAACTATTTTTTTACCTTTTAAGTATGAGAGCTTCCCATATGCATCATCAAATATGATTTTATAGGCCGTTAGCATTTGCCATGTGACGCCAAATTTTTTATTTATTTTGTTATTTCCATATTTTCCATCTCCTACTATAGGATGTCCATTGAAGGCCAGATGTGCTCTTATCTGATGAGTTCTACCTGTTACAAGCTCGACTTCAAGAACAGAGGTATCATCTTTTTTATTGTAGTCCAACAATACATATTTTGTTATTATTTCAACATATCCTTTCTTTTTTTCATTGCTTATTATAACCTTGTTTTCTTTGCTATCTTTGAATAAGTATGCTTTTAACTCTGCACTATTTGGAAATACCCTTCCGCAAACTGTACACCTATATAATTTTCTTACTACACGATTTTTTATCATCTGGTTCATGTATTCTTCTGATTCACTAGATTTTGCAAATATAACTAAACCACTTGTATTTCTATCTAATCTATGACATGGAAAAACATTATGCCCTAGGTAATTTGAGACCATATAATCCAACCCAATATCTTCACCGTCACTGACAACAATCATGTTTTGAGGTTTATTTACAACAATTATATTTTCATCTTCATATGCTATGTTTTCCGATTTTAATTTAGGAATACCATAAAGTATGTCATCTGTTAAATATATAGAAATTTCATCCCCTTTACATACAGTTATATTTTCAGAAATTTTCTCGCTATTAACCCTTATATCCTTTTTACGCAAAGCTTTATATAGTGAGCTTTTTGGTACTCTGCTATAAGACAACATAATACATTCGATTACAGTTATATTATTTTTATCTACCGTTATTTTTTTCATAATTTAAAAGTCCCCTCATAAGATATATTAACTACCATATATATTACATAATTTTGAGACTTTTGTAAACAAGATAATATGTTTTTTCTTGTTGCAAAACGTATATATTTGGTATAGAATTAAGCAGTAAATAACTTATTTGGAGGAGTACTATGAATATTTGGCATGACATAAATCCAAGCAGAATAACGCCTGACAAATTCACTGCTGTAATTGAAATTTCAAAAGGCTGCAAAAACAAATATGAACTTGATAAGGAGACTGGCTTACTTATACTAGACAGGGTTTTATACACTTCTACTCATTACCCTGCAAATTATGGCTTTATACCTAGAACTTATGCAGATGATAATGATCCGCTTGATGTTCTTGTCTTGTGTCAAGAGTCAATCTTACCTCTAACATTAGTCGAGTGTTATCCGATTGGAATACTTAACATGATTGATAATAATGAACAAGATGAAAAGATTATTGCTATTCCGGCAAATGATCCTACACTTACAGAATATAAAGATATTACAGATACACCACATCACTTAGTCAGAGAAATTTCTCACTTTTTTGAAGTTTATAAATTCTTAGAGAATAAACATACTGCTATTCAGAAAATCGAGAATGCTGAAGCTGCTAAAAAGTGCATACAATCTTGTATTGATAAATACATATCAAAATATGAAAAGATTTAATATCAGATGTTACAAAAGATATATTTTCGCATTTAAGTCGCGCTAAATATATTAGTATATGTTGATTTTAGAACATATACTGAAAGGAAGTAAGAAATGTTATTAGAAAGAATCGTATATATTTGTTTATGCATCGTACTATTGTGCTTTATTTCAAAAAAGTACTTTGAAACTAAAAATAGCTTGTATCTGCCATTGTTAGCTTTTCAAATTATATCTATACTTGTTGAAATATTGTCACTTTTTAAAGGAGCTTTTCCTAATCAAATAATTCAACTCTTCATCTTAATTTTTGCAATCATAATTCCCGCGTTTATTTTTGCAACTAATTATTTAAAAATCAACCTAAGTGAACTTATTGACATAAAGCTAGGAGATTTTCGTGCTAGTAAGGGTGACTACAATGCTGCTATTGAATTATATAAAAAAGCTATTGCTAAGAATCCCCATAACAGTGAAAGTTTTGTAAAAATAGCAAGAGCATATAACGCAATAGGCGATAGACGTACAGCATTTGATCGATTTGCAAAAGCAGTAGAATTAAATAGAAATGATTATAAGTCTTACTATGAGATAGGAATTATCTTTAATGAATTAAATAAAAAAGCTGATGCACAGGTGGTACTAGATAATGCTCTTAGAATTAAACCTGATTATACACCTGCATCTGAGCTTTTGGCATTAGTTCTATGTGCACAAAACAAATACGATGAGGCAATACATGTATATGAAGACGCAATTAAGTATAATCCTGATAATTATCAGCTTCATTATAGTTTGGGAATAGTTAGAACAGAACTTAGAGATTTTAATGATGCTCTTGAATCATACAAAAAAGCTATTTTACTAAAGCCAGATTTATATGAAGCATATTTTAGTATGGGGCAGATATATTTATTAAAAGGCGAATTAGACGAAGCTGAAAAATATTTTAAAGAATCTATTCAAAGTCATGAAATTGCTGCAAAATCGTATTATCAGATTGCAAAAATTAATATACTAAAAGAAAATGAGATAGGTGCTGTAAACAATATTGAATATGCTGTTGAGATTGATCCATCTTTCAGATATAAAGCAGAAACAGAGCCATTATTTAAAAATATTAAAGACTATTTGACTGGCCTACATATGGTTTCACAGGCGCAGATGAAACTTGAAAAAGCAATTGATGAAAAAGTAAAAAAAGAATATGAAAGAGAGGAAATGAAAATTCACGATATTAACGAGGATGAAGTTGAATTTAATTTCATGGATAAATATAATTCAAAAGATTAAACTAAAAGGAGGCGTTTTTATTTATGGCAATTAATGTTTGGCAAGCAGTTCTTTTGGGCGTAATACAAGGACTTACAGAACTTCTGCCAATATCTAGCTCTGCACATTTAAAAATAATTCCGTGGCTTTTATGGAATATAGATGATATAGGTGCTTTTGATGTTGCATTGCATGCAGGCACACTCTTTGCGATTGGAATTTTCTTTTTTAAAGATTGGATAACTTTATTGAAAGGTGCATATAAGTCTGTTGTAAAAAAAGAAAAAAACTTTGAAGGAACGATGTTTTTTTATATTGTACTTGCTACCATTCCAGGTGGAATTATTGGATTTGTGCTTGATACATTTTTTGAAGACGTTCTAGAAAAGCCTTTCATAATAGCTATAGCTCTAATCGTTATGGGTATATTGTTATATTTCGTTGATAAGAAATCTCCTTCGAACGTAACATATGAAAAATTAACATTAAAACAAACTTTTTTAATAGGTCTATCACAGGCACTTGCGTTTATCCCAGGTGTTTCTCGTTCAGGAGTAACTATGACAACTGCCAGAAGTATGGGAATATCTAGAGAAGCTGCTGCAAAATTTTCTTTTATGCTTTCGGCTCCAATTGTACTTGCTGCAACTATTTTCAAACTTAACGAATTTGTTTTTTCGCTTGAGTTTATATTAGGTGTTTTATCTAGCTTTATAGTTGGACTGTTAGTTATAAAGTTTTTGCTTAAATACCTGCAAAGAAACGACTTCAAGATTTTTGCTATTTACAGAGTAATATTTGGAATAATAATTCTTTTACAATTATTCTTATTTTAGGAGATGATTTTTATGATATTAATTGATGGTAAAAGCGTTGCTGCAAAATGCAGAGAAGAATTGAAAGCAAAAGTAGCATCATTTGAAAAAAAACCAACACTTGCTGTCATTCGTATAGGTAATGATGTAGCCTCAAGCATATATGTTAATTTAAAACAAAAGATGTGTAACGAACTTGGTATCAATTTCGTAGAGCATCATTTAGATGCAAATATTACACAATCTGATTTAATTGCCTTAATAAAGCAACTAAATAATAATTGTGATATAAATGGTATTTTACTTCAAAGTCCAATACCATTTCATTTAAATATCTTAGAAGCATTTAAAACTATTTCGCCAGAAAAAGATGTAGATGGTTTTAACCCTGTTAATGTAGGTAAACTAGTTCAAGGGCAAGAATGCTTTTGTGCTTGTACACCATTAGGAATTATGCGCTTGTTAAAAGAGTACAACATAAATATTGAAGGCAAGCATGCCGTTGTAATAGGTAGAAGCAATATTGTCGGAAGACCTATGGCTGAATTACTTCTCAATGCAAATGCTACAGTAACAATATGTCATTCAAGAACAAAAAATTTAAGCGATATTACTAAAACAGCTGATATTCTCGTTGTTGCAATAGGTAATCCAAAATTTATTACTGCAGATATGATTAAAGAAGGCGCTGTAGTTATAGATGTTGGAATAAACCGTTCACCAAACACTAAGAAAATAATAGGAGATGTAGATTTTGCAAACGTAAAAGATAAATGTAGTTATATTACTCCAGTTCCAGGAGGTGTGGGACCTATGACTATTATTACTCTTATGGAGAATCTAATTAAATCATATGAAAATATGCAAAATATTAAATAAAAATTTTAATTTAAATATTAATTGGGGGACTTGGCTATATGCTATCAGTCTCCCATTTTTTGAAAGAAGGTAAAAATGATTTATTGGCTTTGGTTTTCAAAGATTATAGAAATATCACCTAAAACAAAATTAGAACTACTCAAAACTTTTAGAACACCAAAAAATATTTATTATTCGAATAAAGATGAATTTTTTAAAAATGGTTTCTCGCATAATCTTTTTAGTATAATTAAGTCAAAAGTTGATTTGAATGTCTATGAAAGAATGTATAAATATATGATTAATAATAATATTATGATGGTAAACATATACGATAATGGCTATCCAGACACATTAAAGAAAATCTATGATCCGCCTGTAGCTTTATTTTTGCAAGGAGATGTTTCAACCCTAACATATAGAAAAATAGGAGTGGTTGGAACGCGAATGGCCACAATGTATGGAATGAAAACAGCATATCAAATAGGGGAGGATCTAGGAAATGAAAACATATGTACTGTTAGTGGATTAGCTATTGGGATTGATGCCTATGCACATATGGGTGCTTTAAATTCAGGCGGGAATACAATTGCCGTACTTGGTAATGGAATAGACTACATTTATCCAAAGGAAAATATTAGTATATATAAAAAGATAAAAGAAAAAGGGCTTTTAATATCTGAATACGTTCCGGGCACTAAGCCATATCCTCAAAATTTTCCTAGAAGAAATAGAATAATTAGCGGACTGTCAGATAGTATAATAGTCGTGGAGGCCTCACATAAAAGCGGTGCACTGATAACTGCAGATATTGCTTTAGATAATGGTAAAGATATTTATGCTGTTCCACGGTAATATTAACTCAAAAGCAAGCGAAGGTACGAATGAATTAATCAAAAATGGTGCATATCTGTATACCTCTTCAATAGACATAATTAGCCGAACATGCAATTTTATATAGACATATATACTTTTTAAAGTTAATTTGACTAGCGTAATAACCTCAAACAGTACGGACAAAAACTCCGTCCCCATGTTTATACGTCTAACTTTATGCAGATTCTTGAATGAAAATTTAATGATTTCCTTTTCTCTATAGTTTACTTTTTATGCTTGTTAGTATATAATTTTTTAGTAGTTTAGTATGAAATCTTATAGGAGGCGAAGAAATGCCAAAGGATGAAAAAAAGAAAAAGCGGTAAAAAGAATCATAAAGTATTAAAAACAATTTTACTTACTATTCTTGTTTTATTTTTAATTGGGATAGGTTTAGCTGTTGGTGCTGTTATTGCAATTTTAAACGGTGCACGGTGGCTTGTCTCGTTCGGATTTTGAAATTAGTAATTTAACAACAATTATATATGATAAATACGGAAATGAATATGCAACACTATATAGTTCTGAAAACAGGCTATATTCTACACTTGGTGAGATGTCTCCGTACCTTCCAAAAGCTTTTATAGCTATCGAAGACGAGCGATTTGAATCTCACATTGGAATTGATATAAAGCGTACTGCTGCAGCAACTTTTAAATATATTTTTACTGGTAATTCTGATTTCGGCGGAAGTACTATTACGCAACAATTGATTAAGAAAGTTACTCAAGATGATGACAGAAGCTGGCAAAGAAAAGCACGTGAAATTGTTCGTGCAATACAACTCGAGCAATGGTTGTCTAAAGACCAAATTATAGAACTATATATGAATATAATTTATTTAGGCGAAGGAGCATACGGCGTTGAAACTGCTTCGTATACATATTTTAATAAAAGTGCAAGTGAATTAACAATTGCCGAATGTGCACTGATTGCCGGACTTGCACAATCTCCAGAAGGAAGAAATCCTTACCATTATCCAGATGCAGCAATCGCACGTCAAAAAATTGTTCTTTCAAAAATGTATGAATTAGAATCAATTTCTAAAGAGCAATACGATGAAGCTCTAGCTCAAGAGTTAGTTTTTCAAAAAGGAACACTGGAACCGTCATCTAGCAATTCATATTTTGTTGATGCGATAATTGAAGAAGTAATCGCAGATTTACAGGCCGAAAAGGGTGTAACTAAAGTAATGGCACAAAAAATGATTTATTCAAACGGCTTAAAAATATACTCTACTGTTGACCCTGAAATTCAATCGACAATTGAAAAAGTATATTCTGGCGAGGAATATTTTAAACTAAGAAATGGTCAATATGATCCAGAAATACAATCTGCAATGGTTGTTATAGATTATAAAATGGGAGACGTTGTCGGATTAGTAGGAGGAACAGGTGTTAAAAATACTCAAAGAGGTCTAAACCGTGCAACTATGTCGTATAGGCAACCGGGTTCTACTATTAAGCCACTTGCTGTTTATGCGCCAGGTATTGATATGGGTGTATTCACAGCTGCATCTACTTATGATGATGTCCCTGTAACTTTCAGATTTAGTACTACAGTTTGGTCGCCATCAAATAGTTATTCAGGATACAGAGGTCTTACAAGTGTACGAAAAGGAATAGAAATTTCAAGTAATATAATAGCGGCCAAAGCTTTTCAAGATGTTGGTGCTACGAAATCAATAGAATATCTTAAAAATTTTGGTATAACTTCTCTTACTTCATCTGATGCATATCCAGCTTCACTTGCTTTAGGTGGTTTGAGTAAAGGAATTTCTCCTTTAGAACATGCTGCTGCGTATGCTACTATCGCAAACAGTGGTATATATATAGAGCCTAAGTTATATACTAAAGTACTAGCAAAAGAAGGAGATGTGCTGCTTGAAAAAACTAGTAAATTAAAAGAGGTTATTTCTCCTGAAGCTGCATATATTGTTACAAGTATGCTAAAAGATGTTGTATCTGGCAGAAATGGAACTGGTTCTTCAGCGGCTCTTTCTAATATGCCTGTAGCTGGTAAAACAGGTACTGCTGATGATTCTAAAGATAGATGGTTTGCTGGCTATACTCCATATTATGTGGCTTCAGTGTGGGTAGGATATGATAATCCAAAATATATAAATATGAGTGGAAATCCAGCTGCAAAAATTTGGAAAGCAGTTATGCAAGAAATCCATAGTAATTTACCGCGAAAAGATTTTGTAAAACCTTCGGGTGTTGTAACTTGCGAAGTTTGTGCAGATTCCGGAATGCTTGCTACAGATTTGTGTAGGTCGGATAGAAGAGGTGATAGAACAGTTACTGAATTTTTTACACCAACTACAGTACCAACTGAAGAATGCAACATGCATGTTTTGGCAACTGTATGCCCTGAGACACTTTTACTTGCTAATCCAACTTGTATAGATGCAGGCACAATTGAAATAGTTTGCATAGATAGAAACTATGAAAAAAAGCCATCTGCTCTTCCTTTGGACTTTGACTATGAAGTCCCTATGGACTACTGCGAATATCATTACTGTCCTAAGGATGAAAACGGAAATTATATATCGTCACACTTCCCGGATGAAGAAGAAGATAATGACAATAATAACAATGATTACGACGATTATAATAATTCTGGTTTTTGGTGGCAAAATTAATAATTAATATATATAATCAAATGAAAAAGGAGGAATTTCAATGATAAAAAAGGTTGGAATAATAACAGCTGGGGGGGACTGTCCAGGGTTAAATGCTGTAATAAGAGGTATTGTAAAAACCGCTGAGTATGCAGAAGTTGAAACTTACGGCTTTTTAGAAGGGTATAAAGGTCTACTAGAAAACAGGTATATAAAACTTGATTCTAGTATAACAAGTGATATTATTGCAAAAGGAGGTACGATACTAGGCTCAAATAATAAAACAAATACTTTTGCAATTCCTGTAAAAAAGGAAAATGGTGAAATTGAATTGGTTGACAAATCATATGAAATAGCTGATAGATTGAAAAGAGAAAATTATGATTGCCTTATTGTAATAGGAGGCGATGGCTCACTTAAATCTGCTAGAGATTACACAAGAAGAGGTATTAATGTAATCGGAGTACCAAAAACCATTGATAATGATGTTCCTTTCACTGATACAACTTTTGGATTTTATACAGCCGTTGAAATTGCCACTGAGGCGATAGATAGAATTAAGACCACTGCTGAATCTCATAGTAGAGTTTTGATTCTAGAAGTTATGGGAAGATATGCTGGTTGGATTGCTCTTGCTGCTGGTATTGCCGGTGGAGCAGATACCGTTCTAATTCCTGAAATACCATATAAATTAGAAGCCATTACAAATAAAATTGAACAAAGAAAACGACGTGGAAAAAATTATAGCATAATAGTTGTTGCTGAAGGTGCAAAACCTGTAGATGGAGAGATGACAATAAAAGCAACTGTTGAAGGGAGCCCAGATTCAATTAGACTTGGTGGCGCAGGAGATTTTCTTGCACAAGAACTTCAAAAATTAACTGGTAATGAAACAAGAAGTACTCTTTTAGGTTATATTCAAAGAGGCGGAGATACCGGTCCATATGATAGAATACTATCCACTGAATATGGTTCAATGGCAATGCAGTTAGCATTAGAAGAAAAATTTAATGTCATGGTTACATTATTAAATGGTAAACTTACGTATGTCCCATTAGATGATGTAGCTGGACCAGATACAAAAATAGGTGAGCAATCATCGAATATTAAAAATGTTCCAATGGATTCTGTTTGGATACAAACTGCTAGACGAATAGGAATATGTCTAGGTGACGAGTAATTATTTTTGATAATTTGAAGGAGTGAATTTAATGTTCAAAAATGAAAAACTTCAAAAATTTAAGGAAAGCATAAAGGGAAAGTACGTTGCTGTTATGGGAATGGGAATTAGCAATACACCGCTTATCAAGTACCTAATGGACTTAGACGTTAACTTAACAGTATTCGATAAAAAAACAGAAGAGGAACTTGATAAAGCACTAATAGAGGAGTATTCGCTTTCGGGAGTTAATTTTTCTTTGGGAGATAATTACCTAGAAAATTTACATGGATACGATATTATATTTAGAACTCCTCGGAATGCGTCCAGATATGCCAGAAATAAAAAAAGAAGTGGAACGCGGGGCTGTGCTAACATCTGAAATAGAAATGCTACTTGAATTAGCTCCTTCAAAAATTATAGGAATAACTGGTAGTGACGGAAAAACAACAACAACTACTCTTATATATAACATTTTATGCGAAGATGGCTACAAATGCTATATTGGCGGAAACATTGGTACACCTCTTTTTTCTAAAATAGATGAAATGACTCCAGAAGACATAATAGTATTAGAATTAAGCAGTTTCCAACTTATGACATTTAAATCCAGTCCAGATATATCTATAATAACTAATATATCTCCAAATCATTTAGACGTTCATAAATCTTATGAAGAATACATAGAAGCTAAAGAAAATATATTTAAATATCAAAAAAAAGATAATATCATAGTTCTAAATTATGATAATGAGATTACTAAAGAGCTCGCGGAGAATACAAAAAGCAATGTTAGATTTTTTAGTATTAGAACAAAATTAGATAATGGCGTTATTTTAGATGGTAATGAAATAAAGATAGTAAAAAACGGAGAGAAAACATCTGTGATTGACATAAATGATATAATTCTATTAGGAACGCATAACATTGAAAACGCGTGTACAGCAATAGCTGCTATCCAAGATTTAGTAAAACTCGAATCAATTAAAAAAGTATTATCTACATTCAAAGGTGTTGAACATAGAATGGAATTTGTTCGTGAGCTAAACGGAGTTAAATGGTATAATGATTCTATCGGAAGCAGTCCTACAAGGACTATTGCGGGGCTTGTGAGTTTTAAAGAGAAAGTTATTTTAATAGCTGGTGGATATGATAAACATCTTGATTACACAGACATGGGAGAGTATATAATTGATCATGTTAAGATACTAATTTTAATGGGGCAAACAAAAGATAAGATAAAGACTGCAACGATAAAGAAGATTAAGGAACGTGATATTGATTTATCATTGCCAATATTTGAAGTTAACTCTTTAAAAGAAGCCGTAGATGTGGCATATAATAATTCTGTTGAAGGCGATATTGTCTTTTTCTCACCAGCTAGTGCAAGCTTTGATATGTTCAAGAATTTTATGGAAAGAGGCGATAAGTTTAAATGTTTTGTAAATAATTTAGATAATTCACTTGAAAAATAATTAAAACACATATAAAATATAGTCGAAAAAATAACTAAAGAAGAGGGGAATAGCAATGGGTGTATTTAGTAAGTTTTTTATGCCATTCAGTAGGAAAAAAAATAAATATTTGCCTGCAGCAGCTAGTAACACTGAATCGCCACTAGCACCACACTACTCAATAAATCCATATAAAACTGTTGCGTCTTTTGATTTGACTATTCAAAAACCTAGATATGAAGGTGAAATTCCAGAAGCAACAATAAAGTTTTATCCGCTTGATTAGTGTCCTTTGTAAGGATAGGTGCTTGACAAATTATATAAAGCAGTGTATAATTTCATTCGTTGACTCATGTGAAAATATAGATAGTTTTATGTATATATTTTAAAATAAACCTAGAGGAGGGAAATATAAAATGGCACAACCAAAAAGAAGATGGTCAAAAGCAAGAACTGGCCTAAGAAGATCTACATGGAAGTTAGAGAATCCTAATATTGCGGAGTGTTCTCATTGTCATGAGCCTGTAGAGCCACACAAAGTATGTAAAAATTGTGGATATTATGACGGTAAGGAAGTTATTGCTGTAAAATCAAAAAAGGCAGAATAGTTGATTATTGATTTAAATACAGAAATTGGAAATTAAAAAGAATACTTTTTAGTTTCTTTTTTTATGTCTGTTAATCTTCTACATGAGCCAGCTTTAATTTTTTCTACCACATAAAAATTATAAAGAGGCAAAGTTATGTTCAATAACTTTGCCTCTTTAGTGGTTATAATTCTAGAATATAGAGTGTAATAAGAATAATTCTGCAGACAATGATGAAACTAGTGACACTACGGTAATTTGAGTATTGATTGATGGCCCAGCCGTATCTTTAAATGGATCTCCTATTGTATCACCTATTACTGCTGCTTTATGTGCTTCTGAACCTTTTCCGCCGAAATTACCAGCTTCTATATATTTCTTTGCGTTGTCCCATAATCCGCCCGCATTACTCATTAACATAGCCAATAATAATCCAGACAAAATGTTTCCAGTTAGATAGCCGCCAATTGCCTCAACGCCTCCAACAAATCCAACTGCAAGTGTTGAGAATATTGCTACTAAGCTTGCTGGTAATAATTCTCTCATTGCGCCTCTTGTTGCAAGCACAATACATCTACCATAGTCTGGAGAAGATGTTCCTTCTTTAATTCCAGGATCTTTTTTAAATTGGTTATGAATTTCTTCAACTAATATTTGAGAATTTTTATTAACTCCGAATATTAGTAAAGCAGAGAATACAGCTGGTATTGCGACACCAACAAGTGCACCAAAGAATACTGTTGGATTCATGATATCAAATCCTGTTTGCACTCCTGTTTTGCTCTCAACAACTTGCATAAACGCAGCAAGTAAAGAAATAACCGTTAAGCCAGCCGCAGCGATGGCAAAACCTTTTGTAATTGCTTTTGTAGTGTTTCCTGCCGCATCTAATTCATCTGCAACTTTTATAACATCTTCGCCCAAATCACCCATTTCTGCAAGTCCTCTTGCATTATCTACGATAGGGCCGTATGCGTCGTTAGAAACAATCATTCCTACGATTGAAAGCATTCCTATAGCTGACATAGAGATTCCTAATAATTCATACCCGGTCGTGTTATATATTAAATTCAATGGCTCGCATAATTTGTATGATGCAAGTGCTGCTATTCCTATACCAAGTAGTGCAGGTAGTGCACTTAAAAGGCCATAGGCAAAGCCAGAAAGAACTGTAAACGCAGGACCCTTTTGACAACTTTCAGCCACCTTTTTTACAGGTTTTTTGTTATCGCCTGTAAAGAAGTCACTAGTTATACCAATTATTACACCTACAATCATACCAATAATTGATGCTCCCCAAATTCTCATTTCAAAATTACAAAGATATGTAGCAATAAATGTAAATATTGCAAACAGGCTACATGTTAAATAAGTACCATTATTTAGTGCTTTGCTTGGGGTTCCGTTCTTACCAATACGAGAGCACAAAACACCTATAATAGAGGCAAGTAATCCAAGCGATGCGAACGCAAATAAAATTGCAACTTGTCCAAGCGGAATAGCTATAACTATAGTCGCAGCAATAGCGGCAATATTCGAATCGAAAAGGTCCGCGCCCATTCCTGCTACGTCACCTACATTATCTCCCACATTATCTGCTATAACTGCTGGGTTTCTAGGATCATCCTCAGGAATGCCAAGTTCTACTTTTCCTGTTAAGTCTGCTGCAATATCAGCAGTTTTTGTAAATATTCCGCCGCCTGCTTTTGCGAACAATGCAAGTGAACTGGCTCCAAAGCTAAATGCAAGTACGGTATCTGGATTTCCTGTTATAATGTATAAAAGTGCTGCCCCAAGTAGTGACGTTCCAACTACTGCCATGCCCATTACTGCGCCACCTCTAAATCCACACACGAAAGAATCTTTAATGTCCTTCTTAGCAAGTGTAGCAGTTTTTACGTTTGCTATAGTTGCAACGCTTATTCCAATCCATCCAGCAAGAGCAGAAAAGAATGAGCCAAAAATATAAGCAATTGCCATAACAAAATTATTTGCAAAACTTGCACTTTCACTCCAAAGCGGAGTAGGAAATACTAGTATAATTATAATAGAAACTATAATTACAAATGTAGCTAATATAGAGTACTCTTTTTTTAAGAACTTAAAAGAATTTTCCCTGATTAGCTGTCCAACACTTTTTAATTTCTCATTTGCTGTAGGCTGTTTTAAAATCCATTTATAAAAATAAAATGCAATTCCAAATGCAATAATTGAAATTACAATGGAAATTCCAGCCCAGAGCATATCCATGTTCTCAAACATGAAAAAAACACCCCCTAATATTAGATAATAACTACAAAAATATCATAGCATTTATTGGAAAAAAATGAAAGAAAATTTTAGGTATTATTGCAAATTAACATAATATGTAGTATAATACAATTGGTAGTAATTTAGATGAAAGGAGGTTTTTTTTCATGAAAAAAACCGAAAAGTCTACCACCACCCGGGTAACCAAGATGTTCACGGTAGCGCTCATCGCGTGCGCTGCCAGCCTGATTTTCCAGCGTCCGCTGACGCGGGAGATTGGGAAGGCGGGAGCAATCGCCGTCTTGGTGTTGTGCGCCATTTGCCTTTTCCTCGCGTTCATCGCCGCATCTAGGGGGGGGTCCATCACCCTCCTCCTAAGTCGCCTTTACGAAAAGGTGAAGGCGTCGGAGGAAGAGGAGCCTCCGAAAGGGCAACAAGAGGAAGAGATGGTCGAGAGGATCACCCAGGCCGTCCTGGAACGGGTGGCCCAGGCCGAGACCTCGTCCAAGTCCAAGCCCAAGCCCAAGGCGAGGGCAAAGGCGGTTGCAGAACCTGCAGCCACTCCGAAGGAGGAGTCCAAGCCCAAGCCCAAGGCGAGGGCAAAGGCGGTTGCAGAACCTGCAGCCACTCCAGAGGAGGTGTCCGAGCCTAAGCCTACGGCTACCACGCCACGTCGCAGGCGTGCGAGACCTTCTCCGACCGAGGAATAACCGGGTGGAAGCAGGCGCTGAATTTTTCAGCGCCTGCTTTTTTATCTTTTTAATGTTATTATCCGTGATACACTAGCTTCTACTTGACATCGCTTATTTTTTATTATATTATTACTCTAGTTTTTGATAATTTTAGCGATGACCACATTAGCTTGTTTTGCGTAGTAGTTTGCTTAAGTTCTTTTAGGGAGAAAAGGCCACCGACTGAAAGCTTTTTTAAGATAAGTAAGCAAATGAATTTCGAATGTGCGAGTTTTATTGCGAAAGCAGTACGTGTTTAGAAGCGTTAATTCTTATATTTGAGTGTAAGATATGTTATATGGCTTTTCTAACTTATGACATATCTTGAACTTGGGTGGTACCGCGATAGATTCGTCCCAAGCATGAAGCAATTCATGTTTGGGGCTTTTTGTTATTTCATAGCAAAGCATGCAATATATATTAAGGAGGTATTTTTATGCATCAGAAAATTGATTTACTTATTGAAAAGCTTTTAAAAGATTTTAATGAAGTAAAGACTATGCAAGAATTAAATGACTTAAAGGTTAAGTATCAAGGAAAGAAAGGCGTTATAACGGAATTAAATTCTGCTATCAAGGATATTCCTGCTACCGAAAAGAAGGATTATGGGATGGAAGTTAATAGGCTTAGATCAGCATTTAACGAGGGTTTTGAGAACATTAAACTTCGTATTGAGCAAGAACTTATTAATAAAAAACTAGAAGAAGAAAAAATAGATATTTCACTTCCTTCTTCTAAGCGTAAAAAAGGTTCTAAGCATCCTTTTTATAGAGTTATTGAGGAAGTAGAAGATTTATTTGTTTCTATGGGATACGACGTGGTAGATGGTCAAGAGCTTGAAGATGATGAACATTGCTTTAGACTTCTTAATTATACAAAAGGACATCCTGCACGTGATGCTCAAGATACATTTTATATAGATAGTGAATATTTGCTTCGTACGCAAACTTCTGCTGCTCAGTCTAGAGTTATGCAAGCAAACACTAAAAAGGGTCCTATTAGAGTTATCTGTCCAGGTAAGACGTATAGAAGAGACGATGATGCTACTCACTCTCATCAGTTTGGCCAAGTAGAAGGGCTTGTAATAGACAAAAACATATCGCTGGCCGACTTAAAAGGAACACTTGAAATTTTTGCAAAGAAACTTTTAGGTGAAGATACGAAAGTTCGTTTCAGACCAAGTTATTTCCCTTTTACTTCTCCATCTTGTGAAGTTGATGTTTCTTGCTTTAAATGTGGCGGGAAAGGATGCCCACTTTGCAAAAAAACTGGTTGGATAGAACTTCTTGGAGCTGGTATGGTTCATCCTAACGTTTTACGTATGGGTGGATATGATCCAGACTTATTCACAGGTTTCGCTTTTGGAACTGGTCTTGATAGACTTGCGATGTTTAAATATGCAATTCCTGATATCAGGTATCTATATACAAACGATGTAAGATTTTTAAAGCAATTTGATAGAAAGGATGAGGAATATGAAATTAAGTATTAATTTTCTAAAAGACTATGTTGACGTGCCTGTTGATGCTATTACTCTTGGAGAAGATATGACAAATATAGGAAATGAATATGATAGTGCTGGAAAGCTTTTAAACGTTGAAGGGTTAAAAATTGGAAAGATATTAGAGTGTAAAATGCATCCTAATTCAGACCACTTGCATTTATGCAAGGTCGATGTTGGGAATGAAATTTTAGATATTGTGTGTGGTGCTCCAAACGCACGTGAAGGTATAAAAGTAATAGTTGCACTTGTTGGTGCTAAATTACCAGGCATTACTATTAAAAAAGGAAAAATTAGAGGCGAAGAGTCTTTTGGGATGCTTTGTTCTATTGAAGAGCTTGGACTTGAACATAAATTCTTAAAGCCTGAAGATGTTGAAGGAATTGCCGAACTTGGAGAAGACGCCATCGTCGGAGAAGATCCTATAAAATATTTAGAATTTGATGATGAAGTTGTTGACTTTGAGCTTACTGCTAATAGAGGAGATTTACTAAGTATCATCGGTATGGCTTATGAAATTTCTGCTTTATATGATTTACCAATTAAAGAAATTGAAACTGATTATACGGAAACGGATGATGATTTTTCTAAAACGTTCAATCTAGAAGTCGAAACGCCAAATTGTTCTTTATTTTATGCAAAAAAAGTAGAAAATGTTGTAATAAAAGAAAGCCCTACTTGGCTTAAAAATAGACTTATTGCTTCTGGTATTAGACCTATTAATAATGTAGTAGATATTAGTAATTACATTATGCTAGAAGTTGGTCAACCTCTTCACTATTACGATGCTGATAGACTAGGTGACACTCTTAAGGTACGTATGGCTAATAATAATGAAAAGCTTACAACTCTAGATGAACAAGAACGCACCTTATCTAGCGAAGATATTGTTATTGCAGATAAGGAAAAAGCTATAGGGCTTGCAGGTGTGATGGGAGGACTATCAACAGAAGTTGAAGCAGATACTAAAAATATCGTTATTGAGTCCGCAATTTTCGATCCTGTAAAAGTTCGTCTTACTTCAAAGAAGATTTTAAGAAGTGAAGCAAGTAACCGCTTTGAAAAAGGACTTGATCCAAAGAAAACACTGCTTGCCATTCACAGAAGTTGCTATCTACTTGAAAAGTATGCAGATGCTACAATAGTTGGTGGTCTTGCGATTTATGATAAATCAAATAAAGAAGATAGAATAATTGAAATGACTTTTGAAAAGATTAGAAATGTGCTTGGAATTGATATTTCCGATAAAGATGTTCTAGATATACTAAGACGTCTACGCTTAGACACAACAGTTTCAGGAAATCTTTTAAGCGTAAAAGTACCAACAAGAAGACAAGATATGCAAATAAAAGAAGATATCATTCATGACATAGGTCGCTTTTATGGAATGGATAATATTAAAGGCAAAAAAATGGTTCTTCCTGTAATCCCAGGGCATTACGACAAATTTACAAGAAGCGCAAGAAATAAAATGGTTGAACTAGGACTAAACGAGACATTAAGCTATGCTTTAATTCCAGTAAATGAAGTACCTAAATATACAACAGATGAATTTGAAGTAGTTAAAATTTTAGACCCAATGACAGAAGAAAGAAATGCTCTTAGATATAGCCTAATCCCTTCTTTAAAAATGATTTATGATTATAATAAAGCTCGTAATGAGAAAGATATTACATTATTTGAAATAGGGAAGAGCTTCTATAAAAAAGGCGGAGAATATGGAGAACACCTTTCAATCGCTGCTCTTATGACTGGAAACTATATGGTTGGCCTTGAAAAGAAAGAGGTTAACTTCTATGTTATTAAAGGCGTTCTAGAAGATTTACTTGATTATCTAGGCTTTGAAAACAGATATCACTTAGAAGAAGGAAATGTTCCAAGTGAGTTACATCCGGGTCAATCAGCAGTTGTTATGGTAGATGGACAAAAGGCTGGTATAATAGGAAAAATTCATCCAAACATAACGGCAAAAGAAAATATCTATGTCTTTGAGTTAAACCTAGAAATGTTATCTAAATTATCTCATGAAGGCATGAAATATAAGGAGATTTCGAAATTTCCTAATGTGGTAAAAGATGTTGCATTTATAATGGATAAAAATAAAAAGTCTGAGGATATTGAAAAAGTTATACAAAAAGCCGGTGGCAAGAAACTAGTTGATATTACAGTCTTCGATGTGTATACAGGAGCAAATATTGATAAAGACAAAAAGTCAATAGCATATTCACTAACTTTTAATGATTATGAAAAGACATTAAGTGATGAAGAGGTTCTTGCAATATTTAATAAAATAATTAATGAAGTAACTACAAAATGCGATGCTACTCTAAGGGACGCTTGAAACATAATAAAAATATGATATAATTAAGTTGAAATTTTTTTTTGGAGGTGCTAAAGGCATGTTGATTTTCTGCGGTATTGTGCTCTTTTCTATCATCTTCCACGAACCAATACGGTGGATACTGCGTGTCACATTCTTAGCGACAGTCTATACTATTGAATGGATTTTATCTACTAGTATAATGGAAATAATACTTGTATTTGTACTTATTTTTGTGTTTCTAGTACTTATCTTTATGATAAAAAAGAGGTGAGAATATTTTTCTTACCTCTTTTTTTGGAATTAAAGAAATTATTCATTTTGTAGGCGTATATTTAACAATATTTTCCACATGAAAGCTTTCACTCATGTTGACTTTTTCCTTATTTTTCTATAAAATACTTGCGAGAGGTGAAATGAAAATGTCAAAACCAATTGTTGCTTTAATTGGTAGACCAAATGTTGGGAAATCGACTTTTTTTAATTATATAATTGGCGAAAAAAAATCAATAGTAGAAGACACACCAGGTGTCACACGTGATAGAGTTTATGCTGATGCTGAGTGGCGTGGAAAAACTTTTACATTAATTGATACCGGTGGTATTGAGCCTGACTCTAATGATGAGATTTTAGTACAAATGAGGAGACAAGCTCAAATTGCGATGGAAACAGCCGATGTTATTATTTTTCTTACCGACATCAAACAAGGAGTTACTGCTGCAGATTATGAAGTAGCTACTATGCTTAGAAAGACTAATAAACCTATCGTTCTTGTTTGTAATAAAGCAGATAAAATAGGAGAAGCTCCAGCTGAGCTTTATGAATTTTATAATCTAGGTCTAGGAGACCCCCTTCCTATTTCCTCTTTAAATCAATTAGGAACTGGTGAAGTGTTAGACGCGATTTATGAAAGTTTTCCTAAAAATGCCGAAGCGGATGAAAGCGATGAGTATATTCGTGTTGCCGTAATTGGGAAACCAAATGCTGGTAAGTCTTCACTAATAAATAAAATCCTAGGTGAAGAACGTCTTATTGTATCTAACATAGCTGGTACTACAAGAGATGCAATTGATTCTAAGTTCGAAAACGATAACGGAAAATATATTTTTATAGATACTGCTGGTATTCGTAGAAAAAGCAAGATTGAAGAAACTATTGAAAAGTATAGTATTATCCGTGCAAAAGCTGCTATTGATAATGCACATGTCTGCATTCTTGTAATAGATGCAACAGAAGGTGTTACAGATCAAGATGCTAAAATTGCAGGTGAAGCTCATGAATCGGGAAAAGGAGTTATTATTTTAGTAAACAAGTGGGATTTGGTGGACAAGGAAACAGGAACATTAGAAACATTTAAAAAAGATGTATATACTAAACTGGCATATTTAAAATATGCTCCTATACTTTTTGTTTCTGCTCTAACAGGACAAAGGATTGATAAACTTTTTCCGCTTATTAACTCTGTTAATGAGCAAAATTCATTTAGAGCTAATACTAGTATGCTAAATTCTGTTATTGAAGAAGCAATTACCCTTGTTCAGCCACCAAGCGATAAAGGCCGTAGATTAAAAATATATTATGCAACTCAAGTTTCGACAAGGCCTCCTACTTTTGTGGTATTTTGTAATAATGCTAAGCTATTTCACTTTTCATATCAAAGATATATTGAAAATCAGATAAGAAAAAACTTTGGTGGCTTAGAAGGAACACCTGTTAGAATTTTAATACGAGAAAAAAACAAGGAAGATTAATAATTATACTAAAAGAAAAAATAGAGGAGGAGATATTTGATGGTTTGGCAACTAATTGTTATATCAATAATTGGATACTTAATTGGTAGCATAAATTTGTCTATTATTTTAAGTAAGTTAATGGGTAAAGGTGACATTCGAGAACATGGAAGTGGTAACGCAGGAACAACTAATACTCTTAGAGTTCTTGGTAAGCTTCCAGCACTTGCTGTTTTTATTTTTGACGTGATAAAGCCGATAATCTCTATAAGTATTGCTAAAGTCCTTATTTTTATCGGTTCTTCTGTACCTGCAGAAAGCTTAGAACTTGCCTATGAACTTGCAATTTTATTATCTGCTTTTGCTACTATACTAGGACACGATTATCCTATATACTATGGTTTTAAAGGTGGAAAAGGAATTGCCACTTCGTTAGGTGCAATTTTATACATAGAATGGCCAATAGGTGTTGTATGTTTATTATTTGCATTAGTACTAATTATAGCCTCTAGAATGGTATCTCTTGGCTCTATAATTTCTGCTTTGTTATATCCAGTATTAGTTCTAGTTAATGGAACAGCGATGACATACACTTTGCCATATTTTATTTTCGCTTGTTCACTATGTGTTTTTGCGCTTATAAAGCATAGATCAAATATTACACGTCTATTAAATGGAACGGAGAATAAAATTTGGAAAACTAAAAAAGAAAAAATGGAAGAGTCTAAAGGTGTTTCTAAACAAGAAACTAAAAATAATTAATTGAGAGGAGTCATTTAATGAGCAAAAACATTTCTGTTATAGGTAGCGGTAGCTGGGGCGTAGCTTTAGCAATGCTATTAAATAGTAATGGCCACAAGGTAAAATTGTGGTCATATAATCCTGATGAAGCACGTCTTATAAACGAGCAAAGAAGATGCAAATTTTTGCCTAATATAACTGTTCCAAAAGGTATAGACTGTTTTACATCATTGAAAGAATCGCTTGAAGATACAAGTATTGTCTTGATTGTAACTCCATCTAATGCTATACGTCAAACTCTTGAAAATATGAAGCCAGATGTTACTTCTAATCAAATCTTTGTTTTATGCTCAAAAGGAATGGAAAAAGAATCACAAAAAGTTTACACTGAAGTAATAAAAGAGATTTTTCCTGAGAACAAAGTCGCAGCATTGTCAGGCCCTAGTCACGCAGAAGAAGTTTCAGAAGGAATACCAACGGCTGTTGTTATTTCTAGCGAAGATGATGCTACATCTGAATTACTACAAAATGTTTTTATGAATGAGAGATTTAGAGTTTATATAAATGATGATTTACTTGGCGTTGAAATGGGTGGTTCCTTAAAAAATATAATTGCTCTTGCGTGTGGAATAGCAATAGGCCTTGGCTATGGAGACAATACAATTGCTGCCCTTATTACTCGTGGAACGGTTGAAATATCTAGACTTGGTGTCGAAGCCGGAGCAAAAAGACAAACATTTTACGGGCTTACTGGAGTTGGCGACTTATTCGTAACTTGTGCTAGTAAACATAGTAGAAATAGGAAAGCTGGGATACTTATTGGTCAAGGGAAGGGCGTTGATGAAGCAATAAAAGAAGTCGGTATGGTTGTAGAAGGTATTAATGCTGTTGATGGTGCATACATACTTGCTAAAAAATATTCAGTTAGTACCCCCATCATAAACGAGATTTACGATATAATACATAACGGAAAATCTCCACAAGAAGCTACTAATAATTTAATGACGAGAGGAAAGAAAACAGAATTTTAGACAATCGAGTAGAGCAAATATTTCAGCTCTACTCGATTTCATAACTTTCCAAAAATAAAAATAATTTTATGATAGATTCAATATTTTTTTCTGTAACTTTTATCATTCCTACTTTATTCAAATTTAGTATAACCTCTATATTATATTTCTCACTATTATCTATCAACGTAGATATTATACCAATTGTCTCAGCTGGAGTATTATAGAAACATGACCAACCAAAAGCACCTTCTTGACATATTATATCCTTTTGAAAATATGTATTTAGGAAACGCCCTAACTCCGACGGCTTTTTCGCAAGTAAAGTTACAGTAACATTTTTCATTTTATCCACACCTCTTAATTTGATTATACAATTTCTTTTTCATTTTTTATACCTGTAAATACTTGAATTTCTGACATTTTTAAACACGACAAACACGAGGACGGATTTTTTCTATACAGTTTGAATCCACTACCTTAGGCGATTGCTTTTAAGAAATATGTCACAAATTTTACACATAAACAAGGATAAGCTTAAGAAAATAATTAGGATTGGTTAACATAATTTCTATATATTTTTAATGTTATTATGTGTTTTATAATTATATAGACAAAAACTCCGTCCTCGTACCCAAAAATTAAATTTTCTACTAATATTGCTAAAATCTTCATTTCGAGATATAATGTTGCTTGGCGTATAGTCTAGAACTACGCAAATTTATTTTAGGGGGAATAATAATGAAGAACAAAGCAATTACACCTCGATCAGAGGACTTTGCAAAATGGTATGATGATATTGTTAAAACTGCAAGACTAGCTACATATTCAGGTGTAAAAGGATGCGTTATTATAGAACCCAATGGATATGCTATATGGGAAAACATCCAAAAAGTATTAGATAATATGTTTAAAGAAACTGGTCATCAAAATGTTAACATGCCTGTTTTTATACCAGAATCTTTACTAAATAAAGAATCAGAGCATGTTGAGGGGTTTGCACCTGAAGTTGCTTGGGTAACTCACGGAGGAAGTAATGAGCTGGAGGAAAGACTTTGTGTTAGACCTACCTCCGAGACTTTATTTAGTCAATATTATTCAAATGTAGTTACATCATATAGAGATTTACCTATGTTATATAATCAATGGGTAAATGTTGTACGATGGGAAAAAGAAACAAGACCGTTCCTACGTTCAAGAGAGTTTTTGTGGCAAGAAGGTCATACAATTCATGAGACTGCTAAAGAGGCTGAAGAGGAAACTCTTCGTATGCTTATGATATATAAAAAATTTTTTACAGATTATTTAGCCATTCCTGTAATAGTAGGTAAAAAAACCGACAAAGAAAAATTTGCCGGGGCCGAGTACACATATACCGTGGAAGCTTTGATGTACAATGGTGTATCCCTTCAAAGCGGAACATCTCACTATTTCGGGCAAAAGTTTAGTAAGCCTTTTGATATTACTTTTACAAATAGAAAGAATGAATTAGAAAATGTTTATCAATCTTCGTGGGGTGTTAGTACTAGAATGATTGGCGGACTTATCATGGTACATAGTGATGATAATGGATTGGTACTTCCACCAAAAATTGCACCAAGGCAAGTAGTAATTATTCCTATCGGTAATAACGAGAATGTAATTCGCACCGCGGATGAAATACTTGATGTACTTAAATCAGCTAATATAACTGCTTTTGTAGATATGTCCGAAAAATCTCCAGGCTTTAAGTTTGCGGAACATGAGACAAATGGTATTCCTATAAGAATAGAAATTGGTCCGAAGGATTTGGAGGCAAATCAAGTTACTGTAGCTAGAAGAGATACTAGAGAAAAAACAACTATATCTCTAGACGAGGACATCGTTTTTAATATCCAAAATTTAATGCAAGAGATACAAAATAATTTATTGGAAACAGCTACTAAGAGAAGAGATGAACTTACATTTAAGGCTACGAATATGGATGAATTAAAGGAGATAATGAATACACAACCCGGTTTCGTAAAAGCCATGTGGTGTGGCAATGAGGAATGTGAAGTAAAGATAAAAGAAATTAGAGGCACGAAATCAAGATGCATTCCTTTTGATAATGAGCAAGAGCACATATCAGACAAATGCGTATGCTGTGGCAGACCTGCTAAGACTATGATAATTTGGGGTATACAATATTAATAATTAGGGACGTAATAAAAATTTATAATTTTTGTCACGTCCCTGTTTACTTTTTATTTTTTTTGTTATAAAATCTCACTTGTTTGGTTACAATTTCGATTTTTAAAATCTTTATTAAAGGGAGGGAGATGTGGCTTTGATTTATCTAAATAATATTTCTAAGACTTTTAAGGTGGCTCAACGTAGTTCTGGTGTTAAAAGTGCATTCAAGTCTTTTTTTAAAAGAGAATACCGTGAGGTTCATGCTTTGGATAATATTTCTTTTCATATTCCAAAAGGCGAAATAATTGGATATATCGGGCCAAACGGTGCACGGCAAGTCAACTACTATTAAAATTATGTGTGGTATATTAACTCCTACGTCTGGAACATGCACAGTTGATGGTAAAGTTCCTTATAAAGAACGTACAGAATACGTTAAAGATATACGGTGTCGTATTTGGTCAACGTTCTCAGCTATGGTGGGATGTGCCACCAGATGATTCATTTTATCTCTTAAAAGATATCTATAAAATTCCAAAACAAATTTTTGAAGACTCTCGAAACGAACTTATTGAAGCTCTAGACTTATCTCACTTTATTAAAACTCCAACAAGACAACTTAGCTTAGGTCAACGAATGCGTTGTGAAATTGCAGCATCTCTTTTGCACAGACCAAAAATATTATTTTTAGATGAACCTACTATTGGACTGGATGCTGTTTCAAAAATTGCTGTCAGAAAGTTTGTAAAAAATTTAAATCAAACTCATAAAACGACTGTAATTCTTACAACACATGATATGCAAGATATAGAAGCCTTGACCAACAGAATCTTACTAATAGGCAAAGGAAAATTACTTTATGATGGAACTCTAGATAACATTAGAAAAAAGTATTCTTCTAAGTTTATTATGCGAGTTCAGTATGAATATACAACAAATAAAATCAATATTAACGATGTTGAAACGCTCGAACAAAGCGAGCAACATGCTTTATTGAAATTTAATTCTAATATTATCAAGCTTCAAGATGTAATTAGTCTATTAACTAAGCAAGTTAATATTTTGGATATCCAAGTTGAGAGTTCTCCTATTGAGGAAGTAATTGCTAAGATGTATTTGGAGTTAGATCTTAAAAGTTAATTTTTATAATTTATAATAAGAAGGATGATGATATTTTATGAAACCATATTTGTCTTTTCTCAAGCTTCGTATTTCTGTTGGTCTTCAATATAGGTTTGCCGCCATCACAGGAATTTTTACTCAATTTTTTTGGGGAGCGATGTATATATTTATCTATGAAGCTTACTACAAAATGGGAACAGCTAGCCCAATGCCTTGGGAACAATTAGTATCCTATCTATGGATACAGCAAGCATTCTTTGCATTAATACGATTTTCGTATAATTCATCTGATATTTGTGATTCGATTATAACAGGACAAGTAGTATATGAGCTTGTGCGACCTTTTAACATTTATTGGCATTGGTATGCACAAACATTTGCTGGGAGGCTTTCAAATGTTTTACTTAGATTTTCTCCAATTATTATTGTTGCTTTATTATTGCCTGACAAATATGCTCTTCACTTTCCTGCATCATTTGCATCATTTGTTTTATTTCTACTGACATTGATTTTAGGGCTATTTTTATCTATAAGCCTCACAATGATTATTTACGGTATTATGTTTTATACAACCTCTTCAAGAGGAATTTTTAATATATATGGTATCATCGCCGAATTTTTTGCTGGTAGCACACTTCCTATTTTGTTTATGCCTGAATTCTTTCAAAAATTAGCATACATGTTACCATTTAGATTAATTGTGGATTTGCCATTTAGACTATATATAGGAAATATTTCAGTTCAAGAAGGATGTATAAGTGTTATGTTACAGATTATATGGATTGTCATTTTTGTTACTATTGGCAATTTAATTATGAATAATGCTCGAAAAAAAGTAGTTTCACAAGGAGGGTAGAATATGTCTTTATATTTTAAATCTATATTGATATTTATTAAAAGTGAATTTGAATATCGTGCTTCCTTTATTTTTTCACTACTTGCCTCAGCTTTAAATACGTTCTTTATTTTAGCATCTGCTCTTATTCTTATGGATACATTTGGCGGAATAGGAGATTGGAAGATAAATGAAATTATATTACTGACAGGGATAGCTTCTTTTGGTCACTCTTTTGTAGAAATGTTTGGACGAGGGCTTGATCATTTTTATAAGCACATAAAAAACGGATTATTAGATAGACTACTGGTTAGACCAAGAAATATTACTTTTCAAGTTTTATGTTCAAATTTTGAATTTTACAAAATAGGAAGGCTTATTGAATCTGTTATTTTTCTAATCTATGGAATTATAACTATTAACGTTGAGTGGAACATATACAAAGGTGTAGTGATACTCCTTATGATTTTAGGCTCTTTGACATTGTTCTTTTCTATTGTGTTGATTAAAGCATCTTTCAGCTTCTGGGCAATAGAAGGTATGGAGCTTATGAATATTATATCTAACGGTGGAAGAGATTTATCATCTTACCCTATAGATATTTATCAAAAGTGGTTTGCTGCTTTTTTTACATATGTAATACCATTTGGTTGCGTCAATTATTTTCCACTGCTTTATCTATTAGATAAGGGGAACCCTCCATTTTGGTATGGGCTTACTCCCCTTGTGACAGTAATATTTTGCGGATTATGTTTTATGCTCTGGAATTTTGGACTATCTCAATATAAGTCGACTGGTTCATGATTTTGGTACTTGACATAACATTACACGTCGTGTAATATTGTTTATGGAGTAAATCAGATAATCGCTGGTGCTTTTAGCACGAGAGGAAAGTCCGGGCTCCACAGAGCAGGGTGCCAGCTAACGGCTGGTGGAGGCGACTCTAAGGATAGTGCAACAGAAATAAACCGCCTTTATTTTATAAAGGTAAGGATGGAAAGGCAGGGTAAGAGCCTACCAGAAATGTGGAGACACATTTGCTATGTAAACCCCACCTGGAGCAACACGAGAAAGAATATATGGGTTGCTCGTCTTTTCTTTCTCATTTACGTGGCTTGAGATGTATAGCAATATACATCCTAGATAAATGATTATCAAATACAGAACCCGGCTTATAGATTTACTCCAAACAAAATAAAAACCCGCTTACCAGCAGGTTTTTATTTATGAATAGAGAATTTAAAATATTTAAGTTTTTCAATTTATATTGTTCTTTTATTGTAACTTATATTATCCTTTTTTCATATCTTATATTAACAGTATATTTTCATGAAAAAGGGGAGAAGAATATGCATAATTTTCAGGGGTGTAATAATTTCAGAAATACAGGATGCTGTAGTAATTCATTGAGTAATAACAATTTCCAATCTACTAATACTAGCGACGTTACTTCAAACAATACTTTATGTGGCAACTGGTGTAACGTGTTACAAAATTACATAGGTCGCAGATGTTCTTGTGAATTTGAAATAGGAAATACTTTAGTAAAAAAAACAGGCATACTGAACAATGTCGGTTCAAGGCTAATTGGTTTATCATCGCTAAATAATTCTGATACTTTATTATTTTGTGATTTATCAAATCTAGTTTTTTTTAGACTTTGTTAAAATATATCTTTAAAAGGTACCTCCGCCACAATAGTAATTTTTTTATTCGTAATAGGATGAATAAATGTTATTTTGTGTGCATGCAATGCTTGTCTATCAATCAAATCAGATACTTTACCATAAAGCGTATCTCCTAAAATCGGTGTACCTATATATGCCATATGTACTCTAATTTGATGCGTTCTTCCTGTTTGTATATGAACTCGAAGTAACGCTATATTTTTTCTTTTATCTTCCTTTATAACTTCATATTCTGTAATCGCCATTTGACCATTTTCATTTATTTCTCGCTCCATTATACTGTCTTTTTTTCTACTAATTGCCTTCTTTATTTCAGCCTTTTTTATTTCAGGAATTCCATCCACTATTGCTATATATTCCTTTTCTATAAACTTATCCGTTTTAATCTTTTCTTGAATATATTCATTTTTTGCAAATAATACTATCCCCGACGTATCCCTATCTAGGCGATTTATAGGTCTTATTTTCTTTTTATTATTTAAATAATATTTAACACCGTTTGCAAGAGTATTATTAGGATGATATGAAGAAGGATGTACAACCATATTAGCAGGCTTATTTACAGCCAACAAATATCCGTCTTCATATAATACGTCTAAATCAAGCTTTTCTGGAATAGTATCATCCTCTTCATCAAAGTCTATTAATACTAGTATTTTATCTGATTCACTAATAATGTAATTTGAAAAAACAGCATTTCCATTTACAATTATTTTTCCACTCATTTTTAGTTTATTTAGTAAGCGAGAAGATATGCCTAATTCTTTTCTTAGTATATCACTTACCTTTTTACCCTCATTTTCCTTAGTAGCCGTGTACTTAAGCTCCATTTACATCATATCCTTTCTAGGTGTAATTATATGTTGTCTATTACCATAATTCAAGATTAAAACTCAGTCCCCATATCTATTTTAAGCCGCTATAATCATTATACACTTGAATTGTTGCTAAAAGAGGGGTATAATCATTTCTAGATTTGGGTATTTAAAAAAGGAGATGTGCCATATGAATTTTATTGATAGTATAAAAGAAAAAGCTAAACAATCTATTAAAACTATTGTACTTCCCGAAAGCTCTGATATAAGAGTTATTGAGGCTGCTCGAGTCGTGACGGATGAAGGATTTGCAAAAGTTGTATTAATAGGTAACCGCGACAAGCTAGATACAAAAGGCATTGATATTTCTGATATTGATGTAATCGATCCCGAAACATCAGATAAATTTGAAGAGTATGCTAGTGCTTTCTATGAGCTAAGAAAGGCAAAGGGAATGACACCCGAAAAAGCTCATGAGACATTGAAAAACAATATATATTTTGGAACTATGATGGTTAAGCAAGGAGATGCTGATGGGCTAGTAGCGGGCAGTATTTGTTCTACTGCAGACACTCTTCGCCCTGCACTTCAAATTCTTAAGACTGCCCCTAATGTAAAACTTGTTTCTTCATTTTTTATCATTTCTGTACCAAATTCTGATTTTGGAGAAAACGGCATGTTCTTGTTTGGAGATTGCGCATTGAATACTAATCCAACAGACGATGAATTATCTGAGATAGCAATATCTTCTGCAAAAAGCTGGAGAAGTTTAATGGGAAACGAGCCTAGAGTGGCTATGCTATCTTATTCTACACTAGGAAGTGCGCCTCTTACAGATATGACATCAAAAGTAATTAATGCTACTAATCTGCTTAAAGATAAAGCACCTAATATAAAAGTTGTTGGTGAGATTCAGCTTGATGCTGCTATCGTACCTAAGGTTGCTGCTCAAAAGGCACCAGATAACGACATTGCTGGTTCGGCTAATGTCTTAATATTCCCGGATTTAAATGCGGGAAATATAGGATACAAATTAGTTCAAAGACTTGCAAATGCAGATGCTTTTGGACCAATTACTCAAGGTATTGCAAGACCTGTAAATGATTTAAGCAGGGGATGTAGTAGTAAGGACATAGTTGGTGTTGTTGCATTTACTGCACTTCAAGCGATTAATTCAAATTTATAAAAATAGGGGGAAATAAAAGTGAAAATACTAGTAGTTAATTGTGGAAGCTCTTCGCTTAAGTTTCAATTAATTGATATGGAAAATGAAGAGGTTCTTGCTAAAGGAAAATGTGATAGAATAGGAGCTGCAGAAACTGAAATTGGCAATCCTTTTATTGATTATAAATCAATAAAAATGGAAAAGAAAATAATTGAAGAATTACCTTTACCAGATCATGTTGCAGCTTTTAAAACTGTTATCAGGTATTTGACAAATGAGAAAGTTGGAGTTGTTAATTCTCTAAGCGAAATTTCAGCAATAGGGCATAGGATAGTTAATGCTGGTCCTTTCTTTAAAGAATCTTCATTAATAACACCTGAAATTTTAGAAAGATTTAAAACTAAGTCAATGCCATATGCGCCTCTTCACAATCCACCTGCTCTTCAAGGTATTAATGCTTGTTACGAGACCATGTCAGAAATTCCGCAAATTCTTGTATTTGATACTACATTCCATCAAACAATGCCTGAAAGGGCATATATGTATGGTGTCCCATACGAATGGTATGAAAAGTATGGAATTAGAAAATATGGTGCACATGGAATGTCTCATCAATATGTAACTGAAGAGGCTGCTAAAATAATGAATAAAAACTTAAATGAAATCAATTTGATTTCATGTCATCTTGGTAATGGTTCTAGCATTACTGCTGTTAAGAATGGTAAGTGTGTTGACACTTCTATGGGATTTACTCCACTTGAGGGACTTGTTATGGGCACTCGTTCTGGTGATATAGATCCTGCAGTTTTAGAATTCGTTATGGATAGAGAAGATATGGATATTCACGAGATGCTAAATACTCTAAATAAAAAATCTGGTCTTCTTGCTCTTTCTGGTAAAACTGGAGATGTTAGAGACTTAAAGATTCTACGTGATCAAGGCGATGAGAGAGCTTCGATGGCGCTTGATATTTTAACGTACAGAATAAAGAAGTACATAGGGGCTTATATGGCTGTACTAGGTAACGTTGATTGTATCGTATTTGAAGGAGGAATAGGAGAACATAATCCTGATGTCGTAAAAGCCTGCATAGATGGCTTAGACTGTTTCGGATTAAAATTCGATGATTCTCATTTAGATAATGAGATGTATGAAGGAATAATTAGTACACCTGATTCTAAAATACCTATATTAATTATCCCAACCAATGAAGAAATAATTATTGCTAGAGAAGCTTTAAAACTTATAAAATAATTTATATTATTGTTTGTAACGAAACCTCGGATTTAAATAGTCCCAGGTTTCTTTTTTGGTGTCTTTATACTTAAGTTTTCGTACTTAGAGTAAAGGTTGATTTTTCTAGCTAGGACAGACAGATTTTACAAATTGTTATACATTTTTATTTATTATTTTAATTTTCTTCTTGACATTGAACGAATGTTCGTATATTATATAGTCAAACACAAGAACATCTGTTCTTTGATAGGAGGTCCATTATGAAAATAGTTAATATTCCAAGATTCATATTTTCTTTAGCTATAATTATATGTATTATTTCATTTTTAATTAGTATGGCTACAAACACTGTATTTTCAGCAGAGATTCCAAAATATAGTGAGATAACTGTTTCTGCTGGCGACACTATTTGGTCAATTGCCATTGACATTGGCGGGAATGTAGAGAAGAATATTTATGAAATAAAAAAAATAAATAACTTAAAGAATTCTATGATATATGTTGGACAAACACTGCTAGTTCCTATAAGTTAAAATCTTCTACAAAGTACGTATTAATAATACTTCATAGAAGATTTTATGAGCCTTATAAAAATTTTACTTCGGTTTATAGTTGGCTAGAGGATTACTTTCGACAGCTTCACGAATTTGCGAGTTATCTACATGAGTATATATTTCTGTAGTAGCAATACTTTCATGCCCCAATATTTCTTGCAATGCACGTATATCCACATTTCCAAACTGATACATAAGCGTTGCTGCAGTGTGTCTTAATTTATGGGTAGAGTAGCTACTATCTAATCCAACAATTTCTCTCAAATAATTTTTTATTAAATTTTGAACTGTTCTTTTACTAATTCTTGTTTTTCGTTCACTTAAAAATAGTGCCTTGGTATCTGTAACATTAGGTCTCACACATAGATATTCTTTTATAGCTTCCATGGATGCACGATTTAAATATATGGTTCTTTCCTTATTACCTTTGCCTATAACAGTTAATATTTCTTCATCAAATTTAATATGGTCAATGTCTATGCTAATTAACTCAGATAAACGCATACCGCAATTTAAGAACAAAGTTATTATTGTATAATCGCGAACTCTATTATCATGTTCTCTGCCTTTAATTGTTTTGTTTCTCACTCCGTCTAGAAGCGCCGTACTTTGTTCCAATGTCAAATATTTAGGTAGCCTTTTGCCAAGCTTAGGACTTTCAAGTTCCTTAGCGGGATTGTCATCAATTACTCTAGCCTTCAAATGAAGATACTTAAAAAAACTTTTAATACTCGCAACTTTACGCGCTCTCGTAACAGCAGAGTTATCACATTTATCTTTTACATACGTTAAATATTCATATATATCATTTAGGTCAATTCCATTTAAAAATTTAGAATCTATATCTGCTATAGTTTCAACATCATCTACAGTCTTATATTTTTTCTTGTCAATGGTTTTAAGTTCAACAAATTTCATGAATTTTAGAAAATTTACAAGATCATATTGATATTCCTTTAACGTATTACTAGATTTATTTAAATTTGCACTATAATTCAAATAGTCCCTTAAAAGTTTAGGTAATTTATCATCTATCATGTATCCTCTTGCCCCCAATCTATGACTCTAGCTATATATTATCATTTAGATTTTTAAAAGTAAATATCTTACCTAATGCTAAAAAAACTATACTTTCCATCTGCATTTTATTTATGATATAATATTTTCGAAAAAGTTATGAAAGAAGAGGTGTAAACATTGTTACTAGAATTTGCTGAAAATACCATCATTGCAAAAATTGAAGAGATTTTAAAATCTAGTTTAGACTTAATAAAATATAATATTGAGAAAAGTATAGATTCCTCTGATGGAAATGTATATATAGTTTTTTCTAAAGCTAGTAATTACGTAGTAAAAATATATGACAATCCCTTACATGCAAACCGTTTAGTAAGGCTTCATACTTTTTTAGTAAGCAAAGGGCTTAGTGTTCCAACTATAATATATTCCAACTGTAGTAACGTGATACCTCTCCATACATAGTAGTTTATTCATATATAAATGGAAATCCAGCTCAGAAAATAATATCTAAAGCCGGAACTTTAGAAGAAAATACTGTATATTTAATTGCAAAAACTGTTAGAAACATGTATAATATAATGCAAGGCGAAAATTTTATAAATTTACCTTGTCTTTCCTTTGATAGATATCATACTCGTATGACTGCTTTACATTTTGATTTAACTAAGAGCAATATCTTTATAGATAATAGTAAGAATATTTCAATAATTGATTTTGATGATGCAAAATATGGTTCTGCTATTTATGACATTGCTATATTAATATCATTCTTTTTTCTTTCTACGTCTAGAGGTATTGATTTTAAAAATATAAATTTCCTTATAGACTCTTATTATGGTGAAGATGCTTCACTAAAAGAAGCCGAAGTACCTTTGATAAAAAATTGCGCAATTCAATGGGTAGACTTTCTTTTAATTCAAACTAAGCTTTCCGCATCATTAATTAATACTTTTGAAGCAAAACGAAAGCTTATCTTGGAAAACATGTAATCCAAAATTTGTTGTAAGGAGGGTGTTTATGGATTATTTTAAAAAACTAGTTGGAGACAGGATTTATTTATCTCCTAAAGGAACATCTAATGAAGAAGTTAAACAATTTACAGAATGGATGAACGACTTCGATGTGACAGATTACATCGGTAGAACCTCACAATTAATAACTTTAGAGGGCGAGCGTGAATGGATTGAAACTACCGCAAAAAATAATAAAAATATAAATTTTAACATCATTGAATTAGATACTAACAAACTAATAGGTACAATATCTTTAGAAGAATTTAATTGGATTAATAGGAATGCAGTTTTAGGTATATTCATTGGAGATACAGAGTTTAGAAATAATGGATATGGAGCAGAAGCAATAAACCTTTTGCTAGAGTATGGGTTTAAATATCTTAATTTGCATAGTATCTTATTATCTCTTTTATCTATAAATGAAAGAGCTCATAAATGTTATTTAAAATGTGGTTTCAAAGATGTAGGTCGCAATAGAGAAAAACTATTCCTAAACGGAAAATATTATGACCTTTTACATATGGACATATTAGAAAGTGAATTTAGCGGAGACTATATTAGGAATAAGAATATAAAATAAGTTAGATATGCCGTTTTATGATTCAAAAGTTAATTAAAATAAATATATGATGTTATGAACTTTAAGAAAGGGACGTACTTATGAAGCTAATAAGAATTCCTGAAAATAAATACTACGATTATAGAATTAATGCAATGTTCAAGTGCTATAAATGGGATCCTATGTTTTATGACAGTAATACCTTATCAAAACACGTATTGATATTAACAAAACAAGAAAATGAAGAGGTAATAAAATTAACAGAAAGTTTAGATAAAGAAACAAGACTTGCAGAAGAATATTTGAATAATCATACAAACGTTGCAAAAAAATTGTTTTTGCCAAAAAAAATTTTAGAGCAAACTCATAATATGAAAAACTATAACTCTTCTCAAAATATCAGGCTTATGAGATATGACTTTCATCCAAGCATAGATAATAACTGGGTGGTAACTGAAGTAAATAGCGATGTCCCCCGGCGGATTTGCAGAAAGCTCTTTATTGCCTAACTTAGCGCGCGAAACAATTAATATGCCAAATTTAAAATATGTTTCGTTCGGTGAAAGAATGATAGATTCAATAAATAATATGTTACACAAGAAAGGCATAATCATGATGGTACATTGTACTTGCTTTAGTGATGACAGACAAGTTATGCAATATATGGGAGATAGATTAAAAAAGGAAGGTTATAAGATTATTTATGGAGCAGCAGACCATGTTAGATTTAAAAATAGAAAAGCTTATTGTATCTTAGATAATAACAATGAAGCTATAGATTTAATTTTTAGGTTTACTCCATTAGAGTGGCTTATTCAAATGAAACCTCGCAGATGGGATGGATACTTTAATACTATAACTAAATCATGCAATCATCCTATTGCTATTTACGCGCAAAGCAAAAGATTTCCTTTCGTCTGGGACGATCTAGAAAAAGCAGATATCTCTATGAAAACATGGAGGAGTTTATTGCCAAAAACTTATGAAGTAAACGAAGTTAGTTTGAATGATAATCTTATTTACAAACCGGTATATGGTAGGGTAGGAGAAAAGATTACTATTAAAGAAGCTTGTAAGGGTGATGAATATGAAAAGATTATACAAGACGTGAGAAAACATCCTAAACAATACTTAACACAAGAAAGATTTAAGAGTATGCCTTTAAAAGATGAAGATGGAATAGAACACCATATTTGTCTTGGCTCATACACAATAGACGGCAAACACTCTGGATATTATGCTCGAATAGGCTTGTATCCAAGAATTGATTCTTACGCAGCTGATGTTCCTGTACTAATTGAAGAATAAAGGTGAAAATATGAATGGTGAAGAAATATATAAAATATATGCGCCTACTGGTGCAAAATGGGTAGAGTGGGTTAGGCCAGTTTCGTTTGTTGCAATTAATACTTATCGTAGAATGCCAATTAATAATTGGGTAGAAAGAAAAGCAATATTTCTAAAAGAATATATAAAAGATACTGCTATATTTATCGACTTACCGCGGAAATGAAAGTGTAGAACTAAGCATTGATTTGGCTAAAATCGGATATAGACCTATACCCTTATTTAATGGAACTACCGAACAAGAAGGCTCATGGGCAACAACAAATACTGAATTAATAGATAGTTCTTTAATAAATGGTAGTGAGAAATTAAAAATGATACACCCAAAGAATGATGCTAATCCAGTTTTTCTACTAGATAGCTTCCGCACAAATAGATATAGAGATAGAGAATCAATCTTTGATAACAGTTGGGATTTATATGGCCAAGATATTCCATCTGTTGAAACATTTAAACAACATGGTATACGCAAAATAATAGTCGTTGGAAATAATATTCAAAAGGATTTAAGAAGAATATTCTTTAAGTTTCAAGATTCAGGAATTGAATTTTACTTAACAGATGGATATTCACCCCCTAAAAAGGTTATTTTGAAAAAAACATTAAAAGAAAAATTTGAAAAAGAGGAGCTATAAGATATTCCATGGTTGAGTTTAAAAATAAAATTGTACAATTGGGCTTTGGAGCAGTCGGTAAGAGCTTTTTTGAAAAAGCTCACCAAGAAATAAAATATAATCCTGAGAATTACTTTGTAATTTCAGAAAACAAATCTGAACATGTCGATTTTGTCGTACTTGGAGGCAAAGTTGAAAACTTTGTAGCAATAAAAATTAATGAAAACAATTATCAACATATCTTTTCAAAGTTTCTAAGTGAAGGCGATTTCCTAATTGATTTTGCAGATAGTGTAGGCACAAAAAACTTTGTAGAATGGTGTGCAAATAATAATGTAATGTATTTAAATACTGGCGAAACAGATTGGGAAGACAACTGGTACAATATCTTCGATGAAAATATAAAAAAGAATAACTTACGTGCTCAATTAAAAGAAAATAGCAATATAAATAAATATCCAATAGTATTACAGCATGGCAATAACCCAGGACTAGTGTCCCATTTTGTAAAAGCAGGTCTTACATATATAGTAAAAGAGCAGTTTAAAAATAATATGTTTTTTAATAAGCTATTAGAAGAAAATAAATTTAATGAACTAGCTAAAGCTCTTGATATAAAAGAAATTCATGTAAATGATAATGACTATCAAGAAGTAAACGATAAATTTGATGAAGACAAATTATATAGTTCTTGGTCGATTGACTCTTTCTTCTTTGAAATGCTGAGTGAAGCTACCGCTATTATAGGTACCGCAGAAAAAATAGACCATGAAAATAAATACAAAATGTTAGATATAAAAAACGGTTTTCTAGAATTTAAAAATCTGGCTATTGATACAATGGGAAAAACCTATTATCCAAAAGGCAAGTTTGAAGGCTTTTTAGTACCTCACGAAGAAACAATTACAATCGCAAAATTTCTTGAAGTTAAACACGGAGAAAGTATTGTATATAGACCAACTGTTGTGTTTTTATATTCACCTTGTAACTTTGCAATAAAATATCTAAAAAGTGCTCGCGTGACTGAAGATGTAAATTTTATAGCAAATCAAGATAAGGCCAACTGTTTTACTGCTCCTTTAATTGTAAGAGGATTTAAATATCCTCAAGACTCAGAAATATTTTATAAAGAAAAGATTAAACATGGGACTGAATACGTTGGAGTGTTATTATTAGGAAGTAAGTTTGATCCAGTATGGATCGGAAACAGAATAAAGAAAAACTTTTTATACAAAGATAAAAGCTTATCTTATTGGCAAACGCCAACAATCACACCAGTTGCAATGTCTGCACTCGCAGCTAGTTGTTGGATGATAAAAAATAAATCTAAAGGAGGAATATATTTCCCAGAGGACATAAATGAATATAATTATATAATAAATCTTGCAGAAAAATATATTTCAAAAACAATATACAAAACTTTTAAAAAGAAAAAAGTTGAAAAGAAATTAAATATTAATATGAACTCATTGCAATTAAATGATATATTAACATAAAAAATAAATTTAATAATAAATCGGTAAAAAATCATATTTGAATTATTAAATAATAATAAAATAAATATTTACATAATATTATCTATCGCTTTTTGCGCACAAAATAAGTAGGGTAGAGGAAAAAGTTATATCTAAAAAATTTTGTGCAATGTTAAATAAGAAATATTTCTTACACACTAAAATTCTACCTTACAATTTATATATAACTTTTTTATGATTAGCTTTATAAATTTCACATTACACTAAAATTCAAAATCAATTTTAGACGATTTTAATGATTAATTCATATAAAAAATTACTAAACATTAGAACTAAAATTTAAGTGCTTAAAATTGAATCTAGAATTTTTATAAAAGTAACAAGCTATACAATATTGTATACAAAAATACTAAAATTTAGTAAAATTCTAAAAACTCTGTAAGTACTGAAAAACGGTCAAAAGATCGACGCATCAGAATCGATTTTAAGCCATTTTTATTTTAAAGTAATATAGTTTCATCACCTAAAAAATAGGCTAGAATAAGAGCTTCAAATATAAATGCAATTTTGATAAAAATAATAGAGTTTGATATAAAATTATAAAGCCTTAAATTTAAAAATTTAATTTATACAACAGATTACACTAATTAAATTATAAAAGGACTAAAAATCGATTTTAAGAGGTTACAAACATTACTTAATATACAACATTTATAAATAATATTTATATTATAAAAATACATAGATGTATATGCGGAAAAATACATAAAAATAGCGAAATAAACCTTTGTACAGATGTTACTGATTTTCCTCGCTTCATTTTGCACTAAACTTTTATTTTGTGCAATGTTAAATCAAATCAATAAAGGCAGATTGTCCTGCCTTGCTTCTTCTTTTCTTTTTATAATTAATGAGTAAAATTATTAATTATATCTAATATTTCTTTTCCATGAAATTTTACTTTCACTGGCTCTAGTATTTTTTGTTCCATTAACTCTTCAATTGTTTTGGGCATGTATTCTAACAATTTATCTTCCTTCAAGAATATCGTTTCTCTAAATTTTGATATACCCAATAATCCCATAAAAACTCCTTTATACCGTTATTATGTTAATTATACAGTATCAAAATCATAATGTCAAAACTTAATTCTTTTTAACATCTTTCGTAGCAGAATTTTATTGTATTTCACTGTTTTTTTGCTTAATATAATTTATTGTGAATTCTTTCAATTCCTTTATTAGCTCATTAATCCTAGCTATATTATTAAGTAAAGTTAAATCCGTTCTTATTTCCTTTTCTATTAGTGTAGAATAAAGAGCTTCTAAAGATGATATGTATCCAACATTTTTATAGTTTTCCTTACCGGCAGCAGTAATCTTTTTTTCATATAATATATAAGAATTCTTATTACTTCCTAAATAGTACTTATCATTTATTTTTTCCATAAACTTACTTTCTCCTATTCTTATTTTTCTTTAAATCCAACCCATTGCATTGTAATGCAATACTAATATCTTTGACATAGAACCTTTCTATTCCTTTCTCTTCTAGCTCTCGTGGGGAATATGCACTTAATTCACGAATAGTCTTTATTCCAATCTCATTTATCTTTTCTAATAGCTTTCTGTCTCGAATAATCATTTCGATACTCTCGTTTAATATTTCCATTTTTCACCTCTTTCTAAAATAGAGAAAATATATAATTGCCCTGTATCTCTCTATTATCAAGTATTTCCACTACATTTATTTTAACATTTTTTAAATTTTTTCGTAAGTTTTTTCTTTCTAATATCGCCTTAAAATATTTTCCACTTAAGTTAAATCTCTTAAATTAAGCCAAAAAAAACATGAACCCTTTATAGGATTCATGTATTAAATATAAGTTTTTACATACCATCATATTCTTCTGTATCCTCGCGATGAAGCTTTTTATACGGAAGAAAAACGTCACTTTTCTCAAAATCACCTCTATCAAACTTAGACAAAGAAACACTGTCAACATCCATCATATATGTTTCGTCATCTACAGATACAAGTAAACATCTTATGTACCTTGCCGGAGCATCTTCTCTATCGCTTACTTTTTTCCATACTTTTTCCCTCGCTCTTGGTCCCATTGTCACATCTATGATTTCTTTCATATATTCAAAAACGCCCTGCGAATCGATTCCAAACTTTTTAGATAATATGTTCATAGCATTTTGCAAGTACTCTATTCTAGCTTCCAATGGCTCTCTAGCACCCTTAGTTCCAAGATTTTCTATCTCTACTTCTACTCTTTTTATAGCACTTTCCTGCTTGTCTTTATTAAACTCATTAAGTGCTTTTTTTAATTTGTCATTTTTATCTTCCAAAATCACTATTCCTTGTGCGGTTAATCCAGCTTTTATTCTTGTCATGTCTTTTATATTGTTAAAATCATCTAAATCTAATGTCATACTATATTCATCAGTTGCAATCCCTACAAAATAATGCGTAAGTCCCTCATCCCAAAGAATACAAACGTTAACATCGTCGCTATTTTGAAAAAGATCTGAAACAGCCTTAGCTAAATATCTAGATACTTCATAACAAACTCTTCTATTATGATCTTCCCTGTTCCTCTCCCATTCTTCTCCAACATCTCTTCCATACCAATCTGGTACAGTAAAACCATCACCATCTTTTTGTATGTATGATATTAAATTATCATCATAAACATATCCATAACACAACTTCTTATATATTAAGAAAATCTTTTCTTCATCACTCATACTCTCATTATTAGCCAAATTAACCACTAATTTACGTAATGTATCCGTAATTTTCCACTCCGCCTTATCATATACTATATCCTCTCCTAGAGATTCGCCTTTTCTATCTTCTGGTTCCAATACAATCTTATAATTTCTTCCCGAAGCCGAATCGGCTAAACCTTTTAGTCTGATAAGCTTATCAATATCTAGTTTCATATTCTTTCTCCCTACCTGTTATACTCAACTATCCACCATAATAAGGATAGTCTATTTTATCCGACTCACGGATAAACGCTTTTGAATTTGCGTCATTAACACTAATTACACTCAGCTTCTTTTCAATGCTATCAAGCAGATAATCTTTAGCATCAAAATTAAAAGTAAAAGACCTCATATACCTTTTCTCTCCATCTCCATTAATTTCTTTCCAAGCTCTTTCTGTCTCAATTTCTTCAGCTTCAACTATTGCCTTCATATATTCAAAGAAACCTTGTGAATCGATACCGTGCGATTTTAATATATCTATAACTTTTTCAAAATATTTTATATTATCTATCCCTCTAAATTCTTTTTTAGCTTTTTCAACCTCAGGTAGCTCTTCTAGTCTTCCTAAGTTAAATTTATCAATAGCTGCTTGAAGTCTACCACTATCATCTCTTAATATTCTTATTCCCTTAAGTGTTAATCCTAATTTCAATCTAGTTAAATCTTTTATACTATTAAAGTCATCCAAATCTAGTACAGCACTATAGTCATCTCCTGTCAATCCTACAACATAATGTAAATTTTCCTTATCTCCGAGCATAAATGCTTCTAACTTATCATTTCCTTCTAATAGCATATTTATAGCCGTTGCATAAAATCTTGCAAACTCATAACAAACCCTTCTATTATGTTTTTGGCGATTCACTATCCAAGTCTTATCAACTATCCTTCCATACCAATCTACTGCAATGTACTTTACATTTTCAGGATCACTATTATCCTTTTTGAAAAAGAATAAAACGTTATCATCATAAACATAATTTAAGCATATATATTTATATACAGTTAAAAGCTTATCCTCAAAATCAAGTGTACTATCCTTTAGCAATGAATCTACTACTTCTTTAAGCGGCTTCTCCAACTCCCACTTCACACTATCATATTCAATCCAATCCCCTGAAAGAGACCTTCCAGGTTCTAATATTATCTTATAATCACCTTCTAATTTTTGGCACACTTCTTTGTAAAAACATACTATAGCTTCATCTTTCATTTTAACGTTCCTCCTATACTTTAATTACTTACTAAAAGAAGAATTAGAGTTATACCTAATAATCAGCCCTTCATCATCTGGAATAATCTTTCCCCTGCGCACCAAATTAGAAAACATTTTATGCGAAACCAGCTTTTTATACACATTATCTAGCATGTCATCCTTCACACCTACACTTCGCAAAATTTCGTACGCATTTTCTTTATCAATTCTAAAAAAAATTGTTTCATCTTCTAAATATTTCTTTATTTTTAAATTAGTCTCATAATTCAAGTTTTTATCCTTTAATAACTTTAGCATTGCCTCGTTCATTACAATAATAACATTAAATTCATTCACTATACTAGCTCTCCTTTATTGTATAATTAATTAACAGATTCTAGACTGCCTGGATATTTACTTCTTTTTATCGCTCTTTTTAGGCGTAGTCAATAAAGAAATAGTGCATACTAACAATATTCCCACGCCCATTGCTATAGCGACTACTACAATATCTGATGAAATCCATTCAGGAGGAGTAAGCGCATCTTTCAATGGATCAGCATCGACATTTACATCAAAATTTTTTACAGTTTCTTCATACCTTACATAATCTTCAACTAGAGTTTTAGGTGCAGCAAGCTTACTAATAAAGATATATACTAAAAGTGCACATCCTATCATTTTCAATATACTTTTCCAATTATTTGATATAAAATTTTTCACACAGATTCCTCCTCTTTTCCTCCATGCATCTCCACTTAATAATTATAATTCAGATTACATAATTTAACAATAGTATAATGAAAAATTTTTATATTTTTTTAGCAAAATTTTCCTTCTTATTGTATATATTTCATTGAATTAATTTTACATTTCTTCATAATTGTTATCATAATTTTTATTATTTCTTTGGTTATGATATTTAATGAGGTGATTTAATTGAAATTCAAATTTTTACTCTTAATGCTCGTATGTGCTTTCCTTTTTGGATGCAATAAAGATGATTCAGAAATCGATGCTAATCGTTTATCATATAATTTAAATGATGTTGGAGATAGCATCAGATCAGAAGTTGCAGATTCATATGCTTCCAAAAAAGAAGAAACAAAACGAAAAATAATACCTAACCAAGTAATACCTAAAAATGCAAATGAAAAAACTATTACACCAGATATTGACACAACAGACATTGAGATAACAGATGATATCTCAGCTTCAGTGTCTCCAGCATTAAACACGTATTCTACACAAATATTAACAACAGATAGTAATAGATATAACAACATTAAAATAGTAGCGGATAAATTAAATGGCTTCATTTTAAACCCCGGACAAACGTTTTCATTTAACGAAGTATGTGGCCCATACGGAAAAGATGACGGCTTCCTTGAAGCAACAATTCTTTTAAGTGATGGAACTGAAGATAAAGGATATGGTGGCGGCGTATGCCAATTATCATCAACCTTATATAATGCAATTAAAGATTTAAACATCGAAATCACTGAAAGACACCATCATAGTAGCCCTGTCGCTTATGTTCCAAAAGGAGAAGACGCGACCGTTAGCTTGCAAAGTAACTTAGATTTTAAATTTGTAAATAATTATGAATATCCTATAAGGTTTGAAACATCACATACCCCAAAAAGTCTTACAGTATCAGTATATGAAAGCGAATAAATTTTCATAAAATTTTAATATTAAAATATTCTTTTCCTTATTGCCTCATTTCTAATGTCAAAAAAATCGCTGAATTTTTTTATGATATTCAACGATTTTTGTTTTTTATGGATTACACAATGTACACGGATAATATCCGTTTTGAGCTGCTTGCACTCTATTTACAAAAACATTATCAACCGTTTTTTGTGTAACTCCACCAGGATTCGCTTCACCAAAAAAAGTAGCAATATAATCACATTGTTTAGAATGATAATATTTATCACTCGTACCATAAATGTAATCCGTCTCAACTATTCTAGAAGCACCCAAAGCATAATTGTTGTAATAAGCATTAGCACCTATAGGTAGCCCCTGTATAAAAGACATTACAGAAATATCATTTATAGAGTTTATCCACTCATCATTTGGAATCTCAGGAAGACTAAAACTATACGTAGACCCCATCATACTTGCAAATGTTGAATGCGAATGTATCTCCTGCTCTAAAGTTTCTGTAATTAAATTTATTATAACTTCTCTTCTTTTTTTGTGAAACTCACTAGGCTCTCTTAAAATCTCATCTGTATCATCATATTCTTTAGCCGTAGAATAATCTTGTAATAATGGAACATCCTCATCTGAATCAGCAATTAAAAAGTCTGGCACATCCTTTCCAGCTTCCTTTAATGCTGCAATAATCACAGACATATCATTCGTAATATCTGGAACATACTGTAATGTCAAATCATAATTTCCACCAAAATTATCAAGATATACTTTATGCTTTTCTTTACTTTCTGCATAATAATTGTCCGTGAGTTCTCCTTCATATAATTTATTATTTGTATAAAGCTTTATATCGTTTCCAAGTGTAAAATTTATTAAAGCTCCTGTATCTTCATCCTCATATGCATAAGGAATCTTTGGCGAAAGCTGATAAGCAAAACCACTTCCTGTATCATCAATTGTATATACAAAGAAACCATCATACCCAATGACAACAATTGCAGGCACATACATACTAAAGTAGCTTTCCGTTTTTCCTTCGATATACGGCAAATTGAAGTTAACAGCCATCGTCTGGAAGAACGTTTTTATCGCTTCTTTCGCTAAAGTCTGTGTAATATCAAATCTTTGGTTAAAATAAAGCATCTGAAATTCATCATTTAGTTCAACTAAAGTCTCAAGAGCATCCTGCGTTGCAGTATCAATAACATTATTAAGCCTTACTTGGTCTTTTAATGTTAAAAAATATTCATTCATTGTATTTCTTGCTACAATAGAAAAAGGAAGAATTACTATTATGAAAACAACCGTAAGATGTGACAATTTCATACTAAAAAAATCCCTCCCTAATATCTTTATTAACGCAAAACTTATCTATAACTTGTTTTTATTTGCCCACCATATGGAACTCCTATTTTAAATGTTTCAATAACTGTTCCATATAGCGACTGCTTTATCATAGTTGCTTGTGTTTTATTAGTGTTTTTAACTGAAATGTAAAAATAATCACCTTTATTAAAAGGATATATTCCTTCTGGAGCATTTAAAGCTTTTTCAATTTCTGAAGAATAATGATACAAGTATACTACTTCTGTACCGTTTCCTCCAGTAGCAGGAACAACTTTGTACTCTCTATGCTCTAAAGTAACATCATATGTATTTAATGTTCCGTATATTTGATTCATGTAAGAATTATACATTTCTAAAGTCAAAACACCAGTATTTCTCACAGCATCAACTAAATCAACAGTTGCGGTATAAACTGCCATATATGAAAGATCATCTTGCCTTTCAGAAATATCTAACATAGGAAATAAAAACATCAATAACACAGCCACCACCACTGTAAAGATTATACTAATTGAATCTCCCATCTAAAGCAAGCTCCTTTCATAAAAAATCTCAAATATAAAATCAAATCTTTGTATAAGTAATAGAAACATCTGTATAAGTCACATAATATTTTGAATCTGCTACCACATCATTTAACTTTTCTACCAATTTATCAAAGCTCTCTACACCCGTCATATTGACAAGTACATCAGGATAAGTAGAATATTTACCTATATTTACTCCCAATGTCTCATTACGATAAACTGCGTAGTTATTAGAAACATCGTATGAAACACTAAACGTCACAGTGCCATTTATAATATTAATTGAATAATCATTATTGCCCGAAGACTTTACCGTTTTTTCTAAATTAAGTGCAGACATTATTATCTCGGCTGCATCCGCTTGCCTTTTTATATTATTAGGATCTATTTCAACTTGTTCTGCAGTTTTCCCTTGTTCACTAGTAATATTTATTGAAATCGTATCTTCTAAGATATTCATCATATTAGTATAGGAATAGACAGCACTAGAAAGAGCAAATATAAAAAGTAATATAGCAGCGGCCATCTCAATTCCTTGCATAGCATTCTCTTCCATATATAAGCACTCTCCCTTCCATTAAAGATCCGATATCTTAACTTCAGAAACTAAACCAACTTCATCGTATACTATATCATACTTTAATTTAGTGCCTGTATAATTTTTAGAATCTGGTATAGAAAAATAATCACCGCTTCTGTCTTCTATTATATCAGAAGACTCAACTGCTTCTACTCCGTCCTCTAATGCTCTATTTAATATATTAACTGCATCGATTCCCCTTACCTCCGAAGAATAAGCTGTATAGAATCTATTAAATGATTGAATTTGGGAGGTATATATAAGTTCTTCCGATTGTGCTGCATATCCCTTTGCATTAGAATAAAAATACAAAGAAACACTAATAATTGCAAGAGCAATCATTACTCCTCCCGCCATAACTATCGCTTTCGATGCATTATCCATAAAAGCCTACCTCCTTTTCGCTATCTTACACAATTATTCTTCATCAGTAACTATTCTACTACATAAATCTTTAGTTGGTCTTCTATAATGCATATTTTTAGTGTAACATAAAGCCTATTATTGCATCTTCCATAATTGTGTTTTTAAAATCATCAAAATTTATGAAAGATGCAATAAAGTTACTAGCCTTTCAAACTATTTTTAGTTTGCCGTTATAATACATTTATCATAGTATCCATCTAGATTAGTTTCAGGTTTTGTATCAGAAAATTGAACTGTATAATAAGCATTTTCAGTAATATCGGCAGTGGTTACCACCTTATCACCTGATGACGTACAAGACATATCAACTGGTAAAACTTTACTTGTATTCAAAGTATTAATATACTCTATCATCTCTATTACTGTAGTTCCTCTTACTCTAGTTCCTGCATACTTTCTAAGTTGTGAATTTGTTAATTGCACTGCACTAGCATTTAGTTGATCATCACCTGTATCTGTGATTGAACTAGTACTTGAGAATATAAATACTCCTACTCCTACAATCGCAATAGCTATTAGTATTGCACCTGCCATAATCAATGCTTTTGACGCATTATCCATAAAAAATCATCCTCCTCTTATATTTTAAAATTTAAAAATTTAAAAATTTAATATCTAAAGGTTAAATCATCGATCCCATTTGTGTGAAATAAACTCCCATATCCGAAATACTAGACCACATAAGTGGGATAATCAAATATCCAACAAACAAAACAACCATCGGTGCGAAGCCAAGCACCTTACCTATTTTAGCCTTCTTATTAATTAGTCTTTCATTAGCCTCTTTTCTTTTTTCTTGGAAAAAAGCTCTTTCAGTTTCAAGCTCATCAAACGCATCCGTAATTTTTACATTCTCTACAGCAGTTTGCAAACTTTCAACTATTCTAATAAATGGCTTAAAAGTAACCTCATCTTTTAGTTGCTCTAGCGCTTCAAAAGCACCACTCTCATAATTATTTAAACAACGTTGCAAAGGTTCCTTAAATATGTTTGCAAATCTTGCTAGCCACTCAAGAATATACTCAACTGAAACACGCTCTATGTACATAAGCATAAGTATTATCGTTTGGAATTGCATTACTTCATTATCCATTTCTAACTGCCTCATCTTTCTTTGGAAAGAAAGAAAAATACCTGGTAGTTGATACGATACAAGTGCAACTAATATTGCTATCACTAATTCAGTCCACTTAAAATATTCGCTAGTAAGAGTAACTAATTTTTCATAAATTCTCTCTGCATTTGTTGCTACTTGTTCTGCAGATAATTGCACACTATATATTTCTTTTATTGCTTTAAAAACATCGTCTCTTAAAATTTGAGTTCTGCCATCTTCTCTAACGGAACTTATAAGTCTACTTGAAAGCTCAGTTACAAACTCATCTCTCGGCATTTCAATTCCTGACATTAGTATAGCATCTTCAATACTTGCTTTCCTAGCAGTGTCCGTTGCTTTATGTGATTTGGACATTTGCTCCCAAACCATATCTGTTAGCTCACCAGCCTTTGCATCAGACAGTGGCATTATATTCAAGGTCCACATCTGATACTGAATAAGCTCAACGGCTTCTTCTTTTGGCTTATTTCTAACAGCATCTACAATAATGCCATCATCTAGTAACTTATTAATAAAAAATCTATCCGAGGCTGTCATTGATTTTGCTTCAATTATGTCTTCTTCAGACATTTTTCCCATCGTCGTCCCTTCAACAGTATCACCATACAAAACGGCTTCGATTGCCATCGAATGCATTTGTGATATCATAAAGATAGCCACTGCAAAACCTACTACAGCACAAATAGCCTTATTTACGTACAACCATTCAACTTTTAACGTAGAGGCCGTGGCCGTAAGAAGTCTAGTAACTTTCAAATAAGATGGTTTATCAGGATTTGGAACTAGCCCATCAATTATTTTTTCAACATAAGGCAATCTATATACTTTTTCCTGCCACGCCTCGTTAGAAGAATATATACGAATTTTTTCTTGGTTGTCTTTAATTCTTATTAGCAGAGCATAACACAAAAATATCAAAACCATAAGCGCTATCTCAGCAACATATCCCCACTTTCCATTGTAAAAAGTGCTTGTTGAAGCAAAGGAATCCAATGCCCAGTTTTTTAATGGGTGTATACATAAAATCGGTGCCAATGCTATGTATGTTAAACTCTGAAATAAATAATCTAACTTGTCCCTCTTTAAAATTTCCAACTGCAACTCTTGAGTAATATTATTCATATTTTTCAAATAAAGAGAGATTCCATTTATTTTTCTATCGCCAAACTCTTTTGTTAAATAAGAGACACCTGCAAAAATTTTCAAAAATCTATTAGGCGCTATATCATAATACTTTTCAAGTTCTATCTCAGGATCTGCAGAAGTCAAAACATCATAAATAAGATTTGCTTGTGAGACAATTTCCTGTTCTTCAATGAGTGAAGCATCATATATTGCTTCCTCAACCATGCTCGTTTCATGAAAAGCATGTCTAACTTCTGAGAAAAACTCGAGCTCCTGCTTTAATAACCTATCCTCAACTTTGTTAATCATCTGCATTGTAAGATTTTCAATAACAATCAATACTCCCAAAAGAGAAACAATCATAAGGAACGTGTTTTCTCTATTTATCCATACTAAGACTAAAGCTGCTATCAAAGTAATTATTATCGCTCTTAACGTAATTTTCGCAGAATCCTTCCTAATTGCATACTCATCATTTGGATTAACTAGCTCAATTCTACGACGAACCTTCCTCAAATATCTATTAATAATAGGTATTCTATCAATTTTTAGATAAACTTTCTGATAAAAAGCTTCTGCTTTTTTACCAGAACCAGATGAAGCCTTCATCACACTTTGTAACACAGCACTAGAGCTATTTCGCTTTTTTCTTCTAATTATAATAAAAGCGAACAATACAACTACAAACAATGCAATTGGAATGGCGACAAAATATATAAGCAATGCTTTTGGATCTATTGTAGTTCCCTCCTCTCAAATAGTGTATATCACAAGTAAATACTACTCAACGATTCTTCTAGAAGAACCCCCAGCAGCCGAAAAATAATCGTTGCAAAATTCATCGAAGGCACGTTGATCTTCTTCCTCCATATTTTCCCTCATAGCATCAATATTCTCTTGTGAAATTCTATTCTTAATAACATATTGACCGTCAATAAACTCAACTATATTAACAGCTTTATATGTTTCTGTTTCCGTAATCTTAGTGAAAAATTCCGTAGCATTATCCATAAATTTGTCCATCTTTCCCTCTAAAGTCGGTTCATTACGATGATCAAAAGTATAATTATTAGTTGACTTTACAGGAATACATTCAGTTATCCTTTCAATATATCTTTCGCCACTATATGATTTCTTCAAATGAACTTCAAAATTTAATACACCAACAACCTGTACTTCTGCAACTTTTTCGTTGTGGAACATACCAACTTTAAGCAAAGAGTTACGAAGTGAAAGAATCAAGTTATCAAATGTCTTAGCGTGGTGAGTAAACATAGTAAATTTAGAAGCAACCTGCGCCATCTGAATCATCCAAGCAGCAACACCGTCAGTAGCAACCTCACCCAGGATATTAACAGCACCATCTGTTTTCTTCTGAACGTCAAGACCTTCCTGACCTGAAACTGTTTCAGTTTCTCTAAAAGTCAATATGTTTCTATCAGGATAAACTTTTCTTAAATGCAACTCAAATGCCGTCTCCTGAACTCTTATATTTAATGTGCTATATATGTATTTTATCATAGCCATAAGCATCGTTGTTTTACCACAACCCTGCTCACCAGTTAGAGCAGTAACTCTGGCACCTTTTACTAAGAATTTTAGCAAATCTATTACAGGTTCTCTTCCCGGATGTCTTACTAAGTTTTCTAGCACTGCATTAGGCGTATCAAATTTTCTTACAAAGAACGCCCATGATTCTGACATACTTGGTCTAACAACAACAACACGAGAACCATCTTTCATTTCATTAATCTTATAACCATTAGTATCTGATAGCTGACCCGGATTATTATATTTATAAATGTTTTGACACACACGTCTCAATTCTGCATATGAGCCAAAAGACAAACATGCCATATAGATAGATTTACCTTTATAAAATATCCATACGCTATCATAAGCTTTAGGAATAGTTTTTTCATTTGTTTGACGTATGTACTCACCCAACTGTGCTACCTGGTACATAAATGATTCAGGCAAACCCGAAACACCACCAGAAATACCATCAATATTCATATCTCTTACTTCATCAACGACACTAAAACCTTTATATTGTTGATAAATTCTCTGAGATACAATATTAAGCCTGTCTTCAAAAGATAAATAATCATACTCTTTCTCAAATATATCTTCTATTTCTTCAGGAGTTATTACATAACACATCGTTGAAGAACCGTATACCTTCTTTAATTCATCCAAACGATATTTTTTAATAATTTCTCCCAAAGCATCATAGCCATATTGTTGTTTATACATATATAAAAGAATATCAAATTTATCTTGCACAGTCATTCTATCTGGATTATCAAAATCTATGGCATTTGTAATATTTACTTGATTAACGCCGTACTCTCTGTGCAGTAAATCAAAAATTAATTCCTTTACATATTTTTTATCATTAACATCACCATACGTACAATTTTTTAAAGCTTTCTTAAGTTCATACTTTTTACTCTTTCGTCGTTTTAATTCGTCTTGTGACAAACCTATATCATATAAATTTGTTCTTGTTATCTCATCTAATCTAGCCTTAATAAACTCGGTCATATGATCTATAGAATAAATACGCTCTTCTTTTCTAACATCACGCACAACCGAAGATTCAGACTTTGAAAACAAATAACCAATAAAAACGACTAAAGCTAATACAAGTATGACCATTAAAAGATAATTGAAAAACATGTGGCAATACCACCTCTCTAACTTTTAAGTATACATATTTTATCTTTCTACAATTTTATTCTTTATAACATCAATTATCGCATCTGACAAAGAATTTATTTCTGAAATAAAGAATCCATTTCTATCTACTGCAATATCTGCGTTTGCATTTTCTATAAAAAATCTTGGAGCAACACCATCATTGCAAGCATCAAAGAACTGAGTATTGTAAGGCATAGTATAGATTTTTTTCTTATAATTAAATTTTCTTGCTATATTCCTTTCGTTATATTTCGAAAATCTATCGTACCTACCCAATACCGGTATAACTGGCTTTTCCTGCAAGATCTTTAGAGTATCCATTTGCTTAAATGAATTTTTTAAAACATGCATATTTTGATTCATGCAAAAAACTATCAAATCTGATTTTTGTAATATTGGATTTACTTCTGCGCTTTCATAGCCTTTATTTAAATCCACAAGAACAACATCATAAAATTGTTTAGCATAATCTATAATAATAGGAAAAGTCTCTAATATTCTAGCGTACGAATCTTTGTCATTTTTAAAAGTTCCATATAGCACTTCCAACCTTCCATTTAGCAGTGGAGTTGCATAATTAGAAATATTTTCAGGCGTCAACTTATTACTTCTTAGCAATCTGTCTAGTGCATCAACACCCGTATCCGAAGTATCTAAACGAGTCTTTTTTTCTGAACTAAAAAATGACGTTTCCAAAGACATATCAGAAAAATGCGTTTGTGTAATTAAAACTCTATACTTTGACTTTGGTCTTACTGGCAATGTCAACGCAACTCCTGTTGCAACAGCTGTTGAGGATACCTGCGTAGATTCATCTGCCCCCCAAAAAGATACAACTGGCATATTTTCTCCTCCTCTCAGACAGCAAATCTTGCTGACTTTTCAATATTTTTAATAACCTTCTTAATAGAGGCAATAGATTCCTCAGTAATAATTTCAACTGTTTTTGCAACTGCTTCTTTATACATTTTAGTAAGATATCTCATATCAATCTTATTGGCATATTGATTTCTAATATTTACTGACAAATCGCCTTGATCATATGGAAAGTCTATATGTTCATCACGCCAAACAATTGGAAGATTCTCAGCAACTCTATCAATATACTTCGCATCCGCAGTATTTATATCACTATAATACAAAATTTTTGTCAAATCTAACTTACCCTCTGGATCTGCTCTCCTCTTTAATGCGCAAGTATATTTAAGCAAGTCCACTCCTTTGTGTATATATAACTTATCGTAGGATGATACGAAAAACAATTTGTTAGCACTCTTCAAATCATACTCATCTATCATGTCTTCTAAGTCAGTATCAACTAGCGCATAATCATATTCGTTAAAGTCCTCCCCTTTTGATAACAAAAACTTTTTAAGTTCTAACATATTACTAAATCCAATCGCAACGTCTACGCCATCATATTGCACAACATATTGCCCCTCACTTCCAATACCTTCTAACGAAGGCACGCAATATCTTGTTTTCTGAGTAAGCGTTGCATCTATCATTATAACTTTCTTTCCCATAGCAGATATAGTTTTGGCTATATACTCAATCAATTCTGTTTTATCAATTTTGCCTATAAACCCTATACACTTCATATAAATGTCTCCTTCCTTTTATTTGACGTTACTACGATTCACTCCCGCTAGAAACATATGATGAATTTATCAAATTCTGCAAATATACTTTTCTATCTGTCTTTTGTGCTTGAATTTCATTTTCAATTTCACTTTTTACTCTATTAAGCCATTCGGTCTCTGTTATTTCTCCTGTATATGGATCTTCTGTATAAGTTGGTAAATCTTGTAGATTCTCTCTTTGTAATGTTAATTCTTCTATGTTATATCTTGCCTTTAAGTCATCAATTATATTCGGATTAGATGCAATCAAAGCCGCAACTTCTGGTTTTACAGGATAGTTCTCTTCTAGCTGCGTTCTGGTGACAACCAATATATTTTCATAATACTCAAGTAACTTAGTATCATTTTCCTTAATAGCGTCTCTTATAGCTTCTGCATCATCTACAGTAATACCTGCAGTAGAAGCAATTTCAACTATATCTAGTTCATCTTCGGTAGGAACTTTTTCAATTTCAACCGTTTCATCTTCTAGGTCAGAATACATTTGATTTCCACTTTCATCAAGAACAGGAGTTCCATCCTCATTCATGATAGGTCTGCGCTCACCACTTACTAATTCTTCCGTAATTTCTGTATACTGCTCTTTCAATAATTCAACAGCATCATTATATTTAGCAACATAGTCAACATTTTTTTCATCAAACAATTGTTGATATGGATTTACATACTTTGTTGCATACAAATTAGCCGCTTCTAACATATATGTCTCTATTATAGCACTACTTAGTCTAACTATTTCTTCTTCGTCTAAGTCAAGTACTATTGAATTCGAATCTACATTAGTTCCGGTCCTCATAACTTCTTTACCTGCAACTACTAAATAATCCTCGCCATTTGGGAATAATAATCGTATATCTATATAATCTCCCACTTCTAAATCACTAGGCAATGTTATCATATTAAATTCTTTAGACCTTAAATCAATTGCGACATAATCATCCTCTTGGAAAAACATAGTGTCAACCACAATTGTTTTGTCTTCAACAGGAATTTTTAACTTTTTACCTATTATTTCAGTTAGTCCTTCTTCGCTAGCATCGTATAGATATGCATTTTCCGGTAAGCTCTGGCTCTTTACATCTACAACCTTTATATCTCCTGAACCAATCACATGGTCTATTGGAAAATCTCCTGAGAAAACATAAGCTCGCTCAATCTGTGCTTGCACTTTCAACTCTTCAATCTCTTCTTGTTTCTTAGAAGCATAAATTTTAAACACAACTCCAAGTACAATAGTTGGAATTAAAAATGCAACTATCGCCGCCGTTATTACTTTCTTCTTCATAGGTCCTAGCATCATATATAATCCTCTCCTCCACATATCAATCTCACTTATATAGATACTACCACAACTAAAAATTCATAACAACTAGCGAAAGCATTTTTTAACGAAAATGTAACATTGCTGTAACATATACGTAAAATTAGTCTATTTGTGTCATAATTTATTTCTATATAATTAGGCAAAATATAAGTGGCAAAGCTTGCCAGTCCGCATATTATATATTAAAGAAAGGAATGTTTTAAATGAATTTATATTATTTTGATAACGCTGCAACAACAAAACTTGACAATGAAGTTTTAAAAGAAATGTTACCTTTTTTAAACAATGAATTTGGAAATGCATCTAGCATCTATAAACTTGGGAAGAATTCAAAAAATGCAATAGAAAAGGCACGAGAAAAAATATCAAAAATATTAAATTGTGATTCTTCAGAAATATATTTTACCTCTCGGAGGTACTGAAAGTGATAATACTGCTATAAAAGGAATAGCACGCGCATATATTTCAAAAGGCAACCACATAATTACATCATCGATAGAACATCCAGCAATTTTAGAATCATGTAAAAGTTTAGAAGCTGAAGGTTTCAAAGTAACTTACCTTCCTGTAGACTCTAACGGATATATAAATTTAAACGAATTAAAAAGATCTATAACTTCTTCAACAACATTAATATCCATTATGTATGCCAATAATGAAATAGGTACAATACAGCCGTTACATGCAATTAGCAAGATAGCAAAAGAATATAATGTCCTTTTTCATACTGATGCAGTTCAAGCAGGAGGCGTTCTACCCTTAGATGTAGAAGAGCTCGGAGTCGATTCATTATCACTATCAGCACATAAATTTTATGGCCCTAAAGGAGTTGGCGTATTATATTTAAAAAATGGTGTAATGCTAAATAAATTTATGACAGGCGGACATCAAGAAAGAGGAATTCGAGCAGGTACAGAAAATGTAGCAGGGATAGTTGGAACAGCTAAAGCGCTAGAACTTGCATATCAAAATTTAGAAATAAATAATTTTAAAATAAAGAAACTTCGTGACTACTGTTTAAATAGGATTGTAAACACTTTTCCAAACGTAAAAGTAAACGGAGGAATAACAAATAGACTTCCTGGTAACTGTAATATTTCGTTTAAAAATATTAATGGAAATAAGCTACTTCAAAGACTCGACGCAAACGGAATTTGTTTGTCAACCGGAAGTGCGTGCAGTTCAGAATTGGCCACACCATCTCATGTGCTAAGCGCAATAAAAACTCCAAAAGAATATATTCACGGTTCACTAAGAATAACTATTGGAAAAAATAATACAAAAGAAGAAATAGATTATTTATTTTATTGTTTAAAAAAAATACTTCAATTTGATTAAAAATAAAAACATGAAATTTTTATTCTTTCGTACGGAAAGTTTTTAGTAATGCACTGTGGTGTTTTTTTATTGCTTTCCTACAAAATAAAAAATTATCTCAATCAGGATGGAGATTTTTGACACGCTTTCTTTTAATATCACTACCGACCTAAACTTTCATTAAGCACAAGAATGCGTTGAACCTACTATCAACGTATTATTCGGATTTATCAATGACAAACCCTCAAAGATTTTGTGTCAAAATTCTCCGCCTCCATCAACACATATTCTTATCTTCCGAGTAAATACAAAAATTTAATCATTTCGTCCATAAAATCAACTATATTTTTTCTTTTAACTTCTTCATTCAGAACTAAGTTTTGGTGTCCTACAAGGGTATCACCCACATAGCAATTTATTGTTCCGACTTTTTCTTTATACTCAAGTGGTGCTGACAAATTTGCATCATAAACAATTTCTGTTACAATATCTTTTTCCGTTCCTTTTTTCAATAAGATGCATAAATCGTTTTCCGCAACAACATCAACACTACCCAAATCACTTTTTGCTATTTCTATACTTTCAATAACTTCATCCTTCTTTACTATTACCGAATTTGAAAAGTTTGCAAATCCATAGTCTAAAAGAGTTCTAGCATCATCAAACCTTTTCTGACTCGTTGTTGCTCTCATTACCACTGCAATAAGTTTAAAATCATTTCTGTTAGCAGTAGCAGACAAATTAAATAATGCAACCGAAGTAGAACCAGTTTTTAGTCCTGTGCAACCACTATAAAATCTAACAAGTTTATTTGTATTAACAAGTTGAGATTTACCATCACGAAGTGTATCCATCCATATCTTAGTATATTCATGGATTTCAGGATGATTCATACTTAGCTCACGCGACATTAATGCAATATCATATGCCGATGTCAAATGACCATCTTCATCAATGCCATGACAATTCTTAAAAGTAGTATCATTCATGCCTAGCTCCTTTGCCCTATCATTCATCTTCTGAACAAATGCCTCCTCGCTTCCAGATACATACTCAGACATTGCAACGCAACAATCATTTGCAGAAACAACACAAATAGCTTTTAGCATTTCGTGGACTGTAAGTTTTTCTGTTTCATCAAGCCAAATTTGCGATCCGCCCATTTCTCTAGCCTTTTGGCTACAACTAACCTCATCCGAAAGTTTAATTTCTCCTCTATCAAGAGCTTCCATTATTAAAAGTAAAGTCATAATCTTAGTGACGCTCGCTGGTCTTAACTTTTCATGTTCATTCTTAGTATATAATATAGTCCCCGTATCTTCGTGCATAAGTATTGCAGCTTCAGAATCTAGATTTAACTTTACCATATTTTCAATACTATTGAATGCTTCCAACGATTCACTCCAGACCGGCAAACTGTCTATATCATTATCAAAAGTTGCCAATGATGTAATATTAAAAGCGAAAACAAAGCATAGGCTTAAACAAATAATCCTTCTCATCATGATCAAACCCTCCCTTACATAAATTATATTTTGCTTTAAAATTATTTATGAAAAAAGTTTAAGCCTTATAATTTGAAACATTATTTTTTAGTGCAGGTCTTCTCCCAAATCACAATATTGAAATTTATTTAAATATTGTGATATAATTTCAAATAATTTGCAAAACAGGAGGTCTTATGAAACCACATTTTATTTTTAAAAACAGAAAAATCAGATTTAGAGAAGCTGATTATGTTGAAAAACATTATATTAGAAACCAAAAAGCAGTGATACCAATAAAACTTGATTCTATTCAAGACTTATATATGAAACATGATTATAACAATCTTGACTTATCAGATGAAGTCTCAAATTACATCGAAGAGATAGCTTACATAATACCTCTAAAGTATCCTATTGTGCTTGAAATTCATTGTCCTAAAATTCCAGAAGAACAACAAGAAAGAATTAGAAAAGTCATTAAGAATAATTATGGAATGGATATCGATGACAGGGATTATGACGTTAAAGTTGCATATCAAAAGTGCATATTTCTATTCATACTAGGTGCTCTCCTTTTATTTCTCGCAACAACGCTTGAAGGAAGGTTATCTGCTTTTATCGAAGAATTTATTTATATTGCTGGTTGGGTAGCATTGTGGGAAATGTTTGAATGCTTACTTCTTGACACAGCCCAAAAAAGAATAGAGCGTCTAAATAAGCTTCAACTATATGATAGCGATGTTACATTCGTCTTTGATAGATAATGCCGACGGGTACAGAACTGTAAAAAAGCTCTGTACCCGTTTGACATATTTTCTAATAAGATTGGTCGGAGTGACACGAATCGAACGTGCGACCTCTTGGTCCCGAACCAAGCGCTCTACCAACTGAGCCACACCCCGAAAAATAACAATTAAATTATACCTCATTTTCTTTTAATTTACAACTAGAAAAATGGACACGGGAACGAAGTTTTGTCTACATTAAAAGGAAGCACGCTTACGCGCGCTTCCTTTATAGTATTTAAACACATGAGTCGTATTGCTAACCGTATTTCCTTATCACAGTTAGAGAAAAATTCACTTATATTCGTTTGCCCTTATAAGCACCACCCCATTTCCATGTTTTGTATATTTATATATTAAATATAAATTGTGTTCTAATCTTGGTGGGTTTATGAATTATCTGTGACTTTTATAAATTTTATTAACCTATAGCTTTATATATAAAATCTACTATAAATAATATTGTAAATATGTAAATTATCGGCGATACTTCCCTTCCTTTTTTATTTATTAAATTTAATAACACATAAAAGATAAATCCAAATTCTATTCCTGTAGTTATCGAATATGAGAATGGCATCATTATTATTATGAAAAATGCTGGTATTGCTATTAACATATCTTTCCAGTCTATTTTGCTTACTCCTTCTATCATGGATACTCCTATTAAAATCAATACTGGTGATATCGCAGCCATTGGCACGCATGCAACTAACGGCGAAATAAATAATGACAATAAGAAAAACATAGCAGCAAATACGGCTGTAAGTCCAGTACGTCCGCCTGCTTCTATCCCCGCACTACTTTCAACATAAGTTGTAACATTACTTGTGCCCAAAGTAGCACCTACTACAGTTGCAACAGAATCAGCAAATAATGCTTTTTCTAATTTCTTAGGAATATTTCCATTTTCGTCAATCTCAAATATTTTTGATTTCTTACCTGTTCCTATAAAAGTTCCTATTGTATCAAATAAGTCTGAAATGCAAAGCGTAAATATAGTCATTATAACAACAACTATTCCTGCTTCTGCTGTAAATAATCCATTAAGATCTAATTTTAAAAATGTTGGTTCCAACGAAGGCATAATTGTATAATTACTAAAATCAGGTAGGGGTGTTACTCCTAATGGTATACCAACTAGAGTAGTAAGAAGTATTCCTATTAGATATGCTCCCTTTACCTTCTTTGACACTAAGATTGCTGTTATTATAAGACCAATCAGTGCAAGGCAAACTTCCGCTGTATCAAATGTAGACAGCTGCGGTACTACATCACTCGCATTTGCTATTCCATTTGTAATTTTAGAAACAGAAAACTCTATTATACCGGCATTTTTAATCCCTATATATGTTATAAATAATCCAATTCCAACTGTTATAGCTTCTTGCATAAACGTGGGTATTGCCTTAATTATACTTCTTCTAACGCTCGTTAATGTAATAACTACATTTATTAATCCACAAATAAAAACCATTGCAAGCGCTTCTTGCCATGTAAACCCCATTGCTGCGCAAATAGTATATGTAAATAGTGCATTAATTCCTAAACCAGCACTTTGCACATATGGCACATTGGCTACTAAACCTAAAAACAGTGTTCCAAATGCAGATGCTAATATAGTTGCTCCATATACAGCGTTATAATCCATGCCTGTCTGTGACAGTATACTTGGATTTATAAAAATAATATATGACATAGCCATAAAAGTAGTTAAAGCTGCAATAAACTCTGTAAAAACAGTTGTATTATTTTCCTTCAATTTAAAAATTTTCTCTAACATATCATTCTCCCTTTAACATTATATCATTATACAACTTATTATACATTTTAATCATATACTAACGCAAGAAAACTTTTATCATTAATCTATTTTTAAGGACTTAGTAATTCCAATTTCACTTGCCTTTGTAATCGTGCTATATCCATATTTTTCTTTCAAGCCGTCAATTGTTTCATCTAAAACATTCTTTCCACCATCATCAAAAAAAGAAAGCTGATTATCCTCGCTCACTAAATTATCTACTCTAAACCCAACTAATCTTATTGGAATATTATATATATACATTTCATCAAAAATAGATTTCGCTTTTTTATAAATTTCTTTAGCAGAAGATGTCGCACACGGTAGTTTCGATTGATGCGAAAAATCTTTAAAGTCTTTAGTTCTAAGTTGAACGCACGCTACTTGAGCAAGCAATTTTTCTTTCCTCAATCTATATGAAACTTGTTCAACAAGCGAAAGCAATATAGTTTCTAATTTTTCTTTATTGGTAAAATCAAGAGCTAATGTAATAGAATTTCCAATACTTTTAGGTTTCTCTCTTTTTGCAATTACTTCAGAATTATCTATACCATTCGCATATTCCCAAATTAATTTTCCAAACTTTCCTAACTTTTTAATCAAAAAACTTTCATTTGATTTTGCCAAATCTCCTATCGTATTTATCCCCATATTTTTTAGCTTTGGTACACTCTTTCTTCCAATCATAAATAATTCGGATACGTCTAAATCCCACATCTTATCTTTAATTTCATCAGGATAAAGAGTATGAATTTTATCAGGCTTCGAAAAATCAGAAGCCATCTTTGCAAGTACCTTATTATTTGAAATTCCAATATTAACAGTAAAGCCTAATTCCTCTTTCACTCTTTTATTTATTTCAATAGCTCTGGCCATAATTGTATTTCCTGCTAAAAAATTTGTCATATCTAAAAAACACTCATCTATGCTAAATCGCTCAATCAAATCCGTATATTCCAATAATAATTTGTATAGCATATCAGAATATTTTTTATATGCTTTAAAATTAGTAGGATATACTTTTAACCTTGGGCATTTTCTCATTGCTTGGTAAATAGTCTCCCCCGTAATAACACCCATAGCTTTAGCAATAGGACTTTTAGCAAGTATTATTCCAGCTCTCCTGCTTTCATCTCCGCAAATTACAGATGGAATTAATCTTATATCTACGCTGCTTCCCTGCTTCATAAGGTCAATTGCAGACCAACTTAAGAAAGCGTTATTTACATCAACATGCATTATCTCTCTTCTCAATTTAATCTCCTCTTTTATCCATACCTTCGTCTTAATTATAGAACATGTGTTCTTGTGTGTCAACAAAAAAATTTCTCATTAGAATGCAAGCCATCAGCATTATAATGAGAAATAAAATTTCATTAATGGTTTTTTCTTTCTTGATAAACTGCAACGTTCATTAATATAAAACATAACACCGTTGCAATATTTATCTTAATTAATAATGAAAGTTCACTAAAAAACGGAACAACTTCTTTTATAAATATTTCCATAATTGTTGGCATAAGCATTGCAAAAGTAAAAGCAAAAGATTTATCAGAATGCACTAAGAAATGATTAATCCAGTGTGTTGTTATAACCATGTATTTATTCGTACAAGAAAGTGGAATCATTCTTATATTGAATGTATAAAACCATGTGCATAACAAAAATATTAAAGCAAATCTTAATACACCCATAATCATCGGAGCAATTTTAAAATATGTACTCAAAGCATACATCGTACATAGAAATAAAACTATAATCAAATAAGGTACTTGATATTTGGTAACTAATTTAGCTATCTTCACCAGACTATTAAAGTTATCTGATAACTTCATTCCTATTACTAAGAATAAAACATAGCTAAAAAATACATTAATAACATTTACAATATCTTGATGGGTTATTGTCATAAAAGAAAGCCCTAATAATAACCTGATTAAAAAATCACTATTTAGACACATCGCCTTACGCAGTAGGGGATAGAATAATATTATAATAATTAGGACTACTGCGTATAAAAAATGTAAGTTAAAATCATCTGATAAAGTTTGTCTTATTACCTCTATACAACTAAATTCATTCTTATATAAAAATAAGTTGTACACAACAAAAGGTATTAAGCATAATATATAAGGAAATATTAGAGTTTTAAAACTCTTTTTGTAAAAGTCTAAAACTCTAAATTCCTGTTTTTTATAAAACACTCCTAGCTTCCATCCTATTGCAACAAGCAAAATTGGAAATATACACACGCTACTTTCTAATACTACCTTTGATAATTTATCCAAAAAGGAGTTTTCACTCCAAATGGTTGTCGCGCCACTTATTAAATAAAATATACTCAAAAGTATTATTATCCTGTGTTGTGTAATACTATAAAATTTTTGTTCCATTATCTTTTTGTAACCTTAATTTATTCTTCATAGAAAGTTACTACAGGAGAATACATATCGTTAAATTCCAAAGGTACCCATGATGTTGAATATGCATAATACTCACAATACCACCTATATCTTCCAGGCTCCATCGGATATTCCTCTAATATGATATCACAGTAAACATCTGCCATGCGCGAAGTATAAAAAATATCCGTATCTTCCCATTCTCTAGAAGCATAATTATACTTTTCTAAATACGCATCAACACCCGTATATTTTCCGCTTCTAACTAATACCGATGCATAAAAATCTCCCATAGATATACTACCTTCTGTCCAGTTAAACGCAGCATCACACGTGATTATGTACGTCCATCTTAATTCAGGTTGTTCTCTAACTACATCTGGCGAATATGCACATACTCCTCCTGTTGAAACCATTAACATAGTAATTACTAATACTAAGCTTATGATTTTTTTAATGCTATTTTTCATAACAAAAATCCCTCCTTGTATTTTAATTACAATTATATAACTGTAATTTTATACAAAAAGGGACAAAATTCTAAAATATTTTTTTTACTTTTTCGTAATCTATATTTTTAATTATCTCTATTAAGATTTCTTTTTCCGCTTTTCCAATTAGTTGATAAATAAATGTATCATCACCCCATACGTAAGAAGTAGTTCCGCTCTTCCTCAATATAAAAGACCTCCATATCATTAATATATATTAAATTATATTTCGCATTTTCTTTATCTACATCCTCATATCTATTTCCCACATACGCTTTAAAATATATTCTACTCTCTTCTCCTATATCTTCATCTTCTAACCATACATAATATAATCTTTTTGTTTCTTTTACTAATTTTATTGAATAATTTTCTGGTATATAATTAAAAAATGTTTCGCTTTTTTCAATATCTTGTGTTATTAACTCGCTATCTTTAGGATTATACGAATCAGAATATATTATACTGGCATACTTTTCTGTTTTTTCATCATTATCAAAAAATCGTAACACTACATTTTTCCACGCACTACTAGTTGCAGTGGCAAAAATCCCTGCCACAGATAAGAAAATTAATATCATTGCTGCTTTCTTTAAAAGACTCGACATTTTCTTTTGTCTATCTTGCTCTAAGTTATTCCATAAAGCATTCATCTTTTTCCTATGCTCCTTTGAAAATTTATGTTTTTCATTAACATTATTTCTTGTTTCATTTTCCACATATTTTTCAAGGGCTTCTTTTAATAAGTCTTTACTATTACTCATTTAAACTTTATCCTCCTCATTTAGCATTTCCATAAGCATTTTCTTTGCCCTAATTATTCTCTTTTTAACAGTCTCATAATTTAAATCTAGCAAACAGCATATTTCCTTTTTAGAATAGCCATACAACTTTTCTAATAAAATCATATCTCTATAAATGCTAGGTAATTTTTCCACTGCATTAAATATATTCTTTAGTGTTTCATTATCAATGATTATGTCACATGGACTTGACTTAGTTTCAGTGGCGAAAAGATTCTCATTTGTTATTTCATCTATATAATCAATATTACTATTTAAAGTTGCTCTTTTCTTATACGAATCAATAGCTACGTTTCTACATATGATTGTCAGAAAGTTCTTCGTCTTAGCAAAGTTATCTTCTTCTACTTTTTCAAGATGACCCACAAGTTTTATAAAAGATTGTTGTACCGCATCTTCAGATAATTGAATATCTTTTAATATTTTATATGCTTCAAAATACATGATATTTTTATATTCCTCATACAACCTCTTTATCTTTTCGGAGTCATTTTCACTTATCTTTCCTTTGTGTATCATAATGTTTTCCACCTCTAGCATAATCTTTTTTTCAACACTCCTCGTGATTATATAATTTCATCATTACTCCTGCAAGCGTAGTTACTTATATACAGCTAATTGACCCTGTAACATTAGCTGTTCGTGCTCAATTCTTCCAAAATAATTTTGCTAAATATAAATATTCATGTTAAAATATTGCTTGAAGGAGGGTATTAGCAATGGAGGTTGCAAACATTGAAAAATTTATGCCTACAGTATACCAAGCAGAAATATTAGTAAAAAACAATATAGAAACAAATAGACGAAAAAAAATAAATGTATTTAAAATAATTCATGGATACGGATCTACAGGAAAAGGTGGCGCGCTTAGAACAGGAATTAGAGAATATCTTTCAAAACTAAAAAGCGCAAAAATAATTTCCGACTTTATTCCAGGTGAAGATTGGTCAGTGTTCAATGAAACAACCAGAAAAGTATTAGACTTAAATAACGATTACAGAAAAGATAGTGACCTAGAAAAAATGAACGCCGGCATCACAATAATTATTATAAGTTGGACGCCTAACTCTTCTCTTGAATCAACTCCTTACAGACCAACCCAAAACTAAAATTATAAAGACTGCTAGCAAAGAATAATCAGTAAGCTAGCAGTCTTTATAATTTTTCTCTTTATGTTTTATAATATTTACTATAAAAATCGTTTCGAAATTTTAATAGTTCATCATTTTCAATTGCCTTTCTTACATCTTCCATAAGCCTTACCAAAAACCTTAAATTATGAATCGTAAGCAATCTAGCTCCTAAAATTTCACCACACTTTATTAAATGCCTTATATACGCTCTAGTGTAATTCTTACAAGTATAACAATCACAGTTTGAATCCAATGGTGTCCAATCTCTCTCATATGTGGCATTCCTAACAACAACTTTTCCTTCAGATGTAAGTGCTGTTCCGTTTCTTGCTATTCTCGTAGGTAAAACACAATCACACATATCGATTCCCCTAATTACAGCTTCAATCAAATAATCCGGTGTTCCAACACCCATTAAATATCTTGGTTTATCTTCTGGAAGAAATGGTGTTGTATATGCTAGTACGTCATACATCAATTCTGCCGGCTCACCAACACTCAGTCCACCAACAGCATAGCCAGGGAAGTTCATATCTACTAATTGCTTTGCACTCTCCTCACGTAAATCCATATACATTCCGCCTTGTACAATTCCAAACAATCCTTGCTTTTCTGGAAACTTATGTGCTTCCATGCAGCGCTTTGCCCACCTTGTTGTTCTTTCCATAGAAAGCCTAGTATACGTGTGATCAGCAGGATACGGAACACATTCATCAAACGCCATCATGATATCTGAACCCAAATTATTTTGAATTGCCATAGACTTCTCGGGAGAAATGAAATGTGAAGAACCGTCAAGATGTGATTTAAATTTAACTCCTTCTTCACTTATATTTCTTAAGTCACTTAGGCTAAACACTTGAAATCCGCCACTATCAGTAAGTATAGCTCTATCCCAATTCATAAATTTATGAAGACCTCCGAGCCTCTGCCACTAAATCATCTCCAGGCCTTAAATACAAGTGATATGTGTTAGATAATATTATTTTTGCGTCTACCATGCTTTTCAATTCATCTGGAGTCATTGCCTTTACCGTTGCCATAGTGCCAACCGGCATAAAAACTGGTGTTTCTATTTCTCCATGGGGCGTATATATTCTTCCCCTACGTGCTCCAGTTTTTTTATCCTTTTTTATTAGTTCATATCTAATTGGTTGTTGCATTCTTACATTCTTCTCCTTAATTTTTTTACACACTATTTTATGTACATCGCATCCCCAAAGCTAAAAAATCTATATCTTTCTTTTATAGCTTCTTTATATGCATTTAATATATTTTCCCTTCCTGCCAACGCTGAAACAAGCATCAATAAAGTACTTTCTGGCAAATGGAAATTCGTTATTAAATTATCCATAACTTTAAACTTATATCCTGGGTAGATAAATATATCAGTGTTGCCTTTCATAGCTTTCATATATCCGCTTTCATCAGCCACACTCTCAAGCACCCTGCAAGACGTGGTTCCAACACAAATTACTTTTCCACCATTTTTCTTTGTTTCATTAATAATATTACATGCCTCTTGCCCAATTTCAAAATACTCTGAATGCATTTTGTGTTCTTCTATATTTTCTTCCTTTACTGGTCTAAAAGTCCCAAGCCCCACGTGCAAGGTAACCTTTGCAATCTTTATTCCTTTTTTTGCAATCTTATCAAGAAGCTCATTAGTAAAATGAAGTCCAGCTGTTGGAGCTGCACTTGAGCCATTTACTTTAGCATATACAGTCTGATATCTATCTTTTTCTAAAAGCTTTTCATGAATATATGGCGGAAGAGGCATAATTCCAATTCTATCAAGTATTTCATTTAAAATGCCGTTATACTCTAACTTCACTTTTCTATTTCCATCTTCATATATATCTACAACTGTGGCCTTAAGCAAGATTTCATCTTTAGATGCCTCATCTTTGAAAAAGATTTCAGTTCCTACTTTGCACTTTTTCCCGGGCTTCACTAAGACTTCCCACTCATTCTCCCCTAAATCTTTTAACAATAGTAACTCAATCTTTTCATCCTTTTCAGCTCTTGCGCCATAAATCCTAGCAGGGATTACTCTTGTTTCATTAATAACTAAACAATCAAGTGGCGCTATATAGTTTATTATTTCTTTAAAGTGCTTATGTTCAACGTTTCCCGTAATCTTGTCAAGGATTAATAACCTAGATTCATCTCTTACTGATATCGGTGTTTGAGCAATAAGTTCTTCTGGCAAAATATAACTAAAATCTGATAATTTCATTCTATCATTCATCTCTCATTTCTTTATGCAAATATTCATTTTTGAAAAATACCCATAATTGGCTTAATCATCGGATTAATATCGCTAATTTCAAAAGTGGCGTCATAGATAGAAATATTAAATATGTCTATCACACCCTTTAGCGCTTTTAAAATATTTCCTTTACATAAGTATCCCCATATTGCTTTTAGGTCTCCAATAAAATATCTCATCTTATATCTTTTCTTTCTCTTTGGATTACTATATAACGTAAGTTTATTAGAATTTATTTTATTATGTGCTAATACAAACCAATTATATGAAAAAGCTGTATTCACAATACGAGTCATTGGATACGTTTCCCAAACATACGGGTCAATATCTAATAATTTAAATTTTCCTTTCTCATTTATTTTAAATTCAAATATAGCTATTCCCGAATAATTCGTCTTATCAACAATTTTTCTGGCATAATCGTATAATAAGCTATTCTCATTGTACTCACAGCACGTTACCTGTCCACCCGAAGCAGGATACTCTCGTATATTTCTGCTACCAACAAAATCCAAAACTCTGCCTTCGCTAGCTAAAATAGCAGCCCCGAAAGAATCTCCGTATATGTACTCTTGTACAATAGGATACTTCTTTTCTAATTCAAAAAAATACATTATTTTTTCTCGTAATTCACTTCTATTTTCAACTATAAAATATCTTTCGTTCTCCTTAAGGCCTAATTTCTCTGCACAATCAGGTTTAACAACACATGGAAACTTTATTTTCTTAATCATCTCTGAAAAATTTTCTTCCGTTAATTTATAATTAAAAGGAACATCTATATTAAGCGATGTAGCAAGGTTTTCTATTTCCTTTTTGGAACTAAAAATTTCTAGTTGCTCTTTTGTTGGCACTAATAAACCATACTCAAAAAGCTTTTCTGAGTTTTCAAGAGTCGTAATAAAATTTAATGTCTTTTCACCAACTGGGATTATTACACATTTCTCATTTTCTTCTAACGAAATTTTTTGGCAAATATAATATAATTCATCTATATATTCTTCTGGGGAAACGTTAAAGTCTGGCAACCAAAATGATTTAGAAACATACTTTGAAAAAAAACCTGCTGGATCGGGTGACTTCTTACTCTTTTTAAAGGCCCTCGACTGGCAAGCTACCACTTTTACACCTTGTTCTCCAAGTTCTCTTATAATAGATAATGACATTTTATAACAAACATCCGTAACCACCGCAACCAATGTTCATACTCCCCCTTTACTTTATGAGCATAAATATCCTTTTATCTTCAATACCACTTACATATTATAGTAAATATCAAAAAATGTCAACAATAGGGAAAAAATGTCATATACTAAAATACAGCCTGTTTTCGCAAATAGTGACATTATGAAATAATAAAAGTTTAAAGCCTTTTAGTAATTTCATATCTCTACAATTCAAAAAAACAGACTGCAACTTGCTTGTAACTTCTAGATTTTATTTATTCAATAACCCATTTGCTCTCATATAACGAATCCTAGCAGTTGGATCTAATATCTTCTTTCTAAGTCTTATGTTCTTAGGTGTTACTTCTACTAGCTCATCTTCTGCAATATATTCAATGGCTTGCTCTAATGTCATTATTCTTGGCGGAACCAACCTTAATGCATCATCGCTTCCCGATGCCCTTGTATTGGTTAAATGCTTTTCCTTACAAACGTTAACCTCCATATCTTCAGGTCTAGGATTTTCACCTATTATCATACCTTGATAAACTTCAACACCAGGTCCAATAAATAAAATTCCTCTCTCTTGCGCATTGAATAACCCATAAGTAACTGATTTCCCCGTTTCAAATGCAATCAAAACTCCTTTATTTCTAGGAGAAATTTCACCTTTATATGGCTCATATCCCATAAAGATATGGTTCATAATTCCGTTTCCTTTTGTATCAGTCATAAATTCATTTCTATATCCAACTAACCCTCGCGCCGGTATTTTAAACTCTATTCTAGTATATCCTTGACCACCGACTACCATATTAGTCATCTCAGCTTTTCTGGCACCCAATTTTTCAATAACAGCACCTGTAAACTCGTCTGGTACATCAATCATAAGTTCCTCAATCGGCTCGCATTTCACGCCATCAATTTCCTTATATATTACAGTTGGCCTTGAAACCATGAACTCATATCCCTCTCTACGCATCGTTTCTATAAGCACCGACAAATGCAATTCGCCTCTACCAGAAACTTTAAAACTGTCTGGTGAATCAGTTTCTTCCACTCTAAGACTCACATTAGACTCAAGCTCTTTCATAAGTCTATCACGTAAATGTCTAGATGTAATGTATTCTCCCTCTCTTCCTGCGAAAGGCCCATTGTTGACGCTAAATGTCATAGTCAAAGTGGGTTCATCAATATCAACGAAATGTATAGCCTCTGGAGTTTCGACATCAGCAATTGTCTCACCAATATTAATATCTGGAATTCCAACAACCGCTATAATATCTCCAGCTTCGGCTTTTTCTATTTCTACTCTTTTTAACCCTTGATACGTATACAATTTACCAATCTTCATATTTTGAGTTATCCCGCTTTTTCTACACACAGCAACAGTCTCACCTTGAACTATAGTACCTCGTTCAACTCTGCCGATAGCAATCCTTCCAACGTAGTTATCGTAATCAATACTCGAAACCAACATTTGTAGCGGACCATTCTTATCAACATTTGGTGCACCTACATAATTGATTATAGTATCAAAAATAGGCTTCATATCAGTTCCAGGCTTATCTAAATCTAAAGTCGCAATTCCCTGTTTAGCAGACGCGTATATGACAGGAAAATTAAGCTGATCTTCATTTGCGGCAAGATCAAAAAACAAATCAATTACCTCGTCAATAACTTCCTTTGGTCTTGCACCTGGCCTATCAATTTTATTAAGAACTACTATTGGCTTTAAGTTAAGTGCCAACGCTTTTCTTAAAACAAATCTCGTTTGTGGCATTACTCCCTCGAAAGCATCAACAAGTAAAAGGACTCCGTCAACCATTTTTAGAACACGCTCAACTTCTCCACCAAAATCAGCATGCCCAGGAGTATCTACTATATTAATTTTATAATCTCCATAAGTAACAGCTGTGTTTTTTGCAAGAATAGTGATTCCTCTTTCTTTTTCCAAATCATTAGAATCCATTACTCTTTCTTCTACATGTTCATTTTCTCTGAATGTTCCTGACTGCTTAAGCAAAGCATCCACTAAAGTAGTTTTTCCATGGTCAACATGAGCGATAATTGCTACGTTCCTAATCTCCATTTTAATTATTCTCCTCGCTATCATTTATAGTAGCATCTTGTATAACTGTGCTTTCTTTTGATTCTTCTGTGCCTTCTGACACTACTGCTTCATTTTCTATTTCTGTTCCTTCAAGCTCACGAATTGATAACTCAATTCTCTTTTTATCCAAAGCAACTTCAACAACTTTTGCTTTTACTTCTTCGCCTAGCTCCAAAGCATCTTGTGGCTTTGCAATTCTTCTAACAGTTATGTTTGAAATATGAACTAAGGCTTCAAGACCATCTTCAAGTTCAACGAAAGCTCCAAAAGGCTTCATACTTACAACTTTACCCGTAACAATATCACCAACTTGATACTTAACATTAGCCCAAGGATTATCTTCAGGTTTCCTATAGCCCAATGAAATCTTTTTATTTTCTTTGTCTACTTTAAGCACTTTAACTTCAATCTCTTGTCCAACTTTCAAAACTTCACTAGGATGTTTTATTGGTTTCCATGAAATTTCAGATATATGAAGTAACGCATCAGATCCGCCAAGGTCAATAAATGCACCATACTCTGTAAGTTGTCTAACTACACCCTTACGAGTCTCCCCTTCTTTAATTTCGCTCCAAAGCTTATCTGACATTTGTTGTCTCTCTTCATTAACAAGCTTCCTTTCAGAACCTATAATCTTTCTCTTGCTTGGATCATATTCAATTATTTTCAATGCTAAGCTTCTTCCTCTATACTCAACTAACTCTACATTCCTTTTTGCAAGCTGAGTTTGTGGAACAAAAATTTTTATGTTTCCTGTTTCAGCAATAACGCCACCATTTACAACATCTACAACTTTAGCATCAACTGGTCTATCTTCCTTCACAGAGTTTTCAAAATCTTCTCTTATCTTCTTAACTTCAAGTCTCTTTCTAGATAGCAAAATATTACCTTGTCCATTATTCATTTTTAAGATATATGCCGTAATCTTATCACCAACCTTATAGTTATCTGCTGGTTTTTCATTGCCGTACGTAAATTCATCATACGGTATTACTCCATCTGCCTTATATCCCAAATCGACAAAGATATCATTTCCAGCGATATCTACGATTGTTCCTTCGACAACAGTTCCTTCCTCTAATTTCTTAAGTGAGTTTTCATACAACTCTTCAAAATTTTGATTGTCATTATTAGACATTTAAATCAATCCTTTCCTTTTTCTGCTAATTTAAAGCTTAAAATAGCAACCTTAATTGGTTGCCATTAAACCTTATTCATTATCCTATATTTAGCCCTAAAAGTCAATCTTTTTTTTTGCTATCTGCATGCGCAGTTATAGACATGAGGACGGAGTTTTTGCCTATACTTCTTAAAATTAATTTACCTAGTCAAATAGGTTCAACCAGGATAGACAAAAACTCCTCTCTGTGTCTGCATATCTATTCTTCATCTCTTAATCGTACTACTTCATTTTGTATAACATTAGTCAACTCAACTACTTCACGAGGATTATAGTCTTTTCCAGTTTTGTATTTTTCTAACGTTATAGGTTTTCCAATATTGATTCGTATCTTAGAAAAAAGCTTGTAATTTCCTTTTATTCCTATAGGTACCACCGGTACATTTGCCATTAGCGCTATAAGCGCTGCACCCTTTTTAAATTTTTTGCCTTCCTCTAATGCATTTCTAGTTCCTTCAGGAAAAATCAAAAGCAATTCTCCATTTTTTAAAACATCCATTGCAGTCTCTATAGCTTCAACATCACCTTTGCCTCTTTTAACTGGAAAGGCCCCCAGCTGACGCATAAACCAATTCATAAATTTTCCTTTAAATAATTCTTCTTTTGCCATTGGCCTAATTAATCTTTTAAAAAATATTATCAATGATATAGAATCAAAAAAATTAACATGATTAGCGCAAAGAATAGCCGGTCCTTCTGGCACATTTTCCTTTCCTATCAATTTAATTTTATATACTATATGACAATATATATTAAGTACAAACTTACAAAATCCTAGTACAAACATTCTAACCTCCGCATTTCTCATTTTCTTTTTCTGTTATAATATTCTTTGCTTTATCATAAACCTCTTCGATAGATAAATGGGTAGAATCTATTACAATCGCATCCTCAGAAATTTTCAAAGCTCCAAATTCTTTTTTCTCATCTAACTCATCACGTTCTTTTATATTTCTTAGAACCTGCTCAAAAGTTATATCCACATTCTTCTTAAGTAATTCATCATATCTACGCCTTGCTCTTTCAGTCATTTCAGCTGTTAAATAAATTTTTACATCGGCATCTGGGAAAACAACTGTAGTAATGTCTCTTCCTTCCATAACCACATTTCTATTTTTACCATATTCTCGTTGCATCTCTACAAGTTTTAATCTAATTTCTTTAATAGCCGAAACTGGCGACACAAGATTACTAACTTCTGGGGTTCTTATTATATCTGTTACATCTTCACCATCTAAGAAAACATGTTGGACATCATCTATATTTTTAAACTCAATATTTATAGAGCTTATTAAATCTTTTATCTTATCAAGCTCATCTATCTTAACATTATTATTCATCATCTTTAAGGTGACACACCTATACATTGCACCTGTATCAACGTAAATATATCCAAGCCTTTTAGAAATCAACTTTGCTATCGTACCTTTTCCAGTACCAGCTGGTCCATCAATTGCTATAATCATTCTAAATTACCTCCAACTATTATTGATTATTGTACATCTCAATTTGTTCGTGAATATTTTCAACGCTAGAAAGCGGTATTACAACATTCAATTTATAATTAACAACATACTCTTCGTTTGCATATTCCACACCCATTTCCTCTAAAGCATCCTCATCTAGCAAATACCAATCATCACCAATATTTTGAATAACCTGTTCTGGATTTCCTGTGACATCATATCTAATTCCCTCTAGCCTAGCATTTTCAATACCATAAAAAGTGGCATTTGCTGGTGTCAAAACTCCGCCTGTACTAGCTTTAGCAGCCTCTCTACTTACAACAGCTTTTACGGTAGCTAAATTCTCCTCCGCCACATTGCCTTTAGCCTCTCTTAAAACAGAAACACCTCCCATAATAGAAACAGATGCAATTATAGCAATTACTATAACCATAACAATCATCGTAACTAAAGTAACACCATTTTGATTTTTCATAAATATCATCCTCCAAAAGTAAGTATAGCATTAATAAAAAAATTTTACAATTAGTGGCTAAATGAAATCATAAAATTTCTCCAAAAATAATTAAGCTAGAAAAGGACGACCAATTTTTAGTCGCCCTCTTCACTCTCTTCATTTGATAATTTGAACAAAAGTTTTATTTTCTTGTTTAACACTGCTTAGTGTGTTCCTTCTGTTTCATGATCATCAGATGCGCTTAAAGTTGTTTCGTATATTGCCATTGCTGCACCTTCTGAAATTCCAGGTATTGTTGCCTTATTGCCATTAGGTAAATTAATTTCATATGGTTCATATATTGTTCCTTCTTTTTCCCACCTTGAATTGTCTCTTGGCATTGAATAACTTAAATATCCATTGCCATTATCCTTTGTTATTACTTCCTCAAACACAACTATTAAATATCCATCATTTTTTACTAAACCTTGATTTGCTACTACTTCTTCAGTTTCTACATCAGAACCCAAAACAACTTTTGTGCTTGATGGTAAATAAAACTCTCCATACCAGTGACCTGCGCTATTTCTTATCGAGTTTTCATCTTCTACAATTTCCGATTTTTCAGCATCCTTTATAAAAGCGTTTATGTTTGAGCCATATCCATATAAATTTGCAGATTCTGATATATTGTCTCTTGGCAACTTAGTATCTACATCAATCAATGTTAGCTTTTCAAATATGCTTCCGATAATAGTTGGTATCTTATAATTTTTATCTAGGTTATTTATTTTTCCATATATAAGCTCCATATCAAATCCGCTATTATTGACATTTCCATGTGTTGATACCATCACCATTTGAATATCCAAATCATTTTCTAAATTTAATTTAATATATTTCTTAGTTTCAGTATCATAGAATAGTGAAATGTCTTTTGTTGCCTCGCCACCAGTTGATGGCACATAATATATTGTTGGTTTTATTACAATTTCATCACTCGCGGTTCCTTTTGTTTTTAAGTCAAAATAAAATCTATAACCAAGTTTTAATCCCAAATTGTATGCTAAATAATTTTGATTATTTTGCCCTATTGGTAAAAATAGATTTTTCGTATCCGTTTCCAACTTACTTAATTTCAACGCTCTTGCTAGCTTACCTACCCATCCTATATCATCCGAATCTCTTATTTCAATATCATATAAACTACCAGCAATATAAACGTCGAATTTAGTTTCCAATATATAAGCATCTGTTTTGTTCGCTACATCAGTTACAATATATTCCGCCTCATCAGCATAAATATCATATTCCTCAGGTGTATTTCCCGCAACAATTCTTACAGTAATGTTTTCTGCACAATTATCAGTTACCCATGTTGGAATTATAAAGTTATACTTTTCTATCGATAATCCAGTGTTAGAATTAATAGCGCCTAAATTAAACCATGTATTGGCAAGTATTAATTTTTTGTACTGAACAGTTTCTCCATCGTCTGCATATTTAATAACATAAACATCAAATGAAAACTTAACCAGCTTCATTTTAGCAAAAGTTGTATTTCTTAGTCCTTTTGACGCAAACTCTTCTTCATCATTTAGAAGAGCACCATTATAATTATAATCCTTATTTCCATAACCATCATAAGCATCGCCAGTATTATTTACCGCGTAAATGTGCATGCCATCATGAGGAATTAAAATTGAAAATACACTATCTAAAGTCAATACATTTTGAATTCCTTCGTCTATCAACTGATTATCATTTGCCCCTGTGTTAGTGTATGGTAATAGCTCTGAATAATTTACAATAGGCGTATATATTGTAATCGAATTCATAAGAATATCATCTGGGTAATATTCCTTTACACGCTTTTCACCTGTAATTGCGCTAGTAACTTTCTTCTCTTTTACCTCTTCGTGAGCCTTATAATTTACAGTAAGTTTTGTTGATTCATATGTATCATTTTTCGATTTTAAATACGTATAAACATTTCTATTATTAAACAATACATCACCATTTATTAGTGGCGCTTTTGATGCTATGTAATAATACCCAGCATTTGCAAGTTCTGCAGCATTTGCAAGCCTATTTGCTGACATATATATTCCATTGCCATTTAAATAAATTATTTCTTGCCCTTCCGCTGTTACACTTAAATAGTCTCCATTTACTACAGCATTATTTCTAATTATATTATCTATTACTACATGATTATTTTCATATGTTTTCACTATTGAGTTCATATCTGGTTTTTCATAATCTATACCACTTAACATGACTTCTAAATAATATATGTCTCCGTCTTTGATTAATGTACATTCCTCAGAATTGTTTATTGTAAGTACTCCTCCAGGAAGGTATGTCAAGGTTGGAACATTTTCATCATAATCGGCCTCTATTAATACTTTGCCATTTTCATCATAATGCTTAGTATCATTAACAGCTTCATTATCTATAATTGCATTTTCTAATATAAATAAATCCGCATTTCCTCCTCCAAAATAATTATATTCTAACTCGTATTCTAGAGGAATAGTCGCATATGCAATATCAATTGAAGATGTTATTCCTGTATTATTATCATCATTTGACGTATAATATTTTTTCTTCAAGATAACATTGACCTTTTGTTTTTCACTTAATATTGATAATACATTTTCCAACAGATAACTATCTGTTACTACGTTAGCATACAAATCTTCTTCTGTCGGCATTGCCACATCAACATTATATTCTTCATCTCCTCTGTCATTTGACCTAATAATCGCAAACGGATAATCGTATGTTTCTGGAACATTATCATCAGGTGTTTTTCTATAAACAAATATTAACTCCCTATCTGTTCCGTTATCAACGATATTTACTTTTTCCAATGAAGATACATTGTTATCATCTTTACCATCTAAATTATATCTTATTAGTTCATATCCATCTATCTCAGTTACTGGAATTGTGGCCGTATATCGTCCATTTACTTTATCTAAAATTTTAACTGTCTCCGGTGGCATTAAAACATTTCCCTCTTCATCAATATAAGAAACATTAACTACATTTGCACCTTCAAAGTATCTAAACTCAATATATAAATCTGACCATACTTTATTCATGACTGTCATTAATTCTTCTGTATTTAAAACGTACATATTCGCAAAACTAGCAAAATCATCAGCCATTTCAATTTTACTACTTGAAACATTAGTAGGTTTAAAAGTATTATTACCCGCAATAACTTTATACAAGGTCTTCGTTTGTTTATTCAAATCCTTAGTATAAATCCACGCTTGTACAAGTGAAAAATCAGATACATTATATAAAAATTGCTTATTTCGTCCATCTGCAAGAACAATATTCATCTCATAATAATCGCCGTTTTTTGGGTTAGTCGTATCAAGAGATTTAATAAGCATATTGTCACCGTTTAATTTTATAGTATAGGTCAAGTTATTGTTATTTATATCTTTCAATATTTTTCCTGTATTATAATTAATATTTTTTATCTCAACTTCTGGATATAAGTAGTGGAAGACTATTATCTTATCATTACCATATCCAATATTCTCTCTTTGAACAATCTGTGCTCCATTTATATCGCTTGCCGAATTAATAGCCGTAAGAAGCGTTACATACCTCTTGTCATTTCCTTGTGAATTCATTAATGAAGTTGTATTAACATCAAACGTTTTGACTGCTATGATATTTGAATTAGAAACACTATTTTTATAAACAGTATATCCCGTAAGAATATATCCTGGCCAAAAATTTTTATTTAGCGATGCAAAGCTTTTTGGTGCATAATTGTTTGATGTAGCATCATAATTCGTTGATGTTGACATTAATATGTTTGATAAATTCTTATTTGTATCTATTAACTCATCTTCAACTTTGTGATTTACAGCTATAATATTCACAGGTTCAAAATAGAAAACAATACTCACACCTAAACCACTATAAGAGAACGATGAAGTGACTGATACACTTGAATTAGTAGTCACAGTCATTTCATTAGGCTTATTATATATTCCATAATATCCGCTAGAACCACTACCGATATTTTATTAAATATCCTTTATACCTATAACCATTAAGTTGCGTCCATTCCATCTCAGCCGATACATTTGTCGTCACTTTTTTTGCACTCGTTCCAGAATAAACAGTCTTACTAATTGCGGTGTCTTTAGGTGTTGCTAAATTTCCTACCTTATCGTATATAACATTTCCATTCATGTCTCTATATGCAATAGAGATATATGCTTTAATATTACTTGGTGAATCACTTCCACCTCCACCTCCACGTGTAAATAACGTAGAAAATGATAATGTTGCTAGACCTCCTAAAGAGTAACTAAAGATGTTAAATGTTATACCGTCTGTAAGAAGAGGTGATAATACTATTTCATATTTGGCAGCAGGTAATTCCGTAAAATAAATTACATATTCCCTATTCTGACTGCTTCCCATCGAACCAAAAAACTCATGTCTAAGCGTTGTCATGTCACCCGCAAGCCATGTATTTCTTATCGTTAAATCCTTCCTAAACCAATCAATTAATGGAGACCTTATTGATTCAATTGCAAAGTCACCAAGTTGAGAAATAACAGTTGTAACAGCATATGTATCAATATATCCGATACTTGGATCATTTTTTATAACATTATTTATATCATTGACTATCTCAATTTTTTGACTTTCATTATATCCGCCGAGGGCTTCAAGTTCCGAAAGTTTGTTTGTTATATACTCTAATGTTTCTTTGCTTTCGGTATAATTTACTCTACCAGTTATATCAGACAACTGCTCTCCAACTAATTTTGAATAATGTCGAAAATAATTTCCATGTGTATATGTCCTAACTCTCAAAAAATCTTCATTGAGTGGAATAATTTCTCCGTCTTCATTTAGCGGCATAAAATTTGAGATGATTTTTTGGTCTTTATTAATCTCTACTTCCTCCATAGGATTTGGATTTCCTACCATCGTATATTCTTCTTTTTTAGGCAATTTAGGTAAATCCGAATCACTACTATATTTTAAATGCAGTGCCTCACCACACACCTCACAATTTGCAACATCTCCAACTTTTGAGATCTTATCTAAATCAAAATAATGTAAGCCTTTGGTTGCATCATCCTTCTTGCTATGTTCATAACTACAACTGCTACACCTGTGGGCCGTGGTATCTCCACCACTCCAAGTGTGCTCCTCAACTCCTAATATTTCGCCACATTGTCCACAATCTACTCTATGATATAAATCTATATCTTCAACTGAAGAATATGTTGTTCCTAATATGGTCTCTCCTAATGTTATTTTTACCTTTGAGGAACCATTATGTTTTTTTAACCCAGTATACCCACAGCTACAACTTGCATAATGGTAATCACTATTATATTTAGAAAATGAAGAAAATGAATGTTTTTTACGCCCCATATAATAACCACATGAACAATATGCAGTATGATATGTTCCATTTCCATAATTTCTGATTTCACTAATAGAATGTCTCGTTCTTTTATTGCATTTACCGCACTTTTTGCAATATGAATAATGATACTTTGATGGACTACTAGTAGAATAAACTTTATGCGTACACCCTTTATCAGTTGAAGAGGCATATGATACTATAACAAGTGATGTCATAATTAATATCAAAGTAATTAAAATACCTTTAATATGTTTTTTCATATATTTAACACCTCCTAAACTGTAAAGCGATATATCATTGTTGCCGCCTCTGCTCTTGTCATGTTATCGTATGGCTTAAATGTTCCATCTGTGTAGCCATTAATTAAGCCCTTGCTACATGCATGTCTTAAAAAAAGTAAATCATCATTATTAAGAGAAAGCACATCATTAAATTTAACTTTCTCATCCGTACACAAATCGTTCCCTTTCATCAGTAAATCTGCCTTAGTTATTATACGGGCCATTTCAATCCTTGTTATTGGTTTATCAATATTACTTAAATTGATGCTACCACTTGATAAAACCCCATATCGCTCTAATATCCAAACATATTTTCCTGCCCAATGTTCTATATTGCTTTCTGCATCATCCATATCCATCCATGCGGGCAAAGCTGCTACAGCAACAAGCTTAATAAACTCTGCATTTGTAATAGTTCCACCGCGGTTTAAATGTTCCATCTGTATATCCATTTATGACTTTTTGATTTGTTAGATATATTATGTTTTTATACGCCCAATGACTCATAGGCACGTCTGTAAAAGTAATTGCAAAAATGTTGGTGGAAATTAGAATAAAAACTATTGAAAAAAATAAAAAACGCCTCATAAAATCACCCACTAAAAATATTCTTGAAGTCCCTCAATCACGTCTGTTACTATATTTTACGAGGTTTGATATTAAAAGCGTTTTCTATATATTTGTTATGATTTAAATTAGTATATCTATTTTTGAAAGGTACTTTAACCAATTTTAACATATTCAAAAACAGATTACCATAATATTAATTATTTGTAACTAATTTGAAACAATAGATTAACATTTTTGTAACATAATCACTTTACCTATTCCTTTTTCACTGCCGGCACACCAACATATACTCCTCCGATTTCAGCAATATTTTTAACAACAACTGCGCCAGCTCCAATAGTTATATCTTCACTTATACTTATATTATTCTTTACTGTCGCACCTATCCCAATATGCGTACATTTCCCTACAGTAACGTTTCCAGCTAAAGCTGCAGCAGGTGAAATATGCACAAAATCATTAATCACATTGTCATGCTCAACTATTGCCCCAGTATTAATTATACAATGCTCACCAATAGTAGCCGAAGTATTTATAGAAGAATTAGCCATTATAGCAGTCCCTCTCCCTATTATAACATCAGCAGCTATATTAGAAGAAGGATGAATTGCTGTATAATAATTTAAATGGTGTTTACTAGCAAAATCTCTTCTAGTTTTATTATCACCAAATGCAATTATAAATTCCGCGTCAGCAAATTTCGTACAATCGCTTGTAGTTCCTATAACTCTTGTGTCTGATGATTTAATTATAGTAGTACCTACCAATATGTTGTCATCTAAAAAGCCTAATAATTCATCTCTCGACTTTAAAACAATATCAGCTATAGATTTTCCATGCCCGCCTGCCCCTATTATTATAACCTTTTTCATAATCATTTTCCTTTCCCCTACATTTAAAATCATTTTACATTAAGCATTACACTTTATCAAGCGCATATTTTTGGGTTTAATACATATTTATTTATAAAAGACTTTTGGGAGGTGTCTTATGAAAATATATAATTTTAATAAACGAGCTGTGCTTGCTATCGCAGTATTAGTAGTGCTTTTAATTATTTTACTATGTGTAGCTATACAAGTAATAAACTCCTCTACTATAACGATGACCAACGAAAATTATACGGCTATTTTAAAAGACTGCCATGACAATCCATATAAATATCTAAATAAAATAATCACTGCAGAAGGATATGTTTTCAGGGCTCAAGATTTTTCAAAAACACAATTTGTAACTGCACGAGATATGCTTGTTAGTGAAGATGAGTCCAGAATTGTTGGTTTTTTGTGTGAATATAATAATGCACAAGATTTTGAAAATAATGAATGGGTTCAAATAGAAGGTAGAGTAACAATTGGAGATTATTATGGAATGATGCCAATTATAAAAATTATGAAAATGAAAAAAATAACAACGCCAAATGAACCTTTTGTAACATTTAAATCAAACATTAACAATGAAGAAAAATAATGGAGCTTTTTAAAGCCCCACTTATATCTATCTTAACCTAAAGCTATATCTAACACCATCATAAATACGAAACCAAGTGCTAATCCTATTGTTCCTATATTTGTGTGTTTTCCTTCTTGTGCAGACGGTATTAGCTCTTCTACAACAACATATATCATTGCACCAGTAGCAAAGGCTAATGGCTGCACCTAGAGCCGTTCTTAAAAAAGGCATTGCTAAACCTAAGACAAGCCCCATTATTATCTTCCTTCCTGTTAATTACAAATTATTTAATGTGTTAAGTAGTAATTTTATATTTTTAACATTCTTGTCAATCAATTTTTGTGTTACTCCTGTAAACAAAATAAATCTTGCTTTCAATATTGATACATTTGGAATAAAGAAAAATACCGTTTTCTTTATGTACATTATATATATACTAGCTCCCAGCTCTTTCCTTGCTTTCAACAATTCTTCCATAAATTTTGCAGTAATCATCTTACGTGCACCTATAGGATCCTCACTATATACTTCAAAGTATCTTTCAAATTCTGAATTCTCAAGTCTAATTATATTTTTTACACCAATCATTTTTTTGAAATTAGTAACAATCTGATTCATATATTTATTTTTCACATCTGGCACGATATTAATGTCAAAGTCGTGTCCTTCATTAGCGTCTTGCATTCCAAATACACCTTCAAACAAAAAATAATCATAATATCCGCCTTGATTATCTTCACGCTTTTCAGTTACAATTGCGTTACAAACAGAAAACCTAATATCGTCTTTCAAATATCCTGATAAATTATCAAATGCTGTGTATCTATCATACTTCTTTATAAAATTTGTTAATTTGAAAATTTCTTCCGGGATACCAGCAGAATCATCATATTGACACCTCAAATTTAGTTGCTGAGAAACTTTAGCAATTAAAACTTTTTTTAGCTTTTTGTCAAAATATTTCACAGAAACTACTATAAGCACAAGAAAGATTGCTACAATCATAAGGACTATACCTATTAAAAGATAATTCATTTGAAACTTTTGTATAAAAGTTAGCCCAAACATTCCAAGCAAATATGCCACAGATACAACAGATACTATTAACCATATCAATAAAAAAATTAAAAATTTTTTTCTTTTCTTCTCTAACTCTATCATCATGTCATCTTTCATTTTATCACTCTCTTTTTATCTATATTTTCTATTTTTACATTTCAAGTTTTATTGCACTGCGTACATCATCAGTAGTTTCAAATAGTGTTTTCTTATTTTTTTTCATCAATTTAGCCATAAGGTTCGTAGGAAAAGACTCCACTGTTACATTAAACTCTGTAACAGCTGAATTATACGTCCTACGCGCTGCAGCTAATTCATCTTCTATAAGTAACAAATTTCTTTGTAGCTCAATAAATGATGCGTTTGTTTTCAAATTTGGATACTCCTCTGCAAGCATCAAAAGTTCTTTTAACGCCCCATTTGCTTTGTTATCTGCTTTGACTGCTTCTTCTGAAGTCTTGGCATTAACTCCTTCCGTACGCACAAGTGCAACTTTTTCAAATACCTCTTTCTCGTGAGCCGCATGTCCTTTTACAATTTCAACTAAGTTAGGCAATAAATCATATCTTTTTTTAAGATATACGTCTACAGTTGAAAAAGCATTATTAACGGTGTTTTCTTCACGAATAATCTGATTAAATATAACGATTACTGCAATTATAATTAAAATTCCAATAGCTATTAATACTCCCATAGTAAATCCTCCTAAAATTAATTTTCGTCAAATAAGTCTTTAAATAATCCTCTATCCAATTGTTTAGCAAAAATACATTTAAGCACCATTAATATTATCGGTCCAATAATAAGCCCAGCAAGTCCAATAATTCTTAAACCAGCATACATAGCCATAAGTGTAATAAGTGGATGAATACCAAATTGTTTACTAACTAACTTAGGCTCAATAAATTGTCTAACAACAAATATAATTAAATATGTTATAAATAGGGCTAAAGCAAACCCATAATCACCTGTAATAAGCATCCATAAAGCCCACGGATTTAACACTGTACCAACCCCCAAAACAGGAAGAATATCAACTAAAGCTATAATCAAAGCCAAGACAAAAGGATAGCTTATTTCAAATCCTATCATATTAAAAATTGTAAAAGCTAAGAAAAGTTCAGCAAAAGTTATTAAAATTATTTTACAATAAACTTTCAGATATCCACCAATAGTAGAAAATACTTCGCCTAAAACCTTTTTACTCTTGTCAATCCACGATTTAGGGAAATGGTACTCTAATAAATCTATAACATATATCCTATCTTTAGCAAAAAATATTAAGGCTAAAATGGTTATAATAATATTTATCAATAAAGTAGGAATTGATAGTAACATTTTCAAAATCGACGATGCCCATTCGCCAACTAAATTTCCAAAAGAACCAATAAAATCTATAACAGATGTCTCAATAGTGCTTAATACTTGAGGCGGTATTCCTGTATACTCTGTATTAATTTTATCCGCTACATTTCCAACAAACTCGGTAGCCATGGCTATAGTAGGTCCAAGATTATTCGTTAATTTTAGTAACTCACCTATTAATTCTGTAATACCTTTGACCATTAGGAAAATTAATAGAACAACAGTTATTGCAATTACAATAACGCTACTTACTCTTCTACTTAGTTTAATTTTGTTCATGCAAAATTTAATTATAGGCTCAATTATGATTGCAATAATGCCAGCTATTAAAAATGGCATAAAAAATTCTGCTAGTTTCCAAATAAGCATAAGCAAAATCAGAGTACCTACAAAGATACCCACGCGTTCTAAAATCTTTAAATACTTTCTGTTCACATTTTCCATAGTACACCTCATTAATATTTCTAATCTTTCTTAACTTTATTTTCCCACATATTTCCGCTAATGGCAAGTCCATTTTGTGACCTATATTATCAATATTTTTAAGATAACGAATATATGAATTTAAGTTAATTTTTACTTACAATCATTTAAAAAAGCAAGGTATGCCCTTGCTTAAAATTATATATTTTCTACTTTAGCAGGCTTCGATATTTCTGTTAGCGCTTCGCTTATTTCTTCCTTGTACCCATTACTTACAGCTATATCTCCTAGCGACACCATTCCCAGCAAGAACTCGTTTTCTATTACTGGAAGCCTTCTTATTTTTTGTTTTTTCATAAGTTGTAATGCTGATTCTACGTCTGCATCTGGTTTAACACTATACACATTATCTGACATTATCGTACTTGCTAATGTTTTGGCAGTATCTAAATTATATTTTGCAATATTCATCACAATATCTCTATCTGTTACCATCCCCAGCACTTTATTTTGCTCTGTCACAATAGGAACTGCACCTATATTATGATGCTTCATAAGCCTTGCCACATCATAAACTGTATCGTTAGTATCTGCAATTACCATATCTTTCGTCATAATATCTGACACTTTCATATTTTCTTCCTCCTTTGGTAAGTATTATTACCAAAGGTATATTTTTTATTCTTAAACTCTCGATTATGTTCTTCATAATCTTTGCTTTAATTGTCATTACAAATCTTGATTCATTATTAATTCATATATTTGTCTTTGCTTTTTATTTACTACATCAAGAATTATCCCACATACTAGCATTAATAATGAAACCATTAAAAACACTCCTGATGCTATTAAGCTTGGGAATCTAGGAACTAGTCCCGTTTCAAAATATTCTTTTAAAACAGGTATCACTAAAATAAGTGCAAATATAAAAGGGAATAATGCACACATAGCAAAAAAAGACATTGGTTTATATTCTTTAAATAATGTTGCAATAGTTTTTAATACCCTTGCTCCGTCACGCACTGTACTAAGTTTTGATGTGCTTCCCTCAGGTCTGTCTCTGTACGGCACAGCCATTTCTTCAATTTTGTAATTCTTATCTAACGCATGAATTGTCAATTCTGTCTCTATTTCAAAGCCTTTTGATATAAGTGGAAAACCTCTAACAAAATCATAGCTAAATGCTCTACTCCCAGTCATTACATCTCTTATTCTGCTTTTAAATATTATATTAATCAATTTTCTTACAAGCCTATTTCCTATCCCATGGAAAGCTCTCTTATTTTCAGAAAAATACGTTGATGATAGCCTATCCCCAATCACCATATCAGCTCTTCCGTTCTAATATTAAATTGCACATTTCTCTTACATTGTCTGTTGGATATGTATTATCTCCATCTACTAACATATAACACTCAGCTTTTATTTTTCTAAAAGCGCACTTAACTGCATTTCCCTTTCCTTGCTTATATTCATAAATAACAACTGCTCCATTTTCTCTCGCAATTTTGTCTGTACCATCTTTAGAGTTATTGTCAATAACATAAATTTTTGCCTCCGGAATGGCCTTTTTATAATCTGTTATCACGTCCTTAACAGTTAGTGCTTCATTATAACATGGAATAATAACAGCTATCTTACATTCATATTTTCGCATTTTTTTGCCCCCTCATTTATAATCATATATATTATAAACAAAACCGCTAGCCAAAGCGGTATTGCCGTTCTAAAAGAAAGAAATGGATGAATGACAGTATGGTTTGCTACTATCAGATACCATGCAATAGGTACTATAGCTATTAATAATACAGGTATACCTACTATAATGACGCTTTTAATGTTTTTCATACTATATCTTTTTCTGTTTAATATACACGTTATTAAAATATATACCAAATTTATCCATAAAATGACATATGTAACTACATTAAACTGTAAACTTAATGTTTTCCATAATACATCTATCCTTGAAACTTGTTCATTATTCCAAATAGTATTCGATGACCTATTTTGAACTGCTGTGAAAGCATTTTCAATAACATCTTTTCCTGTAATTATAGAAGCTATAACCCACTTGCTAGCCCACATTAAACCATATCCAATTACCCAACAAGCACCTGATATAATTATCTTCTTATTTGCTTCTTTCAAAGTCATATTTTCTGATAGTAATACAAAAATAATTAATACACCAAAAGTTACACTCGGATATGTCAGAAAATCCATATAACTTGTAAGCATACCTACAACTGTAAATAGTAAATAGTGAAGATTTTTTTCAACTATCTTTTCTTTAAATACTAAATAAATAATCACGCTAATACAGGTAATATGCCATATTGTAGAATTTTGTAATGACAAAAAAAGACTTGGTGGACACATAATTAAATATACACTAATAAAAGGGAAAATATATTTCCCGAGATTGTTTTTTTTCATCAATAAACACAATGTAATAAGTAAAATAATGTGAACTATCGTATTAATAATTCTTATTTGCTGATAGTTAAATATGGCTAGTAATGGTCTAAGAAAAATTACATATCCATGCCAGTATCTGTAATAAGATTTTACTTCTGTCGGTGCGCTTGAAAAGTCATTTGCCATCTGTTCATATGGTGATGTCCCTTCTACATATATCCTGTAATTATTCATTCCCTTATCAATAAGAGGCTCGCTGCCTCTATATGAAGCAATTAGTAGCATTAATGCATCTGTATAATTATCTAAAGTAGATGTGTACATAATTGGAATTACCTTTTGATACATCTTCTCTTTTTGAAAAACAGCACGACTTTCTTCTAAATTTTCTTCTAGGCTTTTGGGAGAAATTGCATAAGCTAACGATATTAATATGACGCCAATTAAGATAATAGACACTATTGTGCCAAGCCATATGCAAAATCTTTTCATAATTTCTGTTCCCCCTCAGACTAATCTCTTATTTTTTCAACTATAGTAATTTTACTACAACATCGTATATTTGAAAAGAGTTACTTTTTCACTTTTATAATGGTAGAACGTGGCTCTTATTACAAAACAAAAAAGAGGTCGTTTCCAACCTCTTTTTATTTTCTAGTTTCAAATCTTTCAAAGACTTTAGTCTCGTATGTATTTCCTCCACTACTATTTGTTTAGTGTATCACGTATAGCAGCTTGTGCAGCAGCCAAACGTGCTATTGGTACTCTAAATGGCGAGCAAGATACATATGTTAATCCGACTTTGTGGAAAAATTCTACTGAAGAAGGATCTCCTCCATGTTCTCCACAAATACCAAGCTTAATATCTGGACGTGTTTGCTTTCCTAATTTAACCGCCATCTCTACCAATTTACCAACACCTACTTGGTCAACTTTAGCAAATGGATCATTTTCATATATCTTCTTATCATAGTAAGCTCCTAAGAACTTGCCAGCATCGTCTCTTGAGAAACCAAATGTCATCTGTGTTAAGTCATTTGTTCCAAATGAGAAGAACTCAGCCTCTTTTGCTATTTCATCGGCTGTTAATGCTGCTCTTGGAATTTCTATCATCGTTCCAACATGATACTCTAGTTCTACTCCTGCTTCAGCAATTACTTTATCTGCTGTTTCACAAACAATGTCTTTAACATATTTTAATTCTTTAACTTCTCCAACAAGAGGAATCATTATTTCTGGAACAATCTTTATGTTCTTTCTCTTAGATACTGCTATAGCAGCTTTGATAACAGCTCTTGTTTGCATTGCTGCAATTTCAGGATACGTTACTGCTAAACGGCATCCTCTATGACCCATCATTGGGTTAAACTCGTGAAGACTAGCGATGATTGTCTTGATTTCTTCAACAGTCTTTCCTTGCGCTTTAGCAAGAAGCTCAATATCTTTTTCTTCTGTCGGAACAAACTCATGAAGAGGTGGATCTAAGTATCTTATTGTTACTCCATATCCTTCCATAGCTTCATATAATTGCTCGAAGTCGCTTTGTTGCATTGGCTCTAATTTCGCTAGCGCTTTCTCTCTTTGTTCAACTGTGTCTGCACAAATCATTTCTCTAATAGCTGCAATTCTATCAGCCTCAAAGAACATGTGCTCTGTACGACATAATCCAATACCTTCTGCTCCAAGCTCTCTAGCTTTTAAAGCATCTCTAGGCGTATCAGCATTTGTTCTAACTTTCAATACTCTATATTTGTCAGCCCATTCCATGATTTTACCAAATTCTCCACCAATTGTAGCATCAACAGTAGGAATAATTCCATCATAGATTTTACCTGTTGAACCATCAATTGATATTGCGTCGCCTTCATGATATGTCTTTCCACTTAATGTAAATTTTTTGTTTTCTTCATCCATAGCAATCTCACTGCAACCTGATACACAGCATTTGCCCATACCACGAGCCACAACCGCTGCGTGTGATGTCATACCACCACGAACAGTCAAAATACCTTGTGCGGCCTTCATTCCTTCGATATCTTCTGGAGATGTTTCTAGACGAACAAGAACAACTTTTTCTTTTCTTGCTGCCCATTCTTTTGCATCTTCAGCAGTAAATACTACCTTTCCGCAGGCTGCCCCAGGAGATGCAGGTAAAGCTTTTCCTATTGGTTCAGCTGCTTTTAAATCTTCTTTATTGAATTGAGGATGTAATAATGTATCTAAGTTTCTCGGATCAATCATTAATACAGCCTCTTTTTCTGTGATCATGCCTTCATCAACTAAATCACAAGCAATTTTTAAAGCTGCAGGTGCAGTTCTCTTACCATTTCTTGTTTGAAGCATATATAATTTTCTATCTTCTATTGTGAATTCCATATCTTGCATATCTTTATAGTGATTTTCAAGAGTATCACAAATTACAACAAATTGTTCATATACTTCTGGCATTACTTCTTTTAGTTGATCAATATGTTGTGGAGTTCTAACTCCAGCAACAACGTCTTCACCTTGTGCATTCATTAAAAATTCGCCCATTAACTTCTTTTCTCCAGTTGCAGGGTCTCTTGTGAATGCAACGCCAGTGCCAGAAGTTTCACCCATATTACCAAATGCCATCATTTGAACATTTACAGCTGTTCCCCAAGAATATGGAATATCATTATCTCTTCTGTATACATTTGCTCTTGGGTTGTCCCATGATCTAAATACAGCTTTTATAGCACCCATTAATTGCTCTCTTGGCTCTGAAGGGAAATCTGTTCCTATCTTCTCTTTATATTCAGCTTTAAATTGTTCTGCTAATTCTTTTAAGTCTTCGGCAGTAAGCTCAACGTCTTGAACTATTCCCCTTTCTTCTTTCATTTTATCTATAAGTTGTTCAAAATATTTCTTACCAACTTCCATAACTACATCAGAATACATTTGAATAAATCTTCTATAGCAATCCCAAGCCCAACGAGGATTTCCTGATTTCTTAGCAAGAACTTCAACAACTTCTTCATTTAGTCCTAAGTTCAATATTGTATCCATCATACCAGGCATAGATGCTCTTGCACCTGAACGAACTGACACTAACAATGGATTTTCTTTATCTCCAAATTTCTTTCCTGTTATTTTCTCTAGTTTTTCTACATACTCAAATATTTCTTTTTGGATTTCGTCATTAATAACTTTTCCATCTTCGTAATATTGGGTACAAGCCTCTGTAGAAATTGTAAAACCTTGTGGCACTGGTAAGCCAAGTTTTGTCATCTCAGCTAAGTTAGCACCTTTACCACCAAGCAAATTTCTCATAGAAGCATCGCCTTCACTAAAAAGGTATACAAACTTTTTACTCATTTAAATTCCTCCTTGTTTTTATATCTTCCCTATTCAAACGAATAGTTTAGTTAATACCATAAGTATTATACCAATAATCTAAAAAAATTCAATACTTTTATTTTTTAGACAGGGTAAACAGGGGGATGGAATTTTTGTCTATAACAGTTGAACATATTGGCTTATGTCAATTGATTTTAAAAAGTATAGACAAAAACTCCGCCCATATCTACCATATCTATCCCCTCTATTTCATTGCCTTTTTAAATTCTGGCAAGATTCCTATATCATTTGGTCCTATTTTTTCTGCCACTTGATATATATCATGCCCTGGGAATTGATTTCCTTCTATCAATACAGGTCCATTAACACTCATTCCTACATCCCATCCAACATATCTTACGTGTATACTTTTTTTAGCTGCTTGCTTGACCATCTCTTTTGCTTCATTCCAATATGGTATTTGGAATCCATTTATAGTAGTTCCTGTTATAGGGTGTTCTGAGAATATCTTTCCTTCCTTATTTACAGCATCTTCAATTATTTTCCCTGTATCTACATCAATTTTAGCAGTCATTCCTCCGCTGTTAAAATTATCTACAACTTTTCCGTTTCCAATTCTTGAAAAGGTCGCAAGTATAGTAACCTCTCCTTTATTATTCATAACAGATACCATTCTTGTCGTATTTACACTACTCGGATTTAATTTGTTCATAGCATCGCATTGAATAACGGGCTCTTCTAAAAGCTCTAATTTATTTTCTAATAAATAATCATATATATTTTCTAAATTATCTTTCCACTCGCTAGTATCTATCTTTTCTATATTTTTCCCGCACTGTCCATCATTTGGCTTAGCAAAAAATACTTTGTGCTTGCTCATCCATTTGAGCGTTTCTTCTTTTTTCTTACTAACGGGATATATCCACTCGCGCTTTAAAAATTCTGAAAACATTTCATTAAATTCATTCTTATTATTAAATAAATGCCAATAGTCTTTTTCATTTAGTTCTTTTACAAATTTGTTATTAATGCCTCGTGTAAGCATAGTCTTTCTTTGCTTTGACGTTAGCTTATAAAATCCTATTACGTCATAATCTACATAGCCTGCACCATATCTTATACCACACCATACCATATCACAAAAGATTATAAACTTAGGCTTTTTTGTTTTATCGTGTACGATATTAATTCTATCAAACATACCCTTGTAGCTCATGGTTGCAATTCTTTTTAATAAATATTTTAAAGACGGCATATTATCCTCCAATCTTCTTATCTTTAGAATTTTATTTTTTCTTCAATATAGCTTTCAAGCTCATCAATTGGGATTCTAACTTGTTCCATTGTATCTCTGTCTCTTACAGTAACAGCATTATCCTCTAATGTGTCAAAGTCAACGGTTACACAATATGGAGTTCCTATCTCATCTTCTCTTCTGTATCTTTTTCCTATACTACCCGCATCATCGTACTCACAGTTGAATTTCTTAATTAATTTATCATATATTTTTCTTGCTGGTTCTGCTAATTTTTTAGATAATGGTAACACAGCAACCTTAAAAGGTGCAAGGGCTGGATGTAAGTGTAAAACTGTTCTAACATCTCCTTCTGCAATTTCCTCTTCATCATATGCATCACAAATCACAGATAAAAATATTCTTTCTACTCCTACTGATGGTTCAACGCAATATGGCACATATCTTTCATTTGTTTCTGGATCTAAGTACGTTAAATCTTCCTTCGATGCTTCCATATGTCTCTTTAAATCATAATCTGTTCTATCAGCAATTCCCCATAACTCACCCCAACCAAACGGAAATAAAAATTCTATATCTGTTGTTCCTTTGCTATAAAATGAAAGTTCCTCCTTTGAATGTTCTCTCATTCTCAAGCTTTCTTCCTTTATTCCAATACTCAAAAGCCACTTTTTGCAGAAGTCCTTCCAGTATTCATACCATTCTAAATCAGTTCCTGGCTTGCAAAAAAATTCTAGTTCCATTTGCTCAAATTCTCTTATTCTAAAAATAAAATTGCCTGGTGTTATTTCATTTCTGAAAGAACGTCCTATCTGACAAATCCCCATCGGCATCTTGCCACGTGTTGTTCTTTGAACATTTTTGAAATTAACAAATATTCCCTGAGCAGTTTCCGGTCTTAAATACACCTCAGATTTTGCATCTTCAGTTACACCTATAAAAGTCTTAAACATTAAATTAAATTTTCTAATATCAGTAAAATCAGCCTTTCCGCAATTAGGACAAGCTATATTATGCTCTTTTATATAATTAACTAATTCTTCATTTGACCAGGCATCTAATCCTGAAAGTTGTTTTCCTTCTTTAAAAGTCCATTCTTCTATTAGTTTATCTGCTCTATGTCTTGTTTTACAAGCTTTGCAGTCTATTAATGGATCGCTAAAACTAGATACATGCCCAGTTGTTACCCAAACTTGTGGATTCATTATAATAGCGCCATCTAGTCCGACATTGTATTGATTTTCTTTAACAAACTTTTGCCACCATGCATCTCTTATGTTCCTCTTAAGCTCCGCCCCAAGTGGTCCAAAGTCCCATGAATTAGATAGACCTCCATATATCTCTGACCCCGGATACACAAAGCCTCTTGCTTTACATAAATTAACTATTTTTTCCATTGTTTTTTCTACCATACGAATAACCTCCTATTTTTTAGCCTAAAAAATATCCCTAGGCTAATTTTCAAAATAGCCTAGGGACGAAATTATATATTCCGCGGTTCCACCCTAATTAATAATCAAACGATTATTCTCTCTACGCATCCAGCTTGCTCAAAAGCTCCATTCACTAGTAAGATTTACTTGCTTTCAGCAACCGCAAGCTCTCTAAAAAATCTCAAATAGCTACTCTTCTTCTTCATCGCAATTATAATACACTGTCATTATATTAACATAAAGTCAAATTGTCAATTGTTTCGTATTAAATATCATTATTTTTAATGTGTTCCCTCTGTTTCATAATCATTTGTTGAACGAAGATCAAGATCAAATATTCCAACTGTTCCTATTGGTACATCAGCAGGCTCGCCGTTAGGTAAAGTAATCTTATGATTCGTATCTCCATCATCCCAATCTAGTTCAACACCATCTTCGTCTTCTATATATTCTCCACCTTCTGATAATGATTCTGGTCCATCATATTTTAAATATGGATACTCATCATAATTTGTTACTATATCAAATTTAACTAATACATATCCGCCTGTTTTTGCCAAATCAGGATTGTTTATTAATTGTTCTCTCGTCACTCCCTTATCAACAACAACAGTAGAAGCAGGAAGCCTGTACGCTACATGCCAATGTCCTACCGATGCTATTGTAGTATATTCTCCGTTTCCTAATAATTTGCTCCACTTGTCTTTTGTATCATATATAAAGCCATTTTTTGCGTCTTCTGAAATAGCACTCTGAGATTTTCTATATAATCCACTTCCAACATACTCTGCAAAATTATCATAACAAAGTCTTAAGTTTTCTGGAACCTTTAATGTTGGGAATGACCCAATATTTACATTTTGCGAATACGTATATGACACACCTATCTTTTCTTTCATTATTCGTATTGAATCCATTAATTCTTCTATTGGCACCTTCATATATGAATTTGATAAATTAACAATCAAATTAACATTCTCATTTCCAGGTTCTATTTTCACATATGAATTATTTACAGTGTGATAATATAAATCTACTTCTTCTGCTTGTCCACCATCTTTACTTACGAAATAGAATCCTTCTGGCTGTACACTAATATCTACATTATTACTCTTTATACCTTTTGTTTTAAAGTCAAAACCTATGCTATATCCTAATTTCGGTGCAAATCTATAAACAGTATTTGCATTCTGTCCTTCTTGCCCAAATGGGAATTCCTCTGCCACTATGTAATTTCTTCCATCCTCTCCTTTTATTTCTTCCCAAGCAGGATCATTTGTCGATGAAATTCTTAAGTCATATATCTTGCCTATAATTTCTACAGAAATATCTTTGCTTGCGACATATTGCATCATTAATAAGTTTGCTCCTTCTCCAGCAGCCTCATCATTGCTTGGAGCATTTTCCGCTATTACTCTTGTTTCTATCGTATGCACGCCTTCTTGTGCCCACACTGGTATTGTAAATGTATATGTATTCGTAGCAGTAGCTAACCCCAATTCGCTCAGCCACTTATTAGCGCTAACTAGAATTCTTTCTTCTCCTTGGTGTAGGTATGCATCAAATGGTAACTTAACATCTTTTATCTTTCCCCAGTCTCCCTGTCCTGCAGTTGTTGCTTGATAACTATTATATGTTCTAGCACCATATCCCCTTGCATCAGTTCTGTGAACCCCGTCATTCGGTATCGTTATAGTAAAATCTTTATCTAACATTAAATATATTTTACTCGAATCTATATTTATCTTTTGGTTTATAAAGTCACTAACTTGTGTTATTTCAGCCATATTTACAACCGGTGTATGTACAACAATTGCTGATGGTGATGCTGATTTCGTATATGTTGGTCTTCCATCAAACCCAGCCACAGGCACATATCTTGCAGAAGCTGAACTAGCATATATAGTATTTAGTTTATCTTCTGGTATTACCTTCTTTCCACTTGCTGTATCTTTGCCTGACGATGGGCTAGTTAAACTTGATGGATAGTCATATGGCGTACCTCCAAATTGCTCTCCCCTTTCAGTTACTCCTGAAAGTACAGTTGTTCCATTCATAGTTAATGAATCATTTTTTACATATGATGCTTCCCTTATTCTATCAGCAATAGTACTTTTTGCATTACTTATTGCAGCACTTCTAGTATCTCCATAAGAGCTGAAAGAACTCGTGTTCATTAAACTTTCTTCAAAAACAATTCCTCCGTCTCTTGTAAGGCTTCCTGTAACGTTAGCACTACCCAGCGTCGCGATTGTTCCAACTGCTGAATTTGAAACACTTGCAGAAGAACGCGAATTTAATTCTGCAGATTGAACGCCAAAATAATGTGTAGAATATGTTCCCTCAACACTTACAGTATCTGAATCCCATCTAGTCTCACGCCTTACTATTTCACCACTAGAGTTTCTTACAATCCTTTCTCTCGGATTATAATATATCCTTATACCATTTATCGTATATGATTTACTATCACTCATTTTAATTATTGAATAATACCAACTCATATCACTCGCTGTCACACTTCCTGACACTTCCTCGCTTGTTGGTATGGCCACAGACACATCATATTTATCACTTCCAACATAAGCAGATACTTCCGCCACCTCATAATCGCTCCATATTCCTGCCGAAGGAGATCCACCTCCAAACGCATCTCCGAAGAGCTTCTTCAAGATCTTCTAAATACTCGTCATATAGTTCTGCAAATTCTTCCCATGTCATTTCTCCTTCACCCATAACCGAGTAAAGTCTTTCAAAAGTATTAAGTGTTATAATCTTTTCTCCGTCACCGATTCCAGTAATCGCTAACATGAGATTTTCACTCATTCCATCTGGCAACTCTACGACAGCCTTACCATTTTGAAATGTTATGTTGAGTGTAACGGAATCACTATAAGATTCATCATATAATCTCCAAAGATTACCCGTGTCTATACCGGCTCTTTTTCCCCAATATTCTTTATATGATTCAACTGTCCAAGGCTCATTGCCATTTTGGGACCACAAATGTTGTTTCTCATTTATCTTATCTATAAAACTCTGTTCATCAGCATAGATTCCTCCTGTATATACCTCAACCTCAAAAGTTGGTGAAACATATTCGCCATTATTATTTCGTACATTAAAAGGAGCTAGTACTTCAACCTCCAAAGTTTCACCATCGTTACCAGCAATGTCGGGCGAATTGAAAGTAGTCGAGTCTTTTTCACGCATATTACCAGTTGTACCATCTTCTTCTTTTGATATAAGTAATGTACCTGCTTCTCGGCGCACACCATTGCTATCTATAAACGGTTCTTGAGCCACTGGCCCTGATTGTGTCATCACAGCTCTTACCGTTTCTCCTTGAGGCACGCACTCAGTTGATATAGCGCCTCCATAATTTTCTATAACCTCCACTTCTCTTTCTTCTGCAAACACACAAGAAAATATGGAAATTACTAAAAGCAGTGTAACTATAGCAATTGCATATCTAAATTTCTTCATTTGCTTGTTCCTCCTTTTATTATGGTATTTATCAATAGTATACTAGTTTTTCTTATTCTTTACGCCTAGCACTAACCATTATTTCCTTCAATCCTTGATAGTATTGTAACCATTTCAGCCCTTGACAAATTCTCCGAACCATCAAACATGCCACCTGGTTTTCCTATTATATATCCTTTCTTATAGGCAGCACTTATATATTCAATATACTCATTTGGCAAATCATCTATATCTGTAAATGGCATTTCAACAATTTCAAAATCATAACTATAGATCCATCTATCTATTGTCATTAAGAACTTTACCATTTCTGAGCGTGTAATATACTCATCTAATTGTTCTACTCTTATAGACTTAGTTGGAAGCATTTCATAAAATTCTGCTGTATTCACATACTTTTCTGCCCAATGACTTCCCTCAAAATTAATTATCTTGTCTTCTGGTACATACGCACATATCGTAAGCTTTATAAATTCACCATATGTAACAGAATTTGAAGGCCTAAAAGTTCCATCTGGATATCCATTTATAACTTTTCTTTTTGTTAGTTCCATTATGTTCTCATACGCCCAATGATCTACGTTCAAATCACTAAAACTACTAGCTAGCACTACCGAGCTCATTACGATACTCAAAGATACTAAGATTAATAACAATTTTTTCATTTGTTCTTCTCCTTTCCAATCTCTCAATTATATTTTACTTGTTTTTTTTTCCAAGTCAACCTAATTATATCAATATAATGTATTCTTTTTCTAATTTTTCATTAGTATAAACTGTAGCAAGTAGATTAAGCTCAGAAATGATTTTTTCTGGCACATTAAATGAAAATATCTTCTTAGCATTTGAAGATAATATATATACAAGACTTATGTATGTAGTATATGAAATTTTTATTGCTGCTTTATCCTGCCTCTTACATTCAAGGCACTTAATACCATTATCTTTTATACTAAAAAATACATCTGCATTTTCAGAAACTGTTTTACCGCAACATACACATTTATCTAGTTTTGGAATATATCCTGAAATCGCTAAAAACCTTATTCTGAAAACAGAATACACAAAAGTTAAATTTTTATCCGTTTCAGACATAACATATAGAGTGTTTAGTAACAACTGCAATCTACCATATGATTCCTCTTCCTCCTGACAAACATCATTTATAATTTGAGCAATTGTCGAAGCATATGCAAGTTTCTCTATATCCATTCTTAAATTGTAAAAAACATTTATTGGTTCAGCAGAATTTAAATTATACAGTTCACCATTTCCTTCGAAAAGTACCATATCACTATATGCTAAAAATTCCGTACTAGCCAAAAAGGCGCCCTTTGTTTTCTTAGCGCCTTTACAAAAAACTCTTATTTTCCCCTTTTCTGCAGTCAAAACTGTTAGCATCTTGTCATTCTCGGAAGAATTCGCTATCTTTATAACAATTCCCTTAATTCTTAATACTCCCATCTATATCACCCGACACATTGCTCTCTTCCTTTTTTTCATCTTGCTTATAATCCAAATCGCTTTCAATATTTCGCATAATCATAAATGCATCTACATTACCAGTGTTTTTGAAAAGTTCCCAGGCAAAATCTTTGCTCATACCATCTCCTCCTTCATTTTGATAGATACATTTTTAATGAAAAATCTGCCTAAGCTTATTTTCATTATCTCGCCAGTCTTCTTTCACTTTAACCCAGAGTTGCAAGTTAACTTTGCAGCCTAGCATTTCTTCTATATCTTTTCTTGCTTTTTCACCAATATTCTTAAGCATCGCTCCATCTTTTCCAATTATGATTCCTTTATGCGTCTTCTTTTCACAATATATTGTTACATCAATATCATATAATTCTCTATTTTCTCTCTTCTTCATTGAAACAACCTCAACCGCAATTCCATGAGGCACTTCGTCATCAAGGGTTCTAAGAGCTTTCTCTCTGACTGTTTCTTCAATAATTTGCTTTTCTGTTTGATCCGTCCATTCAGTAGTGTCATAATATGCCGGTCCCTCTGGAAGTAACTCAATAACTTTGTCTAGCAATATATCGATTCCATCATTATTTAGTGCTGATATAGGTATTATAGCTTCAAAGTCATGTCTCTCACTATATAGCTTTATTAATTCTAAAATACTTTCCTTCTTTATAGCATCTACCTTATTAATTACTAATATTGTCTTCACTTTATGTTCTTTTACCTTATTTAAAATATACTCGTTTGCAAGTCCAATGCCTTTATCTGTGGCTTCTATAAGATACAGTATGATGTCTACTTCATTTACAGCTTCATTAATTGTTTCTTCCATTTTTTCACCAAGTTTATTCTGTGGCTTATGAATGCCTGGCGTATCTGTAAATATAATTTGTGCATTTTCACGGTTTATTATTCCTTTAATCGCAGTTCTCGTTGTTTGTGGTTTGTTCGAAACTATAGCTATTTTTTGTCCACTAATCGCATTAATTAATGTAGATTTTCCTACATTTGGTCTTCCTACTATTGCTACAAAGCCTGATTTAAACATATTACTCCTCCTTAATTCGTTGAAAAAACTTCTGGTAATAAATCTTTTATTTTAAAAATTTTTTCTTTTACTTCTCCATCCTCTTTGTATGCACATATAATTTCAATATCATTGCCAAAAGAAGATATAAGCTGTCTACAAATACCACAAGGCGTTGTATATATTAATTCGTCTCCTATTCCGCCGGCCACTGCTATCTTACTAAATTTTTTTTCTCCGTTAGATAACATCTTTGAAATTGCGACTTGCTCTGCACATATATTAAAAATTCCATCTTTGCTTCCCAAATTACAGCCGGTATAAATATTACCATTCTCCGTCAAAAGGGCTGCACCACAATAATACCCCGTCGGCGAAATTGCATTTTTCTTAGCCTGAAATGCCATATCAATTAACTCATTATTCATTACATCAACTCCACATATATTATTCATACTTAATACTACCTGTTACAGGAACTATCTGTACCCATGTAATTCCATCATTAAGCATTATCTCATTTCCATTTGCATCATAATATATCGTTCTTGCATCACGGGCTGTCTTCTCCCATGTAATCTTCTCAATTTTTCCATTTGTTGCATAATACCCCTCACCGTCTCCTATATTATACAAATTTCGTCTTCCTTTATCTTCTGGATCGTCTAATAGTTCGTCTTTAACAAAAATCATAATAATATTCTTTGCATAAAATTGTTCATTCGTTTGTGAGTCTCTATGTTCTTGTCCACGCATACTCCTATAATAAACTTTTTCCGTATCATCATATGCATAAGAAACATTTTGAAGTGCCGAATATATTATAGATATATTGTTAGCGACTTCACCAGATTCTATATCAGTATCATATCTATTATACTTTACAATACATTCCGAATCAGAAGTATCACGGTATCCTTTTCTAGTCATTTGCGCCTTTATATTTTCCATGCTTGTTATCGCATTATGGTATGAGTTCTTAGGTGGCACCCTCCAATAAAAAGTATCATAAATTCCGTTTACATTATTTATTCCAAGTGTTTTAATATTAGATTGCGCAAGCGGACTCCAGCCAAAATGAACAAATACTGCATCATGCTCCATAGCATAATCTAAAAAATAATGTCTAGCACTTCTAACCGGCCCAATATATCCAGGATTGACATTTTTGAAAAATGCCATTATCCTAGTTTCTCCACCTTCAATAATAAATTCATACAACATATACGCTGAATTAAGTCCACCATGGTTTACCCAAGCCGGTTTTTCATTATCTATCATAACAGCTATCGGTCTTGAATCTCCAGAAAAAATATTTGGACCCAAATAAACTTCAGTGTCGTTTTCCCCACTTATTGTATCGCCACTTTCAATTGTATCTCCGCTATTGATTAAAGAAATATTATCGCTTGCGACTTTTTTATTGTTTTTCGCAGTTTTTACTCCAATCACAACTCCCACACACATAAGTGAAACAAAAAGTAAAACTGCCAATATCTTTCCCACTGCTTTTTTATCCATTAAAAATCAAACCCCCATAAACTCAATTACTCTCTTTTAATATCTAGCACTCCCAATATTTCTTCCTCTTTTTTTCTCATTTCTGCCTTTTCTTTTTCAATCATGTGGTCATATCCCAAAAGATGAAGCATCCCATGTGTTATTAAATATGCAAGTTCTCTCTTAAAAGAATGCCCATATTCTTTTGCTTGAGCTTGTACTTTTTCAACTGAAATGATAATGTCTCCCAAAATATCTTGAATGCCACTTTCCTCTTTTAGTTTTTCAATCTCCTCCCTTTCAAACATTGGAAAAGAAAGCACATCCGTTTCCTTATCGATATTTCTATATTTATTATTTATTTTTTTAATTTTATTGTTACTAGTAAAAGTAATAGACACATCTAATTTTGCCTTTATTTTCTCTGTTTCTAGGACTGTATCTACAACTTTATTTATTAATTCTTCATCGTTAAGCTTTTCAATTCCATCATAATATATTTCTATCATTATATTTCTCCCATATCTACGATGCTTGGCATCTTCTTCGTGTTCTCCATACTCCATCCATATGACCCATAGTAGACTTAAACTTTCTAAGTCCGCCTTGTTGCTTCATTCTTTCACGATAATATGCTAACAATTCTTTATAATTTTTATTTGTCGCCTTTATCTTTCGTATATCAGCTTTAATAAATAATACTTCTCTTAAACGTTTATACTCATGAAAATCTATTCTCTCTAGTTTTTTATACTCCATAAATTTATCCCAGAACTTATCAAACTCTTCTTTTTCCATCGGCTTGTCCCAAATTGTTTTTCTAGCCAAAATATTGTAACAGTAGCTTTCAATAGCATCCACTAGTATAGTGTATAATTCAAACTTATCAGCTACAATATATGTGTTTATTATTCCAAGCCTTGTCTTTTCTATAATGTCTAAATAACATTCTTCTGCAGCTAATATTGGAAGTGAGTACTCAAAAATATTCATACCTAATTCTATCAAATACAATTCTCTTTTCACAGAATTTATTTCTTTTTTTACATACATATCAATCTTTTCTACATAGCTTTTATAACTTTCTATGATCTTCTTACATTCGTCAGATTGCTCCGCATATGGCAAAACTTCCTTTATATAAGCTTCGACTGTATCATACATCCCCTTATATATACCATCTTGTGGCTCTTTCTTATTCGTAAGCTTAATCGAATAATGACGCATGGTACTTCTATATAACTGATCTATAACATTAACATAAAACTTTTTATATTTTTCTACAAAATTTTCAGATTTAGATGCTAACACATATTCCCAATCCATACCAAGCAATAAAATCTGTATTCTGTATTTGTACTCACAATAGTCTGTACCTTTCAACGCATTAACTTCATAGTAGTTTGACAAAAGCCTATTTTCTTTTAATGTACTAATCTTTTTTTGTACTCGTGTATACACCGTTTCCTTTATATATCTTTCCAAAATATCTAGATAATTTTCATATGACTTTTCATATTTATCTGCAACAGCTTTTCTTTTATTTTCTTTTGCCATTTTTACAATATTCTCATAGTTTTGATGTGCTCTAAGTAATGAATTTCTTTTTGAATTTATAACAATATTAAACAGTCCGCCACCAGAAGAATATAAGACTTTATTAAAATTATTTAACGCCTTTCCCCATATACCATCGTTCGTATTTTTAACTACTTTTAATTGTAATTCCGCCATTTTATTCCTCCCTTGCTTTCCTCAATATACAATTCGTTCCTTCACACCAACTGCTTCAAGACATTCAATCGTAGCTCTAACAATAACAGTAGTTTCTGTAAGAAACATTTTATAATCACAATCAATTATATCAGCATTCGCTGTCATAGTACTTTTTGCAATCACCGTCGCTTCTTCTTTTGCCTTAGCTATTGCTTGTTCCTTTGTAATTTTTATTTCTTCTATATTGTATTCTTCATATGACGTAGTTACAAGTTCTATCGGCAACTCATACTTTCCAAATAAAGTAAGTTTTTTAATATTAGTTATTTTATCATACTTTTCAAAATTTGTATCATTATTTGATAAATTTATTATATAATTTCCAAGTTTAATTTTGTATTTATTTTCTATCTTTCCTGTTTTAGTTATTATATCCTTTTCATATGGAATACTTACTTTTCCTGTATACCATGTCTTAAGCCAAATTTCCGCATCAGAAGAAACATAACTATCATCTATTTTCTCGCCAGAAATTACACCGCTCACAAGTATATCTCCCTTAAAAACGACGTCTCCTTTTTCAACCATTTTATTTCCTACACGAACTAATATTTTTTCAACAACACCATCTTTATCTGATACAATATTACAAGGCACGCCATCTAATTCATCTACATTTGGCAACTTTCTCTCAGTAACCTCAACTATTGCTTTTGTGCCTTTTATTTCAAATCCCATCCAAAGTATATCATTTCTTCTAATATAAATATTCCTCTTTATTTTGTCAAAATCTAAATTTTTCTTAGCAACGCCTATTTTAAAATCCTCTTGAATTAGTTCCTCTCTTATCTCGTTTATTGGAATTGAAAAGTCTCCCACTATTTCAATTTTCCATATTCTAAGACTAAGTAAATAAATTCCCAAAATAGCACAAAAGAAAACTATAAAAAAGATTCTTCTTTTCTTATACTTTTTAGCCAAGTGAGGAATTCCAACTTCATTTACGATTGAAATATTAGAACGTGTAACCTCGGCTATTTTATTTATCTTATTCATATCACAATTTCTTATTTTAAATTCAATTATCCCATCATGTTTTCTTTTTATATCCCATATTTCAATATTTCTATTCATACATAAATTAATAAAACGTTCTACAAAATACCCCTCAACCTGTACTTCAACATATCCCATTGTATAATTATATGTATTGCGAAGAAACAACTTTTTTCCTCCTAACTTTCAAACTCAATTGCCTTAATTTTTCCACTTATTAGTATTCCATCAGTTGTAATCTCTGCAACGTTTAAATTCTCTCCAAATATTGAAATATTATTACTTATTCTTATCACATTCTTATCATATTCAATTATTGCTTTATAATTTTCTATAAAAACAGATTCATTTCCTACACTTGTCATTCTCGGGCAATTATTTAGAAGTTCTGCCGGCATTTCAAGAGCCTTCAGAATCTTTCCTTTCAATTCTCCTTTTTCCATATATCCTACCTTTCAAACTCGTCTAATGAGCAAAACTCATAACCTCTATCCCTCAACGTATCAATAATTTCGCCTAGCACTTCTGTATTATCTTTAGACACTGCATGAAGTAGCATCACACATCCGTTATGTGCATAATTCAAAATCATCTTCTTCGCATATTCATGTCCTTTTTGATTGTTAACATCCCAGTCATCATATGCTGAACTCCACAATACAGTACTATATCCAAGATCACGACTTATCTTGACTGTTCGCTCACTAAATTCTCCTTTAGGAGGACGTAAATATGTCATTTCATAATCAAAGTTTTCAATCATATAATTATGTAATTCCATAATTTCTTTTTTTAATTTTTCATCATCAGTGATTGAAGGCATACTAGGATGATTAACTGTATGATTGCCTACAATGTGGCCTTCGTCTATCATTCTTTTTATTAATTCAGGATTTTGTTTTACATATGGCATTGTAACAAAAAATGCTGCTGATACGTCTTTTTCTTTTAATGTGTCTAAGATATCATCTGTATATCCATTTTCGTATCCCTCATCAAATGTTAAATATATGATTTGTTGTTCTTTATTTCCAACATATATTCCTTCATAATCATCTAAAGGTTTTATATAATTTGAAGAAAATTCTGGTTGTACTCCATCTTTCATTCTTCTAAATCCCCATGCATATGTTGTATTACTTAACGAAGTATTTACAACGGGTTTCATTTCAACCTCAAGTGATTCTCCAGATAGGTCCCCGCTTATGACTTCACCACTTTCCTGCTCATTTTCGTCTTTCACATTGTTAGCTTTATCACCACTTATGGTATTGCTAGATATTACAAGATTTTGTGTATTTGTCTCTTGTCGTCCACACGAAACAAATGAAAGTAATGAAATTATACATATTACATAACAAAAATATTTCATCATACTCCCCCCAATTATTACATCACTCGTTTCTAACCCTTGACATTTCTTTCCAGTCAATATATTATATGAGTGTCGCGCACTTATATATTACATTTTGAGGTGAAATTTATGAGTGATGTTTCTTATGTTTTAGTCTTTTTTACAAATTCATTTTTACAATTCTATTGTTTTGGATTAATACTATTGTCTATTAGTCAAGGCAATTATAGAAGAAGGTATAATCTACTTTTTCAGGTAATCGCAGCAACAATAGCAACAGCACTAAACTATCTGTTAGTCATTTTTCATTTTAATTGTATCACAACAATTAATTTAATACTATTATTTCTACATGCAAAACTCATCTTTAAGTTGAGCTTTTCTCAAACCATGTGCTTTACTACATTAAGTAGCGCGTTCTTTATAATATTGGACTTATTATCTCTACTTTCGTGTGTTGCTTGCAATCTTGCTGTAGTGTCGTTTGACGCCTATTTATCCTCAATTGTTGCATTAACAGTGCAAACAATATTTTGTATGGTGCTAACGCCTTCAATATATAGAATTCTAAGATTCACTCACTCTTTAAATATAAACGAACTTTCCATCTCATCACTCTACAGTTTTGTACCATTCATGCTACTTTGTTTATTTTTTGCAGCTACTCCTACTACAACTTTAACATATCTAAATAATTCTGCTTCCGAAAGTTTTCTAGGGTATATAATATTTACAAAAATATTATTTTTAACTTTTTCTTATATTACTTTAAGTAATTTTAAAATTATTTTTCTTAATGAATCTCAGCTAAAATGTGTCGGATTAGATAATGAAAGATTACAGACATCCATCGATAAAATAAAAATATTTAAACATGATTACATTAATACTATGGCTGCTATAAGTGGATATATTACATTAAATGATATTAATGGGTTAAAAAAGTTCTTCCAAAAAGTATCTAAAGAATTAAATGATCTAAATACCTTACAATCAATAAACTTAGAATCAATTAATAACCCTTCGATTTTTGGCATAATAGCTACTAAATTTAAAGTTGCTCAATCCGACAATATTAAATTTAATTTTTATTCAACTTTCGACTATACAAAAATAAATATGCCTACTTATGAATTTTCAAGAGTACTTGGAATTCTATTAGACAACGCCATCGAAAACGCAAGAAACTCTGTCGAAAAAGAAATTTATCTGAGCATGGAAATAAAAGATAATAATTGTCAACTATTAACTATAAAAAATTCGTATTCAAACAAAGATGTTGATATAAATTCAATATATAAAAAGGGGTATTCTAGTAAAAAGATAAAGTCTGGAATAGGATTATGGGAAGTCAAGAGTATTATTGATACAATGCCTTCGGCGACGTTATATACAACAAAAAGTCCTACGTATTTCACACAAACTATCACTATGATTCCTAATTTCAAAAATGAAACAGCTGTAAATACAAAAGCTTCAAATAATGTAACTAATAATGCTTATTGTACTTAAAAATATAAAATTAAAGCGTTTCTAAATTTGGAATGCTACTATTCCGTTTTTAGAAACGCTTTAACCTTTAAAATTTCTTCGCTATCTTAGAAAAAGAATTAAGTATATTAAAATGAAAAATAAAAATTTACTGCTACAGCAACAATTTTCATTACTTACACAATTATTACAATCACCCATTTTCTTACCTCCTCCTTTTTTCATACTTTATTGTATGCAAAAAAAGTTAAAAAGTTACTATTAATCTGTATACTTCATTTAGCATTATCTTATATATTCGTATATTAACAAGATTATTCTCAATTGCATAAATTACCGCTGTAAGTTTGGTGTCGTTCCATAAGCTTCTTTCATTTTCCAAGCGCCATCTTCATATTTCCACGTTATCGTTATCTGGTCTAATATGTCTAGATTATCAAAGCCCTTTATTCTTTGCTTCGTCATTAATCCAGATTGCTCATTAATTTCTATTATATCAACATTTGTAAAATTCGAAGTAGTAATTTCTTTGTTATCAGCAATAACCCTTCCTGCTTCGTCGTAAAAACCATTTGCAATATAGTTTTCTTTTTTATCAGTCAAATCTAAATCTGTTTCAAATTTTATCTTCTTAGCTGTCAAATGAGCCTTGAAGCCATCCAAAAATCTTCCTGTTATTCCGATTCCCTTATTATCTTTTTCCCTAAAGATTTCTTTACATTCGCCATTTGTAATTGTAATTATTCTAACATTTTTAGTTAAGTCTTCATTTTCACTTATTGCAATAATATCGCCACTTCCATCTCCAGTAAAGTCAGTAACTTGAAGCTTAGGTGAGTTTCCTTCAAATTTTTTAAGCCCGCATTTTATGAAAGTATTTTGCGTTGTGTCGTAAATAACAATATCTATATTCCATGAATAAGTATCTGTAATATTTTCCTTAGCACCAACAATTATTATCATATCTTTCTCAGTATTTCCAACAACATCTTCAATTAAATAATTTAAAACATACATCGGTTCGTTATATTGAACATTAGTAAACTCCTCACCTATCTCTATTTCTAAAGGCTTAAAAACCAAACCATCTGCATTCTTAGAAATGCTATTAAAAATACATACTAAGCCTATCAGAATAATTACTAAAAAAATAAATTTAACTTTCATAAAGCCTCCTCCTTCATATCTAATAAATATTAGACAAATGGAAATAATATTCCAGACTATTATAAAAGTTAAATTTAAAATTAATAATTATTCATGTATATTTTAATTTTCTATTATTGGATTACTGCTTAACTTTATTATTAGAGCCATATTATCATCTTTAGCTACTATATTTTTCCTTGTTTTTCCGCACTTTTTGCATTTATAAATAATTACAAAACCTTTTTTTGAATTATTTTCAATTGCCACTGGTTCTAGCGTTCCATGACATTTTTCCATTCTGTCCCCAGGATTTATATCAACATGTTTTGAATATAGGCAGTAAGGACAATGATCTCTGCATGAATAGCCTAGTTTTTCAACTTTCTTACCACAATATTCGCATATAAACTCCTCATCAATTTCTATAAAATTTCCCATTAAAATCGCCCCTCAAAACACTATCTATAAAAACAGCCACCACCTATAAATTCTCTAAGTATCGAAGTTTCTGGCACTTCATCTTGACTTATAGGTAAAAAATATCCCAAAAATTCGTATAAACGTTTTGCCTCTGCATACTCAGGGGCATTATGATCCACAGTTGCAAGTATCGGCTCAAGGAATGTCTTTATAACAGCAGGTTCATACACTAATGAAGAGTTAAACATTACATCTGCATCTTCTTGAAATGGGAAGATATATTTTTCTTCTCCACGCCTTACCGAATTCCACATCTTCAAGGTCGCAACAGGAGGATGAGATCTAAACATACTATCTCTTAAAGTCCTTCTTAAAAGTCTAGAATCTGCAGTAGAAACTCTATTATAATCATCTATATTTAGCGTTGTTAGCGCACTAATATAAATTTTAAATTTGTTTTCTCTCGGAACTGCAATCGTCAACTTTTCATTTAATCCATGTATACCCTCCACAATAAGTACTTGGTTTTTACCTAATTTAGCTTTATTTCCTAGATATTTTCTTGTTCCTGTAGTAAAGTCGAAAGTTGGAAGTTCGACTTCTTCGCCGCTTAATAATGCTATAAGCTGTTGATTAAACAATTCTAAATCAATAGCCTCTAAGCACTCAAAATCGTAATTACCATTCTCGTCTTTTGGATTCATATGTCTATCAACAAAATAATTATCCATAGAAAGAGTCATAGCTATAATCCCATTAACTCGCAATTCTATTCCTAACCTTTGTGCAAAAGTCGTTTTACCAGAAGATGACGGTCCTGCAATAAGTACTAATTTCTTTCTCTCATCAGATGCTATCATGTCTGCAATATGCGCAATTTTCTTTTCATGAATAGCCTCTGAAATTTTAACCAAATCAGAAACATTATTGTTTTTTATCCAGTTATTTAAATCGGTTACATTTTGAATGCCAATTGCTTTGTAGAGCTTATCGTATTCTTCAAACGTTGCGTACAATTTTTTTGTTTCCTTAATCTTTTCAACTACAGTCGGGTTAGAGCGACGAGGATACACAAGAAGCAATCCCTTTTCGTATGATAGCACATCAAAATACTTCATATACCCAGTTGAATAAGGCATTATACCATAAAAATAATTAACTGTTTTCCCACATGAGTAAAGAGATACATACTGTTTCATTCTGTTTTCAATTATCCCTATTTTATCCATTCTATTATTTCTAGCATAAATCTTCTTGGCGTCTTCTAGTGGTAATTCGCTCTTCACAAATAAAATATCTTGTTCTATAATCTCATTCATCTTTTCTTTAATACTCGAAATCATTTCCTCTGAAATCGCATTTCCATCTGCTAGTTCGCAATATATTGAGTGACCTAATGAATAATTTACTATTACGCGCTTTTCCGGATATAACTCTTCGAATGCTTTAGTCATAATAAAAGTCAACCCTCTTACATATATTCTACTTCCATCTGATGTGGTATAATCAATAAGCTCTATATTTGAATCCTCACTAATCGACGTTCCAATGGACTTTATTTCATTATTAATTTTACAAGCAATAATACTGTAAACATCAACATCTAAGTTTTCTTTTATAAAATCAATTACTTTAGTACCTTTATTGATAGTATACTCCTTTTCATTACAATTGACTTTAACCATAATAATCTTCTCCTTCGCATTTTAATTTTATACAAGCAACTTTTATTAGTCAACATAAAAGTTTATCGTTCATAAGTGTATCAAAAAGTTCTACCAAATTTGACACACTTCTTTCTAGACCACTTCTCCTCTTAGATACCAAACATGTTGTGATATAATTTTGACATTAACCTCTTTGCCTATTAAGTCTTTACTCCCAACAAAATTAACAACCTTATTGTTTCTAGTTCTACCAGTCAACACACTCGGATTAGTCTTACTTTCTCCTTCAACTAATACAGGTTGGATTGTATTGATATATTTAAAATTTTCTTTTTCCGTCATATCATCTGCCAAAGCCTTTAATCTATTAAATCTTTCAGACTTAATATTATCAGGTATATGATCCGGCATTCTCTCGGCTACTGTTCCTACACGCACAGAATATATAAACATAAAAATTTGTTCAAATCCAACTCTTTCAACAACGTCCAAAGTATCTTCAAAATCAGATTCCGTTTCTCCCGGAAAACCTACAATTATATCAGTCGTAAAAGAAACGCCTTTAACCTTGCTTCTAATTTTATAAACTAGATTTAAATATTGTTCTTTTGTGTATTTGCGATTCATTAGTTTCAACACATTAGAACTTCCAGATTGCAAAGGTAAATGAATTACCTTACAAACACTATCACATTCTGCAATTGCATCTATAACATCATCAGTAAAATCTTTAGGGTGTGGAGACATAAACCTAACAATTTCTATTCCTTCAATTTTATCAATATCGCGAAGTAGGTTGGCAAAAGTGTATCCTTCTCCTCCAACATATGAATTAACATTTTGTCCAAGAAGCATTATCTCTTTGTAGCCTTGCTTCGAAAGGTCAGCAATTTCATTTAAAATATCTTTTGGCTTGCGACTTCGCTCTCTTCCTCTAGTATAAGGCACAATACAATATGAGCAAAAATTATTGCAACCGTACATTATGGTAACAAGTGCACTATTATTATTTTTCCTTTTAATTGGTAGTCCCTCTATAACTTCTCCATCAATATCCCACACATCAATAATCTTCTTATTATGCATTAGCTTTTCTAAAATCATCTCAGGTAATTTATGAATATTATGAGTTCCAAAAACAATATCGACATACGGATAACTCTGTTTAACCTTATCAATTACATGCTTTTCTTGGCTCATACATCCCCCAAGACAGATTATCATATTGTTAGCTTTCTTTATGTTCTTTAATTCGCCAAGTTTACCAAACAACTTTTCCTCAGCATTTTCTCTAATACAGCATGTATTAAAAACAACTAGATTAGCCACTTCAGGCGAAGTAGCCTCTTTATATCCCATTTTTTCTAACATTCCAGCAATCTTCTCAGAGTCATTTTCATTTAATTTGCACCCCATTGTAATTATATAATATGTTAAATTTATAGTATATTCTTTTGATTTAAGAAATGTTTTTTCATTTTCAGTTATTTTTATCTTTTCTTTTACATCCATGAAATAATCTCCTTTGCACGATACTAAATAAAACCCGTTCAAAGCACGGGTTTTAATCAAAATATAATAATATTTTATTTTTTCTTCTTATTGTTATCTTCCTTCTCATGTCCGTGACACGAAGAACAGTCATCTTCTCCACAAGTGCCATTGCACCCTCCGCATTCCTCTAACATTATCTCTGTTTCAATAACATTACCACAAAGTGGGCACTCAAACTCTTCGCCATTTTCTGGAATTTTAAAAGGAATAATCTCCCCACAATATGGACATTCTGCCTCAAACTCATTATTAAAACTTTCTATTATTTCTTCTTCAATTTGTGAAAGTACATCCACAATTTCCTCAGTTTTTTCTTCTAACTTTAATTGTCTTTCAGAAAGCTCAACAACCTTATTAGTGAACATTTCAATTAACTCCGAAACGACAGACATAACCTTTTCAGCCTCTTCTTTATCCGAAATTATCCCTTCAATTTTAGTGGTCTTCTCTAAAATCTCTTTTTTCATCTCATATATCCTTTCAAAATTCTATAGATTAAACTCTTTCCATATACTCGCCCGTACGTGTGTCTATACGAATCTTATCGCCGATTTCAACGAAAAGAGGAACATTTAATACATAACCTGTCTCTGTTGTGGCCGGCTTAGTAGCACCAGTAGAAGTATCACCTTTAAAACCTGGCTCTGTGTAAGTAACTTCCAACTCGACAAAAATCGGAGGCTCAATGCCAAAAACCTTGCCTTTATATGAAACAACTTTAACATTCATATTATCAATAAGATAGTTTAATGTATCAGCCAATTCATCCTTAGAAAGAGGCATTTGCTCATAAGTCTCATTGTCCATAAAATAATACATCTCACCATCGTTATATAAATACTGCATTTCCCTTCTATCAATTTGCGCTTCCTGTACCTTTTCAGTAGGATTAAACGTTCTTTCAAGTACTGCACCTGTCATAACGTTTTTTAGTTTAGTTCTAACAAAAGCAGCCCCTTTCCCAGGCTTAACATGTTGAAACTCCACAATTCTAAAAACTTGACTATCCATCTCAAAAGTTACACCATTTCTAAATTCTCCTGCACTTATCATTAAAAAAACTCCCCTCTAGCTACATATTATTACTCATGATATTTTACCCTATATTTGACAATAATTCAACCCCCCTTTTTTTACTTATCAGCCACTTGGTGGGGAGGCAGAGAAAATTTAGAGATTTTCGATTAATAACAAGATTATTTCAGCAATTTCTGTTAATCTTCTCCGTTCCCATTAACAGATTTTTCAAGAGACGTTATATGTATATTTTCAATTTTGGCTTGTAATTCATTTTTTATTATATTTTGAATCTGTGCAGCTTGAGCTTCACTTACCTTTTCTAATGATATTACATTTATACTTTCTCCGTTTATAAGTATTGCTACTTCTTTTATTCCTTTTAACTTTATTAAGTTTTCTGATATCGATATGGCATTCTTTTCTGAATTTATCTTTTTTATTTCTTCTTGTGCAAATTCTTTTTGCTGTTCATCCATGCTACTATCAGCTAAAATATTTTCATATCTTTCCATCTGCTCTGCATAGTTATTGTTTCTGTTTATTCGTAACTCCGAAAAATATTCATCTGATGTAAATCTTAAATTTTCTCCTGATATATCCTTTATAATTTCATCTACGTTAGTAACTAGATTGTCACTATTTACAAATACGGCATCTCCTAGGTTTTCATCCATCATACCTGTCACTTCCACATCATATACGCTGTTTGGGTCATTTCGGTAATTTAAAAAACCCGCAACAATAAGCATCACGATAACACTCCATGTCAAAATTTGGTCTTTTTTTATGACACTAAATTTAAAATTCATCTTTCTACCTCCTCATAATTTTTATCTTGCAAAAACTTGAATTCTATGACTAGGTACTTCAAGAACCGCTTCTACTGCATTTATAATATTTTCTCTAACTGTTGCGCTTCTTGCTCCTTCTGCCACGACAATTACACCTATCATCTCTGGCAATATTTTTTGTTTAATAACAGGTTGTTTCGTATTATTCGATTCTTCATAAATAATACTTTCCTCAACACTTGTTTCTTCTGTTTTACGTTCTCCTCCACCGCTATCTTTTTCATTAATTACAGTAGTCGTTGTTTTCATGTCAGTCATAGGAATTTTTTCTGTTTCATTTGAGTATGAAATCATAACATTAACCTCTCCCGCCCCATTTATTAACGATAAAATATTTTTCAACTTTTCTTCATTCTCATCAACTGTGGCAACTAATGTCATTGTATCTTCATTTTGATTTGGCGTTGCTGTTTGTATTTTTTCTGTATGACTATCAAATATATAATTTATTACTATCATTACTATGATAGCCAGTATCAAAAATATTACTAAATTTTCTATCATCTTTTTATTATTAAACTTTTCTAAGAGTTTTTCCACTTATTACACGCTCCTTTTTATTTTACTTTTTACCATCACTCATCATCAGGATTTAAAATTACTTCGTCAAATCCATATGTCCTAACTAACATGTTTTTTAATTCAAGTTCTTCAAACGAAGTTATTTTTTTTCCCACTGAATTTAGATTATTATTAACCTCTATTTTTACAGGTTGCACAACACCATTATTATTGGCTTCAATCTCTAAAATAATAAATTCTGGTTCTAGAGTCTCTTTATCATATTCACAGTCTATGCTATGCACAGTATATCCGCTCTCTTCAAGTCTTTTTATAATATCTTTTTCTATGTTTTCTTTATATGTAGACACTAATTTTTCTTTATAATATTTTTCATATTCTTGATTTTCCAACTCCACATATTTTGCCTTGTTTTCTTCAAATATGTTATCTATATTTATTTCTTTATTTAGCAATTTAATTGCAGGATTTATGATAGCTATTGTTAATACCATACTAGATACGAAAAAAATATATTTCTTATTATTTCCATCCGGCAATATCATTTGAATTACTATAATAAAAAATATTATTGATATAATTACATAAGCATATTCCGACAATCCTTCAATCATAAGCTTCTCCTCTTTATCTATACATTAAAGAAAAATTTCCAACCTTTATCATTATGGTTGTTGAAATTATAAAAATAAAGCATACTGTTGCCATTATTCCAAAAATAATTTTGATTGAGCTTCCTATGTCACTCATACACTTCGAAATTCTTTTATCCACTATTGGAGTTATGACAGCCCCCGCCACATTATATATAATCATCATCGTAAAAACTTTAATAAGTGGAATTGCAGATATTCCAACTATCATTAAAACACCAATAATTCCAACCGCATTTTTAGTAATTGAAACAGCCCCTATTACACTGTCTGTAGCATCACTTAACGCCTTTCCGACAACAGGAATCACTGTACTCACAACGGATTTAGTGGCTTTAGCAGTGATTCCGTCAACATTTGCCGCAAGTGTCCCTTCAAGAGATAGCACGCCTGTAAATATTATTAGCATTATCTCTAGTACCCATGTGCAACAATTTTGTAACAACTTTGGTATACCGGAAAAATCTATGTTTTCTGCAACATTACCTATTAAATTAATCATAGTAGAAATAAAAATTATTGGAAGTATAACATTTGAAATTATTGTATTAATAATCGTTATTATTCCAAGTAGCACAGGCTGCATCATTCCTACGGAAGTTATATTACCATTAGCAAGAAGTAGTGAAAAAATAAGCGGAATTAACGTATTCATAAAGTCATTTAATTTCAAAATGGTTTCTCGACAAATATCTATAATTTCTGTGTAAGAAGTAACTATTAAAATGACTATCAAAATATAACAAGTATAAAAAGCAATTTCGCTTACACTTCCACCAAAAGAAGATTGAATATTTTTTAGCACACTACATAATATGCTAACGGCAATAATAGTAAAAATAACACTACAATGCTCTCTTATTTCTCCAAGAAACATATTTAAAATTTTGTTTATTAGATTCATATCAGCAAATGCTTCTCCACTAATTATTTCATCAATTATATTCTCATCATTTAAGTTAGGGAACAGCTCGTTGTTATAACTTTTTACAGTATTTAAAAACTTTTCTATGTCTACTTCAGACGCCACAGACGTCGGTATCATAATGTACAAAAATAAAAAAACAAAAATAAATGCTTTTTTCATTTTTACCTCATCAATTAAATTATTTCGCTCATTGTTCGAATTAATGTTGAAAATATAGGAATCGATAATGTAACAATTACTATCTTTCCAGCCAGTTCAACTTTTGAAGCAATTGCACTTTCGCCAGCATCTTTACAAATGTTTGATGCAAATTCAACTATATACGCAATACCTGTTATTTTTAAAAGTATCACAAAAAACTCTTTATTTATTCCTATCTTGTCAGTAAGTTCTTCTAATAAAACTATGACACTACTAAGTTTGTTTATCACAAAAAGTAAAATAAATATTCCCGCGGCAATCATAGCAATCATAGCATATTCCGGCTTGTACTGTTTTAGTAAAATTACTATGAAAGTTGCTATAAATGAAAATGCAATAATTTGAGTTATATCCATCTTCCTCTCCTTCTTGTTTGTTACATCATAAATTAAACAACGTCTTAACTGTATTAAAAAGCTCACTTATTTCTCGCACCACCATCGCCAAAACAATAACAAGTCCTGTAAGCGTTGTCATCATTGCTTGTTCTTCTCTACCCGCTCTTACTAATACTTGATGTAATACTGCAACAAGTATCCCAATCGCAGCAATTTTAAATAATAAATCAATTTCCATTTTTAATCCTCCTTATTTAAAATTACTACAAAAGTATGATAATTATTATTAACCCTGATAATACTCCCATGTTTCTATACAACTTATAATTTTTACTTTTTTCTTCAACAGCAGTATCTAATTGCCTTTCTAGTGAACTTTTTACTAATCTAATATTTTTTATCTGCCCTTCAATATCAGTTTGACCTAAGGCAATTCCTAGTCCTTTAACTATTTCAATGTCTTCGCCGCTCAAATTAAGAAAGATCTTTTCTTCGTCAACTACTCTCTTAAATATCTCTCCAGCAGATGAATTTTTGTCATCTTTTATTTCTTCAGCAGTAATATAAAATATTCTATAAGCTTTTGTTTTCAAATTGTCTGCAATATATAAAAAAGAAGTACTTAAAGAATCATATGTATACTTAATTTTCGTTTCAAAAATTTCCAACGCTAAAATGAAGTCTTTTATTTCGTTAACCCTAGTTGAAAACTTGTTCGCAAGCGCATATCCTATAAATGTTGATATCCCAAACACACTTATTATTAAAAAAGTTTTAAGAAGCAATAACATACTTGTCCTCCTTCAAAATATATATTTTTTCAATATTTCCCGGCTTTTTGTTTTTTGACAAAAAAATGATATTCGTAAATAATTTATTTTTTATCATATCTTCTTGAACATCTTTTAAATCATTTCCGTGAGCCGTTAAAAGCAATTTTACTCCTAAAGTTGCTGTCTCAAAAATAGCATCGATATCTTCTTTACCACCGAATTTCATCTGTTGCAATTATACTCGGAGCCATGCTTCTAACTAACATTCTAATTCCTACATGCTTAACACAATTATTCATTACATCTGTTCTAATTCCCACATCATTTTGTGGAATACCTCTATACATAGCTGCTATTTCAGAACGTTCATCAACTAATCCTATGTTCTTTCCGGAAACAAAACCAATTCCATTGCTTAGTATCCTAATCATGTCTCGCAATATCGTTGTTTTTCCACACCCGTGGTGGAGATATAATTATTGTATTTTCAAACTCTTCCTTAATGACTTTGTCAAAAATTCTTAGGCTACAATTTTTAACTTCACGAGCTATTCTTATATTTAAACTTGATATGTATTTAATATTTTTTAGTAAATTATTTTCAAATACACTTGTTCCAGATATTCCTATTCTATGTCCACCTTTTATAGTTATATAGCCATTATTGATTTCATTTTGTATTGAATAGACTGAATTGCATGAAAAATTTTCAATCAATCTGATTATGTCTTCAAGACTAATAATATAATTTATTACTATTTCACCATCAAATGTTTCTACAATAACAGGTTGAGCTGCTCTAATTCTAATTTCTTTTGCCTTGTCCCAAACATCAGTAGTAACATTTTTTAACTTTTCCAAAATATTTTCTGGAAAATAAGAAAGAATCTCATCATACAATTTAGAATACATATTAGAAATCACCCCGAACAATTTTTATAGTCTTTCTTCAATAACTATATATATGCATCATCATACAAAAATAGAACCATTTTATAGAACAAAAATAAAAATCTAAAAAATCAAAGATTTTTGATTTTCATATGTCGAGCAAAGCTTGACTTTAAATATGGAATTTTTGTTGTTTCATACGGAAAATATTTGGTAACATAATTTATTAATTTTTGATTACTTCCCTATGAAATAAGAAAATGAAATTAAAAATTTAAATTTTTTCTATCATGTTTTTTTGCTAAGGATTGAAAGTTTTAAAAAATAGATGCCCATTTTAAGGCACCTATTACAGATTATCTACAAAATCTATGTTTCCCGATAGTGACTGTCATTGGTCTTGACCAAATCCACTTATTTGTTGCAGTAGCAGGATTAAAATAATATATCGCTCCTCCCGATGGATCCCAACCATTCATGGCATCACGCGCGGCATTATACGCTTCCGATGAAGGTGTCAAATTTATTTGACCATCGCTAACTGCATCAAATGCTCCAGGCTGGTATATTACTCCTGCAATTGTACTTGGAAATTGCGGCGAATCCACTCTATTTAATACAACTGCTCCAACAGCGACCATTCCAGTATAAGGCTCTCCTCTTGCTTCTCCATGTATTATCCTTGCAAGCAAATTAATATTAGACTGATCCGTACCGTGCACTACTTCCAGTGCTAGAAATTCCTATTGCAGCAAGTGTTTCATCTCCCGCAATACCATCAACAGTCAACCCATTCTTTCTTTGAAACAATTTGACAGCATTAACAGTTCTACTTCCATATATACCGTCTATATCACCATTATAATATCCCCAATTCTTTAATCTTGTTTGTATTTTCGTTACCTCCGAGCCATATGAACCGAAACCTCGAAAGCGTTTCCTTGATATTTTTTGAATTCTCTGTAAAATATACAATGCCCACATATATACACATAACAAGCGTTAAAATGATAGCACCCATTATCTTTTTATTGCGCAAAAAAATCACCTTCCTTGAAAAATATATAAATATTATTTTCCGAAAGAGGTAATTATATACATAGGCTACGATAAGAATATAAAAAGCGTATAGCTTACTTATGCAGATAAAATTAAAAATCAAATCCTTTTAGATGTCAAACAAATCTCAGGTTTTGTCAATATAATACCCGTTAAATTTTAGTTACTTTCCGATGGAATAAAAAAAAAAGACCAGGTATGTATTGAACCCTTATCATTAAACTTTTTGTCTAATAATTTTAGTTCACTTTATATCCAGTCTTTTAACTTTTTTTGTTTATTAAAGGTATATACGACATTACTACGCCTATAATATTTACAATTTTACTTGAGTATTTTATTCCTAAATGTTTTCCTATTCCTTTACCCAATACTGTAAATGCTGTTACAACTGCTGTCATCAACATTGTAACTATTGTTATGTCTTCAAGTGACATTGCATTTGCAATATTAACTGCTATCAAGGCGCTTGTCGCTCCACTTAGAACACCGCATATGTCTCCAATAACGTCGCCACACACATTTGAAACTCTATCTGCATTTTTTATAAAGAATACGGCTTGCTTCGCGCCTCGTTTCTTATCTGCGGCTTTCGCATGAAAAGGCGCTTCATCAGCAGCAGTTACAGCAGTTGCTACTAAATCAGATAAAACACCTATCAATATAACTAACACAAGTATTATAATCGAAACTGCAATACTTAAATTCTCTACAACTGCTGTCGACATATAGTTAAAAACTATCGACAGTAGAAAAGTTATAATAAAAATTTTTACTAGCCACATCGAGTGACCACTTGAATTATTTTTACTCACTACCATTCTCCCATAAAAAAATAAAGTGGTAATATCCCAGATAAATTTTGCGGCTTAGGTCTAGAAGGATTTCCCTACAATCTACTAAGATGTCGCCATCTTAGTTGTTTCCATTTAAAGACTGTATCTTATTGTCGCCAAATAAGAGCCTAGATTACCACTTAGTCCACACTTCAATCCCTGAGATATCTCACAAAGAATGCTCTAGAAGTTTTCCCAGACATCACATTTTGACTGTTTATCCTCTTTTGCAATGAAAGTTTCATCTTACAAGTAAGAATTCACTAACATCACTCAAGGAAAGCTACGCTGTGTACTCCATTTTTTCATAAACAGAGCCTCGCAGGTTTATCATAAGCATTTGTATGCATATGTCTCCACGGTAGAAGGGTCAACGCCCACATGCCATTGTGGATCGCCCTTAAACCTTACTCCCCAAGAAAACCCTCGACTGGGCGTCGCGAGCCAACTTAAAGAACTTCATCGATATGCTCTTTCAGTGGATTTTTAGCCCCACCCTCGCAGTCAATAGTGAAAACTAGAATAGCACACCACTTATATAAAATATATTAGCAAATATTATTTTCATTTTCAAGTGTAATTTAATGTTAATTAAAATAAGGATAAAAACAAACTCCTTAAAGCTCACTAAAAAGGCTTCACTCTAATTTATACACCATATTTTAGACATAGAGACGGAGTTTTTATCTGTATTGATTGAACCTACTGTCCTAGAAGGATTGATTTTAAAAAGTACAGGCAAAAAGTCCGTCTCTATGTCTAAAAAATATTGATTTTATGTAAATAAAGTGGTATAATTTTACTTGTTTGATAGGAGGTTGTTATATATGTCAAAATGCGAGAAATGTCCAAATTACGAAGTTGATGAAAATGATGAAAACCGCGGTTGGTGTTTAAGAGAACATAGATGGGTTGAGTGGAATGACTCTCCTAAGTACACAGATTGCGGTTACGATGATTAAAATTATATTACACAAGAGCAGTATTTAAATTTGCATAAAAATACTGCTTCTTTTATGCCTTTATTTTCTTACTTATGATAGTTGTTAATTCCAAATATTGTAAAATATTACACCTGATAATACTCCTACAAAGGCTCCCACAAATACCTCAAGTGGCGTATGACCTAATAATTCTATCAATTTTTCTTGAATATTAATTTCACCTTTATTTGCAATTATTTGATTTAGCACTCTTGCTTGCTTCCCAGCTGCTCTTCTGACTCCTGCCGCATCATACATTACTACCGCAGAAAATATAACTGATAATGCAAATATAGAAGATTCCAACCCTTCCGTTAGTGCAATTGACGTGGAAAGCGATGTGACCATAGCTGCATGTGAACTTGGCATACCTCCACTTCCCAAAAATCTTTTCATATCTATCCTTTTATTTATTACTATATCTGTAACTAACTTTATTGTTTGTACTAGCAACCATGTTATTAAAGGTATAAATAAAGTATAATTGCTCCATATATTTCCCATTATGTTTTCTCCCCTCTATTCGCTCTTTGGTAAAACAAATTTTTCTTCTTGTACATCTCCGGTTAGCCTGTTCTATTAATATGCTTATATCCTTTTCTGCGCTTTCAAGCAAACCATTGCAATACTTTGAAAGCTCCATTCCTTTTTCAAATTTTTTTACAGATTCGTCTAATGTAAGATTTTCTTTCTCTAATTCATTTACTATATTTTCGAGTTGTTCTAGTGCCTCTTCAAACGTTAACTCTTTCACAGTACGCCTCCTCTTAAATTTATTATCTATTTGATGACTTTAGCCTTTACTTTTCCATCTTGCAAAACTATATTTATTAAATCTTGCTTACTTAATTCATTTACTGTTCTTAATACATTTTTATCTTCATTCTCTATTATCGCATAGCCTCTAGCTAGAGTTTTTAGTGGACTTAACGCATCCAAAGCCGACATCTTCTCCACTAATTTTAATCTACTATTCTTCGTTGCAATCGTCATCGCATTAACTAATTGCTTCTCTATGCTTACCACTTGCATCGCTCGTTGTTCTATAATATTATATGGGTTTTTAAATATTTTAGCATTTTTCAACCTTAAATAATCACTTTTAATTAGCTCTACTTTTCTATTAAGCAATATGCAAAATTTTTTTTGTATCTCAAGAATTTTCCATTTGACTTCCTGAATATTTGGAACAGCCAATTCCCCCGCTGCCGATGGCGTCGGTGCTCGCAAATCAGCAACAAAATCTGCTATTGTAAAATCTGTCTCATGCCCAACCGCAGAAATAACAGGTATTTTTGAAGCATATATAGCTCTTGCCGTTATCTCTTCGTTAAAAGGCCACAAATCTTCCAATGAGCCGCCCCCTCGTGCAACAATAATTACATCTACGTTTTTCAAATCATTAAATACCTCTATGCCCTTTGCAATAGTCTCTGCTGCTCCTTTTCCTTGTACGCTCACAGGATAAAGTTTTATATGTACTCCCGGATATCTCCTTGTAGTAACATTTATAATGTCTCTTATGACAGCACCTGTTTTAGATGTAACAACACCAATTGCTTTAGGGAGAAACGGAATTTTTTTCTTATTTTTTTCATCAAAAAGTCCTTCTTCACTTAACCTAGCTTTTAACTTTTCGTATTCCGCATAAAGTGCGCCGATTCCATCAATTTCCATTCCCTTAACATATATTTGGTACACACCATCTCGCTCAAACACATTTACGCTTCCTAAAATAACTACGCTCATACCGTCTTGAGGTTCAAAATTTAAATTAGCTGTATACGTTTTAAACATAACACATTTTATTAAAGATGACTCGTCTTTAAGAGTAAAATACATGTGACCCGTATAATGATTTTTAAAATTTGATATTTCTCCACGAATATATACCATGTTTAAAAAATCATCTGAATCTATAATATTTTTTATATATTTATTCAACTCTGAAACTGTAATCGGCTCAGGTCTTTCCATCGTTTTCCTCCGTATAATAATTCATACATTACTTATTTCGTTTACAATACTTGCTAAAATACCATTTATAAATGATGGAGATGAATCGTCACAAAAAAGTTTTGAAATTTCAATAGCTTCATTTATAGATACCTTATAAGGAATGTCATTTCTATATAAAATTTCGTAAACAGCAAGCCTAAGTATTGCAAGATCTGTTTTAGCTATTCTATCTACAGCCCATCCTTTTAAATTACTCTCAATTTTTTTATCAATCTCTGAATGATTACTAATAGTACCATAAACAACATCTTCTATATATTTAATGTCTTCTGCTAGCTCGTGCTTCTTTATGTCTTTTTCTTTTATTAATTCATTTATTAATTCTTCCAATTCGCCTTTTTCTATTTGAAAATTAGTCGAAAAAATAACTTGAAATGCAATCTCTCTTGCTATCTTCCTACTCATAACTTTTCTCCCTACCATTTTTCAATTATATTTTTAATTTTAGTTTTTACTTTTTGTTTATTTTTTTGTATGTACGCCCCAATAAGACCAAATCCAATTATAATTCCAAGCGTCACAATTACATCTACAACTCTACAGACAATGATAATTGTGCCAATAAGTGCTCCAATAATAAACCCACCATAATTTTCAAAAAATCTTCCAACTTTATCAGTCATTTCGGTCACTCCTTTCAAATAAAATATAAACAACCTCCTTGCTACTCTTTAACTTCAGGTTCTTCAGTATCGTTTTTTTCTACGCCAACATTTGGCTCTACTTTATATAAAATGTTATTTTCGTCAACCTTATATTCTGTATCGCCTGATGATTTAATAACAGCTTCTTCCTTAGTCTTCGTTACTGTCTGAGTTGAAGTCTCAGAACTAGCTTTTTTCTCCGTAGGTACTTCCTCATTTACATTGACTTTGTTTGGCATCTTTTTATCTTTCACTTCACCACTCGCAATAACTACATTCTTTATTTTCACATCGACATCATAAACATGTACACTTGTCGTTTTCTCAATTTGTTCTTTAACTTTAGACTGTACCTCCTCTACAATGTTTCTCATATTTGTATTTTCAAGTACCGTAATTATCATATACATGTTTATTCCTTTTTTAAATTTAGCCATCTTGGCTTGTACATCCTTTATTTCAGAATGTTCTCTAATTACATTTTTGGCGATTCCCTCAATCGTTTCTTGTGCAATCTGTATCTTTCCATTATTGGTATTCACTAGAATATTTTTTTTAGCCTTAGAAGTTAGCGAAGAAGAAAATACTGTTATCTTCAATCCAAGAAGCAGAACAATTACTGATGTCAAAATAATCGTATCTTTATAATCAAAATTAAAAACATAATTTGTTAGTATAGTATTTACCGCACTATATTCTATGCAATTCGTCATCACTAAAATTACAACAACTGCAATCATGATTATTACTACATTAAAAACAAAAGAAATCATTTTATCTATAAATCTCATTTTCTTCAATCCTCTCTTCATAATCTAAAAATAATGTGCAATTGAAGATTTCTGTTCGGTTATTTCAATTGCACTCCCTATTTACAATAGTTCAATATTTTATTTCTTGCTTGAACTATTCTTGCTTTCTTCTTTTTTCTTAGGCTCTTCATTTGCAACATTCTCTTTATTTGTATCTTCCTTTATATCTTTCGGCAAATTAACTCCTTGTACGTGGATATTAACTTCTAAAACTTTTAAGCCCGTCATGTGTTCAACAGATGTCTTTACTCTATTTTGAACTTCCCATGCTATATCAGGTATTCGGCAACCATACTCAACTATTATAAATAAATCAATTACCGCATCCTTATCAGTTACTTGCACTTTAACTCCCTTTGAAAAACTCTTCTTGCCCAGCATCTCTGTAAGCCCTTCTACAAAGCCTCCATTCATGCTGTATACACCCTTAACCTCTGAAGCAGCAACTCCTGCAATCTTTGCAACAACTTCCTCAGAAATTTTTATTCCGTTTACCTCAGCTTCTACGACTTGCTCATTTTGAACATTCTCATTCTTTCCCGTTTCATTACCCATAAAAAAACCTCCTCTTTAATAATTAATATAATAAATTTATTTTAAGCAATAAAAATTGCATTTATTCTAAAATATCAAAGCTAATATTTTAATTAATACTATGTCCCCTTAAATAATCCTTTGCTAGCATTTTTTTTGAATTTGGCATTTGTATTTCTAATAGTTCCAAAGCTCCATCCCCTGTTTTAAATACAAGCCCCTTTTTAGCATCTGCAAATATTATTGTACCTGGTTCTGATAAATTATCAATAATATCAGCTACTTCCACTCTCCAAACCTTCATTTTAGTACCATTTAAGATTGTATACGCTCCAGGTATTGGATTCATTCCTCTAACTAAATTTCTTATTTCGTTCGATGACTTAGTCCAGTCAATCTCACCCATTTCTTTTTCTATCATAGGTGCCATTGTGTAACCATCTACTGGTTGTTTTATCCTTTGTGCTGTACCATCTGCTATGCTCTCCAAAGTCTGAATAATAGCTCTTCCTCCCATAATCTTCATCTTTTCATACAATGTTCCAAATGTGTCATCCTGCTCTATAGGCACCTCAAACTTTTGAATCATATCACCTGTGTCCATACCTTCATCCATATACATTGTGGTAATTCCTGTAATAACTTCCCCATTTATAATTGACCATTGTATTGGTGCCGCACCTCTGTACTTTGGAAGCAACGAGCCATGAACATTTATGGATCCATATTTAGGAATATCAAGTATTTTTTTCGGCAATATTTGTCCGAAAGCTACTACAACAATAGCATCTGGGCGTAGCCTTTCAATTCTTTCAATAAGCTCTGTATCCTTTCTTATTTTTTCCGATTGATACACCGGAATGCCTTTTTCGAGTGCATATGCTTTCACTGGTGTTGGCACACATTGCATACCTCTACCAGCTTTTCTATCTGGCTGAGATATCACAGCCAAAACATTATGTCCGTTTTCATATATTCTTCTTAAAGATTCAACAGCAAAATCAGGTGTTCCCATAAAAATAATATTCATTATTATAAATCGTCCTCCATCTCTTCTTCATCCGCATCATAAAAATCTGTAGCTTTATCTATAAATAATATTCCATCTAAATGATCAATTTCATGGCATAAAACAATTGCCAGTAAGTCACTCGCTTTAATCGTAACTTTTTTGCCTTTTTCATTTAATGCTTCAACGACAACTTCTTTAGGTCTAACTACATCCCCCAAAACTCCTGGTACGCTAAGACATCCCTCTCTACATATTTGTTCCCCTTTAGCTTTTTTTATAACAGGATTAATTAGTTTATATGGTCCTTCACCGCCTTCACTGCTTAAATCAACAATTATGACTCTTTTCAATATTCCAACCTGCGGTGCTGCAATTCCAATTCCGTCATTTGAAACTTTTAACGTCTCATACATGTCATCAATAAGTTGCTGTATTTTCTCGTCAATTTCTTCAACTGGTCTTGATTTTTTCCTAAGTATGTCGTCGCCTACTTCTCTTATTTGCCTCTGTGCCATTTAATCATTCCTTTCACATATAACAACTATCCTAAACCGAAAAACATTATAACATATTATTAGGATTTTTATCTATACTCAGTCTCACATCCGTGCTTTGCACCTTATAACCATCAAACAATATATTATAAAATTTTTCTGTCTTTTGTTTATCAAAAACATCCTTAATTAAGATTCGCCACCTATACTCATTATTTATCTTACTTATTGGAGCAGGTGCCGGCGGATAAACATTAAATGATATCTTCAAAGAATCATACAATCTTGTTATTTCCCCTTTTACTTTGTCTTCATCTTCTCCACTTGCAACTGCAATTATTATATCGCAAAATGGTGGATAATTCAACTTTTCTCGTATTTTTATTTCTGTATTGTAAAATTTTGTATAATTCTGTTCTTTAACTGATTGAATAGAAAACTCATCTGGCATATATGTCTGAATGATTGCCGTGCCTTTTTTATCGCCTCGACCGGCTCTACCAGACATTTGCAATAATAGTTGATACGTTCTTTCATTCGCTCTATAATCTCCTATGTTCATAGATATGTCTGCAGCTAAGATTCCGACTAAAGTAACATTGCTAAAATCATGTCCTTTGGCAATCATTTGCGTACCTAAGAGGATGTCGATTTTTTCATTTCTGAACTTATTTAAAATCTTTTCATGCCCATTTTTTTCTCGCGTTGTATCAACATCCATCCTAATTACACTTGCTTCTGGGAAATACTTTTTTATCAAAGCCTCTATCTTTTGCGTTCCAGTACCAAAATATTTTATATTCTTACTATTACAACTAGGACACACAGGAGAAACACTTTTAGTTTTCCCACAATAATGACAAATTAATCTGTTTTGATCCATATGATATGTCATCGAAACATCACAATCCTCACACTTGAGAACATATCCGCAGTCTCGGCACATAATAAATGTCGAATAACCTCTTCGATTTAAGAAAAGCATAATTTGTTCCTTATTAGTTATAGCTTCCTTCATCGAAAAATAAAGTTTTCTACTAAATGGTGTCCTGTTTCCAGTAGCTAGTTCATCTCTCATATCGACAATTTCAATATTTGGAAGACCTGACTTAGAAATTCTTTTTTCTAATTTTAAAAGCTTGACTTCATTATTCATCGCACGATAATATGTTCTAACATCCGGAGTAGCTGAACCTAGAACAATAGGAATATTGTTTTCTGCTGCAATATATTTTGCTACATCTCTCGCATCATACTTAGGAGTACTATCTGATTTATACGACGAGTCATGCTCTTCATCAATAATAATGATTCCAATATTCTTTACAGGGGCAAAAATCGCAGACCTAGCACCAATCACAATTCGTGATTTATTACTATCGATTTTTTTCCATTCATCAAAACGCTCTCCTAATGATAATCTGCTATGTAATATTGCAATAGTCTCTCCAAACCTCGACAAAAATCTATCTGTTATTTGTGGTGTTAGTGATATCTCTGGGACTAGTATTATCGCATTCTTGCCGCTTTTTATGACTTCGTCTATAAGTTGCAAATACACTTCTGTTTTTCCACTACCAGTCACGCCATGAATTAAATATTCACCATACTTACTAATATTAATACTCTCCACAGCTTGTCTTTGTTCATCTGTAAGTATTACAGCATTTGCCTTCTTTATTTCTTTATTCCAAAAAGGATTTCTATTCACTTCAATGTCTTTGATTTCAATATATCCATTTTTCTCTAACGTTTTTAAAACTGCATCGGAAACATCAACAAATTCTCTAAGTGCGCTTTTGGGAACAGCACCATTGTCTTTTAAAAATTCTAAGACCTTCTTTTGCTTCTCAGATTTCACTTTATCGTCTATATCTTTTTTCTGTAAAAAAACATATTTTTCTGTTTTAGTCTTTACCCTATCATAAGACCTGCTTGTCCCAGGAGGCACAAAAAGCCTAAAAGCATCTGCCATTGTACAAAAATACGTTTTGCTTATCCAGTTTGCAAGTTTGATTTTCTTTTCATCAAATACATAGTCTATTACTTTAATAATACTTTTGCATTCGTAATTTGACTCTTCTTTTAATTTAACTACATAGCCAACCTCGTATATCTTTCGTTTTCCGAAAGGTATAAGTACACGTGCACCAACTACGACGTTCATATTATCTGGAACGTCGTAGTCAAACGTTTTATTTAAATCACTTGCAGTGGAGTTTAGAATAACTTCCGCAATCATTTTCTTACCTTTCATTTTCTTAATATCATGGATAATTTAAAATATTTTAATTACATCTTTCACAGTTACAAATACGGCAAGTAGCATTATAAGAGCAAACCCTGCGAGTATTAATCCTTGCTCTACTTTTTCCTTCATAGGCTTTCTTCTTATGCCTTCTATCAATAAAATCAAAATTCGTCCGCCATCAAGTGCAGGAATAGGGAATAAATTAAATATTCCTAAGCTAAGACTTATTGCTGACATCAAATAAAAGAAGCTCGACCAAGTTGATGTTTCAGTAATTTCACTAGCAATTCCTACTGGTCCCATTACTTCAACATTTTCGGTTTTACCAACAAATATATCGGCAATTCCTGATATTGTGGCACTAAAATAATATCCTGTTTCATCTAATGCGTACTTAATTCCATCAAAAAATCCTGGATTAATTCTCTCACATTCAAGCGAATAAAAACGACCATTAACTGATTCCGTCCTTACATCCAAGGGTACGATTTCTCCACTTCTTAAGACCTTCATTTCAAAACTTTCCTCTACAAGGCTTCGTATCTGATTTACTATTTCCTGCGTAGATAGATTTTCAATTCCATTAATAGAAACAACTACATCCCCTGCTTGAAGCCCCACCTCATCTGCCGGAGAATTCGGATAAACATAAACAATTCCTTCGCTATCATCAAATGCAGCTCCTAAATAACCTCTAGTCTGTTCTTCTATGAATACTGGAATTTCAATATTTTCTCCGTCACGTTCTACCAAAAAGATCATTTCTTCTTCATTTTCATTTATAATTTCATCTATTTCTCGTTGTGTTAAAACCTTGTCACCATCTATACTTACTATTCTATCGCCTTCTCTAATGCCCGCTTCATACAAGGCACCATCTTCTAGTTCAGCTACTGTCGTATTATAATAAGTGTTAGTAGACGCCGCAATTCCAAAGTACACAATAAGTGCAAAGATTATATTTACTGTTGCACCAGCGGCAATTATTAGTATTCTCTGCCAAACAGGCTTTTTATTAAAAGCATTCTCATCATCTGATCGCTCTTCTTCGCCTTCCATCTGAACAAATCCACCAAAAGGAATAAGTCTTAGAGTATATTCAGTTTCTTTATGAACTTTCGTAAATAACTTTGGTCCAAACCCTATTGCAAACTTATGAACTCTTACCTTGCAAAGCTTTGCAACAACAAAATGTCCTAATTCATGAATTGTAATCAGCGTTCCTAGCACAATTACAATCTTAATTGCTCCTACTATCCACGTTAAAATCGTACTCATTATCTCTCCTTTTCAATCATAAAAATTTATTATTATTTTATATCAAATCATTAAACAATAATCTATTAGATTAAAATATTTGAAAATACATATATACAAACGGTGCAACCATTATGACACTATCGAATCGATCTAATATTCCTCCATGCCCTGGCATGATTGTACCAAAATCTTTTTCATCACAAAATCTTTTTATAGATGATGCTGCAAAATCCCCTATTTGTGATATAGCTCCAATTAAAAGTCCTAATAATATCATGCTAGAATAACTTAAACCTAACCCTTCCGTATTTAAATAATACGTATAAATCACAAAATATAATACGCATCCTATCATTCCTGCAATGCATCCTTCTACTGATTTCTTTGGACTAATTTTTGAAAATTTATGCTTTCCAATCGAACTGCCTATCAAGTACGCAAAAATATCTACCATCCACGCCCCGCCAAGTGCATACCAAATGTAATATTGTCCATTCTCCAAGTGACATATAAATGGAATAAAACTAAATAAGAAAGATACATAAACAATACCTAATATTGTAATTGCTATATCAATCGCATTATATTTCATATTAGAGAAAATCGAAATACTAAACAGCACAAACAATGAAACTGGAAGTGCAAAAAACATAGCCATTTTCAATATTTCAGCTTCTACAAAACCAATAAACAAAATACCTAATGTAACCGCAAAACCAAACTTTTCTATCGGCTTATATCCTTTATTTTTAAATGCATTATAAAACTCCGAAAGGCCTATAAGTGCAACTATTGTAACAGCTATATTTATTATTAAAAGATTATGAAATATAAATACAACCGCTAAGATAATTAGCCCAACAGCTGTCGAAACTACTCGTTTTACCATGGTTTCCTCCTTGTTAATGCTCATATTTAATGAATATTATAACGATTACTTACCGAAATTTCTTTTTCTTTTATTAAATGCCTCTATTGCTTTATCTAATTCTTTCTCATTAAAATCAGGCCATAGTACATCCGAAAAGTACAATTCAGAATACGATAACTGCCAAAGTAAGAAACCACTAAGTCTAATTTCTCCACCAGCTCTTATAACTAAATCTGGATCTGGCGCGTTCCCCGTTCTTAAATTAGTTGATATCATTTTTTCATCAATATCATCTAGTGATATTTCTCCATTTTTAAATTTAGTAGCAATTATTTTCGTAGCATTAACAATTTCCTCTCTACCACCATAGTTAATACATAAATTTAACGTTAGGCCCTCACTTTTCTCCGTCTTTTCTTCAATTCGAATTATACTTTCTTTTAAGTTTTCTGGCAACCCGTTAATATCACCTGCTAATCTAATTTTAGTATTGGAATTCTTAAACTTTTTATCAAAATCAGAAATATACTTTGCAAGTAGCTTCATAAGATAGTCGACTTCTTCTTTAGACCTATTCCAGTTTTCTGTCGAAAAAGCATAAACTGTTAAATATTTTACACCAATTTTTCCGCAATAACTTGCAATACGCTCTAAATTATTTGCTCCTTCAGTATGTCCTTGAAGCGTAGGCAATCCACGTTTCCTCGCCCATCTTCTGTTACCATCTAAAACAATTGCAATATGTGTAGGGATTTGCATATTTTCTAACATAAAAAACCTCCATTTAATATATTTTTTAGTATATCTATACTGACATTATTTCTTTTTCCTTATTTGCACATGCAGCATCTATTTCGCTCACGTACTTATCTGTCAATTTTTGAATTTTTTCTTCCGCATCTCTTAAGTCGTCTTCTGTTATCTCACTATTTTTTTGCTTTGCTTTAAATTCTTCAATGCCATCCCTTCTAATACTTCTAATTGCAACTTTTGATTCCTCTGCAATCTTCTTAATGTCCTTTACAAGTTCTTTTCTTCTTTCTTCAGTTAATTCAGGAAATACTAGCCTTATAAGTTTTCCATCATTTGTAGGATTAATTCCTAAATCCGATTTTTGAATTTCCTTTTCAATTTCCTTTAACAAACTTGCGTCCCACGGCTGTATTGTAATCATCCTTGCCTCTGGCACCATAATATTAGCTACTTGATTTATCGGAGTAGGTGCTCCATAATAGTTAACTAAAATTTTATCTAATACTTTAGGATTAGCACGACCTGCTCTAATTTCAGCTAATTGTGCATCAAGTACTACTAACGTTTTCTTCATTTTTTCTTCAATATGACTATACATAAATATTCCCCTTTCAAATTTTCTATTCATTTACAATGGTGCCTATACGTTCACCAGACACTGCTTTTACAATGTCTTCTGCATCTCTCAACCCAAATACCATTATTGGTATATGATTGTCTCTACATAAAGAAGCTGCTGTTGCATCCATTACTTTTAAATTATTTTTTAGTATCTCTGTAAAAGTAATCTCATCATACTTTTTAGCATCAGGATTTGTCTTAGGATCTGAATCATAAATTCCATCAACTGTTTTTCCAAACAATATAATCTCGGCATTTATTTCACTTGCTCTTAGCGCAGCGCACGTATCTGTAGAAAAGAATGGATTTCCAGTACCACCAGCAAAAATTACTACTCTCCCTTTTTCTAGATGTCTAACAGCTTTTCTCCTTATATATGGCTCTGCAATTTGTCTCATCTCTATTGATGTTTGAAGCCTAGTATCTAATCCTCTATATTCCAAAGCGTCTTGAAGCGCTTGCCCATTCATAATAGTTGCAAGCATCCCCATATAGTCTGCAGTCGTTCTCTCCATATGGTGTGCCTGTCTTCCTCTCCAAAAGTTTCCTCCACCTACAACTATGGCAACTTCAACACCCATGTCAACTATCTTCTTTATGTAGTCACATACAATGCCTATCATATCAGCATCGATTCCAAAACCATTTGGTCCAGCCATAGCTTCTCCGCTTAATTTTAATAAGACTCTTTTATACTTCGCCTTTGGCATAAAATATAACCTCCTAAATCTTTTTTACTTTCACATACATTTATATCATAAATACTCATCTAAAGGAAGTAAAACATAAAAAAAACATACTTTCATCACTATATATACATATACAAACTTAATAAAAAAGCTTAATAATATTTAAAATTCCTTGCTTCCATGGCACCCTGTGACTAACACCTGTTTTTCCCTCAAAGCTTTTATAGTTATTTAAATACCATTCATAATTTCTGAGAAGCGCTTCCTTATTAGAGTACTTAGGTGTATATCCTAGCTTTTTTTGTGCTCTTTCAATCGACACAAAAGAATCCTTTGTCGCTGTTTCATAAACCCATCTATATATAGGAGATAGGTGTAAAAACTCTAACACTCTTAATACTGTAACAGCAACGATTGCAGGAAAGCCGATGTATCTTTTTTCCATACCCGAGCTTTATCAAGTACAACTTGATAATCTTCTTTCATTGTTGTAAAATCTTTAGCCCCAACATTAAAAGTATCATTCATATTTTCTTCTTCAGTTGTAATGCAAGTAATAATTACATCACATAAATCATCTACATCAAGAAATTGATATCTATTATTTCCACTACCAATCATTGGAAATCCTCGACCATCCTTTGCCCATTCATAAAATAGCGCAAAAATACCTAATCTTTCTGGCCCAATAAATGAAACTGGTCTAATTATAGCTGTTGGCATTCCCTTATTTTGATACTCCGAACACACTTTTTCAGCTTCAATTTTGGCAACTCCATAAGGCCCAACACCAACCATTTCATCATCTTCATGTAGTGGAGTATGCTTTGGAATCCCATAAACAGCAGTCGATGAAATTTGTATAAACCTTTTGACCTTGTGCTCATATGCACTAGTAATAACGTTCTTGCTTCCATCAATATCAGTTGAAAAAATATCTTCTTTTTTATATGACGGCAAAGCAGCAGCGCAGTGAACTACATAGTCAACACCTTCCATGCATTCATCGACCGTATTTTTATTTCTAATATCCCCTTTTACCCATTTAATTTTATCTTTGCAATCATCGTATTCAAATGGTAGTAAATCAAGCGAAATAACATCATATCCTTTATTCAAAAGCGACCTAATCAAATTAATTCCTAAGAAGCCACTCCCACCAGTGACAAAAACCTTCTCCATATATTTTCCTTTCTTTTTTAAAATTAAAACTTATAATTTTCATCATATTCAATTAGCTCATTACCTTTTACTATATATCCTTTTACAGCACGCTTAAGTATTGGTACATCATGTTTTGAATCACCATACGCATTATTAATAACCGTATCTTTCCCATAAATAGTATCAAACCTTTTTACTTTTTCTTCGCCCTTACAATTTTCGTTTATTATTTTTCCGCTCTTAACGTCATATTCTGTACATACCACATTATTAATTCCAATGGCCTTACACAAATCAATTAAATAAAAATCAAGCGACGCACTGATTATAATATCATCATCTTTTCTTACTTCACTATAATATGGTTTTACCTTCTTCATGTGACGTTGTATAAATTCTTTCTTCAACTCTTCTAAATCGTTAAAATTCTTAACAAAAGAAAATACTCTTTCCTTCATCTCTTTAAAGTTAATTTTCTTTCTTTTATATTTTATAAAATACTTAATTAGTTTCAAAAAATGCTTTGCCATATAAAATGGCCTCTTAGAAAAAGCAAATAAAATAAAATCTCTACCAGAATCACCATCATATATAGTTCCATCAAAATCATATACATTCAATTCATTCCAGCCCCTTTTAACTTATATTATTAGCAACAAAACTATTGCTATATATAGTAACGACAATAATATGATAGGTACATCTTTTATAATAACTTCCGCTGGATTTCCTTCTGAATCACCTTCTATTATCAGGCAATACCTCATAAGCGCAATAAAAACAATAGGAACAGTAATTTCAAAAGGCACATCAACATGTTCTACAGCCCATAGTGAATAAAATACAATTGTCATTCCTAAACTTAAATACATAAACTTATCTAAAAAAGCTTGATTGTAGTGCTTTAAAACGCTTCTTGATTCGTTCGATGCTTTTCTTAATTCATTTCTTCTCTTACCTAATGCAAAAAACGTTGAAATGCTCATTATTGTAAGTAAAAGCCACTTACTTACCTCTACCTCAACAACTGTTGCCCCATAATAAATTCTAATTATATAAAAAGATACTAAAAAAATTATATCTATAATCGGAACATTTTTCATGCCGAAACTATACGCAATGTTTGATAAGAAATATATTAAAAGCCAAATAAATGAATATATATTCGAGTTTGTTAGATAGTTTAGAATGATGGACACGAAAAACATAATTACAGAAATTACAATTGCAACTGGAATTGATACTTTTCCGCTCGCAATAACCCTATTCCTTTTTGTCGGATGTGCTCTGTCTTTGTCTATGTCTTTTATATCATTAATTATATATATGCACGACGCCATAGCACTAAACGCAAGAAAGGCAAGTATAGTATTTTTAATGTTTGTTACTGTAAGAACGCTTCCAAAAATAAGTGGCACAAATATAAGCGAATTCTTTATATAATGTTTTACTCTTAATAATTCAAATAATGTCTTCATTTTTTTCTTCCCTTCTACTAGTACTTATGGTCTCATACATTTATGCATTATAAATATTCTTCATCTCTTGAAAAACATTTTCTAGAAGATATGGTTTGCTTTTCTCCTTTGCACTAGTTGTAAATTGTTTTTTTATTCTGTAATCAAGATATATATTTCTTATTTTTTCTACTAAAGCATTAACATCGCCGAGCTTCACAATATATCCGTTTTTCCCATCTTCAACAAGTTCTCGTTGCCCTCTAGAATTTGTAACCACAAGTGGTAGTCCCGAAACCATTGCCTCAACTATATTTATTGGTAGTCCTTCACGCTTGCTAGTCGCAACATATAAATCTGAAATCTTTAAAAGCTTTGGAATATCTGTTCTATATCCAATTAATAATATGTTACTTTGAAGACAACTTTTAGTAATCTCCTTTCTATATTCTTCTTCAAGTATACCTGTTCCAGCTAAAATAAGTTTTATATTAGGATAACTTTTTACCAATATTTTCATAGCATCTATTAGCATCATTTGATTTTTATTCTTATTAAGTTCGGCTGCATACATTATTAAATAATCTAATTCGCCAACAGAAAAAGATTCTCTTATTTTATTTCTTTCTGTCTCAGTCATACTAATATCAAACTTTTGCTTATCAACACCAATACCGTGTACACGTTCTATTTTCTTAGCCTTAAATTTCTTTTTAGCTAATTCATAATCTTCTACATTTATAGTTATTAACACATCTGTATGTTTAGCAAGATTCTTCTCAATAGGATAAAAAAGTAACCAATTTTTTAAAGGTGCTCCTTTATAAAAATGAAAGCCGTGCGCCGTATAAATAATTTTAGTGCCTCTTTTTCGAGCTTTCTTTGCAGCAAGCCTGGTAAGCACTCCTGCCACAGGCGTATGGCAATGAATTATGTCGTAATCATTCTCATATATTATGTTCTTTAATTTTTTGTATGCTTTTATATTCTTCGACTTTAAAGGCTCCCTTTCAAATTCTACCTCATAATGCTTGTCACAATATAAGATATCCTCATCTCCATTACTAGCCACATGTACCTCATATCCTTTTTCTTTAAAATATTTTAGATAAGGGATATGAAATGCATTTATGTGACGTGTTACAGTTGCCACAAATAATACCTTTTTTTTCATAGTATTCTTCGCCCTCTCTTTTGTTATTTATAATTAATCCTTTGTATAACTTGTCATATTTTTTTGTTTCCTCCAAACGGTTTCATAATTTCTGAATCCTTTGGCACAATACCTTCTCGTTTTATAACAACTCTTACCGTTTCAATAAGTATTTTTATATCAAGCCATAGACTCACCTTATCTACATACTCAACATCTAAATTAAATCTCTCTTCCCAAGTTAACAAGTTTCTTCCTCTTGCTTGTGCAAGTCCTGTCAAACCCGGCCTTACCTCGTGTCTACGTTTTTGCTTATCATCATACAACTCCAAATATTGTACTAATAGTGGTCTTGGCCCTACAAAACTCATGTCTCCTTTTAAAATATTAAATAATTCTGGCAATTCATCCAAGCTAGTACTTCTCAATTTCTGTCCAAACGTACTAAGACGCATCTCATCAGGTAACAAATTTCCTTCTTCATCTCTTTCATCTGTCATAGTTCGAAACTTATATAGCTTAAAAACTTTCTCATCCTTGCCAGGCCTTTCTTGCTTAAATATGACTGGTTTTCCGAGCTTTATTCTAATTAATATCCACACAATTAAAAAAACGGGAGATAATAATACTATCAGTAGTATACTACATATTATATCTAAGACGCGTTTCAAGAATTTTTTGTACATACTTTTCTCCTTGATTTATTAGTTTTTACAAATTAGAAATTTTAATCTAGGTGATTTTTAGTGCATTTATGATTACTCTTATACATTGTTTCCCTACTAAAAACGCAAGAGCATCAAGATTATTTAGTTCCTATAATTTTATTATTTTTATTACTTCATTTATAACTATCTGTTGTTCTTCCTCGCTCATTTTAGTATCGCTCGGTAAGCAAATTCCTCTTTCAAAAATTTCTTCTGATACAGGTTTTGACACAACATTTATAAAATCATAGTTTTTAAAAACTGGTTGCATATGCATTGGTTTCCAAGCTCTTCTACTTTCAATTCCAACTTTTTCTAGTGCTTCCACTAACTCTAGCGGAGTTATCTTTGAATCCAAAAGTGCTACAGATAACCAATGATTAGGCTTTGAGTTTATTGGAACTGGCATCATTTCAATTTCATCTATACTAGAAAAGCTATTTTTATATATTTGATATATACTTCCTTTTTGTGCAATTCTTTCATCTAATACCTTCAATTGTCCTCTGCCAATTCCTGCGCAAATATTACTTAATCTATAATTATATCCTATTTCTTTATGCTCATAATGCTTAGCTTTCTCTCTAGCCTGTGTAGCCCAAAATTTGACTTTCTCAATTCTTTCCTCATTTTCTGAAACTAGCATCCCACCGCCACTTGTTGTTATTATCTTGTTTCCATTAAAAGAAAATACACCATAATCCCCAAAAGTTCCTGTAAATTTATCTTTATAAATCGTCCCCAAACTCTCGGCCGCATCTTCTATTAATGTAGCATTATTCTCCTTACATATTTCCAATATTTCATCTAGCTTTGCAGGGTTCCCATATAAATTTACAACTATAACAATTTTAGTATTCGGGTACTTTCTAAAGGCTTCTTTTAACGCAACAGGATCCATATTCCAAGTATCACCTTCGCTATCAATGAAAACTGGAGTAGCATCCTCATATATTATTGGATTTGCCGTTGCCGAAAAAGTAAGCGATTGACAAAAAACAATATCTCCTTTTTTTATGCCAGCAGCTTTTAACGCCAAGTGAATTGCCGCTGTACCAGACGAAAGTGCTGCAGCATGTTTTACTTCAACATATTTTGCCAACTCCTCTTCAAACTTATTTACATTTTCTCCGAGAGGCGCAATCCAATTAGTATCAAAAGCCTCCTTTACGTACTCTTGCTCATATCCAGCATCAGACATATGCGGCGACGACAACAAAATTTTCTTCATAAATCTCTCCTTTTATTCATCCATAAAATTTAATCGTCCAACTCTATAAATGTAGGCACAACTTCCTTAATAACCTTTTTTACATTCTCTCTTGAAACATCAGTTTCATCAGCCAAAGTCTTTAGTTTAATTAACATCGTATTTATTTCTTCATCAGTTGGCGCATTTATTCTAGAAATCATAATCTTCTCGTGTAAAGTCTTAATTAATCCTTCCTCATCCATCAATAATTCTTCATACAATTTTTCGCCTTTTCTCAATCCAACTATCTCTATTGGCACCTTCTTACCAGACATCTTTATTAGTGTTTGAGCTAAGTCATATATCTTGACAGGCTCTCCCATATCAAGCACAAAAATTTCACCACCGTTTGCAAACGTTGACGCTTGTAAGATTAAGCCAACAGCTTCCGGAATTAGCATAAAATACCTTGTTATTTCTTTATGTGTAACAGTAACAGGACCACCCATTTCTATTTGTTTTTTAAATAAAGGAATAACAGATCCGTGGCTACCTAGCACATTGCCAAATCTTACAGCTGAATAAACTGTTTCACTTGTTCTATTTTTAGATTGAATAATCATTTCACAAATTCTTTTAGTTGCTCCCATTATGCTAGTAGGATTAACCGCCTTATCTGTAGAAATAAATGTGAATTTTTCCACGCCATACTTATCACTACATTCAACTACATTAAACGTTCCAAACACATTATTCTTTATGGCCTCTACAGGACTCGTTTCCATTAAAGGAACATGTTTATGCGCTGCAGCATGAAATACTACTTGCGGTCTATACTTAGCAAAAATTTCTTCCATCCTATTTCTATCTCTAACACTTGCAATAACAGTAACAATAGGTGCATTTTTGTAATTTTGCTTAAGTTCCATTTCTACTTCATATAAAGTATTCTCATAAATATCTAGCATAATCACCTTTTTAGGTTTAAACTTTATTATCTGTCTACAAAGTTCAGAACCTATCGATCCTCCTGCACCCGTCACTAGTACAATCTTTCCAAATAAATATTCTGATATCTTTTTATTATTTAATACAACAGCCTCTCTTCCCAATAAATCTTCTAGTTCAACGTCTCTAAGAGCATCTTTAAAATCTTTACCGGATATAATTTGATTTAATGGTAATACTATCTTTACTTTAGCATTGGTCATATCGCAAATTTTTAATATTTTGTTTTTCTCTTTAGGTTTTATATTTTCTATTGAGAAAAATATCGTATCAATTCTCTGTTTTTCACAAATCGAAACTATATCATCCCTAGTTCCAATTATTTTTACCCCGCACATTACTCTATTAAGTTTTTGCGGGTCATCATCTATAATGCCAACAATCACATATTCTGACGCAAGCATGGTTTGCAAAGTTTTTATAATTTGTGAGGTAGACTGCCCCGCTCCAATAATAAGTAATCTTTGTTTATTTGCTCCGCCTTTATTTAATTCCGCATATACAAGCATCCTAATAGTAACTCTCACAGCAATTCCTAAAAAGGCTGTTACCATTGCAGCTAATATTACAATGTTTGTATTAAGCGTGAAAAACTTTACAAATTCTTTTCCTGTGCAAAAGATTGCGGCAACTACCAATGATATCCCAGCTATTTTAATATAATCTTTAGCCGTAGAATATTTGATTATACTTTTATAAACACCTAAGATATTTAAAGCCACAATATACATTATGACTATTGAAATAATAGTATTTTGAGTCGCATCATCTCTAAAAGAAAACTCTAATCCTTCAAAATTTATTGCAAAATAATAAGATACAATTACCGTAAAAACATCAACTATAGCAAGCAACAACGTTTTCGTACTACTTGATACATTCTCAAATTTTGACATTAATTTCATAAATAAAACCTCATTCATATATTTGTCTTTTTTAGTTATTATTATTTCACTGTTTGCTATTATTAGTCTCCATAACTTTTTTTATTTTTTTGTCTTAACTAATTTCTTTTTGTCATCGCAAGCTGAAATTGCTACCATGCCCACAAAAATATAAAAATATCCTGATGTATAAAATCCCGAATTTCCAGTCATTGAAGAAATCATATAGGCAACTATTACAAACGTTCCCATACATGCGTACAAGTCTCCACTTTTTAACCTTTTTACTGCATTAATAAAGATACATATCATACCAGCAAAATACAAAAGCATTCCTGGTATTCCAACAGTTGCAGAAAGTTGAAGAATTAAATTATGTGATCTCCCTTCAGCGTTCCCAGTTCCTTCCTCTTCTACAATTTCTATCATTTTATAAAGCATGTTTTCTAAGCCACAGCCAAAAATAGGATATTCCTTAATAACTTTTATTGTGTTCAGCCATATTCCCCATCTTCCAGAACCAGCCTCAGCTGCTTCAGAAGATACTTGCTCTGTTGCAATATTTTCATTCATTTCCGTATTACTAATTGTCGAGCCTTCATTGGAGTCATTTTTGCTATCTCCCAATATCGACATAATACCATTTTTTAAGTCTGCAAAATTCTTACCTACTATAGACGAATTTGAAGCATCATTTATACTAAAAGAACATACTATTAATATCACAAGTAAAACTGCTGCAACAAACATACTAGTGGAATCGTTCTTATTATCACACATTTCCTTAGAATCTTTTTTGTTAAATATCCCCACATAATCTAATATACAGTAAATATATAATAAAAAGACTGTGATTGCTACTCCTAAATATGAGCCAAATGTATTATTAATTATCAGCATAATTAACATAATAGTAAAAGAAACAAGATATCCTAATTTTCTTGTGGCATCTGTATCTTTTATTGCCATTACTGCAGCAACAATTATAGAAATTGTAAGGTAATACGCATAGTGATTTGTATTATTGAATATTCCCGATAAAATAGAAGAAGTGGTAGACGCATATTTTGTAACCATATATACTGCTTCACCTGCCGAATTATCAAAAGCGCTTACGCTTCCTGTCCCATTTTCCTTTACTACCGGGAATACATTATTCCCAAAAACATTATATTCCACATAATCACCTAATGTCAGAATAGCCAAAACTGTAGCTGTCACTAAAAAAGTATTTATAACTCTTTTTCTATATTGCTCGTTATTACCAATAATCAAGATGCATACTAAAATAGCTGCATAAAACATAAATGATAAATATCCATCTCTTAAATTATAGCACCCAATAAAAGATCTATGTGGATCATAAGCTAACAACGAACTGATAAAGCACCATACCATGAATAAAAGTAAAAATAATAGCCCAATGTTTTTCTTAAAGAATCCTTTTATTTTCTGACTCGTGTCTCCCTCATTTTCTTCCAAAACTGTCATCATATACCAGATTGACACGATTATACTAGCTACTAAAATTACCATATTATATGCATATATAAAGGCCATTCCATTATCAATCTTTTTATCACTCGAATACGTACTAACCGCATTTCCTTCTTGTTGAGCTCCCCACTCATCATTACTAATTTTACCATCTCCATTATTATCATAGCCTCTATATGTAGCCCATTCTTCTTTGTAGAAATTATTTACATCCTCCCAAAGAAAAATCTCCGATATAATTTTTAAATTTTGCTCTTTGCAATATTCCTTTACTTCTTTATAGGAAAACTCAGATTTCCCATTTATATAAACATTCTCTTCTACCGCATTGTTCACATATTTTATACCATAATAAGTATTATCCTCTTGTGATTGAACAAATGCATATTCATACCCATTAGTAACTATCATTCTAGGATTTTCACTTGAAAATGGTATAATATTTAGCAAAACCAAATACACTAAAATCTGCACACAAAGCGCCATTACTATAACATACGCATATTTTGATAATAATTCTCTCTCCTTCTTTATTTGTTTCGATAGATTCTTTTTAGTAGCCAATTGTTTTCCCTCCTATTTTTTGAAAAATAACCTTGATTAACACCTATGTCATTGTATCATATAAAACTCTTAATGTGTATACAATAAAAAAAAAAAGAACATTAAAATTATATAAACATGGAGGCAGAGTTTTTGTCCATCACCATCTCTACTAAAATCAGCTAGCAACCGACAAAAAACTCAAGTGCTAAAATAACCTAGCACTTGAGTTTTATTTTAATCTAAATATTTTCAATTAACCATTAATTTGTTTCATTACTTCCTCAGCAAAGTTTTCTTCTCTCTTCTGAATTCCTTCTCCTCTTTCAAATCTAACAAATCTTCTAATAGTAATATTTTCACCTATATTTGATATTTTTTCAGTCAATACTTGTTGAACTGTCTTGTCTGGATCTTTTATAAAATCTTGTTCTAGTAGACATACTTCAGAATAATATTTTTCTAACTTTCCAGTAACGATTTTATCAATTACAGCAGCTGGTTTTTCAGCCCCGTTCTTTTCTGCATTCTCATTTACTATTTGCGCCCTCATTATTTCTTTTTCTTTTTCGATTACATCTGCTGGAATATCTTCTCTCTTTACATATTCAGGCTTCGTAGCAGCAATTTGCATTGCCATATCTTTTACAAACTCTCTAAATTCTGGATTCTTAGCTGCGAAATCAGTTTCAATGTTCACTTCTACTAAAACACCAATTCTTCCGTCTCCGTGAATATAGCTTTCAACTAATCCCTCAGCTGCAATTCTACTGGCTTTCTTAGCAGCCTTAACGACTCCTCTTTCTCTTAAAAGCTCAGTTGCCTTTTCCTTATCACCATTTACTTCTTCTAATACTTTTTTGCATTCCATCATACCAGCACCAGTCATTTCTCTAAGTTCTTTTACTTGCTCTGCAGATATCATATTTATATCCTCCTATCACAAATTATAAGTAATTTATATTCGATTAACTTCAAATAAGATAACCTCACTATTCTTGGGTCTCTTCTGCTTCCTTACTGTCTGCACTATCATCAACTTCAGAAGTCTCTTCTTGCATTGATTCACCTTGTTTTGACTCGATAACAGCATTTGCCATTGCCTCAGCAATCAACTTAATTGCTCTTATTGCGTCATCATTTCCAGGTATAACATAATCCACATCTTCTGGATTACAGTTTGTATCAACTAAACCAATTACAGGGATACCCAATTTTCTTGCTTCTAAAATAGCAATTCTCTCCTTTTTAGGATCAACTACAAACATTGCACCAGGAAGCTCTGTCATTTCTCTTATTCCACCTAGGTTCTTCTCTAGTTTTTCCATTTCCTTCTTTAAAATTATTACTTCCTTCTTTGGAAGAACATCAAATGTACCATCAGTCTCCATAGCCTCAAGTTTCTTCATTCTGTCAACTCTTTTTCTGATAGTATCAAAATTTGTTAACATACCGCCTAACCATCTTTGATTAACGTAGTACATACCACATCTTTCAGCTTCTTCTTTCACACAATCTTGCGCCTGTTTCTTTGTACCAACAAATATAACTGTTTTTCCTTCATCAATTATGCTCTTTAATACGGCATATGCTTCATCGATTTTTTTTGCTGTTTTTTGTAAATCAATAATATAAATACCATTTCTGGCAGTGAAGATATATGGAGCCATTCTTGGATCCCATCTTCTTGTTTGATGTCCAAAATGAACACCAGCTTCCAATAATTGTTTCATTGCAACTACTGACATCTAAATTTCCTCCTTATTTTTTTGTTTTTCCCTCTATAACAAATCATCGCCACCTACCACCTTTTGTCAAGGCACACGGCAGACTAGCTATTGCCATATGTGGATTTTTACATGATATACTCATGCACTGCATTATTTTACCATCATAATATAAAAAAAGCAAGCAAAAATTATTTTATTACTAATTTTGAGGGTGGAAGCTATCTATATAGACATCTTCCACCCTCATATAACATCAACATCGTATCTAAGTTTAGCTCAGTATAAATTTCATGTCAATTTATGTATTCATCATCCTTTTCGTCTCTTAATCTCAAACAAACAAACTCTTGATAAGACATTTCAACATATTCAATGAAATCTTTGCTGTTCATAAAAGCACCCATAATCTCCGGAATATTGCAATTCAGATCAATCAGCAACATATCCTGAAGTGCTATGTACAATATATATGCTCCAATTTTCAGGTTGTCATCAGTGCTTACATCCGATATAACAGCCCCCTTCATTATCTCCAGTATCTTATATCTGATGTCTAAGCTAAGCCGTTCAAAGCAACCTTTTACTTTTGGATGTTCAAGCAAATCTCTCATCCACTTTTCTGAAAACATGACTCTACCAATCGGTATAGAAATAACCTTCATTGTTCTCCCTCCTATAAAATTTAGAAGTATAAAAAGCAAACAGTCCGAAAAAAATTATATCATAACTGCATTTAGTCGTCAAGGATCTCATACTGACATTAAAATTCCATCTTTTTGTCCTCAAATAAATCTCCAACGCCTTCGCCATTATATATTTTCAATATAGCTTGTCCAAACAAAGGAGAAATGTCTAAAACTCTAATCTTGTCAATACGTTTTTCTGGCGGCAGTGGAACTGTATTAGTAATTACTAACTCCTCAACATTTGAATTTTTTACTCGCTCAATTGCTGGTCCTGATAAAATTCCGTGCGTACACGCCGCATATATCTTAGTAGCACCATTTTGTTTAAGAACATTAATCGTTTCTAGAATAGAACCACCCGTGTCTATTTCATCATCAAAAATAATACATACATTATCTTTTACTTCTCCTATAACATGTGTAGCTATTGCTCTATCATCATTGCCCTCACGCCTTTTATCTATCATTGCTATCGATGTCCCTAGTTCTTCAGCGTACTTATATGCTTTCTTTGAGCTTCCTGCGTCAGTTGCAACAACTGTTACATTTCCACTTTGAGCTATTGGTTTAAAATATGAAATTAATATATCTTTTGCCTTCAACTGATCCGACGGAATATTCATAAAACCTTGTATTGCCGGATTATGTAAGTCACAGGTTAAAACTCTATCTACTCCTGCAGTTACTAGCATGTCCGCTAATAGTTTAGCCGTAATCGGAATTCTTGGTTGATCTTTTTTATCTGATCTTGAATACGGATAATATGGCAACACTGCTGTTATTCTTTTAGCAGAAGCTCTTTTTAGTGCATCTACTGTTATCAAAAGCTCCATTATTCGTTCATCTACAGGAGGCATAGTTGTCTGAACCACAAATACGTCATCTTCACGCACAGTTTCTAAAATTTTTACAAATGTGTTATCATTCTTAAATTTAAAAGCCTCTTTCTGACCGCATCTGAATTCCAATTTCTTTACAAATTCCCGCTGCAAACTCTTCAGCTGAATTACAAGCAAATACCTTTAACTTATTCACTTAATACACTTCCTCTCATAAATAATTGACAAGCTATTTCTTATTACGCCGTAGATTATATCACACATTAAAAGTTATATTCAATTTTATTAGACAATATTATCTAATATTTTTACTTTTAATAGAAAAATAAATTTTGTCAATTAAGTAAAAAACTCTTGCTAACTTTTCACTATCATGCTATACTTAACGTGTGACTGTTGTATGGCCCATTGGTCAAGCGGTTAAGACGCGGCCCTCTCAAGGCCGAATCATGGGTTCGATTCCCGTATGGGTCACCATAATAAAATCTATTTAAACTAATTGAATAGCATTAAAAAATGAACTTTGAATCAGTTTTAACTCAAAGTTCATTTTTTTATTTCATAGGAAAGTAATCAAAAATCAACGAATTATGTTGCCAAATACTTTCCGTATGAAACAACAAAAATTCCATATTTAAAGTCGAGGTTTGCTCGACATATGAAAATCAAAAATCTTTGATTTTTTAGATTTTCATTTTTGTTCTAAAGCATCTGCGTAAGATTATTTTACAGTTCTTCTTGAATTACCGGCAAATAGTGAGTAACACATTTCAAAATTTTTTCTTCCAAAGCGGGATCTTCTAGGCACTTTTTGAAGAATTCATAATAATTACGTCTTCCCACTATATCAAGTGATTCTGCAATTTCATTGGCCACAGCCTTATCCCTATACGCATAAACTATATTAGTTCTATCCACCATCTTCTCAACAGTCCTTCCGTCACTTTTCTTTATTCTTATAGTTATCGAATCAATTGATTCATCTTCTTTTATAGGGATATTGATTGGCAAACTCGCACGCAATTTAGAATAAAGCACTCTAATCAAATTAGCCTGGATAGTCGAAATCTTCTTGTCAAAATCATATTCACAATTGTCACATAATACACTTAAAACTTCTGGACAAGAAATTATATTTTCAATGAATGGAAGCTTAGTACAATAAATTCCCATCTTTTTGAATCTTCTCATCTCCGCTTTTGATAAAGAGTCTCTGTCAATTATTCCATATGCGGTATAACCTATTTTTTTCAGTCCACGGCGTATCATTGACAAAATGTTTTTTACTTGCGTCCATCCACCTACCGGAATTACAAGCAGATTAGAGTATATCCGTTGATATAACTTTATATCAATGCTTTCGTGATTTCCTTCGCAAAGCAAAATACCGTCGTACTGTTGCGTTTTTTCGAGTATATCAACCATGTAAGAGAGTATCCATCGTGCCATCATTATGTCAGATTTGCTCGGCATAGAAACTACCTCCTATATTAAAAATCGGTTAAAAAAATCATTTCCAACATTTTTATTTTACCATACAACATCTATGTAAATCTATATCTTTCAAATATAAAGAACAAAAATGAAAATCTAAAAAATCAAAGATTTTTGATTTTCATATGTCGAGCAAAGCTCGACTTTAAATATGGAATTTTTGTTGTTTCATACGGAAAGCATTTAGTAACATAATTTATTAATTTTTGATTACTTTCCTATGAAATAAAAAATTGTAACACATTTTTTTATTTCGAATACTATATATCATAGACAAAAAAATAAAAGGAGGCCCTGATATGGGAAATTTTTTAAGATGTTTCTGCAACAATAATGACGACATTCTTTGGTTTTTAATCCTATTCTTACTTCTTTTTTGGAACGGGTGTGGATGTAGCAGTTGCAATAACTCTGATAACTGTGGTTGCAACAACAATTGTGGCTGTAATAACAATTTAGGGAACACAAATAATTGTGGCTGTAATTAATTCATATTGCACATAATCTTCAAATTATTTTATATAGTAAAATCGAAAGGAGGGATATGTATGTCAGATAGAGGCGGTTGCGGATGTGATGATTTCTTATGGATAATCATATTAATATTCATAATCTGCTGTTGCTGTGGCGGTGATAACCGTAAAGGAATAGGTCCTTGCTGCTAACACTACACAATAATGAAAGCCTGATTTCTTGTTAAATGCGAGAAATCAGGCTTTTTGTTTTATATTATTTAGACTTGATTTTTCTATTACTTAGTAATTGTTTAAATCCTTTTTGTACTTTTCGTTCTAATCTTCGTTTCAATTCTTTTACCAACGTTTCTTCCTTTAATCCACGTATTATTTTTCCATCTATAACAAGAGAAACTTTTCCAGTCTCTTCAGATACAACAATAACAATCGCGTCATACTCTTCGGATAATCCGAATTGCAGCTCTATGTCTTGTGCCGTACTCTCTATCCAAATTTTTTCTATTAGTTATCGGCAATATACACGATGCCGATACTATTCTTCCAGCTCTTATAATCGTAGCCCCATCATGCAAAGGAGTATCCGGAACAAATATATTTTCCAACAATTCTTTAGAAACTTTTGCATCCATCTTAACTCCACTCGATATAATGTCTGATAGGCTCATTTCACGTTCAAAAACAATTAAAGCCCCCGTTTTGCTTTCGGACATCTTGTATGCAGCTTCAACAACTTCTTCCACAACAGATTCGTTTTGCTGCTCAAAATCAAAAAATTTTCTAATGCTTGCTGTTCCCATTTGTTCAAGTGTTCGTCTAAGCTCAGGTTGAAAAATAATAATTATCATTATAACACCATATGTACTTATTGAGTCCAAAATAAAATGTAATATATTTAAAGACAAAAAGTCACTCAGTGCAGTTGCTACAACAAGTATAGCTATGCCCTTTATTAGCTGCATAGCTCTTGTTCCCTTAAGTATTTTAAAAGATACATAAAACAAATATCCAACCAAAATCAAGTCAATAATCATTGCTAAAATTTTTATTGGATACTGCGTTAATACATTGAAATAGCCTATTATATTTGTTTCATAAAATATTTTAAACGACTCTAAAATAGACCTCATTTAATCACATCCATATTAATAGTAAAATAATGATATAACTGTTGGTACAATAAATAATAGTGCTAATATGATACATATTACTCTATAAATATTTTTAGACCTAGGTTTCATACTAAAACACCTCCTACAAACTCTCAATAATTATATTAAATAAAAAAGACTTTAAAGTCAATATCTTATTTTTGGCAAATAGAAAAAGTACCACGACAATGACATCTTCAAAGCCGTAGTACCTTAATGGTGCGCGGGACCGGAATCGAACCGGTACGGGTTATTAGCCCGCAGGATTTTAAGTCCTGTGCGTCTGCCTGTTCCGCCACTCGCGCAAAACTGATTACGAAGAACATGATAACATTTGCATAAAAAAAAGTCAACACTTTTTTTAAATATTAAAACATTATTAGTCGTATCAAAACTATTCCTTGCAAACTACACGTCTGTAGACATTAGACATAGAGACGAAGTTTTTGTCTAGTAATTTAGTCTTCATATTCCACATAAAAATACAAATCCGTATCAGAATTTAAAAACTTTTCTATTTCTTCTTTACACTTTTTAGACATTTTCGACGCACGTAGATATACTCCTGAATTTACCCTTATTAGTGGATCTGCATATCTTAAGTCTGCACTAATTTTGCTACAATATTTATCTTCCACTTTATTGAATTTTGTATATACCTTATTTAGCTGAGGCAAGTATCTCCATCTGTCACTAATTCGTTTATCACTACAGTTAATACCCATATCCATAATTACTTTATCACTATAAGTATATAAATCTTTTCTAGTAATAACTCTTCTCCTTAGCATAGTTCCTAATGTATCTGATATAAACTTCATTGCCGCTTTAGCTTCATATGACCTATATTTCATGCCACATTCTATAGTAAGAAGACAAAATTTTTCCGCTATATGAGGTGTATTAAAACAAAATTCAGGCATGTTATCCTCGTTCGGTATAATAACTAAATCATTGTATATTTCAATGACTTCTTCAATAGAACACATTTTTTCTAAGAAAATTGTATGAAGAAAATATTCTAGTCTATGTGCACAAAGGGCAGGCATAACATTATATGCGAGTGGATATTTTGTATAATCACACATGTCGTCAATTGAAATATCTTTCTTGAAAAAATACTCAAATAACTTATCTGATCCGATAATGGCATCATATGTTGTTAATTCTTTTTCTTTATCATCGAAATTTTTTTCATCGATATATGTTGATGTATATGCAAATGCTGGAACCGCTAAATCATGTAACAGAGCAGCTATCACTTGATTTTTGTTAGTTACAAAATTATTCAAAATAAGTGCAAAACCGAATGAATGATCAAGCGTCGAATATGAATAATTAAATATTCCAAATCCACTCATATTAATCCCGGCATTTTGGTCCACTCCGTTAAGTCTTTTAATTTCAGGTATTTCTAGCAATTCCTTCAAAAAATCTGGAACATCTTTTCCATCGCTATACACATTATGCAATTTTGCTATATCCGCCGCTCTACTATCCAAATATTCCACAATTTTCACCTCTTTTACAGAATCGCTTTATTCTTAATTCACTAAAATATAATAATGATTTTTTCTAAGTAAATATAATTCTTTCTAAATCCTTAATACCTAATCTTCAGTCGAGTTTAGCCACTTTTTATATTCACTAACGATATTATCACAAACTTCTTGTGGTGTATAAAAAGTAGTATTTAATACAAAGTCATAGTTTGACATGTCTTCTTTTCGAACACCATACAAGTTAAAATATCTTTCGTTCTCTAATTCAAATCTCTTGATTAAGTCCGCTTTATGAGCTTCTACTGTATCAAAGTTTTCTGTGCGTTTTCTTTTAGGATCATTAAAAGCCCTTTTAGCAGCTTCATCAATGTCTACTCTTAAGTAAACTTTGAATGAGTCTGGAACCGCATACCATCCGAGCCTTGCATCTATTATTAAATTTTCACGTGTCGCAGCATATTCTTTAGCACTTTGCTCAATCTGTTTATCAATTTCCGGATGATTTTTAACATACTGATTAAATTCTGTAACACTCATTCCCCTTTCCGCAGCCAATTTTCTAAAATATTCACCATTTCTATATATCTCATACCCCAATTGTTCCTGCATGAGTGCAGTAACCGTTGTTTTACCGCTACTTAAGTCACCAGCTATAGTTATTATTTTTCTCTTTTCACTCATTTTATTACCCCTTTATTCTTATATTATTACCCCTATCCTCTAGCAATAACATACGTAATATATGCCAAATATATCGCAATCAGAGAGAAGCCTTCTGCCTTAGAAAACTCATATCTTTTTCCTCCTCTTGCATGTAACAGAAGAAGAATTGATACCATCAAAAAAGTAAATGCATCTATAATTAATGAATCCATTGGTAACTCTATAGGATTTATAACAGCCGCTGTACCTAGCACAAAAAGTGTATTAATCATATTGCTTCCTATTAAGTTTCCAATAGCAATATCTTGCTTTCCTTTTTTAATAGCAGAGATCGATGTAAATATTTCCGGAAGAGACGTACCAATTGCAATAATTATTATTGATATAAATATTTCTGAGATTTTCAACGTAACCGCAATATTAGATACGGCATCAACTGTCCAATTAGCTCCTAAGAACACCATTATAATGCTACCTATCATAATACATATATTTTTAGTTAATGAATCTATATCCTTAAGCTTCAACTTTAGCTCATTTTCTTTTGCCTTCTCTTTTCTCTCTCTTAAGTAATCGGTAAAAGCATACAAAACATAATACATATACATTCCAAACAGCACTAGAAATATCAAACCATCAGCTCTAGATAAAACATTTGCTGATGCATTATCTATAATTTTGTCTGACATAGCAATAAATAGAACTATTGCTGCAATTACTGACATATACATATCTCTTCTTACTGTTTCTTTTTTAAACTTTACGGGTCTTATAAGTGAAATAACTGCAAGTATTACGCAACTATTAAATATATTCGTCCCCAAAATATTTCCTAAAGCAATCTCAGTTACATCAGATTGTGCACTCGTAATAGCAATTATAAGTTCAGGCAAGCTCGTACCCATTGAGACTATAGTAACTCCCAGAAGTATCTCATTTATCTTAAGTGTCTTTCCAATTTCAGAACCAGAATCAACAAAGAAATCCGAACCTTTAACTAAGAGCAATATTCCTACAACAAACATAATAATATATCCTAGTAGCATATTTTTCCTCCCCATTTATCATTCGTACTATTCATATTGTCCCAATTATTTTACCACCTTATGAAGATATATTCAATTACTTTTATTGCGCTAATATTAATATATGATTTTCATAAAGCACATTTACTTTTTAAACAGCTTCATAACTTATACATATGCATATTATTTTTCAATAAGTTTTTCCAATTCTTTTATTTCATCTCTTAATTTAGCGGCCTCTTCAAACTCCATTTTAGCAGCATGCTTTAACATCTCTGTCGTTAGTTCGTTTATAACCTCTTCTACTGTTTTATCAGCACTAATATTATATTTTTCTGCCGACTCCTCAACAAATGTAGCCTTAATATCATCTCTTATTGCTTTCTTTATTGTTTGTGGAGTAATACCGTGTTTTTTATTATATTCAATTTGTATCTTCCTTCTTCTATTTGTTTCTGTAATAGCCTTATCCATAGAATCAGTTAATTCATCGGCATACATTATTACTCTTCCGTCAACATTTCTTGCCGCACGTCCGATAGTTTGAATTAAAGAACGTTCTGAACGAAGAAATCCCTCTTTATCTGCATCTAATATTGCAACTAACGAAACCTCCGGCAGATCAAGACCTTCACGAAGTAAGTTTATGCCCACAAGCACATCATATTTCCCTTCTCGAAGCTCTTTTAAGATTTTCATTCGCTCTAAAGTATCAACATCCGAATGCATATATGTAACTTTTATATTAATATTTTTTAAATACGCAGTTAAATCTTCTGCCATCTTCTTAGTCAAAGTAGTAACTAGAACTCTTTCACCCTTCTCTGTTGTTTTAGAGATTTGTTCGATTAAATCATCGACTTGATGTTCTACTGGTTTTACTTCTATCTTAGGATCTAATAGTCCAGTCGGACGGATTATTTGCTCTACTACACTAGTAGCATGCACTGCTTCATACTCTGCAGGTGTAGCGCTAACAAAAATTGCTTGATTAATCCTTTCTTCCCATTCTTCAAATCTAAGTGGTCTATTATCAAATGCCGACGGTAATCTAAACCCATATTCAACAAGAGATTCTTTTCTAGCCCTGTCACCATTATACATTGCTCTAACTTGCGGAATTGTAACATGCGATTCGTCAATTATTAAAAGAAAATCTTTTGGGAAATAATCCATAAGTGTATATGGGGCACTCCCCGGAGCTCGTCCGCTAATATGCCTAGAATAATTTTCAATTCCTTGACAAAATCCAGTTTCAAGCATCATTTCTATATCAAAATTTGTTCGTTGCTCAATTCTTTGTGCTTCAATTAACTTATCTTTATCCTTAAAATATTGAATTCTCTCTTCTAGCTCTTTTTCAATAGTCTTAACAGCTCTTGTCATTTTCTCTTTTGAAGTAGCATAATGAGAATTAGGGAAAATCAAAACATGATTTCTAGCCGCAATTTTTGTTCCGGTAAGAGGATTAATTTCAGAAATTTTTTCTATTTCATCTCCAAAAAATTCAATTCGTATTGCTTTTTCATTTTCATTTGACGGATAAATTTCTACTGTATCTCCTCTTACTCTAAACTTACCACGCTTAAAATCAATTTCATTTCTATCATATTGCCTTTCAATTAATGTCTTAAGTAGGACATCTCTTTCCATTTGCATTCCAGTTCTAAGCGAAATAGTAAGCCCGCTATAATCATCTGGGTCACCAAGTCCATAAATACACGAAACACTTGCAACTATTACTACATCTTTTCTTTCAAAAAGAGCCGCTGTTGCAGAATGTCGAAGCTTATCAATTTCTTCATTTACAGCCGAATCTTTTTCTATGTAGGTATCGGTTTGAGGCATATACGCTTCTGGTTGATAGTAATCATAATATGATACAAAATACTCTACCGCATTCTCTGGAAAAAACTCCTTGAATTCGCTATATAACTGCCCGGCTAGTGTTTTATTATGTGCTAAAACTAATGTTGGTTTATTAGTTTGAGCTATAACATTTGCCATAGTAAAAGTTTTTCCAGAGCCAGTAACACCAAGTAAAGTCTGGTATTTCTCGCCCATTTTTATTCCTTCTACTAGACCTTTTATTGCCTCTGGTTGGTCACCAGTTGGCTCAAATTTTGAATGTAATTTAAACATAATCTTCTCTCCTATGAAGGAAATTATATCACATAATATAATGTTTGTTAATATATAATACCTATATTAAAAATGCCAATGGTTTTATCAGCATTGGCATTTTTAATTGATAAGTGTTTTTTATATTTAATTACTTTTAATTGCAATATACATATCAAACAAATAATCTGTAAATTGTTTAATCAATTGAGATATTGGTAATATTTCAGTAATACTTAAGACTCCAATGACAGCACTTATAACTCCAATTATCAATGTTATGTACGGATGCTTAATACATAATCTCAAAACTGCAAATGCAACAATAAATAAAAAAACACAACACCCCCATATAATTCCTAACATAGCTATTCCTAAAAGAAGTACAAATAATATCGCTAAAGGATTAAATGATGTTATTGCACTAATTAATAGCAATAATAAAAAAGCAATTATTCCTGTTATAATTAACACCCATATGTGAATAACTTTCATACATTTATTTACAGCATCAAGTACATTTTCTTTAAAAATAGAATTAGCTATAAAACTAAATATCAACGATAACATCGAAATAGCTGATACTGCAAACAATATAGCGGTATACAAATCACTTTCCATCCATATAACAAAACATATTCCAATTATTCCAACAGTCATTAATGTATAAATTATTGAAAATAATATCTCTCTTTTATTTTCCACAAATACTTTTTTTATATTATCAATAAATTTCATATTTTCTCCTTTCAATGCTTTTGCTAAATCAATGGTTGGCTCAAATTTCGAGTGTAATTTAAACATTTTTTCTCCTTTTTTTGAGAAATTAATATTTTTTTCTATATATACTTCTTAATAATTTCATTAATTATTTTTTCATATTCTTTTAAAGACAATATTAATAATTTCGCAATAACCTTATTACTATATAAAGTATATAACAAACAATTATTTTTTATTGATATTATTATAGAATTTTTATTTACATCATATATGCATTTTTCAATTCTCAAATATTTTGGAATATAATCAGAATTATACGTATCAACGAGCAATTGAATATCCTTATTTATATCTGCTGATTTTCTATTACTTTTCTCATTTAAATAATACATAAATACCGTATTAATGTTTCTATTACTTAATTTAAAGGAAAATTTTTTATTAAAATCAAAGGTGTCGCTAACATAATAATTAAAAAATATTTTTCCTCCCAAAGATTCTTCCTTATAAAATGAATTTCTTTTCTTGTCTTTTTTTATAAATCCATAGTTTTGTACAAGAATGTCACTAATATCTGGTATTGTTTTTAATAGATTATATATTGGCCCCAAAATAATACTCGCCGAAATTAAAGTTACTACAAATATTTGCTGATTGTTAATATCTCCTGACACACTACGATAATAATTCATTACTAATATAAAAATAACCACTAATAATATGTATGTAATCGCAAGACCAATGTTTTTCTTAAACTTAAATTTTACTTTTTTTAAATCATTCTCTATTTCAGCTGTTGCTTCTATTTTTATTTTTTTACACAACATAAATTTAAATATGTATATTAGCATACTTATAAAAATTAATAAAATCCAAATATCCACTTTTGTTCCCCCTGCAAAACTTTATTCTACCTCTATTATAATTTTAGATATATAACCTACTTCATTTTTTTCATCCACTTTAATTGTATATTTTTCTTCATCAGACAATTTAAAAATAATTTCATTTAATTCTTCTTCGTTATACATATTTATATTGTTATTAAAATCAACTTTAACAATATTTTCGTCATCTTCTAGATTGTTTAAAATAACCATTTCTATTAATCGTTCAATATCATTTCTATTTTTGTTTTTTCCTATATACATATCAAATCGACTATTAAACATTCCAATATTTATTTTGCTTATTTCTTCTTTTGTTAAGTTATACCCACTATATTTTTCCAACTCTTGAAGTGTAGTCGTTGGAATATGATGATATCTTGTATTTCTTCCAACGAATTTAATGTAATCTTTAGATTGTAATAATATCATTATGACTGTAGCAACAAATATAACAATTAATATTAATTTCAAATTACTTTTCTTTTTTTACTCATACTCTCCATATATTATTGGATCTGTATTCGTTTTTGTTGTTCTATGTTTATTCTTCATACTTATACCCCTCTAAAAATCTTAATTAATTAGTATATATAATTTATCAAATCATTTCCTACTAAATTAATTATTTTTACTCTCATCCAAATACTTTTTATACATTTCATCCATACTTGATATGTATTGCTGATCTTGTTTAACTCGATATTTTTCATATTCATTATGTGCTTTTTCTATAGCTTGCTTGTGTGATATTTTACCTAAATCTTTTAATATTTCTTTTTTTCTAAATTTCAATAGACTATCTGTTTCATTTATCCAATCCTGCATTGTCATAACTTGTTCATCTTCAGCCATTGATTCAGCATAATCTAAAAATAACGTAGTTAAATTATTCAATTTTTTCAATTCATCTTCATTCAAATAGTTTTTAGCAACACTAACATCATATTTATATATCATTCCATCTGGTGCTTCTTTCCAAGTTGAAAGCCCCATATTTATTTTTTCTGCATCAACTCTTTCATAAATCAATTCTGCAGCCGTATGCCCAGTTATTGCATAATGAAGTTTATTTTGAACTATTTTAAAGAAAGTATATGCTTCTTCAGAATTTTTATCATAGTCTATTGAAGTAGTCATAAAAATATCTGTTATTTTCTGATAAGCCATTCGCTCACTTGTACGAATTACTTTAATTCTTTCTAGTAATTCATCAAAATACTTTTGATTAACTTTTCCGCCCTTTAAAAATCTAGCATCATCTAACGCAAAGCCTTTAGTCATGTATGAATTTAAAATTTTAGTTGCCCATATTCTAAATTCAGTTGCTTTTTTAGAATTAACTCTATATCCAACTGATATTATAGCATCTAGATTATAAAACTCTGTATTATATGTTTTGCCGTCACTTGCAGTATGTTCCATTTTGGAACATACTTGATTTTTATCTAATTCACCATCTTCAAATATATTTTTTAAATGTTTCGTAATTGCAGGTCTTTGAACATCAAAGATTTCAGCCATTGTTTTTTGAGTAACCCATAGAGTTTCTCCATTTATTAATAATTCAATATTAGTTTCTCCATTATCACCTTTATAAAAAACAATATCGTTGTTTTTAGCAATCACTTTATTATTCATAAGCATCCTCCTTTCATCAGATTATGCAAGAATCTCTTGTACAATTTATTATTTATATTTTTAATATCTTTACGAATCTGGTCACCATTCCGTCTATTCCGTATTTTTTAAAAAGTTTATTTTAAGCCTTTTTTGTTTCAGGTAGTCCGGACTTAAAAACTCTAAATCGCCCTAAACATAACGATTCCCGATGCTACTTATACTATGATACAAAATACTCAACTGCGTTCTCAGGGAACATCTCCTTGAACTCGCTATATAATTGTCCAGCAAGTGTTTTATTATGTGCTAAAACTAATGTAGGCTTCTGTACTTTTTCAATAACATTTGCCATTGTAAAGGTTTTTCCGAGAACCTGTAACACCCAGCAAAGTCTGATATTTCAAGCCTTTGTTAATTCCATCAACCAATTTTTCTATAGCTTGTGGTTGGTCGCCTGTCGGCTTATATTTTGAATGTAATTTAAACATTTTTTCACTTCCTAACTTTTTCACTATGAT